>NZ_JMCC02000116.1 GCF_000737335.2 Enhygromyxa salina | reverse complement strand
GACCAAGCTGTGGGAGACTGGGAGGCTCGCCGCTTGAACCAAACTTGACTCAAATTCCCACGAAATTGGGTGTCAAGGGAGCTAGTGCCGCACACCCTGAGTTCGTTCCGGGTTATGCACGGCACTGAGGCCCAATGGCAGTGTCGCAGCTCCTAGCAGTACGCCCGGTACAGCGTCGTCGCCGCTCCTCGCCCTTGGGCCTCAGCTCCGCACCTAACCCGGAACGAACTCAGGGTGTGCGGCACTAGCTCACGCGCCCACGACCAGGTCATACTCCGCGCGGCGGTCCGAGATCGCCTTCATCGTGCAACCGCCAAGGTAGCTCGACGATGCGCGGCGGGGCGAGCTGAACCCGGCTCTTCACTGTATGCCCATGCCATATGGTTTCATCTCAACTATAGTGATAGTCATCGTCGCAGACCCCGAGCACACTGAGGGCATGAACATGCGCAAGCTCTTCAATGTCCTCGTTCTCGTGGGTGGGCTGACGGCCGAGGCAGGGTGCGACGCAGGTGACAACATCGACGACGAGCCCACGACCGGCGACGGCGATGGCGAGACGACCACCGGCGGTGAGACGACCACCGACGCGGACACCACCAGCGGAGATGGAGACGGAGACGAGACGACGGGCGATGGCGACGAGGCCACGGGCGACGGCGACGAGACCACGGGCGACGGCGACGAGACCACGGGCGATGGAGACGGCGACGGCGACGCGACAACGGGCGATGGCGATGGCGATGGAGACGGCGCCTGCGGCTGCTGCTGGGTGACCGACTGCAACTACGAGGACGAGTGCTGCGAGGGCCTTGGACCGCAACGGAACGATCCAGACTGCGCGTGAGCCAGGCTCAGGTCCCGATCCGCAATACCCGGACCACCGGCCCCTCGGGTGAGTGGTCCTCCCGCAGATCCACCTCGGCCTCGATGAACCAAAACCCATCGTCCTCGGGATCCACCAGAGTATGCCGGACCCCCCAATGGTGCGGGGCCAGCTGCTCGATCCGGGTCTTGTCGGTCTGCCGCGCGCGCGGGTCGAACACCAGCTTGGGGTACTCCTCGTAGTACCCGTTCATGACCTGCTCGAGTCGCTCCTCGGTCCACGCGTCGCCCATGAGGTCGGGCAGGTCGCGGATCGAGGCCAGGGCCTCCTCCCAGTCCTTGCGGGCCAGCGCGTGGGTGATCTGGTGCAGCTCCGCCCGGATCCGCGCGTAGAATTCTTTCTTGTCGAGCGAGATGTCGAGCTCTTCGGGCCGCAGCTTCTCGAGCTTGGCGGCCAGGCGCGCGTCGATCTCGTGGGCGCCGCTGAGCATCCGCTCCCACTCTTGAACCAGGCTCGAGTCCACGCGCTCGATCGTGGCCCGCAGCCAGGCGATGGCGTCGACGACAGCCTCGGTCTTGTGGACCGGTGGCACGGTCTGCTCGAGGGTCTTGTAGGTCTGGTGCAGGTGTCGCAGCAACAACCCCTCGCTGCGCGCGAGCCCGTACTCCTTCACGTAGTCGTTGAAGGTTGCGTACTGCTCGTACATGTCGCGCGCGATCGACTTGGGCCGAATGTTCTCGGTCCCAACCCATGGGTGCTTGGCGGCGAATTGATTGAAGGTGTCGTAGATGAACTCGACGTCGGGCTTGAGGTAGCTGACCTTCTCGAGCTCCTCCATGCGCGCGTCGTACTCGACGCCCTCGGCCTTGAGCTCGGCCACGCGGTCGCCCTTGAGCTTGGACTCTTGGCGCATGAGCAGGACCCGGGGGTTCTCGAGGATCGCCTCGGCCAAGCTCATGACGTGCAGGGCGTGGCGCTCGTCCTCTGGGTCGAGCAACTCCAGGGCTTCGACGAGGTACAGGCCCAGCGTCTGAAGCAGCGAGAAGTGGCGCTGCAGCTGCTCGGACACGGCCACGCTGCGGCCCCGGCCACCCCAGGCGCGCGGGCGCAGCTCGACGATCCCAGCGCCCCGCAGCGCGCGAAACAGCTGGGCGGACTCTCGCTTGAGCCGGGTGACCACGACCGGGCGCTCACCCGAGTCGTGGACCAATTGCAGCAAGTCGCGGTAGCCGCCGTCGGGCCGCTCGTCGCCCCACGCCAGCGCCTGCGGTCGCTGCAGCAGGTTGAGCATCATCCCGTGATCAACCCGAAACGCGGGCTGCAAGGTCTCGGGCTCGCCCTCGACCAGCTTGGTGAAGGTGTCTTGGTCCCAGTGGACATAGCCGCGATCCGGCGGCTTCTTGCGCACGAACTTCTTGGGCTTCTTGCCTGGCGCGCTGCCCGACCGGGCCTTGGCCTCCAGCTTGAGGTTCTCGATCACGTGCTCGGGCGCCTGCGCGATCACCCAGCCGCGATCGTCAAAGCCCTTGCGACCGGCCCGGCCGGCGATCTGCTTGAAGTCGCGGACCGCGAGGATCTTGGTGCCCTCGCCGTCGTACTTGCACAGCTTGGTGAACAGGACCGTGCGCAACGGAATGTTGACGCCAACCCCCAGCGTGTCGGTTCCGCAGATGACCTGCAGCAGCCCCTCTTGCGCGAGCTTCTCGACCAGCAGGCGGTACTTGGGCAGCAGCCCGGCGTGGTGCAGGCCAACGCCGGCCTTGATGAAGCGCTGGATGTCCTTGCCGTAGACCGTGTCAAACCGAAACCCGTGCAGGGCGTCGTTGATCCGGTCGCGCTGCTCACGATCGATCAGCTTGGTCGAGGTCAGCGCCTGGGCCAGCTCCGCGGCCTCGCGCTGGGTGAAGTTGACGACGTAGACCGGCGCGCGGCCGCCGTTGGCGAGCTCTTCGATCTCCTCGTGAATTGGCGTCTGCGAGTAAGAAAATTCGAGCGGGACCGGGCGCTCGGCGGACTTGACCAGGGCGACGCTGCGCTGGGTTCGGGCTTCGATCTCTTGCTCGAACCGGCCGGTGTCGCCAAGCGTGGCCGACATCAGCATGAAGGTGGTCTGCGGCAGGGTGAGCAGCGGGATCTGCCAGGCGATCCCGCGCTCGCGGTCGGCGAAGAAGTGGAATTCGTCGAGCACCGCGTAGTCGACCTTCGCGTGCTTGCCCTCGCGCAGGGCTACGTTGGCCAGGACCTCCGCGGTGCAGCACACGACCGAGGCGTCGTGGTTGAGCGCGGCGTCACCGGTGAGCATGCCGATCCGCTCGGCCCCAAACACGCGGCACAGATCAAAGAATTTTTCCGAGACGAGCGCCTTGATCGGCGAGGTGTAGTAGGCCCGCTCGCCCCGGCACAGCGCCCGAAAGTGCATCGCCAGCGCGACCAGGGACTTGCCCGAGCCGGTTGGGGTGTTGAGGATGACGTGGCGGCCGGCCATGATCTCGAGCACGGCCTCTTCTTGGTGGCCGTAGAGCTCGAAGCCCTGCTCGGTCGTCCAGTCGAGGAAGTGCTCGAGCATCTGATCGTCGCTCAAGCGCCCGGCGGCGCCCTCGCTGGGGAGCGGGACGCCATCAACGAGCGTGCGGGTGCTTGGCATGCGGGGTGATCATCGAAGATCTGGCCGGTGGCGGCAAATTGGGCCGCGCCTGAGGCCAGGCACACATGCGGGGCGAGCGATCCACGAGTGCGTCCCTGCGTTGGCTACCGAGTTGGCGGTCGGAGTGCCGAACGCCAACCCGATGGGCGCGGGTGGCTCGCTCGATCGACAGAAAGCGCCGCCAGTCATGCCCGCGTGAGTTGGCCTCGAACTTGCGTGACACTCCCCAGATGCAGGTGCCCGTCACGAATTCCACGGTCGTGCTCGCGACGCTGCTCGGGCTGGTCGCATGCGGCGAAGCCCCGCGCGAGCCGGCCGAGCTCGTCCACGTCTCGACAGCCTCCGACAGCTTCCCGCTGGTTGGGCCGCGCCGAAAGGTCGATATCTTGTTCGTAATCGACAACTCGAGCTCGATGGCCGAAGAGCAGAGCACGCTGGCCGCGAACTTCGGCGCGTTCATCGAGGTGCTCGAGGACGAGGGGGCGCGGGTCGACTATCGCGTGGCGATCACGACGACCGACAACGGCAACCCCGCGTGTGACCCCCAGCTGACAACGCCCGAGTTCGGCGCCCTGGTGATGCACTCGTGCGAGCAGCACCTCGAAGACTTCGTTGCGAACATGGGTGAGGACCTCGATGTCCGCGACGTCGGCTGCCGCGACAGCTGCACCCTCGACGCGGACGCGCTCGCGTTGCTACCCACGACGACGGCGCTCGACGACGTGCCCGGGCCGCGGCCGTGGATCGAGCGCATCAACGGCAAGACCAATCTGCCCCTGGGGACGAACATGGCCGACGCCTTCGCCTGCTTTGGGCCCCAAGGGATCGGCGGGTGTAGCTTCGAGTCGCCGCTCGAGGCCATGGCCCAGGCGCTGTACCGTAGCTACGATGTGGACGATCCCAGCGCTGGCTTCCTGCGCCACGACGCGGTGCTAGCGATCATCTTCGTGACCGATGAGGTCGATTGCTCCCACGCCGAGGCCGGCTCCGCGCTCTTCGAGGTCGACGCGCCGGCCTCGGCGGTGTGCTGGAACGCCGGGGTCAGCTGCGAGGGGGATCCGGCCCACTACGACTCCTGCGAACCGGTCAACAAGAGCACCCAGGGCAGCGTCGGGGTCGACGACGCCGACGCGGTGCTTCGTCCCATGAGCCGCTACATCGGCCTGCTCGAGGGGATCGAGCGAGAGAAGCAGAACTTCGACCCCACCGCGGAGGTCGTCGTTGGCCTCATTGGTGGGGTGGGCTCGAGCGGTGAGCCGTTCTACGCGGAGGTCGGTGACAGCGATCCAGAGTTTCAAGATCGCTTTGGCATCGGGCCTGGCTGTGTTCGACCGAACCCCGAAGATCCCGATCGGCCCAAGCGCGCGCTCCCTCCGGTGCGCTTGCGCGAGCTCGTCGAAGCGTTCACGCCAGGCAACATGTTCTCGATCTGCGATTGGGACTACACGGACGCGCTCGGGTCGTTCTTGCCGAACGGGTGGGGTCAGCTCACGCCAGCTTGCTACGGCTACTGTGCCGAGGACACGGATCCGACGACAGACGTCCTCGAGCCTTCGTGCGTGGTGGAGGAGCGCCCACTCGAGGGCGGCGAAGGGACTTGGCTGAGCCAGTGCAAGCGTGATGCTGGGGGCTATGTGATCGAAGATGGCGACTTCGTCATGCCCTCCGACGACGTCGACGTTTGCTTCGCGATGTTGACGGACCCGCACGGGACAACGTCGGCGACGGCGGATGACATTTCCGCTGAGTGCCTCGACAGGGGCCACAACCTTGAGTTCACGGTCGCGCGGCGACCGGGGGTACCCGGCGTCGCGGCCAGCCGCCTGGTGACGACGTGCACGCTGTCCAACGAGCCGGCGGTGTCCTGCCCGGGTCTCAATGGAACGTGATCAGCCGTCGAGCAACGCCTCGAGCAGCTCGGGATCGTCGGTGATGATCCCGTCCACCCCGTAGCCGATCATGTCCAGCATCAACGCCTGGCCGTTGACCGTCCACGGGTGCGCCCGGATCCCATGCGTCTTTGCGAGGTCGACCAGCTCCTGGTCCACGACCTCCCACGGCACCTGCATGAACAGCGCGGGCGGCTCGTAGCCGGGCTCGGCGCCGTTCGAGTAGAAGTTGATCATCTCTGCCGCTGACATCGAGGTGAAAATTGCCGGCGCCGTGGCGCGGACCTCGTCGAGCGTGCCTTGATCGAAGCTGGCGATCACCACGCGATCCTCGACGCCAGCGAGGACCAGCTCGTTGATGAACGCGGGCACGATCGAGGGCTCGGCCTGCTTGATCTCGATCATGTAGTACTCGCCGGGTGTCGCGGCGAAGATCTCGGCAGGCGTGGGGATCTGGATGCCGACCCCGCGGAACGGGTAGGTCTCGCCGCCGTCGGTCGTGAACCGGTAGCCAGCGTCGAGCTGCCGCAGCGCGTCGAAGCTGAGCTCTTTGATCAGCCCTGTGCCGTCGGTGGTGCGATTGACGGTGTCGTCGTGCATGACCACGACCACGCCGTCGGAGCTGGCGTGGACGTCGAACTCGAGCACGTTCGCGCCGACCATCAAGGCGGTCTCGAACGCGGGCAGGGTCGCCTCGGGGCGGAGCTCGCGGCCGCCGCGGTGGGCGATGTTGATGAGCTCGTCGGACAACAAGGGGTTGCCGGGCGGCTCGCCGGTCTCGCCGGTCTCGCCGGTCTCGGTCTCGGACTCGTCGGTCTCGGACTCGTCGGTCTGCGCCGTCGAGCTGTCGGTCTCGGACTCGGACTCGGACTCGCTACCGCCAGAGCTCGAGTCCGAGCTGCTGGTTGCCCCGCCGCCATCAGCCGACGCCGGTTCGCCGCACGCCCCAAGGCACGCGAGCAACACGAGCAAAGACCGGGGCTTCATGCCGGCTCAGGGCAGCGGCACTTCGGGGGCCGTGCCGAACTCGGCGTCGTTCTTGCCGATGTTGCCCGAGCAGTTGCCGCTGCTCTCGACGTCGGCGGTGTAGACGGACGAGGGCGCGCCCTGGATGTACAGCGTGCCGCAGCCACCCTCGCCAAACTCGGCCATCGGGTTGCAGGGCTTGCAGATCCGCTTGGACCCGCTGGGGGCGCAGACGAAGCTCTCGTCGCAGAAGTAGAACCGGCAGAACTGGTCGGTGACGTCTTGCCCGGCGATGTCGGTACCGCCGACCTTGAACGGGTTGATCGCGGGGAGCAGGGCCTCGGGGTCGTCGCAGATGTTGAGCGTGGGATCGACGATCTCCAGGCCCGAGTCGCACCCGTTGGGCCCGGGCGCGCAGCCCCGCTTGCCCTTGTTCTCTTCGCTGCAGCTGCCGTAGGCGGCCTTCGAGTCGTTCTGTGCCTCATCCAGGATCTCGGCGAAGCGAGAATTGGGATCGATGCCGGTGAGGTCGCACTGGATCTCGTCGTAGGCGGGCGCGCAGACGTTGTCGACTTTGTCGGTCTGACCCTCGCCAGCCACACACTGCGCGATGTAGCGGTTGTCCGTCAGCTTCGTGCAGTCGGCGGCGGTGTTGCAGCGCTCCACGCCGTCGTCTTTGACATCGGGGACCAGGATGGCCGTGCAGGCGCTGATCGTGAAGCCGGCGAGCAGCAAGGAAGCGGAGATGAAGAGGCGACGCTTGGACATGTGGAATTCTCTGGACGGCGTTAGCGGCCGTCTGCCGAGGCTGCCGAATCGGTTTCCGAGGATACGGAGGGGGCCGGAGGATCGCAAGCCGGCAAGCGGAACTCGAAGCGGGTGCCGTCGGGGCCGGTTTGGAGCAACACGACGGCCCCACCGTGGTCCGCGGCGATCTGCCGGACCATGGGCAACCCAAGCCCGGTCCCGTGGGCCTTGCTGGTCACGAAAGCTTCGAAGATCCGCTCGATGCCGCCGTGCTGGCTGTTGTCGTTGGCGGCTGGGATGCCAGGCCCGTCGTCCGCGACAACCACGAGGGCCATACCGTGCTTACAGACCAGCGAGACCGTGATTGTGCCGACTGCGGTCGCGGCTAGCGCGGAGCCACGTCCATGCCCAGGGTCGTCCGCCCCGCCGTCGAAATCGTCGAGCAGATCACCAAGGTCCCCCGCGCCCTCGGGGCCTGCCTCGAGCGGATCACCAGCGAGCTCGAGCACGGCCTCTTGAGCGTTGCGCAGCAGATTGAGCAGCGCCTGGCGCAGCTGGCCCGCGTCGGCCTCGACCCAGACCGGCAGCTCCGGCAGCTCGCGCACGACCTTCACGCGGTTGCGCTCGTGCTCGTGGGCGGTGAAGTCGAGCAAGTCCGTGAGTTCACGCCGCAGATCGATCTTGGCCATCTGCGGCGCGGGTCGGCGCGCGAGGCCCAGGTAGGCCTCGGTGATCTGCGTGAGTCGATCGACCTCGCCGCTGATCCGGCCGAGCAAGGTGCGCGCCTCGTCGACGCCCGCGACCGTCCCCAGCGAGTCGAGCTCGTCCTCGAGCAGCTCGGCGTTGAGGGCGACGCTGGACAGCGGGTTGCGGATCTCGTGGGTGATCTGGGCGGCGAGCCGACCGATCGCGGCCAGCTGTTCACCACGCAACAGCCGACGCTCGCGCTCTTCGAGGGTCGCGGCCATGAGGTTGACCTCGCGGGCGAGGCGGGCGACCTCGTCGTCGCGCTCGGGCTTGGGGCCAACCTCGATCCGCTCGCGCCACTCACCGCGGCCGATCCGGCGCACGCTCACCGCAAGTCGCCGCAGCGGTCGCAGCGTCAGGATCACGATCAAGGTTGCGAGCAGCGAGAACGCGGCCGCCGCGATCGTGATGACCAGGGCCCGCTGCTCGGCGGCGCGGCGGGCCGCGGCGACGGTGTCTCGCTGGCTCCGCACGGCCTGGTTGGCGCGGATCTCCAGCTCGGCGAAGCGACGGTTGATGTCGGCCTGGCGCGGCGCGTCGGCCAGGACCACGGTGACGTCAAACTCTTCGTCGAGCGCGACGAGCTCGGCGAGCCCGTCGACGAGCTGCACGAGGGCGCGGACATCATCGAGCTGCTCGAGGCCGCCAAGCCGGTCGGGGTACAGCAGCGCTTGCTCGAGCGGCGCCCGGACTTCGGTGACCAAGTGGGCGCGCAGCTCGAGCGCCTCCTCGAGGTTGAGCAGATCTCCGCGACCAAGCTGGGCCTCGGGGTTGCCGTAGCTCGACACGAACGAGCCGATCCGCTGGGACTGGTTTTGAGCCCCAAGCAGCTTGGTCTGAAACGGGATGTACACCCCCGTCAGCAGATCGAAGTTGGCCCCCAACCCGCGGACCTGGGCGCGGATGATCAGCGCCGCCGCCCCGGTACCAAACACCACCAACACGACCAGCGCCACGATCCGGGCGGCCAGGCTGCCGCGGATTCGCAGCGGCGGGAGCTCTGGCTGGGCTGGGGGGTCGCTGGGCTGCTCTGGGCCGCCGATCAGCTCTTCGTCAGACCGGTCGTCGATCTCGCCCAGGGCCACCAACCCCCACGGTACCACGACCGGGGCCTGTGCCCGAAAGGCCGCCTGCTGGGGAGGCCCTTTTCAGCGTAGGCTGAACGTGTCATTTTCGCCGGACCCGCCGCGATCGGCGGGTGTAACGTCATGCTTCGCCGCTCTCTATCCAGCCTCACCGCTTCTGTCGCTGCCACCGCCTTGACCTTCGGCTTGGTCGCCGCGACCCCAGGTCTTGCCGAGGCCGGCGCGCTCGACAGCAAGACCACCTTCCTTGGCCTCGAGGGTGACGATGCGCTCGTGACCTCGCTCGCCGACGCGATCCGCTGGGACCTCAACCAGCGCGGCCTCGACGACGGCAACACCATGAGCCTCGCCGAGCTCAAGCTGACCATGGGCTGCGGCGACGAGGACCTGGCTTGCTTTGCGCAGGGCGGCCAGACCCTTGGCTCGTCGCAGCTGGTGTTCGGGGCGGTCAGCAAGAAGGGCGCGGACTACGTCGTCGAGCTGCAGTCGCTCAATGTCGAGACCGGCGAGCTCAACAACAAGATCGAGCGCACGGTCACCGCCGAAGAGCTTGGCGATGCGCAGCTTGGCGCGACCGCTTCTGGCTTGATCGACGCGCTCTACAAGATCGAGCCGTCCGTCGAAGAGCTCCCGCCCACCGAGACCACGGACGGCCCCGACGAGCTGGGCGACGCCAGCGACGTCAAGCCAACCAAGCCGCCGCCTGGCGAGCGCGCGCTGATCTGGGGCGCCTACTCGCCGCGTCCCGCCTGGAAGTGGGCCGGCGTCGGGGTCAGCGGCGTGCTCATGGTTGGCGGGCTGGGCATGGCGATCGGGGCCACGGTTGCGATCAGTCCAAACGGCCCGATCCGCAAGGAGCTGATCACCGCCGCAGAAAACTCGCTGCAGGATTCGAAGCCCGGCAACGACGTTGACCCGAACAGCACCCAGGATCTGTGCGAGCTCGGCCGCGCCGCGCCCGATCCCAGCAAGCCCAACGAGGTCACCAACGCCGAGGTCACCCGGGTCTGCATCAAGGCCGACAACATGGCCACGGTCGCAACCGCAGGCTGGATCGCCACGGGCGTGTTCGCGGCCACGACGGTGGTGTTCACGACGCTGCTGTTCGTGCACAAGAACGACAAGACGGCGGCCAAGCTGCGCAAGCACGGGGTTGGGTTCGGCGGGGCGCCGATGCCCGGCAACGGCTTCACGGTTGGCGGCTCGTTTAGGTTTTAGACCCCCACAGCCGGCTTCGCACTGCCAGGTCACTCGCTTCGCTCGCTCCCAAGGGGGCGTTTGTTCGCGGTCGCATGTGTGGCCCCCTAGAAGGGGGCTCTTGTCTGGGCAGCTGGAGCTGGTGGGGACCGCTCCACTCACGTGTCGAGCCTTGTGAACTCGGGGCGCTCCGTTGCTTCGCGTTTGGGCAGCTGGAGCTGGTGGGGACCGCTCCACTCACGTGTCGAGCGTTGTGAACTCGGGGCGCTCGCTTGCTTCGCGTTTGGGCAGCTGGAGCTGGTGGGGACCGCTCCAGTCACGTGTCGAGCCTTGTGAACTCGGGGCGCTCGCTTGCTTCGCGTTTGGGCAGCTGGAGCTGGTGGGGACCGCTCCAGTCACGTGTCGAGCGTTGTGAAGTGGGGCGCTGGGCGGCTGGGGTCAAAACGCCAGCTTCGTGGCGTCGCCGCCGTCGTGGGTGAAGTCGACGATCCAGCGGCGGCAGACTGACCCTTTGGGCGGCTCGCGGTCGGACGTGACTTCGTTGAACGAGTGCCACAGTTGTTGGCCGTCGAGGGTGACTTCGGGCAGCAGCTCGGCGACTGTGGCGATCGCCTTGGCTGGGCCGCACAGCTCGAGGTCGCAGCGGATCGTGTGGCAGCCGGGGCGGATCTGGATCAGCGGGGGCGGGCCGTCTTTGAACGCCTGCGCGCGGGCGCGGGTGACCACGCTGCGCAGCAGGCCCTCGTGGCGGCGGCGGAAATTTTGATTGATCGGCTCGTCTTCGAGGGGGACGTCGGCCCAGCGCTTGCGCAGGCCCGCGAGCGCGCGGGCGCTGCGTTCGTGTGGCTTCTTGGCCTTGGCTCGCTTGGCCTTGGCTTGCTTGGCCTTGGCTTGCTTGGCCTTGGCTTGCTCGGCTTGGGACTGGGCGTTGCGGGCGGCGGCGCTCTTGCGGGGCTTCTTGGGCGGCTTCTCGCTGCGCTCGAGCATGGGGGCGCGGGGGACATCCAGCGCGACTTGAAATCCGATCGCGGCGGTCGCGAGCACGGGCGCGAGCAGCCACGCGGCCCGCTGGCGCGCCAGCGGAGACAGGCGCCCGACCAGGCCCCGAAACAGGCCATCCCGCTTGGGCTCAGGCATCGGGCGGCGCGGCTCCGGTGGCGAGCTCGTCCGCCGCTGAAGTCTGGTCCGACGGCAGCGGGATCCGGACCTTCCAACCGCCGGGACGACCCAGACGTGCGGGGTTGTCCACGGCTGGATCATCGAGCAATTCGGGCTCCTCCCAGACCAGCTCGAGCCGCAGCGTGCGGCCGTCGGTCATGGTCAGCTCGACGTGGGCTTGCTTGCCGTCATCGTCGAGCAGCTCGGCGCCCGCGACGGCGACGCTGCGATCGACACCGACGATCTGCAGCATCTCGGCGGCCTCGATGCTGCGCCGACCACCCACGTGATCGCTGGCATGCTCGGCCTCCAGCTCCAGCCGCTGGACTGCAGGCGCCTCGATCACGGCGAGCATCCCGTCAACGTCGCCGCGGCGCGCGGTGTCGGCGAACGAGCGGGCCACCGACACCGGCTCGGCCTCTTTTGCGCTGCAGCCCAGGCCTGTGACCAGGCTCAGGCCCAACAGACAGGTCAGAGCCCGTTCAAACACATGCGCCACGGCTAGTCTTCGGCCTTCTTCTTGCTGCTCTTGTGCATGCCCAGCCGCTTGAGGAGCTCGCGCAGGTAGTAGCGCGTGATCCCGGCCTCGGCCGAGGCGCGCGACAAGTTGTTGTCGGTCTTGGCCAGCAGCCGGGCAAAGTAGGCGCGCTCGAAGTCGTCGACGATCACCTGCTTCGCCTCTTTGAAGGGCATCGCGTAGATCTCTTCGGGCAGCACGCCGTCCGACTTGGCCTCGGACGCCTCGCCCTCGGTGCCGAACTTCTTGACCTTGCTGGGCCGACCCTCGCGGCGACCCAGGTGCAGATCCGCGGGCTCGATGATCGAGTTGTGGGCCAGGTGGGCGGCGCGCTCGATCGCGTTCTTGAGCTGCCGAACGTTGCCGGGCCAGGGCTCATCGAGCAGGACTTGCTTGGCTTCGGCGTTGAGCTGCGGGGCGCGCCCGTGGACTCGGGCGAAGTCTTCGATGAACTTGGCGGCGAGCAGCAAGATGTCGTCGCCACGATCCCGCAGCGGCGGCAGATCCACGTTCATGACCGTGAGCCGGAAGTACAGATCTTCGCGGAACTGGCCCTGGCCGACCATCTGCCGCAGATCCCGGTGGGTCGCCGCGACCACGCGCACGTCCACGGTGCGGACCTGGCTCTCGCCGATCCGCTGGACCTCGCGGCGATCGAGCACGCGCAGCAGCTTGGGCTGCAGATCCAAGGGCAGCTCGCCAACCTCGTCCAAGAACAAGGTGCCGCCGTCCGCGTCCTCGAACGCGCCGGCGCGGTCACCGATCGCGCCCGTGAACGAGCCCTTCTTGTGGCCAAGGATCGCGGCCTCGGCCAGCTCGCGGGGGAGCGAGCCGCAGTCCAGTACCACGAAGGGGCGCTCGGCCCGGCCGGACTCGTCGTGCAGGGCGCGGGCGACCAGCTCTTTGCCGGTGCCGGTCTGCCCGCCGATCATCACGCTCATGTCGGTGGGCGCGACCTTCTCGAGGATCGCAAACACCTCGCGCATGGCCGGGCTGGCGCCCCACAGCGCGCCAAAATGATCGTGACCCGAGAGCGGGACCTCGATCTCGTCGGCGGACAGGAACAGGATGTCGGTCTTGCCCAGCGAGATCGTGGCGCCAGGCTCGATGTAGGCCTCGCGGACGCGCAGGCCTTGGACCTGGGTCCCGTTGGTGCTGTCGAGGTCACGCAGCAAGATCCCGCGCTTGTCGCCAAGCGTGATCTGCAGGTGCGTGCCGCTGACCGAGGTGTCCGTGAGCACGAGATCGTTGACGGCGCTGCGACCCACGGTGATCCGCGGGCGCGAGACCTGGATCTGCGCGCCCTGATCTGGACCGGCCGTGACCCGAAGCATCACGCGCCGCAGCTGGGTATGGCGATGGGTCGACGAGAAAAAGGTCGTCGTCATCCCTGGATCGAGGTCGTCGTCGATCTGGGGGACGCCGTTACCGAGGGGCTCTTTGGTGGAATTCGACACACCTAGACAGCTTGCGCGGGACCGGGAGCTGAGGACCAAGGGCTGGGAACCAGTTGGCTCAGTTGAGCATGTCTTCGGGGGTCCGAACAACACGCAGATGGGTTTGGCCACGCGGCTTGGTCCGGCCGACTTTGCCCGAGTTCTCGCGCTTTCGCCAGGGTTGCACGAACAGCGTTGCGACCGCGGCCGCGAGCAGTCCAGGGACCGCTGCCGGCCATGTCTGCGCGATGGGGGTCCCTGCGGCCAGGGCCACCAGGGGCGCAAAAGTGACGCTGAGCGGGGCTGCGATGCCAGCGATCAGCAGCGGCGAGATCTCGGCCGAACCCACGCGCATGCGCTCGCGAGCAAACACCCACGCGAACGCGACGGCGCACGCCGTGTCGATCGGGCCGGGTCCCGCGTAGTCCAACGCGGCGGTCGCAGGCATCACAGCGGCCAGCGCGACCGCGCCAGCGTAGCCGACCACGCCCGCGACGAGGACCATCACCAAGTAGCGGGTGGTCCCCCAAAACCCCTCGAGGCGGCTGCCCATCACCCACTGGATGGTCAGGGTCCACACCAGCCCGAGCAGGCCCAGGCCCTCGGGGTAGTGAAACAGCGCGGTCGCGGGCGTCCACCAATGACGGCCCGCGAGCAGCTCGTCTGGCTGCAGCGTGAACCACCCCGCGACCGAGCTGCGATCGCCAAGCAGCATCGTCACGAAGAAGGTGAGCGCGAATAGGGCGAACGCTCCGCGCCGAAACCTGGGCAGCACCACCGCAGTGTAAGGGGGTCCTCGGGCGCCGACCAGCAGGGAGCTAGTACGAGCCGACAGGCGAGCGTTCGGGGTGAGCGAGGGGGCTCAGGCGGCCGGCGCAGGGCTGGGCAGCGACGACTTGATGTGGCTGCTGGGGTTCTCGAAGATCATGCCCGCGCGGGCTTGGCTCACGTAGTCGAACACTTCGTCGATGCTGGGCCGGCGCACGGCCACGACCGGCGAGGTCAGCACGTCGGTGTCTCGACCCCAAAAGTGGATGCGCTGGCCGATCCAGACCTCGCTGTCGGGTAGCTCGGGGATCGCCAGCGCCATCAGGCGCAGCGCCGCGTGTTTGAGCATCCACTCCCCGGAGCTGCGATCGCGCACCCCCACACACTCGGCGTCGCGCAGGTGGTACTCGGTGTGCTTGGTGAAGAAGACACAGTGGCGACGGCGATCCTCGGACATGCGCCCACCCTGCCAGCAGATCGCGCGGCCACAAGAAATCCGCAGATTGCGTGGCGCCAAGTCCGCCGCTCCGGCAGGCCGCGCATGGACGGGCTCGCGCGTCCGACTGTCCTTTCGGCCACGATGGGGGACTCTGGCTTTGTGACCCACATACCGCCTAGACTCACAGCGGCCGATATGGCAGGGAAGTCTTCGCCAGCGACACGTTCGGGGTCCGTGCGTGAAGAGCTTGGTCAGGTGTTCGACGCCTCGACCGGGGTCGATGAATTCGTTCATGGGCTGATGGCCTTCCTCGTCGAGCTGTCGCGATCGCACCCCAACCACCCCATGCTCACGGCACTTAGTGACGAGCTGGGGCGGGCGTCCAGCGTGCCGTTGGCCGCGTCTGCGGTCCATGATCTGCGCTCGGTCTTGCAGGGTGTGTCGGCGGGGCTCGACTACGCGCCCGTGTTGCTCGAGCGCAGCGGCGTGCTCAAGCACATGGGGGTCGACACCCGGCGCCTCGAGTTGCTGCTCGAGGCGATCGACGACGCACGTACCGGCACGCAGCTCGCCGCCGAGCTCGCCGCCGAGACCCTCGCGGTTCAGCGCGACTGCATGGTCTCGGAGCCTCACGACCCAAGCCAGAGCGAGAGCATCCGCATCAACGACGTCCTGCGTGCAGCAGGAAGGCTTGGCGGGCGGCTCGCCCCGCTCGAGCTTCGGCTCGAGACCAGCGAGGACACCGAGCTCAACGTCAGCCGCAGCGCGATCATGCGGGTGATGGTGAACCTGCTGCGCAACGCCGCGCACGCGATCCATGAGCTCGAGGATCCGGTGGGAGCTGCAGTGACGATTTCATCCTGGGCTTCCGACGAGTTCGTGTTCGTTCAGGTCGCTGACGACGGCCCGGGGATTCCGGCGGCCGCCACCGCTTCGATCTTCGATCTGTTCTTCACGACCCACGCAGAAGGCACCGGCATTGGTTTATATGTGTGCAAGACTCTCGTCAGCGCTTGGGGAGGCATGATTCATGTTGACTCTCGCGACGGTGAAGGTGCCCGTTTCACTTTCAGCGTGCCCAAGGTCAACGCTGGCTCCTGAGTTCGCTCGGCCAGTCAAAGTCTGAGCCCCAACGACACCATGGCGACTTCGCGATCGCTCGAGCCCGCCGATCTCGGCCGGCTGTCGACCATCGACCCGCTCACGCTCGAGCCCGGCATGATTGTCTGGGGTCGGTTTTGTGTGGTCGGCAAGGTCCGCTACGCGAGCCCGCTGTGGAGCGTGCCAACCACAGATCTCGAGCGCGAATTCGGTCGGCCGCCGCACCATCGCGTGTCGCTGCAGTATTTGCCGATCTCCGAGCGCCATCGTGAGCGCATTCGTCGAGCCGTCGTCGCCGACGAGCAAGTGCAGCCGCGGGTCCGCGCGACGATCGATCTGCCGGCAGGATTTGCGCTGGTCCACGAGCCCGTTGACGGCGAGCACCTTGGCGCGCAGCTGCCCGCCCGCGAGTCACGGGCGCTGGCGCTGGCGCTGACCGGGCTGATCAACCGCCTGCACGAGGCCAACGTCCGCGGGATCAGCCTGCGCGCCAGTGATCTGCGCCAGAGCGAAGGTCGGTTTCGCCTCGATGGGTTCGAGCACGTGTGCGGGGCCGGGACCGCCGAGCAAGACGTTGAAGGGCTGGTGTCGCTGCTGCGTCGGGTCGCCGGCCACCACATTGGCAACATCTTGGATCCGCCGCCCCGCTCTGCCGCCGAGCTATGGAGCCGCGCGCGGACGCTGAGCGAAGATCACGGGCCCCCAACGACGCCGCTGAGCCAGCTGCCGCCCTTCGTGGGTCGTGAGCAGGCCCGCCGCGCGCTCGAGTCTGCGTTCGCCGACGCCCAGATCGCCCGGTCTTCGGTCACCTTGGTCTGCGGGGCCCAGGGCGTTGGCAAGAGCCGGCTGCTCGAAGAGTTCGCCAGCTGGCTGCGGGCGGGCGATCGCGCGGTGGTGCTCTCGGGCGAGTACCTGCGCGGCTGCGGTGAGAGCCGCGCTGGGTTGATGGGCGCGCTCGGTCGGCTGCCCGCCGCGCTCGCCAGCGGTCCGCCGGATGTCTCGGCGCGGGTGCGCGAGCGACTGACCCGACGCATCGGTCCGCTCGCGGGGGTGCTCGCCAGCTACGCGCCTGGGCTCGCCGAGCTGCTGGATCCCGAGCTGGCGCCGAACAAGCCAATTGCGATCCAGGCGCCCGCGGTCGAGTTCGAAGAGGGCTTCGCTCGACACGCCGTCGCGGTCGCCGAAGCTGTCCGCTCGCTCGGCTCGCAAGAGCGGCCGCTGGTGATCCTGCTCGACAACCTGCAGCTCGCTGATCGCGGCTCGATCGCGGTGCTGCGGCGCTTGCTGCTCGAGGATCGCAGCCACCACACAATGATCGTCGCGGGGCTGTGTGGGGCCGCGCCGTCCGGACTCGCCGAGGCCTCCGACGAGGGCAACTGGAACCCGCAGCGCGATCCCCAGCTGCTGCTGCGGCGGGTCGTGCTCGTGGCCTTGACCGTCGCCGAGCTCGAGCGGCTGATCATCGCCGGGCTCCCCGGTCCAGTCGTTCACCCCACCGAGCTCGCAGAGATCCTGCACGAGGCCAGCCGCGGCAACCCGCTGGTCGCGTGGGCGACCCTGCAAGCGTGGATCGAGAGCGGCGTGTTGGTCCGCGGCGAGTCCGAGCCGTGGTCGCTGCGCAAGCGCAAGGTCGCGCGGACCAGCCCCAAGAAGGTGTTTGGTCAGCGCGTCGAGGGGGCGAGCCTCGACGAGCGCTGGCTCGCGCTGCTGGCCGCGGCCGCGGGTGGGCACGTCGACGAGGCGTGGTTTCAGCGGGTCTCGGGCTGGGATCCCAACCGAGTCGCCAGCGCCGTCACTGGGCTCGAGAGCCGCGGCCTGATGACCAAGGCCGGCGAGGCCAGCCTTCGATTTCCGCACGAGCTGGTCCGCGATCTGGTCATCAAGCGCACGCCCGCGGGCGACGTCCGGCGGGCTCACGCAACGATCTCGGGCTGGCTCGCGTCGCTGGGGCCACGGGTCAGCGCCGCGCGGCTCGCCTATCACACCGACGCCGCGCTCGCCCAAGACTCGCACGCGGATCCAAAGTTGGCCGAGATGCACCTCGCCGCGGGCCGCGAGATGCTTGGCGTGTTCGACCTCGAGCGCTCGGGCTGGCACTTCACCCGGGCGCTGATCGAGCGCGGCAAGGGGACCGGGCGGCTCGCCGCCGTCGAGGGCGCGGCCGATGTCGCCTTGCTCGGCGAGAAGTACGAAGAGGCCGCGCAGCTCTACGCCGAGGCCGTGGTCGAGACCGACGATCCGCTGGTGGCGTCGCGGATCGCCGCCAAGGCGGTGCACGGGCTGTTTCGCAAGTCGGCCGCGAGCGAGGCCGCGACGATCGGGCGGCTCGCGCTGGCTCGCGCGGATCGGCCGTTGCCCAACGCCAACGCGACCTGGCGGCTGCGGACCGGCATGATGCAGGCCAAGCTGCGCCTGCGCCTGGGCAAGAGCAAGCCCAGCGATCTCGCGGACCAGCTCCGCGAGCAATTGTGTTGGCTGTACGCGCGGCTCGCCGTGGTGCTGGCGCTGTCGGAGCCGCAGACCGCCGAGCTGTGCTTGCTGCGAGCGCTGCGACACGCCCGGGGGCTGGACACCGCGGCGGCGGCCAACGTGCTCGCGCTGCGCGGCGCCAACTTGGCGATTCAGGGCAACCTGGAAGAGGGCAAGCTGTTGCTGTCGCAGGCCACGGAGATCGCAACGAGCGCCCACAACGACTGGGCGATGGCGATGACGCGGCACCTTCGGGGGCACATCGTCGAGCTCCCGGCGGGCGACTATCGGCAAGGGCTGGCCTCGCTCGATGAGGCGGTCGCGCATTTTCGGCGCACGGGGGATCTGTCGATCGCGGTGTCGAGCTTGCTGTTCAAGGCCGCCTACGCGCGCAACCGTGAGCCGCTGCCGGTCCTGCATGGGTGGCTCGACGAGGCCGCGGCGCTCAATGAGGTGCAGGGGGACACCGTCGTCGATCTCGCGATCGACGCCCTGCGCCTGTGTCTGCGGGCCCGTGCGGGTGCCCGCAACGTCGTGGAGGCGGCGGCCAGCATCTCGGCCCGCGCGCGCGCGCGTGCGCTGGTGAGCTACGAAGGGTTGTTGCCGCACGCCTACCTCGCGCTCGCGCTGCTCGAGGTCGGCGAGCAAGCGCGGGCCCGTGAGCAGGTCGAGTTTGTGTTCTCGCCCGCGCTCGAGCGCCCGCACTTGCCCGACTTTGCCTACGATCTGTGGGTCGCGCGCGCGCTGGTGCTGGTCCGCTCGCGCACGCCAAGCGACGAGCGCTTGCTGGACAGCGCGATCCACCGGCTCGAGAAGGCCAGCCGACTCTCGCCGCGGCTGGGGGCGTTCGCACTGCTGGCGCGGGTCCGTCAGGCCATGGCCGCCGGCAAGCGCGACCGGGCCCGCGGCGCCGCGGAGGCGCTGATCTCCCAGCTCGCCAGCCACGGTCAGACCCACCACGCGCTCGAGGCCCACCGGACCCTCGCCGAGCTCCTGCGCGGCAGCGACGTGCTCGCCGCGCGCGAGCACGTGCACCTGGCCAACGAGCTCGCCGAACAGCTTGGGCTGGAGCAGGCGCGCGAGCGGGAGATCGAGCGCGAGCGGGCCGCCGAGCAGCAAGACGTGCCGCGCGTGCGGGGCCACGATCGCAGCAGCCGCCGGCACAGCAGCGCGTACCTGCGCGCGCTCGCCCGCAACGAGTTGGTCGAGGTCTCCGAGGTGCTCGAGCGCTCGCGGCAGGTGCTGCTCGAGACCGTTGGCAACGTGTCGTGGCTGTACTTGCGGGCCCAGCCGCAGCTGCGTGTTCACGGCGAGCTGATGGAGCTTCAGTCCCTGCTGGTGCACCTCGCTCTGTGTGCGCGCGACAGCGTGACCGAGCCCGAGCAGCTGCGCGCGGTTGGAACCTTGGAGCAGCTCGACAACGCGCGGGCGTCGAACATCCCGGGGGCCAGTCCTGGGCCGTGGGGGCGGATCGCGGTGTCGGTGCTGGGAACCCCCACGGCGATCGGCGTGACCGGGGGCGTGAGCGCGTGTCGACAGGTCGCAACGCGACTTGGCGGGTTCTTGGACGTCGAGCAAGACGGGCAGCTGCTGACCTTGGCCGTGTATCTGCCGCCCGAGCGGACAACGGGATCCAGCGCCCACCCGATGCCGCAGCTCGAGGCGGTGCCGGACCTGGCCGGCGTGTATGTGCTGCACCCGGATCCGATCATTCGCGAGACGCTGGCTGGCGCCGTCTCGCGGCTTGGGTACAAGTGCGAGAGCGGGGCGCCGGATGATGTCGACTTTCGCGACCTGCCCAGCGTCGAGGTGTTGTTCGTGGATGGCGACACGCTGGCGAGCTACGCCAAGCAGCTGCCGAGTGGGTCGAGGCTCGTCGAGATCGGCAGTCGCATCGGGCGGCGCGGCTCGGAGCACGCGACGCTTCGCGTGCCGTTTGCGATGGGGGAACTGCGCAAGTTCCTCGAGGGGGAGGGGTGAGCTCCCCGGGGGGGCGGCCCGGCTCCCTGCGTTGACTCTGGTACATTGCGCGGCCTCCTCCAATGGCCGACGAACGAATGAACGCAACACCTTCTCAGCGCGGGCGAGGTCTCTCGTCCGCTCACCCACCCCGTTCGTGGATGGGTCCCTCGCTGTGCTTGGCGCTGGGGCTCGCAGCTTGCTCGAGCGCGGGCTCGGCTGGTCCCGCCGACCCGGCGAGCTCGCCGAGCAACGCGCCGGAGCTGGAGCCGGAGCCGGAGCCGGAGCCGGCGGTCGCCCAGCCTGCGTCCACGACGATCGACGTCCAGGCGATCGTCGCCGCCGAAGACCGCGACCCCGAGGACCGAGAGTCTGACGCGAGTCGCAAGCCGGCCGAGCTGCTCGAGTTCATGCGGCTCGCCCCGGGGATGAAGGTCGCCGACCTTGGGGCCGGGTTTGGCTACACGACGGAGCTGCTGGCGCGCGCCGTTGGCCCAACCGGAACGGTCTACAGTCAAAACACTGCGTTCGTGCTCGATAAGTTCGCCCGCGAGGGCTGGGACGCCCGCCTGGCCAAGCCCGTCAACGCCAACGTGGTGGGCCTCGAGCGCGAGTTTGGCGATCCCTTCCCCGCGGACATCGAGCCCCTCGACCGGGTCGTGAACGTGCTCTTTTATCATGACTTCGAGTGGATGGAGATCGATCGGGCGGCCCACAACGCCGACGTGTTCGCGGCCCTGCGGCCGGGGGGAACCTATGTGATCGTGGATAGCTCGGCGGCCGCTGGGCACGGGATCGCGGACTCGAAGTCGCTGCATCGGGTCGAGGAGGCCCTGGTGATCGCCGAGCTCGAGGCTGCTGGCTTCACGCTGCGCGAGCGGGCCGAGTTCTTGCGTCATCCCGGGGACACGCGGGACTGGAACGCGCTGCCGTGGCGCAGCCCCGAGCGGGCCAAGGCTGGGGAGTTTAGCGACAAATTCGTGCTGGAGTTCAGCAAGCCTGGGGGCTGAGTCCACCCCCACAGGACCAGACAGGATCCCGGCAACCCTGTATTCTCCCGGCGTGCGAGCGCAGCTGCACGTCCACGCCGGTCAACCCCGGTCCCCCGAGCGGGCGGCGCAGCTGATCGCCGCCGAGCTCGCCGCCAGCTTCCCCCGCCAGCGGCAGGTCACCCTGGCGATCGTCGCCCTGGGCCCGCACCCCGGCCTCACGCCGACCCCGTGGATGCTCGACGGCTTGCTCGCCGCGCTCGTCGAGGCCGAGCGCACGCCGGTCAACTTCGTGACGATCGGCGATCACCAGACCGGCGAGGCGCTGCTGCGCAAGGCCGGCCGCCAGGGCCCGGTTCGCGGCGCCGAGCTGATCGAGCGACCCAACCGAGACCGCCGGATCGATCTGCGCGTCGGCGGCCACGCCCGCCCGCTCTCGGTCCTGCGCGAGGTCGTTGGCTCGAGCCTGATCGTGTGCGCCCCGCTGTGCTTTGGCGCCCACGACCTCGGCCCGGTCCGCCACTGGCAAGGCCCGATCGCTGGGTTGCTGGCCAGCTTCGCCGAAGCGCAGGGGTTCACCCCGGCCACGCCCAAGCTGCGCACGGGCCTGCGTCCGCGCGTGGAAGACAGCCCCGATCGGGCCGCGGTCACGGCCGGCCTCGAGCTGCTCGGGGCCTGCTTCGCGAGCGCAGCCGTGCTGCTGGACGGCACCTGGGCGGCCGCAGTCGAGCCCACGAGCAAGCAAGCCGGGCGTGGGCGCGCTGGCAACGGTCGGTTCATCACGCTGCCCAAGCTCTCGCTGGCAGCCACCCGCGAGCCCAAGCCACCCACGCTGCTCGGTGAGCTCGCGACCTGCGATCGGGCGCTGGGCGTGGGCGCGCTCAATCAGCTGACGCTCGCGTCGGTCCTCGGGGTCGATCGCTGGCTCGCCGCGGCGCTCGGGCTCGACTCCCGAACGCCCGATCACAGCCCCGAGCTCGTGACCAGCCCCGGTCGCTGGCCCACGCTCTCGCTGGCCGCGACCCGCAGCCAGCCGCCGCGCCTCGCGGATCGAGCGATCGCCGGGATCCGCAGCCAGACCAAGCGCCTGCGCGCGCCCCTACCCAACGCGCTGCCGGCCCCGGTTCCGGGTGAGTTCGCGGCTCTGTGGACCCAGCGTTGGTACGGCGAGCACGAGCTGGGCCGCCCCCGGCTCGCGTCGCAGCGGTCACCTACGGGGCTGCGATGAGTCGACTGCTGCGCCGCACGCTGATCGGCGTGGTGTTTGGCGTCGTCGTCTACATCGTGTGGCTGTTGGTGTCCGACGCCCGCGAGGTCGCCGACAGCTTGCAGGGCTTCGCGTGGTCGGCCGTCGCCTGGGCGCTGCTGGCCTCGTCGCTCAACTACCTGCTGCGGTTTTGGAAGTGGGAGCTGGCGCTTGGCTGGCTGGGCGTGCGCGCGGGCTCGGGGGGCTTGCACGCGCCCACGGAGCTAAAGCTTGGCCGCTCGCTCGAGATCTACTTGGCCGGCCTGAGCATGTCGGTGACGCCGGGCAAGGTCGGCGAGGTGCTGCGCAGCGTGCTGCTCAAGGCCAGCAACGAGGTGCCCTTCACCCGCACGGCGCCGATCGTGGTCGCCGATCGGCTCAGCGATCTGATCGCGCTAATTGTGCTGGCGCTGATCGGCATCTCGGAGTTCGCGGAGTTCCTGCCCTACGTGATCGCGGCGCTGGTGTTGGTGGTCGCGGGGGTGGTCGTGCTGGGCTCGCCCAAGCTGTTCGGCGGGATCTTGAACGTGTGCGCCAAGCTGCCGGTGATCGGCGGCCTCGCACAGCGCGCGCACGGCCTGATCGACAGCGCCGCCGTGTTGCTCGAGCTGCGCTACATCACCGTGCTCAGCGCGATCTCTGTGGTTGGCTGGGGCCTCGAGTGCGTGGGCTACTGGGTCATCCTCAACGCGTTCCCCGGGGTCGAGGCCGGCCTGCCGCTGTGCGTGTTCCTGTGGTCGGCCACGACCCTGATCGGGGCGCTCTCGTTCCTGCCTGGGGGGCTTGGTGCCACCGAGGGCTCGCTGGGCGTGCTCGTGGCGCGCTTCGCCGTGGGCGTGAGCGGCTCGATAGCGATGGCCTCCACGCTACTCATCAGGCTCTGCACTCTCTGGTACGGTGAGCTGGTCGGGGCCATCGCGCTGGTCTCCTTCATGCGCGACCCCAAGCTGCGCGCGGCCGCCCGCGAGGTCGAGCAGGCCGCTCGCGAGACCCCCCCAAACGCTCCTGGCTCTCCCCCCCCTCCGAGTGAATCCCCATGATCGAATACGAGATCGTCGACGAGTTTGCGACCACCCCCGACAAGTACTGGGACATGTTCTTCAGCGACGAGTACAACGGCGCGCTGTGGAAGGCCCTCGACATCGAGCGCGAGGTGATCGAGTTCAAGCGCAGCGGTGAGGGCCCCGACGAAACGATCCATCGCGTCCAAAAGCTGACCCCCAAGCGCGACGTGCCCTCGGCCCTGCGCAAGCTGGTCAAAGACGCGATCTCCTACGAAGAGCGCAACGAGTGGCGGCGCAAGGACAACCGCATGGACGTTGTCACGATCCCCAACTTCTTCGCTGACAAGTTCACGACCCGCGGCACCTATACGCTCGTCGCAATGGGCGACGACAAGCTCAAGCGGATCTGGAAGGCCAGCTGCGAGTGCCGGGTCGCCCTCGTTGGCGGCAAGGTCGAGAAGTTCGTGGTCGAAGAGGTCCAGCGCAGCTATCGGGCCACGACGATCTTCACCCGCAAGTGGATCGCCGAGCACCTCGCCACATAGGTCGTCCGTACTTACATTGCCCGGCGCGAGCGCGGTCATGCGATGATCCGCGCGGGACATGAAGCACACGACGCCGGTCACGATCTGCCTGCTCGCGCTCGCGTGCACCGCCAAGAAAGCCGCGCCTGCGGCCGAGTCTGGCGGCGACGCGAACGCCCAGCCAGACGCCCAGGTCCAGCCAGCTCCGGCGCCGCCCGAGACCCTGAGCCTGCCGCTGCCGTCGCCGATCGTGGTGGAGGCGCCACCGATCGCCGCGGACCAGGCCGTCGTGTTCGAGCAAGTCTCACTTGGGATCCCGAGCCGGTGGCGCTTCAAGCCCGGCGGCAAGGAGGTCGCCGAATTGCTCGAGCGCGGGTGTGGGACCTGGTCGCTCGACAGCGGCAATTTCCTTGGGACCTCGCCCTCGACCGCGACGGATCCGTGTCACACCGGGGCCCCGCTGGCGCCGCTGGTGTGGGCAGCCAACAAGCTCTCGATCGCCGGTCCCGGCGGGCAGGGCACGCTGCGCGTCGAGGGGGATCACTTCGAGCTGTCGGCGCCCGCGCTGAAGGGCCAGGCCAGCGAGGGGCAGCGCTACCAGGCCGCCGCGTTCAGCCCCAACGGGGCCCGGCTGGCGCTGTTTGTCAGCGGCACCCAGGGATCCTCGCTTCAGATATGGAACCTCGCCAGCGCGCAGCTCGAGCGCACGCTGTCCTTCGCGATCACGCCCGGTGAGGATCAAGAACCGGGCCCGCTGATCGTCGAGCGGGTCTGGCTCGAGTGGACCGCGCGCTCGTTGGTCGCGCTGGCCGACGCCAAGATCGTGTCCTCGCGCGACTACGGTGATCCCGAGCGCGTCGCGTTCGCGCAGGTCTGGCGCTCGATCGAGCGCAAGCCGGTCGAGTTTCGCTTCAACGAGCACGACGGGGACTTCATCACCGACGTCGAGCGCTTCTACCTCGACCCCGAGCACCGCTGGCTGTTTGCGGTGCTGGCCGGGATCATCCCGGACGACGGCAGCGACGCCAAGCAGGTCGAGGGCATCAACCTGACGACGGGGAGCCAGCTGGCGCTCTCGGGCGACATCTGGCTCGCCGACGAAGAAGACGAGCCAGCGCCCGTGCCTCGCCAAGCGGGCGCAGCTCCAGACCAGATCCCCAAGCCAACGCACACCTGGCAGGGCACGAGCGCGTGGGAGCTGAAGGACTACGACAGCGGCTACGACTTTGGGGGCGGCTGGGAGTGGTCGGTGACCTCGCTGGTGCCGATGCCGAACCACTCGATCGCGCTCGCGCGTGGCCACGGCATCGTCGAGCACGAGCGGCTCGCCGAGGGCGAGACGATGAGCGTGGGGTTGGTCGGGGGCGGCAAGATCTCGAGCACGCTCGTGTTGTGCGATGAAGATCAGGACGAGCCCTGCGAGGGTGGCAGCGCGCTCCCGCCCGGCTGCGAAGCGATCGACGCCAGCTTCGACTTCGCGCAGCTGCTGTTGGCCTGCGATGATCGTTGGCTGCTCATGCCAATGCCCGCGCTTGGCGAGCCGGTCGAGATCGCGGGCGCCCACGAGTTCGCGCGTGGAGCCGCCGCGCCACGCCGCGTGGTCTGGAGCCCAGCGGGCATGGCGATCTGGACGGCCGCCAACGGTCTGCGCCTGTTCCACGACAAGCCAAAGACAGACGGCCTCGACGCTGTAACCGCGCTTCACCGCGTCATCCTCGATGACGAAGTTGGCCTCGCGTTGGTCGAGAAATCCGGTGAGCTGCACATCCTCGACCTCGAGCGGGCCAAGCTCGGCCCGCCGCTCGCGTGGACCGGCCCGATCGAATTTGCTGCGTTCGCCCCCTACTCGACCTACGGAGATCGCTTGGCGCTCGCGGGCGGGGGGACGCTCGCGGTGTTCTCGGTGTTTGACAGCGAGCCAGGCGTGCGCTGGTCGACCCAAGATCTCGCAGGGGTCGCGTTTCGTCAGGACGGCCAGGCGCTCTACGTAGGCGTGAACCGCCCCGTACCCGAGCTCACCCTCGACCCCTTCAATGGTGAGCTGCTCGCCAACGAGCAGCTCGATCGGGTCGTGCTCGATCGGCTCGCCGCCGCCGGGCTGGATCCCACTTGGCGGTGGGCGATCGAGCACAATGGAGCGCTGATGCGCACGCTCGACGGGCAGGCCCTGTTGGTCGCCCAGAGCGATCAAGCCCTGGCCGAGAGCGGCTACTTCGAGGGTGAGCCGAATGGGTGGGAGCTGGCTCGTCATCGCGTGCGGGTTGGGCCGCCCGCGTCGGGGACCGTGCACACCCTGGCCGAGCTGGCCGGGCGGCTGAAGCGTTCGGGCTTGGTGGCGGACTTTCTGAGGGGCGACTTCCTGCCCCGGCCGCGGATGTCGGCGCCCGACGAATGACCCAGGGGGGTGTCGGCCCGAACCGCGGGCGGCATCACAGCCAGGCCGCGTACATCAGCAGCAACGCCGCCAAGGCGACATTGACGACCGACCGGGCGATGAGGAGCCGTACGACGCTCGGGCTCGATCCCGAGCGGACCGTCGAGAACGCGACGCCGAGCAGGGCGAGAGCCAGGCCGACACAAGCGACGATCGGATCTTCACCGAGCCACGCGAGCGCCAGGATCAGGACCGACGCGGCCCCGAGCATCCCCCCCGTCACACGAGTCCAGCGAGTCATGCGAGTCATCGCGCCCCCAACACGAAGACGGCGGCGAGGACCACTCCCGTCGCCAGGACCAAATCACAGATGACGACCTTGACCAGCGCGAGGGGACACCCTCCACGGCGGTGAACTGCGAGCTTTGTGCAGCCGAGATTCTCGTCTGCGTGCAAGTACATCTCTACAGGGCGCCGTCATTTCACGTGTGGCGACCAAGATCGCACACGGTCCAGCTGTTCGCCCGGCCGGGCTCAGGGCCGGTCGCGCGGCAGAGCAGCAGAACTTCGGCTGCGGCTGGCGCGACCGAGATTGCCGTCTTACAATCACGACGATGCACTCGAACTCCGCTCTGTCGATCCGTTCGCGGCTCACGCTTGGGCTCCGCGGTGAGACGGCCGGGGCCGAGACTCCAACCGAGACACGAGCGAGCTCGCGGCGGGACGGCCAGCGCCACCGTGAACCTCGCAGCGGGGAATCGCGTGCGCCGAGGCCGTAGCAACACAGTCGCCGTGCTGACCGTGCTCACCGTGGCGCTAGTCGGCGTCGAACATCACATCGCTCGTCCTCCGAAGTGTCCCGCGGGAGAACTCGCTGCCCAGCTCGACGACTGGGAGCGACGCGCGACAACCAATCAGGGATTACAGGAGGTCAAGTGGGAGATTGCCCCGATTCTTCTTGGAACTTGCAACACCCCACGCATCGAGGATCTCCTGTACAAACCCGAATATGACCCCGCCGCACTTAACGAGAGTGAGCGGACGATCTGCCCCGGCATCGATGTGTTCAACCACGACGAGTCCGATGACGGCAATTGGCACACCTTCTTCAACCAGCAATACCGTCAGTGTAATTTTGCCCGCTATGGCCTACTCCACAATCATGAATTGAATGCCGTTGAACCTCAGGGCGCTCGGTTCTGGCACGCGGTCGATGAGCTGATCGAGGCCAGCGTCGATCCCGACGTCGCTCGACGCACGGCGAGACTGCTGCTGCTGGCCCACGACGCCGAAACACGCACTAACGATCGGTACGTGCTTCGTCGCGGCACGTTGACCCGGACCTACCGCTATGACGGTGGGCCCACAGTCTGGCAACTCGATGAGGAAGGACGACTCGGCGCGGACATCGTCAGCGAGCTCTACCCGGGCAGCGGCGTGGAATCGATCTCGCTCGGACCAGAGGCCCGCGGCCGAGATCTGGCGTGGCTGTTCGAATATTGTGAAGCCCGACATTACGGATGCAGCCCCGTCTATCTCGCTTCGCTCGAGCGCACGACGACAGGCTTACCGATCGTCGCTGCGGTCGAGGTCGGGCGCCGCGACAAACACGTGCGTGAACGAGAGCCGGAGCCCGTGTTGACCGTTTTCATGGACGAGCGTGGCTTCGAGTTGCGATCGCCAGGTATGAGTGCCGGCGAAGTTCGGCTCTGGGCGAGCTATGATGCCAGCCTCGCGGCAAAAGTGCCTACGACCGGACGCGTCGATGTGGTCCTCGGGCCGGACGTCCGCGCGGCGACCTTTCTGCCAGGCATCATTGCTCTGCATCGCCACTTGGGCCTTCAGTATCCGTGGCTTCGGCCGAGCCGCGACGAGGATGCAAGTAGCGCGCACGTGTCGATCCACGACCCCAACCCCGCGCGTTGACGCCCGCGGGACGCAATCCACGCAAAATCGAGATCAATATCCTCATGGATCGTGGAACGCCAGTGTCCCGTTTGCGGCCTTGTGCGCGCCCCGGGCAGGGAGTAGCGATCGAGATCGCCCGACACGGCCGAGGGTATACGGCACTCCGGGTACGTAAGATGTTGTGCGAGAACGGTTGCTGTTGACGGGAATTGGGGAGATCCGGACCTGACTCGCCGCCGCAGCCGGGCGGAATGAACCACCGCGCGTCGGAGCGAGCCGGTCCGCGAGGGATCATTGTTTGCAGCTTGACATCAGGACACGATATAATGCATCGGCGACCATGGCGAGCCATCTCCAAAGCCCGAGCACGTCCACACCTGCGGCATTGCGCCGAACGACCTCGTGTGTGGCGAGCGCAGCGCTCGTGGCGGTGCTGAGCCCGGCCTGTGTCGAAAAGCCTCCCGCGACTTCGAAGCCCGAGCGCCCCTGTCCCGCTTTTTCGTTTTTGGACTGGAGCGGTGCCTCGATGAGCTTCTCGGGGCTCGACGTGGGAGCCGTGAAACCCGGACACACCGTGCTGGCGCAGGGCAAGTGCGTTCATTACCTGCGCGCGCACACAAGCAACCTAGTAGCCCACAAACGCGGACTGGTTTTGCTCTTTCACGGATCGAAGGCCGACATGACGGCATTTGAGCACGTTGTCGCGCCGTTAGTAAACGCCGGCTATGACGTACTGCTGCCAGAGCTCGCGTGCGATGGGTCTGCGCGGGCCGAAGCTGCGCAAGTGCTGAGGCACGCGCAAGGCCACGGTCTCGGCCTCCCGTGTGATCATCCAGCCGACGGATGCCGCGCCTATTATGCGATTTGGGCGCTCGACGATGCGGCGGAATTCGCCCAACAATTCCTCCGCGATGTACACGGCTGGGATGCTGTCGATCTGCTGATCGCCGACGATGAAGCTGAGCAGCGGCGAGCCGATGATCCTCGGGTCCTGGCCATGGCCAGCGACCGGGACGCAGGTCGCATCACACCCTCCGCGGCACAATGGGAGATAATATTAACTGGGTTGCGGCAGAGCAATGCAAGCGAGTAGCGCTTGCATGAGATCGCCAATTGCGCGGTAAATAGGAACGGTTCGCAGTCAAAATCGCTCGACTTGATGGCGGTCCAGCTGGCAGAAGAGATCTTTGGCCACTCGGACGATATTATCCTTCCATTCGTGAATTGGTGACGATGCCGCGGCCCCCCCCCCTCCCCGTCCGCCGTCTGTTGTACAAATTCAAGCGCGCTTGGAAAGACGGCACACATGCGGTGGTCCTCGAACAGCTCGACTTCATCGCGCGGCTCGTGGCCCTGATCCCACCGCCACGCTTCCACATGCTTCGCTACCACGCGTAGAGGACATCCAAACGGTGGTCTGGCGACGAGATGCGTTGGTCGGAGTAGC
>NZ_JMCC02000115.1 GCF_000737335.2 Enhygromyxa salina | reverse complement strand
GGGCTCGGGCGCGGGCTCGGGCTGCGGGAGCGGCTGCGACTCGCGGGCATCGAGCTCGCCGCGGAGCTGCTCGACCTCGGACTCGAGCGCATCGAGTCGCTGCTGCATGCGGCGCAGCTGCTCGGCGTCGATCGTGACGCCCCCCGGTTCGTCGAGTACGGGCTCGCTGGGCGCGGGCGGCTGGGTCGCTGCCGGGGGTGAACCGGTGTCCTCGGGCGGAGCCGCCCACGCGCTCGCGGGCGCCAACAGCATCAGCCCCGTGATCGAGCCGCTCAGCACGAACTCGCGGCCCACGAAGGCCCCGAGCGAGCGAGCCAGAAGCTTCGCCCAAGCCGAAGACATCTGGCTGAGCTGCATGAGTTCGCCTCGAAGCCCGGGGGTCGTCACCGCCGGCACCATACCTCAGACATCGCCCGCGTCGGGTAGTACAGTTGCTCGGTGGCGACGACTGGCGAGCGCGTGCGTCGTGGCCTACGCGCCTGCTCGTTGGCGCTGCTGGTCGGCAGCTGTACGCATGACGAGGCACCCGACGGTCCGCCGGTCCGCGACTGCACTTCGGTGGTGTGGGCCTGGCCCAGCCATCCCAGCGCGAGCGTGCAGATCGTGGGGAGCTGGGACGACTGGGCCAGCCCAGGCGCGTCGATGCTCGAGCGCGAAGACGGCTGGCGGGTGCTCGGTCTGGATCTGCCGCCCGGCGAGTACGGCTACCTGGTCGTCGATGGCGGCTCCGCGCAGCTCGACGAGCACAACCCGCTGACGAGCTTTCGCGCAAGCGATGGGCGCGAGGTCTCGCGGCTCGAGGTCGACGATTGCGGCGTACCGGCCCTGCAGGTGCTGCCCGACCAGGTCCGGGTTGACGCCGCGGGGTTGACGATCTCGGCGTTGTTCTTGGCGGTACAGGCGAGCGCCCAGCTCGACCCAGGCAGCGTTCAGGCGGATCTTCAGGTCGACGCGGCCGCGCCCGAGGACGGCACGATCGATCTCTCCAGCCCACCGCTCGCCCGTGGCCGCCACGGCTTCGAGCTGCACGCCAAGGATCTGGCGGGTCGCGCCGCGCAGGCTCGGGTCTCGGTGTTCGTGGATCCGATCGCGCCCAGCTGGGCCGACGCGATCATCTATCAGGTGGTGACCGATCGCTTCTTCGCCGACGATGGCCTCCCACTCGCCGCCCCTCCAAGCCCAGGCGCGCGCGCAGGTGGGACGCTTGGCGGGGTCCAAGCGGCGCTCGAGAGCGGCTACTTCGAGGCGCTGGGCGTGAGCGCGCTGTGGCTGTCTCCCGTCTACGAAAATCCGCTCGAGCCGCGCCTGGGCACCGACGGGCGGCTCTACGAGGGGTATCACGGCTACTGGGTGGCAGACTCGCGCGCGGTCGAGCCCCGGATCGGCGGCGAGCAAGCGCTTCGTTCGCTGATCGACGTGGCCCACGCGCGGGGGATCGCGGTGATCCTGGACGTGGTCCCCAACCATGTCTACGAGACCCACGAGATCGTCGCAGCGCAGCGCGCGAACGGGTGGTTCAACGAGCACCCAAGCGAGTGCGTGTGCGGGACCCCGAGCTGCCCGTGGGCGACCAACATGCAGGACTGTTGGTTTGCGCCCTATCTGCCGGATCTGCGCCTGGAGAACGGCGACGCGATGAACTTCGCGGTCGCCGAGCTGCTGTGGTGGCTCGACTCCTTCGAGGTCGACGGCGTGCGCGTCGACGCGGTCCCGATGATGCCGCGCGCGGCCTCGCGTCGGATCGTGCACGCGGTCCACAACCACACTGCGCCGGGCATCGACCGCCTGGTGCTCGGCGAGGTGTTCACCGGCTCGGGCACGCCCGGCGTGGCCGGCCTGCGCCACTACCTTGGCCCGGGCGGGCTCGACAGCGTGTTCGACTTTCCCCTGATGTGGGCGCTGCGGGACGTGCTCGCAACCGACAGCGCTGGGTTCACGACCCTCGACGCGCTGCTCGGTCACATCGACGCGCAGCTGGGGTCGGGGGCGGTGCTCGCTCGCATGCTTGGCAACCATGACGTCGAGCGCTTCGTCTCGACGATCATCGGCGACGCCCACGGCGACCCGTGGGACCAGCCAGCCTCGCAGCCCGACGGCGTGAACGACGATGAGGCCCGCGCGCTGGATCGGGTGGCGTTGGCCCTGACCCTGCAGCTGACGTTGCCAGGCATGCCGGTGATCTACTACGGCGACGAGCTCGCGCTAGCTGGCGGTGACGACCCCGACAACCGCCGAGTGATGCCCGCGCTCTCGTCCCTGCCACCGGCCCGCGCGGCGCTGCTCGAGCGCGCGCGGACGCTTGGCCAGCTGCGACGTTGCGCCCCAGCGCTGCGCTCCCCCCACCGCCAGACTCTGCACGTGGGCCAGAGCAGCTACGCGTACGCGCGCCTGGCTGAAGATGGGGGCGTCGCGGTGGTGCTGATCTCGCGGGCTGACGAGCCGCAGGCGATCCCGCTGCCTGGGACCGACATCCTCAGCGGCACCTTTGTGGATGCGCTCGGCGGCGGCACCCACGAGCTCGGTGCGGGTGCCGAGCTCGTGCTGGGTCCTCGCTCCGCGATGGTGTTGCTGCCTGTGGGGGATCCTTGCTCACCGTGATCTCGAACCCTCGGGTTGGTCACGCCTGCGCCGCGTCGTGAATTGTGCGAATTGTCCGCAGCTCGCTCGATTTTACGGGTCTTCGATCTACGGCCGCGCGCGCACGCGGTACTCTGGCGCTCGGTGTGGGGATGACTCGCTCCCAAGGACGACCACTTTGCGTACTCACCTGACTTTGGCTCTCACCCCGCTGCTGCTGGTGCTCCCGGCTTGCGCGATCGATCAGTTCCAGTCCGAAGACGACTACGGCGATCCACCGCCCGGCGAGACCTACAACCCCGACGACGGCAGCGACTGGAGCGGCAGCACGTCAACGACGACCGGCGAGCCCGACACGGGCGACGGCGACGGCGACGACGGCCCGCCCGAGTGCGACGACGCTGACAAGCGCTGCCCCCACGAGTTCATCCTGGCGGACATGGGCTACTCGAGCGTCGAGGTGATCGGCGACTTCGCTTCGGATGGCTGGACCGCGGGCGCGTCGATGAGCCTCGACGCCGGGACCTGGCGGGTGATCACCGGCGTGCCCTGGGATACGCCGGTCGAGTACAAATTTCGGGTCAACGGCGGGCAGGGCTACATCCCAGATCCCAACAACCCCAATCAAGTCGACGACGGGTTTGGCGGCTTCAACTCCGTGCTCGACGCCGCCACGTGTGAAGAATGGGACTGCGAGTCCGACAACATCGGCGACTTTGATTGGCGCGACGCTGTCATCTATTTCGTATTTGTCGATCGCTTCTTCAACGGCGACATGAGCAACGACGGCCCGATCGGCGTCGAGGGCCCGGCCGACTGGCAGGGCGGGGACTGGGCAGGGGTCTCGCAGAAGCTCGAGGAAGGCTACTTCAACGATCTTGGCGTCAACGTGCTGTGGCTGTCGGTCCCCATGGACAACACCCAAGCGAGCGGGGCCGGGACCGATGGCCACCAGTACTCGGCCTATCATGGCTACTGGCCGCAGAACCTCGACCAGACCGAAGAGCACTTTGGCACCCTGGCCGAGCTGCAGGCGCTCGTCGACCTCGCCCACGCGCACGACATCAAGGTGCTGTTCGACTATGCCATGAACCATGTCCACTCGAGCGCGCCGATCTACGCCCAGAACCCCGGGTGGTTCTGGCCCAACGACAACGGCCAAGGCGGCGACTGCGTGTGCGGAGGCGGCTGTGGCTGGGACGGCGCCGACGGGCGGCGCTGCTGGTTCACGCCCTACCTGCCCGACTTCAACTTCACCAACGCTGGCGCGCGCGACTACTCGGTTGGCAACGCGATGCAGTGGATCGCAGACACCGGGGTCGACGGCTTTCGGCTCGACGCGGTCAAGCACATCGAAGATCAGTGGCTGCTGGATCTGCGCGCCCGGGTGAAGAGCGAGGTCGAGCCAAACACCGGTGAGCACTTTTACATGGTCGGCGAGACCTTCACCGGGGATCGTGACCTGATCGCCTACTACGTCAATTCATCGATGCTCGACGGGCAGTTTGACTTTCCGCTGCGCATGGAGCTGGCCAACAAGCTGCTCATGCGCAACGGCTCGATGTCGGACTTTGCTGCGTTCATGGACAGCAACGACGACTACTACGGGGCTGGGATCATGAGCACCTTCATTGGCAACCATGACATCCCGCGGGTGATCCACCTCGCAGAAGATCAGCCGGTGTGGAACAGCGAGTGGACCGACGGCAAGGACCTGGCCTGGTCCAACATTCCATTGCCCGGCAACCTCGCGCCCTTCGAGCGGGTGGCGTTGGGCTTCACGATCCTGCTGACAACCCCTGGCGCGCCGCTGATCTACTATGGTGATGAGATCGGCATGGCTGGCGCGGGCGACCCGGACAACCGGCGCTTCATGCAGTGGGACGGCTACTCCGCGGGGCAGGAGCTGCTCTTGGATCACGTCATGACCCTCAACGCGATCCGGGCCGAGCAGACGCCGCTGCGCCGCGGGGATCGAACCACCCTCAGCGCCGACGCGGACACCTTCGTGTACGAGATGAGCTTCGGCTCGGACAGCGTGTATGTGGCGGTCAACCGGGCCGACGGCCAGCGCAGCGCGAGCGGGCTGCCGGGCGGGAGCTACCAGGATCTGCTGACCGGGCAGAACGTCGCGGGGCCGGGCGTGGACCTGCCGGCCCGGACCAGCATGGTGCTGGTGCCGCAGTGAATTGTGCCCCCGCGCTGCAATAGTTCGGCTATGACTTGGCCATGCATCGCGCCGCGTTCCGCGTGGTCGTGTGGACGTCTGTCCTGGGGGGCGCCGTCGCTTGCGAGCGGGGTCGGGGCTGGGGCGCGGGCGAGGGCTCTCACGAGGCCTCACACGAGGTCGCGGGCAGCGAAGCGCCAACGGAGGAGCACGGCGCGGAGCTTCGTGGGCCTCGACGGCCGCCGGCCTTGGGCAGCGAGGGCGCGCGCGATCACGCCGCGATGATCGAGCGAGCTCGTGAGCGCCTGCTCGAGCACGCCCAGCTCGGGCCGGGCATGAGCATCGCGGAGATCGGCGCGAGTCGGGGATGGTTCGTCGATCGCGCCGCGCTCGCGCTTGGGCCCACGGGGGTGGTGTACGCGACCGACATCGATCCCGAGGCCGTGGCCGCGCTGCGCGAGCTGGCCGCGCGAGCCAACCCCGAGCGCGCTCGGATCGAGGTCCGCGCCTGCGCCGACGAGCGAGACACGGGGCTGCGCGAGGTCCCCGACGGGTCGCTTCAGCGCATGCTCATGATCGACTCGCTGTGCTTTGACGGCAGGTTCGCGCGGGCCGACGACGTCGTCTACTTGCGCGAGCTGCTGCGGACGCTCGCGCCGGACGGACGCCTGATCCACCACATGGACTGCGCCTGCGAGGCGACGGCCGAAGGCGTGATTGAGCTGTTCGAGGAGGCCGGGTTCGCAGCGACGGTCAGGCGCGTCGAGCTGCCGCAGCCAGATCCGGGGGATCCAACGTGGACCTGTCAGACCCCCGCGCAGCGCGAGCGGCATGAGCTGGTGTTCGAGTTTTCGCGCTGGGCCAAGCGGCATCGCTAGACCGGCTGCAGCGACTGACTGACCGACTCACTCCGGCGGCGGGAAGGTGACCAAGTCCAGCCCGGCGCCGGTCATGTCGGAGTAGGTGTAGGGCTGGTTGAGGCCAGTCGTGGTGCCCGCGAGCTGGTAGGTGTCGCCGTCGATCTTGAACGCCGCGTCGGCCGACTGATCGACGACCCACACATAGCCGTCAACGTCGATCGACACGCCGACCGGCTGGACCGAGCCGGGAATCGCAATCGAGGGCGCGAGCACGGTCTCGGTTTCCGTGTCGACCGCGGCCAAGCCGGGCGGATCGTTGGTGGCGATCCACGCGGTGCCGTCCTTGTCGACCATCAGCCCACGCAGGCTGAACGCGCCGGGGATCGGGAGCTCGGACCAGGTCGAGTTGTTGGCGTGGAAGTGATAGACGCTGTAGGCGCTGGCGATCCACGCGTCGCCGTTCTTGTCGAGCGCCATGCCGTAGTTCCACTGCTGCGCGGTGATCGTGGCGGGGATCGGGAAGGTCTGGACGCTCAGGTCATTGGCGTTGATGCGGATCAGCGGGCCCGCCTGCCAGCCGCTGACCCAGAAGTTGCCGTCTTTGTCGGTTGCGCCGCCGTAGGGGCCAAAGCTCAGGCCCGACCAGGGCACCGGACCCACGACATCGAGCACCGCGCCGGTCGAGCCGTCGAGCCGACGAAAGTGGCCGTTGGCGCCGTCGTACCAGCCAACCCAGACGCGCGGGTTTGGATCGGGGCAGCCGTCGGCGAGGCCGCCCTCCCACGCGACCGGCCGCGCGCCGATCGTGTAGTCGAGGACCGCGAGCTCGGTCCGCCACAGCACGCACTCGTCTTGGCCCCACGGCAGCACGTTGTTGGGGCCGGTCGAGGTCTGGATGCCCGGCTGCCCATTGGACTCCACGCAGCGGTCTTCCAGCACCGCGATCTTGGTGATGCCGCCGTTGCGATCGACGACGACCGCGTCGCCGAACAGGTTGACCGACGTGCGCGAGGGATCGGTGAGGCCGGGCCCGACGGCGTAGCGGGCCTCTTCGATCGTCGTCTTGGTGTTGATCTTCGAGACCGTGCCCTCGGGCGAATTGGAGATCCAGATGTAGCTGTACATCCCGCCCCCCATCATGCCGCCGCCGCCCCCATCACCGCAGTCGCCCGCCATCCCCATGGCGTCGTGCTCGTCCATGTCGAATTTGGGGCCCGTGTCGGTGGTCGTGGTCGTGGTCGTGGTCGTGCCGTCGCTGTTGGACGCGATGCCGTCGTCGATGCCGTCGTCGATCCCCGGCCCGTCGTCGCCACCACCAGCACGCCCGCCGCAGGCCGTGGTCAGCAACGCGAGCGAGAGCGACCCAACGAGACGAGACGGTTTCAATCCACGCAGCATCACGCTCATTATAGACCATGAGCATGTGCGCGACTGCAGCTCGTGCAACCTCGACGCGCTCAGTCAGCGTAATTCCCGTGTCTCAGCGGACCAAGCGCTGTCAGTACGCTGTTCGTGACTGCGGCGAGTCGTCACCAAGCGCCATCGACAAGGCGGAGGCCAGACGAGCGGAGCGGGCCGCCGCTGCGTCACCGCTCAAGTGCGGTCCCCGATCGAAGAAGTCCGGCTCGGCGAAGCCGATCTCGCTCGGGCGCTCGAGCATGGGCATGTTGACTTCGGCGTCCAGCCTAGCCTCGATCGCGGCAAATACTGCAGCTTCGCGCTGGAGCTGGTGTCGTCGCGTTGGGCACCACGCCATGAAGCAGCGGGCTCCAGCACGTTCGCAGCGGCGGGCGAATTGTGCCAGCGCCGAGATCGAGCGGTCGAACGAGAGCGCCTTCGGGTCTGGCCACGGCTGATCAATCGGCTGCTCGCGCTTGGGCGCCAGCTCGCGGTGGGCCGCGAAGTCACCGTGTGCATCGAAGCTGTCGCGCTGGTAGATCGTGGGCAGCTCTCGGTTTGTGGTGATCTGATGGGCAGCGCAGCGCAGCTTGCGGGCCAGAAAGTGCAGCCCCTGATCCGACAAGTTCGCGAGCTCGCGCGGGCCGGCGGCCGCGAGGCAGGCCACGTTCGCGGGTCGTTGCTGCATGACCGCCCACAGCGCGTCGTCCTGCGAGCCCGTCCAGTACAGGTGCGTCTCGGGGGCCACGATCACGACGTCACCCGCACGGAGCTGCCCGGCGACCTCGGCGAGCATGAAGGGCAGACCCAGCCCGTCGTTGAGCCCCATGTTGACCGGCTCGAGCCCGAGCGGCTCGAACGCGCGCGAGTCGACGCTAAACCCCACGCTCGATCCGCCCACGAAGATGACGCGCGGCGTCGCGGCGGCGCGCAGGCGGGCGTGCTTGTCGATCGTCGCCGCCATGTAGTGGTTGGGGTCGTCTGGGCAGGTTCGCCAGATCACGACCAGGATCAGCGCCTGGATCAGGGCGAAGATCAGCGCGTGGGTGACGAAGCGTCGCATGATCGGATGGGGGAGCCCGGTCGGAATTGAAGCCCGGTCAGAACTGAAAATAGATGAACGCGCCCGGGTCGTCGGGCATCAGGTAGATCGTCAGCCAACAAAGCCCAGTGTACAGCGCCCAGCGCAGCGGCCGTGGCCAGCCTGGGAGCCCGAGCGGGTGCTCGCGGTCGCGGGTCAGCCACTCCACGGTCACCAGCATCACCACCAACGGGCCGAACGCAGCCAGGAATTCGCGGTGGTGAACCAGCTCGGTCCAGGCGGCCGGGCGCGGGATGTCGGTGAGCATCCGCGAGAAGATGCCCATCGCCTGGGGCAGATCTTCGGCGCGAAACAACACCCAGGTCAGACAGATCACCGTGAAGGTCGCGAGCATGCGAGCGAGCGCGCGCAGCCCCGAGAACCCCCGCAGCGGGGGCGGGAGGTCGGACGGGCCCAGCCGGGGCGAGGACGCGGGTCGCAGCCGCGCGGCGAGCCCGACCAAGACCCCATTGACGGCGCCCCAGATCACGAAGGTCCAGCTGGCCCCGTGCCACAGCCCGCTGAGCGTGAAGGTCAGCATCAACGCCAACCACAGTCGCGCGGGCCCGTGGTGACTGCCGCCCAGCGGCACATACACGTAGTCGCGAAACCACGTCGACAGCGAGATGTGCCAGCGTCGCCAGAATTCGTCGACCGACTGGCTAAAGTAGGGGTACGCGAAGTTGCGGACCAGGCTCAGACCCAAGAGCTTGGCGCAGCCAATCGCGATGTCCGAGTAGGCCGAGAAGTCGCAGTAGATCTGAAACGCGAAGCAGATCGTCGCAACCGCGAGCACTGGCCCCGACGCGTGCACGATGCCGCCGCCGTAGACCTGCTCGACGAACTCGCCGAGGTGGTCGGCCAAGATGATCTTCTTGGCGAACCCCCACAACATCAGCTTGGCGCCGTCGCGGGCCTGGTCCTCGTCGAAGCTGCGGGCGCGCTGCAGCTGCGGGAGCAGCCGACGCGCGCGCTCGATCGGTCCAGCGACGAGCTGGGGAAACAGGGCGACGTAGGTCAGGTAGTCCAGCAAGCTGCCAGAAGCGAGACCAGGGGACGCGTCCCCCGACCGCGCGTCGGCTTGGTCGCGGTAGACATCGATCGTGTAGGAGAGGGTCTGGAATGTATAGAAGCTGATGCCAACTGGCAGGACCAGGTGCAGCGTTGGCAGGCTTGGCGCCAACCCCAGGCTGGCCAACCCGGCCGCGAAGCTGTCGACGAAGAACCCGTAGTACTTGAACAGCGCGAGCACCCCGAGGTTCAGGGTGCAGCTCAGCGCGACCAGGGCCTTTTGTGCGGCGCGGGGCCCGTCGCGCCGACGGACGAGGGCCCGGGCGATCGCAAAATCGACCAGGCTCGAGGCCAGGATCAGCGCGCAAAAACGGAAGTCCCACCAGCCATAGAAGACGTAGCTGGCGACCAGCAGCACCCAGTTCTGCCCGACGCGCCCGCGCACGCTCCAATACCCGGCAAACACGACCGCCAGGAACAGCAAGAAGGTCAGGGTCGTGAACGTCACGAGGTACCTCGCTTGGCGCGGGCACCAAGCGAAGCCGGGTGTACCATGGGCGGGGCATGGCGACAGGGGACACACTCGGGGTGATCGAGGAGGCCGCGCGCGCGGGCGGGGACGTGCTCGTCAAGTACTTCCACGCCCGCGACCCGCTCGAGGTCACGTCGAAGGGGCCGGCGGACTTCGTGTCGCGGGCCGACCTCGAGGCCGAGGCCGCGATCCGGGCGGTGTTGCTGGGGGCGTACCCCGACGCGGCCTACCGCGGCGAGGAGTCCGAGTATCACCAGGGCACATCCGCGCTCGAGTGGGTCGTCGATCCGCTGGACGGCACCACCAACTTCTTGTCCGGGATCCCCCACTTTGCGGTCTCGATCGCGCTGCGCGAGGCCGGGCGGACCGTCGCGGGGATGGTCTATCAGCCGCTCACGGGTGACCGCTTCGCCGCCTTGCGTGGCGCCGGCGCAAGCTTGAACGGCGCACCGATCCACGTCTCGGCCCGCTGTCGATGGGAGCAGGTCGTGTTGGCCACTGGGATCCCGCACCGGGGTAGCCGCCATCACGAGCAGTTCCTCTTGCAGCTGGTCGCGGTCCGCGATCGCGTTGGCGGCTTGCGTCGGTTTGGGTCCGCCGCGCTGGATCTCGCCTGGGTCGCCGCGGGTCGATTTGACGGGTTCTGGGAGCAGGGCCTCAGCCCTTGGGACGTCGCGGCCGGCAACCTGTTGGTCGAAGAGGCTGGCGGCGTGGTCACGGGGTTGCGCGCACAAGACGACCCGCACACGGGGGCCAGCGTGCTGGCGGCCTCGCCTCAGATGCACGAGCAGCTCACGCTGGTGTTTGGCGGCGCGATCACTCTCGGGTGATGCGAACGGTCTCAATCACGGGGCGCTCGCCCGCGTGGGTGCGCTCCGCGAGCGCGCGGGCCACGAAGGTTGGCTCGCAGCGGCCAATGATCGTGTACTGACCGTCGAGGTTGCGCAGGATCTCCGTGGTCACGAAGAACTCGCCCGCGCTGGTGTTTGGGGCGCCCTGGTTGGCGAGCGCGAGCACGCCGGGCTTGTCGAAGGCCGTGCCAACCGAGCGCTCGTCTTGCAGCAAGAACCCGATCCACTTGTCCTCGCCCAGCCGGCCGCCCTGCACGAACTGGCGCTCGACCGCGCGGTGAAAGGTCAGCCCGTCGTAGTAGGGGCGGGTGGTCCAGGCTCCAGACTGCGGATCCAAGAACGGACGCAGACCGCGGGCGAGCCCGACGAAGTTGGCGACGGCCAGCGGCGCGATGTCGGGCAGCAGCGTGCAGCGAAGCTCGCCCTCGTCGGTGACGATCGTCGCGTAGAGGCGGCCCGTATCGGGCAGCCCGGCGACCGCTCGGTCGAACGGAAACCGGCCAGCGTAGGGATCGCCGGCCGCTTCGTTGTTGGCGGCGAGCTCGGGGTCCTCGGGCGGGAAGCTGCCCGGCGCCGCGACGTCGCAGGCGAGGGTCAGACACGAGATCAGGAGCAGCAGGCTGCGGCGCATGTTGGCATGGTACTCGGCCTTCGCCCGGCTCCGCGCCGGGGCTGGTATCCTGCGCGGGTGTCAGAGGGTGAGCGCGAGGGCGAAGCGGACGCGACCGCCCGATGTCGCAGCTGCAATGCGCCGCTGTACGGTCGGTTTTGCTCGGCGTGCGGCGAGTCGCACGCCCACGATCGGCTCGATCTAGCGCTCCTGGCCGAGGACGCGCTCGAGGGGCTCATCAACCTCGACACGCGCGCGCTGCGGACGATCGGCGATCTCACGGTCACGCCCGGCAATGTCTGCCGCGACTACATCGAGGGCCGGCGCATCCACTACATCAACCCCTTCAAGTACGCGCTGGCCACCTTCGCGTTCGCGTACTTGTGCTCGCAGCTGCTGTTGTACCTGCATGGTCAGCCGGCCGACGCCTATGTCGCCAGGTGGACGGCGTTTCAGATGCGGTGGGGGCAGGCGCTCAACTTCGTGGCGATGCCGCTGGTGGCCGCGTTGATGCTGCCGCTGTTCATGCACGCGACCCGCAAGCTGCGCTGGATTGAGCACTATGTGATCATACTGTTTGGCTTTGGCCACGTGGCGCTGCTGACTGGGTTGCTCAAGCCGCTGCTGGGCGAGCTTGGCGTTGGTGGGCAACTCTTGACTGGCGTGCTGCCGGTCGCGTACCTGAGCTGGATGGTCGTCGGCGTCTGCGAGACGCGCTGGTGGACGACGATCCCGCGGGTGCTCCTGGTGTATGTGACGACGCAGTTGATCACCACGGGGCTCGTGTGGTTGGTCGCGCCGTCGCTGTTTGCGAACTAGAGCCGCACACCCTAGGTGTGCGGCACTAGCGGACCGACAACGCAAACGAGCCCCGATGGCTGGGCCATCGGGGCTCCCCTGTGTGGGTGGGGACGCGAGCGCGGAAGCTCAGCGGTTTCCGACGGCGGTCCAGGCTAGCTGAAGCTGGTCGTTGTGGGCACCGCCCGCGTTGCTGCCGGGGTTGCCTGCGCTGGCGAGCTCGCGGACGCAGGCGGTGAAGCCCACGGTGTCGAGCGCCTCGAGCCAGACCGTGACGGCGTCATGGTTCGCGCCATCGTCGCGGTGATCGGCGGTGACGAACACCTGCGGGACGTCGGTGTAGGTCGCGTCAAACAGGTAGTCGAAGCAGGTGGTCCCTTCGAACGCGGGGACGTCGTCAACGCCGGACTCGTCGGCGCCATAGAACGGCCACGCGCCCGGCTCGTGGGCAAGCCAGTCGATCGCGTAGGCCCCGTGGTCGGCGCTCATGTCCGAGGTCTCGCGCACGCAGACCTTGAAGTCGCTGGTCCCAACCTCTTCGAGCCACACGCTCATCGCGTCGTTGTCGGCGCCGTAGTTGTTGGGGTGGGTGATCGTGGCTTGGACGATCGGCGGAACCGCGAAGGTCTGATGAAACGACACCGTGTTGCAGTGGTTGCCGGTCCCGGTGAAGCCGTCGGTGTCTTCGAAGCGGCCGGTGTCGCCGTCGATCACCGCGCCGCGTCGGTACGCCAGATACGAGACCGACAGGTTCGCGTCGTGGGCCAGGTCGAAGTTCGAGGTCTCGCGGGCACACACCCGGGCGCCGTAGCGATCGACGGCCTCGACCCACAGCGTCGCGGCGTCGTGAACCCCGGGTCCGTTGGCGTGGTCGATCGACACCTGCATGCGGACGTCGTCTCCGTCAAACGGGACCGCAAACTCGATCTCGCGGCAGTCGCTGCCGCCGGCGAAGGTGCCAAAGTCGTAGCGCCCGCGCTGGGGCAGCAGCGTGGTCGCCGAGTCGACGACCAACATGTTGGCGTTGTCCCACTCCCCGCGCGTGGGCGCGTCCTCGATCGCCCCGACTCCGATCGTGCCGGCCCATTGCTCGTCGACGTCGTCGAAGTCGAGGTACCAGCGACCGGTGCCGCTGCGCTTGTAGACCGAGAGGGTGTAGTTTCCCGACTGGCGCTGAAACACTGGCGCGTTGTTGTAGATGGTCTGCCCGTCAAAGGTGTAGGTGCCGGTCGTGAGCGAGGTGTAGGGCGCGCCCGAGATCTCGATCGCAGCGGTCGAGGAGACCGCCATGTTGGCGTTGTCCCACACGCCCTCGTAGGGCATGTCGGCGAGGGGGCCGAGCGCCACGGTGCCGTCGTGGTCATCGCTGACGTCGTTGAAGTCGAGACACCAGCGGCCGTTGCTGCGCTGATAGAGCGACCAGGTCCTGCCGCCGCCTTGGTGCTCGAACACCGGCTTGCCGTTGTGGGTGGCGCCAGTGAAGGTATAGACGCCGGTTGTCTGGCTGGTGTAGGGGGCGCCGCCCAGCACGACCGAGTCGACCGGCGAGGCGACGTCGTCAGCCTGGTCCCACGCGGCCAGCCACGGTAGGTCGGCCGCTGGCCCAATCGCGATGGTGCCGTCGTAGTCGTCGCTGACCTCGTTGAAGTCGACATACCATCGACCGTTGTTGCGCTGGTACAGCGACCAGATCGTCCCGTTGTGATCGAGGGTGTAGACCGGCATGTCGCTGTAGAAGTCGCCGGTGTGGACGTAGGCTCCGTCGGCGCCGTAGGCCATGCCGCTGATATGGACGACGTCGGTCGGGGCGTTGGCCAGGGCCGGCGTGGTCACGAGCGCGGCGGTGGAGAGGGCGAGAGCGGAGACGAGATGGACGGGACGGAGCGACATGATGCCCGGCCATTGAGCACGTACCGTGCCAGGCTCGAAACGCCCTCAGAGCGGTGCTAGCGAGGTGTTTGGTGAGCCCTCACTGCCGACGACAGTGGCTGACCGTCACCTCGACAGTCGGGTCAGTGGGCTCGCGGCCGGCGACGTCGCACGAGCGCGAGCAGGCCAAACAAGCCCAACGCACCCGCCCCACCGGCCCCGCCCGCTCCGCCAGCGTTGCTCGAGCAGGCGCAGCCGCCGTTGAGCTCGTCCAGACCAAAGCCTGGCGGCAACCCGCTGCCCCCGCTGTCAAACCCATCGTCACCCCCGGTCTCGTCGCCGCCGCTGTCCTCGTCGCCTTCGCCCCCGCCGTCACCTTCGTCGGTGGTGGAGGGCGGCGGCGGATCGTCTGGCTCTTGGTCAACGCCGATCGCAACCGCGTTCGAGACCGCCATGTTCTGCGAGAAGTCGACGGCCACGGCCTCGATCTCCCAGCTGCCCTTGGGAAATTCCAAGGTCCACTCGTAGGGCGGGCTCGCGTCGTCGGAGTTGGCGAGATCGTTGCCGTCGACGCGCAGGCTGACGTGATCGACGCCAAACCCCGCGCCGTCGTCTGCGTTGACGCTGATCGCAACCGACACGACCGAGTCACCGCCGGTCATGTACATCGTGCCGTTGGCGGGGGCGGTGATCGTGACGGTTGGCGCGGTGTCGTCGCCCTCGGGCGAGAACGGGCTCCCGCAGCTGCTCGAGAACCCCGAGACCGGGCCGCCCCCGCAGCCTTGGGCCCACGCCGTGTTGGCGCCGCTGCCCGGATCGAGCGGGAAGTCGCCGCAGTCTTGGTTGGGCGTCCAGTTGCCTTGGGCATCGTGGCAGGGCGAGATGTCGATCCCAGACTGTTGCTCGGCCCACGCGAGGTTGTTGGCGATGTTGCTGTAGTAGCCGCCGCCCCCGCACGCGCCGCCATACGAGGTGACGCCAAACACCCGCCACGAGCCGTCGTCGAGCTGCACGTACACCGGCCCGCCCGAGTCGCCCGAGCATGAATCCTTGCCATTGCCGCCAATGTAGACCTCGCCGTTTTGGTACGAGTTGATCGTGGTCGTGACCTCGTACTTGGTGCCCGCGCCACCTTGGTTGGTCTGGCCGTAGCCAACGATCTCGACCGACTGCCCCGGGCTGATATAGGAGGTCTCGCAGCCGAACAGCGGCGGGATGATTGGAACGTCGTTGACTGGCTGGCTCAGCACGCAGTAGGCGAAGTCGTTGGTCGCGCTCCCGTTGTAGTTGGGCTGCGGATAGCAGGTCGCGTTGGCGCTACGCGAGTTACCGGTTGGACCAAAGCCGATCTGCTTGTTCGAGCCGTTTCCCGTGCAGTGCGCCGCGGTGATCACGAGCTGGGGGTGGACGAGGGTGCCTGTGCAAAGCCCGCCGCCGCCAGAAATGAGGACCGTTGTGGGCCAGCCACAGGTTGCCGAGGGGGCGCCGCCGAAGATCGACGGATCCGACGGATCGACGTCGACCTGCTCGGGTTGGCCCGCCAGCGCGCTGGCGGGGAGCATCAGCGCCGCCGCGAGCACCGAGCCTCGCAGGCACAGGCGGGGGAACCGAAGCTTCGGGCCAACTGGACGACGCATGCGCGCACGGTCTCACGACCCACGGGCCCGGTTCAAGCTTGGATCAACGTTCCATCCACCACGTGCGTGAGCCGTGACCGCGAATACGCTATGTAAACACTTTCGCGCATCTGTGTGGACGCGCGACAAACCCGGTTCGGCGCCAAACGCGAGCCTGAGTCGCCCACACGCGTTGCGGCGCTCGTGTTCTTTTGATCAGGGTGATAGCAATACCGAAGCGTCATATTTGCAAGTACTTGGTATCAAATCGCTGGCGGGGCTATTCTGGGGACGTGGCCGTGTGCAGAAATGAGCCGTGAACTACAAATCGACGAGCTATCGATTCCGGTCCCGATCGGTCGCGTCGTCCCGGCTGGGCGCTCGCAGCTCGAAGCGCGCTCGCTGCTGCACTGTCGCACCAACGGCGCCGACACGTTGGCGATGGCGTTGTTCGGGTTGGGCGTTCGGCGGGCGTTTGGGGTGCTGGGAGGCGCGATCGCGCAGTTCTGTGCTGCGCTGCACCGGGCCGGGATTGAGGTCATCCACGCGCGCCACGAGTCGGGCGCGGCGTTCATGGCGACCGAAGCCCACTTCGCCACGGATGAGCCAGTCGTCGTCTACACCACCACCGGCCCCGGGGCGACCAACGCCCTGACGGGTCTGGTCGCTGGGGCCTGGGATGGCGCCAAGATCATCGTCGTGACTGGGGCGACCGAGCTGCCCGAGCGCGGACGGCTCGCGTTCCAAGAGACGGGGCCGCGCTCGCTCGATCTCGGCAGCTGGCTGTGGGACGCCTCGAATTATCTCGAGTACACAATTGAGGACGCCGGGCAGATCGCGCTGGTTCGTCAACGCCTGGCGCTGAACTTGGCCAAGCCAGGGGGCTTCCTGGCAAGTCTGAGCTTCCCGCTTGGGGTCCAGGGCGCGACTGCGCGAAGCGTCTCGCCTGACGTCGTCACCCTCTCGCCGCCGGTCGGGGTGTGCCCTGCGCTGGTCGAGCAGGTCCACGAGCGCCTGTGTGATGGCCCGTTCGTGATCTGGGTTGGGTTTGGCGCCCGCGAGGCCGCGCCGCAGCTGCTCGAGCTGGCCGAGCGAACCGGCGCGCCGGTCATGACCTCGCCGCGGGCCAAGGGCGTGTTCCCCGAGTCGCATCCGCAACATCTGGGCGTGACCGGCATGTTTGGCGGCCAGCCGTGGGTGCACGACTACTTTCGCGCGAATCGACCCGACCACGTGTTGGTGCTTGGCAGCCGGCTGGGCCAGACGACCTCGTGCTTCGATCCCACGTTCGCGCCGCGCCGCGCGTTCATTCACGTCGACATTGACGCGACCACGTTTGGCGTGGCGTACCCCGAGAGCGAGACGCTGGGCGTGTGCGCAGAGATCGGTGCGCTGTTGACCGGGCTCAACGAGCTCGATGCTTCGACGTTCAGGGACCCCGAGCTCGGGGGGGCCGCCAGCGACGCGGCGTCGCTCACCAAGATCCCTGCGGCGGCGTGCGAGCTCATTGATCTGGACGGGCCGGTCCACCCCAGCAGCTTGATGGCGGCGATCCAGCGCGTGATCGTCGAGCGCAGCAGCGCGATCGTGCTCGCCGACGCCGGAAATTCGTTTGCGTGGGCCAACGCGCGGCTGCGCTTCGATCGTCCGGGCCGCTACCGGACACCATCTGGGTTCGCGTCCATGACCAACGCCACCTCGGGTGTCGTGGGCGCGGCGATGGCGAGCCACGCGGCCGCGGTGGCGATCGTGGGTGACGGCGCGATGCTGATGAGCAACGAGGTCAGCACGGCCGTGCAGTACAGCGCCGACGCCAAGTGGATCGTGCTCAACGACGCGTCCTACGGCATGGTTCGCCACGGCATGCTGGCGGTCGGCATGGAGCCGCGCGGGACCGCGATTCCACCAACCAACTTTGCGATGCTGGCGACCGCGCTCGGGGCCACGGGCATTCGGGTCAGCAGCGCCCGCGAGCTCGACGAGGCGCTGGTGAAGATGATGCAGACGCCGGGGCCCGTGATCGTGGACGTGGCCATGGATCTGAACCCCCCGCCGCCGTTCGGGCGGCGCAACGAGATTCTCACCCATGGCTGGGAGCGGCACGAATGAACGAGCAGCGTATCTCTACAATTGTGATTGTTGGCGGCGGCACTGCCGGGTGGCTGTCTGCGGCGTACCTCAACCGGGCGCTTGGGTCGAGCGTGCGCATCACGGTGGTCGAGTCGGCCAGCGTCTCGCGGGTTGGGGTGGGCGAGGCCACGGTGCCAACCATGGTCAGCACGCTGGCGTTTCTTGGGATCGACGAGCGCGTGTTCATGCGCCGCTGCAACGCAACCTTCAAGGCCGCGATCAAATACGTCAATTGGGCCCACGGCGGCCGCGGTGACCGAGCGGACGAATTTTATCACCCCTTCTACGACCGGCCCGAGCTGCTCGCGCGGCCGTTCGGTGACATGCACTTTCCCTTTGTTGGCGAGGGCTTCTCGTCGGCCGATGTCTGGGCCGCGCAGGGCTCCGACCGGGACCCACGCTTTGATCGGGTGAGCTCGGCGATTCCCGCCGTCAGCGACGCGCTCGCGTTCTCGCCCGAGCGGCTGCCGGGTTCGCAGACGCTGCAATACGCCTATCACATGGACGCGATGTTGTTCGCGGACATGTTGGCCGAGGTCGCGCAGCAGCGCGGGGTCGAGCGGCGCGTCGATCACGTGCGCGGGGTCGAGCTCGACGAGCGTGGGTTCGTGCGGTCGTTGGCGACCGAATCGGGCGCAGCGCTGACCGCCGACCTGTTCATCGACTGCTCGGGCTTTCGCGGGCTGCTGATCAACGGCGCGCTGCAAGAGCCGTTCTCGAGCGACGCCAAGTACCTGGCCTGCGACGCCGCGGTCGCGCTGCCAGCAGCCAGTGTGCCCGCGCGCGACGGCATCTTGCCCTACACGACCGCGACCGCGCTGTCGGCTGGGTGGTCGTGGCGGGTCCCGCTGTTTCAACGGTTTGGCTGCGGCTACGTGTACTCCAGCGACCACGCGAGCCCGAGCGAGGCCGAGCAGGAGCTGCGTGACTTGCTGGGCCCCGCCGCCGGTCAGGACGCGGCCCACCTGCGCATGCGGGTTGGCCGTTGTCGCCGCTCGTGGGTCAATAACTGCGTGGCAATTGGTCTGTCGAGCTGCTTTCTCGAGCCGCTCGAGTCCACCGCCATTTTCATGGTCGAGTATCAGCTGGCGCAGCTGGTCAACCTGTTTCCTTCGCGCCGGTTCGCGCCCGCGCGGATTCACCGGTACAACGAGACCCTCAACGACATGTACGATCACCTGCGCGACTTCATCGTCATGCACTATTGCACGACGTCGCGGGGGGACACGGCGTTTTGGCGGCGGATCCGTGACGACATGCCGATCCCCGACTCGCTGGCCACGATCCTAGACGAGTATCGCGTTGGCGTGCTCCCGCAGGATCGCCTGCGCTTTCGATTGTTCCGATCGCGCAGCTACACGGCGATCTTGTCGGGGATGGGCGTGTACCCCGACTACGGCCCGCCAATATTGGGCCACGCACCGCCCGCGGCCGGGGACGCGCTGCTCGCTGACATCGCCAAGCGCACCGCGGCGCTGCTGGCGAGCTTGCCTGCGCACTACGACTATGTTCGCGGCCTTCACGAATAGAGAACGGTCTCATGTCAGCAGCCATCCCCGTTGGTATTCGCAGCCTCGCAATCTCGGCGCCCGCCACGATTCGCACAAACGAAGAATTGAGCGAGCGCCACCCCGAGCTGGTCCAGCGATCCGAGCAGAGCACCTTGGGTCGGATCATGTCCAACACCGACAGCCGGCCCGACATGTCGATGATCGACGCGTCGATTGTGCCTTATCTGGATGACCCTTTCCGCGGGGTCACGACCCGGCGGGTGCTTGGGCCCGACGAGAGCTCGATCGACCTCGAGGTGAAGGCCGGCGCCGAGGCGCTCGAGCTCGCCGGGGTCACGCCCGATCGCGTGGATCTGCTCATCAGCGTCGGGTTCTTGCCGCACCACGTTGGCATTGGCAACGCGGTCTACGTGGCCAAGCGCCTGGGGCTGCGCGGCGGCGGCTGGAACCTGGAGACCGCCTGCGCGGGGCCGCTCACGGCGCTGCAGACCGCGTTCGCGTTGGTTCGCGCGGGCGAGTACGAGACAATCTTGGTCACGGTCTCGTGCGCCTACTCGCGCTTCGCTCGCGAAGACGACACCCTGTCGTGGTTCCTGGGTGATGGCGGCGGCGCGTTCGTGGTCAGCCGCGTCGGCGCGGGCACGGGCTACATCTCGGCCTACACCATGCACACGGGCGACACCTGCGGCAGCTGGTACTACACCCTCGAGCTCGATGACGACGGCATGCCCGCGCGGGTGATGCGGGCCCAACCCGAGACCGGGAAGATCTTGCGAAAGACGGTTGAGAAGCACCTGCGGCGCTGCTGTGACGGCGCCGCGGCCAAGGCTGGTGTCAGCCTTCACGACATCGACTTCTTCGTGTTCCACACCCCCACGGCCTGGTTCGCCGACTTCGCCGTCAACGCGCTGGGGATCGACCCCGCCCGCACGGCCAGCGTCTACCAGCACTACGCCAACGTTGGCCCTGCGCTGACCCCGATCAACCTGCACTACGCGGCGTACACCAAGCGCATCAACCCGGGCGACACCGTGCTCGTGTACGGCCCCGGCAGCGTGTCGTCTGCGGCCGCGATGATCATGCGCTGGGGGGACGTGGCGCTGGGCCAGCCGCCCGCGGGCATGGACGGCTACTTCCTTTCGAGCCGCTGACGGAATTTTCCCGACTCGTCGGCGAACGCATCGATCTCGATCTCGGCCGCGCGGGCGAGCTGCTTGAGCACCACCCGGGCTTTGATCTGCTCTTCCATGTCGAGGCCGAGACACGCGACGGCGCCCGCGAAGTCGTGGGTTGAGAACGCCTTGATCTTGGCGCCAACGGCCCAGCTGAGCGCCGTGACGATGCCCTGGGTCACGCGCGAGGCGGTCATGATCACGGTTTGAACTTCGACCCCCGCCCGCGAGAACGCCTCGTTGGAGCGGGCGCGCTGCGACGCCGATGGGCCGGCGCGCAGGGTGTAGACCAGCACGCCCTTGATCTCGCCGAGGTTGGCGATGACGTCGGCCAGGTACGCGTCCCAGTCTTCGTCCGTGGGCGAGTCGTGGGTGTGGGCGACGATGTGTACGACCCCGGGGACAACCCGCCAGTACATGGTCTTGGCCACGGGCAGATACTACAGGAGACCCTACAGCTAGTCGACGAGGTGCGCGTACTCGCCGCGAGCGAGCTTGCGCTTGACCTGCGCGACGCCTTCGTCGGGCATGTTCCGATAGGTTGCGCCCCCTGGTGCTTGTGGCGTCGAGCGAATGGTCCCGCTGAAGTACGCCTGGGTGGCCGTGGCCATCATCGTGGCCGCCAGTCGCGTGGTCTTCCAGCACAGCAGCTCGTAGCTGTCGCCGCGGTGGACGGGGATCCGCTCGCGGCTGACGATCTCGCCAGTGTCGACACCAGCGTCGATGAAGTGGCAGGTGCAGCCGATCTCCACGTCGGTCTCGATCGCCCACGCGACCGAAGCCGAGCCGCGGACCTCGGGCAGCAGACCGGGGTGGGCGTTGAGGGTGTGATCCGCGAGGGCGAAGATGCGCTCGCGCAGGATCCGGGTCCCGCCGAGCACCAGCAGCTTGGGGGATCGCTCGCGCAGCAGCTGGGCGCACGCTTCGTTGTTGTGGCTTGGGACCACGAGCCGCTCGACCTCGCCGCCGCGGGCATGGGCACCCAGCAGCTCGTCGAAGCTGGGCGCGAGCTCGAGGCCGGCCATGCGCGCCGTGAACTTCGCGGCCTCTTGCTTGGCGATCTCCGAGCGCTCCTCGATGAGCGCAAGCGGCACGAGGTCGGCACAAACCAGCGCGCGCAACATCTCGCGGCCGTAGGGATGATCCTCGAGGACCATGAACACATAGGGGGTAGGGGACGAGGTCATCAGCCAGCAGAGGCCACGCTACCAACGTGCGGGCGGGCTGGGTAGCGCGGCTTCGATCCTGGTACCCTGCGGCCCATGCTGCGCCCCCGCCTCGCCCTCGCACTGCTGCTCCCTCTCGCGCTGCTCGCCTGCGACAAGGCTGAAGACAAGCCCGCGGACGCGACCGCCGACAAGGCCGAGAAGCCGGCCGACAAGCCAGCCGACAAGCCAGTAGCGAAGCCGAAGAAGCTCGAGCAGCCGTGGAAGCCCAGCGACGTGATCGGCGCCATGAAGGTTGGGACCACCTTGGTCTACAAGCAGACCGGCAAGGACATCAAGGGCAAGGACGTTGACGACGACTTCAAGTGTGAGGTCAAGACCGCCTCCGACACAGAGGTTGGGACCGTGTGCAACGGCGTCAACCACCCCAGCGAGGACAAGGGCGCGACCATGGTTGCGACCGCGGAGTGGACCGAGTTCAGCCCGTTCTTCTCGGTCTCGCGGCCTGAGGTCAAGCTGATCGAGCGCGCCGATCTCACGGTCCCGGCGGGCACCTTCGACACCGTACAGGCCGAGCTCGCCGGCTTCTTTGGCAACAACTACACGGTGTGGATGATCGCCGACAAGCCCGGCGTGTACGCCAAGGTCCTCAAGCACCCCAACTCGGGCACCGAAGGCGATCAGACCGAGCTGGTGTTCGAGCTGTCTTCGCTGTAGGCGCGCGCTTGCAAGAAGCTGGCGATTGCCAGCAAGAACACGGTGAGCCCGGCGATCTCCATGCTCTCTTCGACGAAGTCGAGGCTGGCGTAGCCCAGGTTCTCGTCGCCGTGGCGCTGAAACCATAGGCCCAAGGGCAGCTCCATCCCCAGCGCGCCGCCCACGTAGACGACGAACGCCGCCGCGAACCCGCGGCGCGTGGGTGGGGGCAGACGCAGCCAAAAGCCCAAGTAGGCGACACCGAAAACCAAGGTCACCGCGGCGCCTGGGACCACCCAGCTGAAGAACAGGGCCCCGTCGAGCGCCAGGCCGTAGAAGCCCTCGTGCAGCTCGATCGACTCGTCGAGTGACATCAGCAAGAAGATCGCCGCGAGCCCGAGCCACCACTTGCGCTCGCGCCCGACCTCGAACCACCCACACATGGCCAGACCCAGCGCCGCGGTCCACAGCAGCCCGCTCGAGTACCAGGTTGGCAGGTTGCCTTCGTAGCTGAGCGACAGGCCCGATCGCCACAGGCTGTCGGGGTCGAGGGGGCCAAGGTGGCAGGCCAGCTCGACGGCGAGCCCAGCCCCGCACACGCACGCGCCAGCCAGCGCCACGCCCCACGCGAGGCCGGCGGGCTTCACCATTCGACGATGACGCCGTGGCCCCCGTGACCCTTGTAGTGGCCCTTGGCCTTGCCCTTGTGGCCCTTGTGCTTTTTATGCTTCTTGTGCTTGTGATGTACGTGCACGTCCACGTGGGGGGCGTGGGGCGCCTCGATCACAATGTAGTGATGGTGGCCGTGATAGGGCTCGTGCTCGAGCACGAATATATAGTGGAAAAAGCAGCCGTGGGCGATCACGAGCGCCCCGTGCTCGTACACGACGGGTTCCTCGTGGTGATAGACGTGAATGTCGGCGTGGTGATCGATGTGATCCGTGAACGCGCCGTGCACCACGAGCTTCTCGTTGTTTTCAACGCTGAACGTGATCGTTGCGATCACCACCCCCACCTGCGCGGGCGGCTTGTCCTGCTTCGTAGACGGGATCACCCGGAACTCGAGGGTGGTCACGCCGCCGGACTTGACCTCGACGACCTCGACGAAGTCCGTGACCCCGTCCTCGTCGAGATCGACGGCGTTGAGCTTGGCCTCGGGGTCGTTGAGCTTGGCCTCGAGCGCCTTGGCGTCGGCGACCGCGTAGCCCTTGACCAGCTCCATCACCGCTTGCAGTTGGAAGCTCGCCGCGGTCTTGCCGGGCTCGAGATCGTGGGTAGCGACGGTGACGGAGGCGTCGGACGCGGCGGCGTCGGCGGTCTTCTCCGATGACTCGGTCGCGTCACAAGCCCCGAGCAGCACGGCGAGGGGCAGACAAATGGCGATGAGATGTTCGGCGCGCATGGGTTTGTTCGTCGCTGGGGACGGGGTTGATCAGACCACGATTCAGACCGTGGCGCTGCCTGTATCTTGGGCTGGTGTCCATACACTCGCGACAGTTGACGCTCGTCGCCGGCGCTCACGCACGAGATCTGCCAAGCAAGACCATGTCGCCGCAGCGACCGATGCCGGGGCTGGCCGCTACCAGTCGTACTGCATCAAGCGAAACGCAAAATAGGCGCAGCACTCGGTGGGATTGTGGTCATCGGACGCCCACTTGGCCACACGCAGGGCTGTTGCCAGGTCGTCGATCAGGCCCTCGTCGTTGAAGACCACACCCTCGTCGCGATGCAGCTCTCGCTCGCTCCCGGTACACGCGAGGCTGTGCGCCTCGTGGACCGCGTCGCCCAGGACCTCGTAGCCGCGGAGCACGCCGCCGGGCTCGGCACGCAGCCCACGTCGCGCGGCGAGGACCTGAGGGCTGGCGCTGTCGCTGTCGCTGGAGAACTCGAGGAACTCCGCGAGCTCCGAGTCCAACAACGCCGCACCGATCAACACCACGTTTGGAACGGAGCGAAGGTACGCGCGGCCAAACGCGCGTGCTTCCTCGAGCGTCAGCGGCACCCACGGCCAGCGGTCGGGGTGCTCGTGGTTGATCGCCTTGCCGAACCGCTCGATCCGCTCGGCCAGCTCGTCACTCAGATCGAGCGGCGCCTTCGGCCGCGCGAAGCCTGGCTGCGCGATTGAAGGCCAGCCGTCGGGGATCACCGGGGCGAGGCAGGTCGACAGCGTGAGCATCTGATTCGGCAGGATGCCTGGGTCTGGCTCCGTCCCCCACTTGGGTCGCGGGACTCGGGCCGTGAAGAAGTAGCCAGCCGAGGTCCACGGCTTGTCCTCGTCGCTGCTCATCCACCGTGATGATACGTGGTTTGGCACGCGGCGCCCGAGCGAGATCGTGGTCTTGTCATCGAGATCCCGACGAACTAGCGATGCCGTTGTGGTGGCTTCCTACGGCGTGGGGAACGTGTCGGATGATGACGTGGTTGCGGCGATCCGGGCGGGGGAGCTGAGTTGGTCTGCCGATGCGCCTGCGCACACATGGTTGCGGGATCCGTCGGGGTACCTGTTGATCGCCGCGAACCGGACCTACAAGCGGAGTTTGTTGCTGTGAACTTTGATCCGACGCTCATGGAGCGCTGGTCGCTGCGTTGATGACGGTGCTCGGCGCGGGGGCGGGGGGTTGGGGTTCGGCGCAGCCGACACGAGGCCAGCGCGGCGGACTCGTAGATGTTGACCTCGCAGCTGACGACGCTCACCCAGCAGCAGGCCGAGACGACCGCGAAGATCGCCGAGGTGGTCATCACGCTCGACAGGATCGTGACGGCCGATCTCCAGCGCTTCGACGACCGCGTGCAGCGGCATCGGCGGGCGCTTCAACGCCTCGCGGCGGACGTGGACGCGGTAAGCGACGCGCTGGAGATCATCGTGACACACATCAGCGACGCGGTGCCCGAGCAGGCCAAGCGCTCGGTCAGCGCGAAGCTGCAGCGGTTGCAGCGACACGAGGTCGCAGGGGTAAGTCGGCGAGGAAGCTGTGAGGGAGCGTTGTACCCGCTCGGCGCCTGCGCCAAACAAGTACGCACAATAGGCTCCGCGTCGTATACCGTGACGAGAAAGTTGTGGGCTCGACTCCTGCGGATGGCACTTCGTCGTGCTTCCGAACGTGGCAGGTTGCGCGAAGGATGGATGCTTTTCAGCGGTTGATCAGCGTGGCCATCGCCGCATGTTGGGTTCTGCTCAGCGGTTGTGGGGCTCGCCCGGACCTCCCCGGACCGGGGCTGTGCGGTACGCTAGGTGTCAGAATGCTCGAGCCGCCCAGTCAGGCCCAGGGCCGAGCCGTGCGCGTTCGATCGCTGCCCGGATGGCGCCTGTCCACGAGATGAAAGTGGGTATGGCATATCGAGCACGCGCCGAACAGAGTGCGGCTAGCCGTGAACGAAAATGGCATGAGGGTTAGAGTGCAAGTTGCTGTTCACTCTGAGTGGGGTTCCGTGTCACCGTCACCCCAAATGAATTCCATTAGCTGCTCTGCCAAACCGAGCACGGGCGCCACATTTACAACAAATGTATGTTCTTCGATCTCAACAAGAGATTGCGCTCGAAGGCGGCGGGAGAGTTCGTATTTGGCGTCCGATTTTGAAATTTGCACCTGGTTGGCCCTGTACTTGGCGCGAGGGTGTCCGTCAGGAATATACTGCGTCGACAGGTCCACCTTGGCTAACCGTCCTTTCACCTCAGTCACCAGTTCGGCGAGTAAGCATGCCTCGGGGTACTCAAGGCGAAGTACATAGTCCCACAGTATTTCAGCCATTCCCTCGCTATAGAGACGAGGGTTGAATCGTCCAAGGAAAGCCCTGTTCAGCAACTCCCGCTTTCGGTTCGAGCGTGCACGCGAGTATTCCTCATTCAATTCGCGCGCCGCATCTAGGAAGTCGTCAAGCAGCGGTCGCTCATCTTCATCAAACTTCGTCCATGCCGGATACATCTCGACTACCATGGCTTCGATCGATTTACGGTACTCGGCTCGTGCACGGGCATCATTGGCTTCTGCCAGTTCTTTGATTTTCTGAACGAACGCTTTTGCCGCTGGTTTCGTGAGGGCAGCGAGAGCAGTCATGATGGTGTGACCTTGCGGAATTCGGCCTGACACGTCGTGCCAGCGGGAGCGTCTCCCTTGAGGGCACTCCACGAGGGGTTACACTTCTCAACTTCTTCTAGGTGGTCTGGACAAAGCCAGTACCGCTTGCCTGTTCGTGGGTCTGTGGCTAGCGTGAGAGAGCACGCCGCCTCCGTGCACTTTGTGTTGTCGATCGTCGTCATCTCCCACTCCTACCATGCAGCACAACGCCCGTCATGCCTAGCTCGACGGAGAGTGATCACGAACTGATCTGGAAGACAGTCTTCGCATCATCGTGAGCAAAAGTGGCCCAATTTGAGTCAGCGGAAGTCGCTGTGGACGAGCCTAACCGCTTCCGCGCCGTTAGTCACCGATCGGTGACCTCGTGTCGCTGCTGTTGCCGCCGCTCGAGCTTGTCCCAACGCTCGGCCACGCTGCTCTGGCGCTCCCCTCAGACGTGCGTCACCAACACGTCCAGCGCATCCGCGACCGCATCCCCAGCCGAACGTGAGCCCGCTCTTGCGTCCCCGCCCACTCGTCGACCCGCTACAGCACCCCATCACTCGCAGAAGCGCTCGCCGATCTCGGCCGAGGTCCGCCGCTGGCTGGGCTTGGCTCGCTTGCAGGGCGACGTCGACGGCCGGCGCCACGGGCCGGGTCTGCATGCCTGGATCACTTCGGCGAGCACCAACTCCTGCGCTCGGGCCGACCGGGGGCCGGCTGATGGTAGCCGTCCGCTCACCTGATGCCGCGAAGAAGCGCCTCCAGTTCGTCGGCGGTCAGCGGATTCGGCTCGCGCTCGCGGAGGAGTTCAACTTCTGGCTCTGTGGGCGGCGAGACCCTCACGCGGTCGATTCGACCGTGGATGTAGCTGTCGATGTCGTCGATCAGCTTGGGCCAGCCGAGGCCATGCAAGATGGACCACGGTCGCCCTTCGTCGATGTACACCTGGATCGTCCATTGGCCGAACCGAACATCAAGGCGGGCAACCCGCGTGTCGACCTCGACACGTTGCCAGTTGGAAGCGATGTCGGCCTTGATTGAGTCGAGAAGGGCGAGCCACTCGGTCATGGTGATCTGGTTCACCACGGAATGCTGGCACATCGGCTCTCGGTTGGGCACCGCAAACCGAACGTGACCGAACCCACCGTGAGGTGATCGGTCGTCGTTGTCTCATGCTGCAGGACTGAGGTGTGAGTCAGCGAGGTTGCTTAGATCCAGGCCACGTCCCTACAAGCTTACGGCCACACCGAGCGGTGCATGCTAGCGAGGTTGATCCCAAGGACAATCGGTAGCCACACCAAGTATGTCCGCACTTGCTGTGAGCAAAAGCGGCCCACTTTGGGCCATGGCTGAGCTTCAGCGCCCGGTTCAAGCTCGCCGAACGGTGAGCACTTCCGACCTGATTTCGCCACGACCCCCCCGGTGTTCCTCGATAGCGCCCAGTTCTGGCTCGCTCGTCAACAGGCCGCGACTGCTCGCCAAGTTCGGCGAGGTCCTGCACGCGTGCGATGCCAGCTGCGAGAGCCTGGTTGTCATGACCGACAGCTGGACGGTGTGGCGACATGGCATGGCTCTCGTCGGAGTTGGCATCGTGGCAGGCTTCACCGGTTTGACCGACACCGTTGCCACACTGGCTCACTGCCGCTGTCCTCAGTGCCGGAGTAGTCTGTCCCAACGCTACACCGGCGCTGTTGCTGTTGCTGCTCGAGCGACTCGAACGACGCTCCAACTACCGGCGCTCGAGCTCCTCGATCAGAGCTGCAAGCACGCGCTCCAACAGCCCCAACTCCACGGGGGAGCGCCCGATCAACAAACCCGTAATCCGGGCAACATCCTCGGGAACCCCCTCGAGTTCGAAGGCAACGAACATCGCCGCGACCGAGAGACCCAGCCCCTTGCAGACCTTGCGTAGCGTCCGCAACGACGGCGAGAAGTCCTGGTGCTCGAGTCGTCGGATCGTGTCGGCCGCGAGCCCGCTCCGAGCGGCCAGCTCCTCTTGTGTCATGCGCCGAACCTCGCGTAGGCGTTTGACGTGAGCCCCGAACGAACTCGAATTGTCGGCTTTGTCCATTGTTGTTGCCATCCCCTCGTCGCTGGTGGCGTCGGTCCATAGAGCCTCGAGCGTTTCGAACAAGATCTCGAGCAGCTGCATGGCCAGCTCGTGGTCGCATTCAGGCCGGCCCGCCACGAGGTCGAGGAGCTCTCGCCTGACGTCTCGCATGCCCAGCTCGTACTCGACAAACAGCGTGCTCATCTGCAGCCCCAACCCGCGCGTGACCTTGGACAGCGTGGCGAGGCTCGGGGAGAGTCCACCATTCTCGAGTCGACGGACGGTGTCAGGCGACAGAGCGCTGCGCTCCGCGAGGACCTCTTGGGTGAAGCCCCGCGTCCTTCGAAGCGAGCGCATGTGCTTACCGAAGCGATCTCGCTCGGATGTCATCGTCGGGGCCACCCACCGACCGCCTCGGCTCCTCCGTCGAACGAGGTCCACGTCACAGCACCCCGCGGCGACGACAGCCTCGGCCCAACCAATTCATGCGTATTCGACAAACACGAATTTCGAACTGGCACACTGCCCGCGCGCAGCTGTGCAGCCCTATCTCGTTTGCTCGGATCCGCACATGTCCAAACGACCAAAGGCCCTCGCCAGGAATTGCTAGGTTCCGGCCGATGTTGGACCACAACAAACTCCGCGCCGGGGACCCGGCGACCACGAGGGCGTGTCATGGGATCATCGAAGCGTGCCTGCGCCGCTACATCAAAGATGAGAGTCGGATCCGCGAGGTCGCGCAGTCGACCTTCGCGGAGGCGATGCAGAAGCTTCGAGACGGCGCCGCCCCCAGGCGCGAGCGCATGGTGAGTTGGCTTCTCAACTGTGCCAGCAACGCCCTTCGACGCGAGCTGACGCAGATACGGCGCCAAGTGGACAATTTCGAGTCGCGCATGCACAGCCCGGCGACGCCAGCGGCGATCGATCTGCTCGAGGCCAAAGCCGAACTCGCGCGGATCGAGCAGCTGCTCGAGCTGTGCAGCAAGCACGATCGGGACGTGTTGTTCGCCAAGGCCCGCGGTGACTCCGTCGAGGAGATCGCGGCGGAGCTCGGGACCACCCCCGCGGCCGTGCGCTCTTCGGTGGCGCGGACGCGACAACGCCTGCGGTTGACGACCACCCCCGACGAGCAGCGCCGGCGCCTGAAGTACTTGGCGCGCCGCGCGATTCAACAGCATCCCTCGCGCTGGGGCCCAACGCCGGAGTCCAGTCGGTGAACGGGCACCAGGCGATAGCGCGTCGCCGAGGTGACGCCACGGCGCTCGAGCTGCCCAGCGTCAACGAGGTCGCCGAGCACCTGTTGGGCCGTCCAGCGGCGAAGGTCCAGGCTGAGAACGAAGAAGCTCGAGGCCATCCAGATCCCTGGGCGACCACGGAACGCACGCATCACCGCGTCCTCAACCGTCTCGCCGGCGCGGATCCCCGGCGGCACCGGCGGACTGGGGAGCACCGGTCGGCGCAGGTCAGCGACGGTGAGGTCGGCGAGCACGTTCGCGTATGGGCCTGCGTGGAGCAGGCCGGCCAGCGATTCGAGGGTCAACGTCGGATACCTGCGAAGCACCGTGACCACGCCCGCTCGGCGGGCTTCGGTGGCGAGCGTGATCGCGAGTTCACTCATGGTCGTCTCCGGTCGTCGTGGCCCGGGCGAGCCACGCGATCATGTCGTTGACCTTGGCCTGGCGCTCAGCGCCAAGTGCAACGATTCGGTCCGCGAGCATCCACGCCTCTGGGGCACGCGCGAGAAAGTAGTCAATCACGGTGAGGTAGCTGGACATTCGAACGTCACAGCCGCGCTCGAGCCGAGCGAGGGCGCTGGCGTCGA
>NZ_JMCC02000114.1 GCF_000737335.2 Enhygromyxa salina | reverse complement strand
CTCCCGATAGGTCAGCCCGCGCTCGTCGTAGATCGTGGTGATCGTGGCCTCGCCCAGCTGCTGTAGCGTGACCTCGCGGTTGGCGTCGTAGCCGAGCGCGCTGGTGAGCACGCGGCCGTCGCCGACCTGCTCGGTGGTGAGCGTGAGCTCGTTGAGCACGTCATACGCAAACGAGGTCGAGACCACGCTGTTGACCTGCGGTGAACCTGCACAATCGAGCGCCTCGTAGTCCACGCGGACCAGGTTCATGTTGGCGTCGTAGATGTGATCCGTGTACGCACGCGTGGGCGCACCGCCGCCGCAGGTCGCAGGGCACGTGGTGGCAGGACCCAGCTCGCGGACCAGCTCGTCGCGCGCGTTATAGAGGTAGAGCTTGTCGTTGCCGCGCGGGTCCACGCGCCGGACTTCATTGCACGCGGCGTCAAACTCTTTGGTGGTCGTCAGCGCCAGCCCATCAGGGTCGACGATCTCCTGACGAACATGCCCGTCATCGGCGTAGGTGAAGACCACCTCACGGCGGACGCCCGATGGGTCCGACGGCAGCTGATGCCGCGTCAGCTGCCCGACCAAGCTGTACTCCATGTCTTCGCGGGAACCCGGCTCCGGGTGAATGACCGAGGTGCGATTCCCGGCTGCGTCATAGTGGGCCTGGGTGACGTTGCCGCGCCCGTCAGTAGCCAACGCGACGAAGTCCTGGCCGTCATGTTCGTTGCCGAGTCCCGGCGCGTACTCGAACAACTCGCGGATCGGGGGGAACCCGCTGTCACACGCTTCGCCCTCATGGCGACGCTCTCGCAGGTTGCCTCGGATCCGCGGCGACGCGGCGGAGTTCAGGTCTCCCTCGTAGATCGAGACGGTCGCGTTACCCCGCGGGTGGACGACGCGGCTGACGTGGCCATCGGCGTTGTAGGCGAACCGCGTCTCGAAGTAGTCCGGGTCATCGGACCGCAGCTTGTCCACAGGTGGGTTGAGCAGCACCGTGGTCGGCAGATCCGGGTTGGCGAACCCGGTGTACTCCCGGCGCAGCACGAGCTGGTTGTCCATGTCGAAGAAGTGCGCGCTCACCCGGCCCACCCGATCATTGACCCAAGCCATGGTGACCGCGAAGTTATTGTCATGCTCGGGCGCAACCCGGGCATACGTCACGCTGATCCGGTCATCTGGGTCACCCCAACTTTGCGCGACGAGCCGGTCGAACACGTGATCGCTCGGGTCCAGGGTGTTCGCGTAGGTGTTGCGCAGGTAGGTCTGCCCCAGGCTGTCCTCGATCGTCAGCAGGTTGCCGTTCAGCTTGGGGTGCCCGGTGTTCCTCGCGTAGGTGTAGACGGTCCGCGTGCCGTCCGGGAAGTCGTTGCCGGTGACGGTGCCAGTGATCGGGGGAAGCGTGACGCTACGAAGATCATGCAGGTTTCCGTCAGGCTCGTCGGCCCCATAGCGTGCGTAGCGAACCGTGCGCGAGACATCGGGCCCGAGCTGCGCGGTGACCTCGGCGATATGGCCCGTCTCGTCATACGCGAACTCCAGAGATTGCCCGCTCGCGTTGAGCACCCGCTCGAGCCGGTCATATTTGTCGTACTCCAACTCGATGATGTTCTGATTGCGATCGACAATCCGCCACAGCCTACGAACATCACCCGGTGCCGAGTCGTGTTCCGAGTGAAAGATCCACTGACCACCGTCGGCGAAGGTCAGCACAAACCGGCGGTCAGCGTCGAACTCACCCGTGCGATGATAGCGAGGGGCCGTCCAGACACCCTGCGCATCCGAGCGAAACTCGGCAGGACGGGCGTTGCCATCGTATAGGGTAATCGGCTGATCTGGACCGGCGCCAAGCTCCGCATAAATATTGTAGCTGTGGTCCCAATTGTTCCCAAGCGGCGACCGGCCCGCGGCCGGCCCCAGGCGCGAGCGATAGCGGCGAGCCCACACCAGGTCCAGGCCAACCGTGCAGCTTGGCACCCGCAGATCGACGACGCGCTCGTGAAATTCCCCCGAGAACAGATACCCAGCCTCATCTCGCAGGCACGCACCATCCGGGCAAAGCGCGAAGGCGTACGGCTCGCCGGGTGCTTGGCCGGGCGGCTCGAGCATCCTTACATCCAGTGTATCGCGCAGCCCGGCACCAGGGAGGTCCGGCCGCTCCCGACAACCGCCGAGCAGCACCCAACAAGCGGCGATGGCCAGGCTCATCAATCGCTGAAGGACACCCATCGTTCATGCAATCTGCCACGCCCGAGACCCCGGCGAAGTGCCATCCGCCGATGCTGGGCCTGCAACTTTCTCGTCGCTGCGAGCGGCGCTGATCCACCTGCGTTGTTGTCGCGCAGACCGAATCTTCTGCGGACGCTGACTGCGCTCTGTCAGGGATCACGCGGCCTCGCGGGAGCACGAAAGCCCTCGCATTCGAGCCAGCCTCGACGACAATATCTACGCACGTGGAGATTAACGAAGAGAAGCCCCGTCGGGCCAGTGAGTCGAGACGAGAGGAAGCGGGGTCACGAGACTGAAGTAGACCGTAGCCGGGTTGGGATCGTCTGCAGCCCGTGCGCGCTGCCCCATCGGCGCCCCCACCCTCCGCAAACAACCAATCAATCCCCCAAATCAATCACGAACTAACCCGCAACCGAACCTCAAACCGAGCCCCCCCAAGCTCCTCACTCCCCCCCACCAAGATCTCCCCCCCATGATCCAACACAATCTTCTTCACAATCGCCAACCCCAACCCAGTCCCCTGCGCCCGCGTAGTCTCATACGGCTCAAACACCAACTCCCGACGCTCGAGAGCAACCCCCGGCCCATTGTCTTCAACAACCAAGCAAGCCACCCCCAGCTCCACCCGCGCCACCGCAGACACCCGAATCCGCGGCTGCTCAACCCCCGCCTCACGAGCAGACAGCGCCGCGTTCTCTGCGAGGTTGACCAACACCTGCTTGAGCAGCTGACGATCCCCAAGCACCTCGATCCCCTCGGCCCCAAGGTCGATCTCCAGCGCCGCGTCGACGTGGGTGTAGGCCCGCTCGAACTCGACGAGGATCCGCGCGAGCGCGACCGGCTCGAGCTCGACCTCGGGCAGCTTGGCGAACTGCGAGAAGCTGGTGACCATGCGGCGCAGCGCCTCGACCTCGTCTTCTACGATCTCGACCGAGTCGCGCAGCAGCGCCGAGAACCGGGCGTCGTTGCCAGGGTCCTTCTCGCGCAGCTGCTGGACCGCGAGCTGGATCGGCGTCAGCGGGTTCTTGATCTCGTGCGCGATGCGCCGCGCCATCTCTTGCCAGGCCCCAACCCGCTGCAGGTACGCGATCCGCCGACGGGTGTGCTCGAGCTCTTCGAGCATCGTGTTAAAGGCGCTCGACAGCTGGCCAAGCTCGTCGGCCCCGAGCCGCGGGGCCCGAACCGAGAGGTCACCGGACGCGACGCGACGCATGACCTCGGACAGATCCGAGACCTTGCGCGTGGTCCGACGGGCGATCAGGATCCCCGCGAGGATCGCCACGAACAGCACCAGCGAGCTGGCCACGGTCAGCGCCGCGATCACGGCGCGCCGGACCTCGTCGCGCTCGGCCATGCGATCCTCGCCGCCGGCGCCCTTGACCTCGATCGCGCCCAGATCCCGCGCGAGCTCGCCGAGCGCTTGGTGGCGGGTACGGATCGCGGGATCGACCGCCCACGTCACGCGCACCAGCCCGCCCGCCTCGCCAAGCGGCCACTCGAGCGGCACGTGAATCCACGCATCCAACGAAGCCGCGCCCGTTTCAGCCGCCCCCATCGCGAGGTTCTGTCGACCCACGATCACCGCCTCGGCCCCATGCCGCTCGACGACGACCTCGACGACGTCCCCCCGCGCGCGGATCCAGTCGTCCAAGAACGCCTCGAGCGCTTCGCCGTCGAGCTCGCGCAGCTCGTGGGGGAGCAGCTGCGTGCGAGCGCGAAACGCCTCGCGCTGGGCGGCGGCGAGCTCCTCGTAGTAGGGCTCGGCCAGGCGCAGGGCCTGATCTTGCAGCTCGACCTGCTGTTCGCTGACCTGGTCGTAGTACTGGACCGTGAGCGCGACGAGGTAGCTCGACGCGCCCACGCACAGGATCCCGATCGCTACCAACGAGATCGTGATCCGAGCCTCGAGCCGGCCCCACCACGGCGGCCGCGCCTGCAGCTCGCGCTGCTGCTCGACGGCGCGAAACCCCTTTGTACCGCGACGACCGGATCGCCGGCTTGGTCGAGGGCCAGCCTCGCGCGCTCGATCGCTCCCCGCCATCACAGCCTAACTGGAGACTCGTGGCGGGGTGTCGTCCGTGGCCGGCCCGCTCGAGCGATGAGGTTCGTGTTGCATGAGTCTGGCTTCGGCGCTCAGTCAGGCGCGAGCGGCACGTAAAAGGGGTGGGTCCGAAACTCGACGAGCTTCTCGGCTTTGGGTCGTGAGCGCACGAACATGCCGACCCAGCGCGAGAACACCTCGAGGTCGCGATCTTGTCCCCGCGCCGCGCCGCCGCTGCCGCTGCTCCGGGTCTGGATCGGGTTGCGCTGGGCGACGATCTGCACGAAGTGGACCTGGTCCTCGCCACGCGGAATGTCGGGGGTCTTGGCGATCACGACCGACAGCGTGGTCGCGGCCTTGATCGCGTCGTCGCGCAGGGCGTAGCGGCGCATCGTCGGCTGGGCGGTGCCCAGCGCGGTCTGGACGATGTAGTCCTGATTCCACGGATCCCACTGAACGCTGATCTCGACGTGGGCCACCGAGCTCGGGGCCCGCGAGCCCTTCGCGTAGACGCCAAGATCATAGACCAGGCGGGTTGGATACCCGCCATCGAGCATCTTCATGGCCTGCTTGTCGGTGGTCCGTAGCAGGTCCGAGATCACCACGCGGATCTTGAGCTCGCGCGGGGTAAACGAGAAGTCGGCCTTGCGCCGCGGGAGCGCCTCGGGGGCGGCCCCAAGCAACAGCGTCAGCGTGGGGCTCGCGGCCAGCAGCGCCACGAAGCGACGGCGCCTCACAGCGGCACCCGCCGAAGCACGTTGCCAACCGAGATGTCGATGGTCCCAATGCTGGTGTCGAGCTTGAGCCCAAGGTTGGCGTTGAAGCCGATCGGCGCGGCCAGCTCGCCGTTCGCCCGCCGCTCGCTTCGCTGCTCCTGGGTCCCCGTCAACGAGAACACGCCGGCCGAGAAGAACAGGTAGCCACCGTAGACGAACGAGGTCTGCGGCCGACGAAACAGCGGGATCCCGTACTCCAGATCCACGCGCCCACCGATCCGCGCGAGCGCGTAGGCGTTGACGCCGGTCTTGAACGTGTCGACCGGCCACCGGGTCGAGTACTGCAGACCCATGGTCCGGCCCGGGGTCCAGTCGGCCAGATCGCCGGGCAGGATCATCTCGAAGCGCGGAGCGTCGCCCGCGATCTGTCCGCCCCACAGGCTCGGCGTCAACCAGTGGCCCCACGGCAGCCGAAACGAGTAGCCGCCGCCGATCAGCACGCGCAGGTACTCGTAGCTCGACCCGATCGCGGGCGACGACAGCTGCACGTCAACCCGGACGTGGCCGCCCTTGCCGATGATCGCCGCCCGGTTGCGCTGATCCCAGATCAGCGAGAATTCGGCCGAGCTCAGGAAGTGCAGGCCGTCCTCGAGCTGGAGATCGAGCTCACGCAGATCACCGTTGGGGAGCGTCTGGGTCGGGTCTACTGCCGCACCAGCATCCGAATCGATCGCCTCGAATCGAAAATCGATGCCAAGCCGCAGGTCCGAGCGGACCGGGATCGTGACCCCGACGACGCTGCCGTAGCGCGAGTAGCGGAGCGTGTCGAAGTTGCTGGGATCCGGATCGTAGTCTTCACCGGCCACGCGGTACGGCTCGTTGGCCAAGATCGCGTAGGCGCTGCCAACGACCCCGACCGGCGTCCCGGCGACCACGGGGAGCTCCGTGTGCACCTCGTAGGCCTGCTGGCGCTGATCGTCAGCGACACCCCGAGCCCGGGTCCCGACCACGAACGCGGCGCCCAGGTGCACGCGACTGCCGGCGAGGTTGCGCTCCGTCAGATCGAAGCCACCCGCGAAGGGCGTCAACAACGAGCTCGCGGCGCTGAGCTGGCGGACCACCAGCGAGCCGCGCTCGTGCAGATCCACGACCAACGACGCGCTGTCGGAATTGCGCGAGACTGGGACCAGGCGGATCGCTACCTGATCGAAGTAGCCGGTCGCCGCGAGCCGCTGGACCGCACGATCGATCCGGGGATCCTCGGGCCAGAACACCTGCTGGCCCTCGACGATGCCCTCGGCCTCGAGCGCCTCGGTGACCTGCTTGGCGGCGACCTGCTTGCGGCCGCGGATCTGCAGGGCGACGATGTGAACGGTGCGCTCGATCGGCCCTTCGACGGGCACGCCCGCGTCATCGCTGCTCGGGAGCTCGTCCGTGCGCGCGGGCCGGGGCGACCGGTCCGCGGGGCTCGGGCGTTCGCTCGCGGGCTCGACGGGAGGGGCAGCCGCCGCCACGCTGGGCCCGAGCGTGATCGATGCCAGCGCGAGCGCGACGGCCAAGCCTGGCACGACGCCACGGGATTTTACCCAGGAGCCCCGCGCGTGGTTGTCTTGGGTGCCAAGATGCCGGCGACGCGGGGTCAGCCACACGGCCCGGATTGTACTCGACAGACCCGCCCTGGCCGGATCCCCCGGCGGGCCCCGTGCGAAATGTGGGAGATCCGCGCCCTGGGACTCGCGGATCCTCTAGTTTTGACTGAACGACGTTTTATGTGCCATCAGGACCCCTCACTCGCGCTTCGCCCGCGTCAACCACGCTGACCCGTGCGCGCGGATCGTGCGCGCGATCGCAAAGATCACATCTTGTCATGACCCCCGACCGCGACGACACGAGCGAACTCTACAATCGGGGCGTGGCCGCGCCCCGCCCAGTCCTGTGCGTCGAGGACAACGACGCGAACTTCGCCTTGATCAAGCTCGTGCTCGAGAAGACCGGGCTGTGGGCGGTGTCGCGCGCGAACGATGCCACGCAGGCCCGCGACGCGATCGCGGGACAGCGACCGGATGTCGTGCTGCTCGATCTCGACCTCCCCGGCGTCAGCGGGCTGGAGCTGGCCCGCGAGCTCAAGGCCTCGAAGGACTGGTCGACGATCCCGATCATCGTCGTGAGCGCGAGCGTGATGCGGCAAGAGCATGACCGCGCCCGCGAGGTTGGCTGCGAGTTCTTCCTCGAGAAGCCGTTCGACATTGGCGTGCTGCGATCGACCGTCGCCCAGGCCGCCGCCGCCGGAGCAGGCCCAGTCAGCTGATCCAGCCGCGCGCCCGCCCGCGGGCCTCGAGCTCGATCAGCTGCTCGGGGGTGTTGACGCCAGCGACCTCGTCGGCCTGAACCTCGACGACCGCGACCGCCCCCGCGCGAGCCCGCAGCGCGATCAGATCGGTCAAGTAGATCTCGCCAGCCGCGTTGTCTGCTCCGAGCTGCGGCAGCTCGCGCCGAAGGTGCTCGGCGCGGACGCAGTAGACGCCCGCGTTGCACTCGTTGATCTCGCGCTCGGCCGGGCTCGCGTCCTTGTGCTCGCGGATCGCAACGCAGCGGTGGTTGGCGTCGCGCACGATCCGGCCGTAGCCGGTTGGATCCGCCGCGCGAAAGCTGGCCAGGCTGATCCCGGCCGCGCTGCCCCTGCACGCGTCCGCCAGCGCTTGCAGGGTCTGCGCGCGCAGCAAGGGCACGTCGCCGCTGAGGATCAACACCGCGCCATCAAAGCCGGCCTCGAGCTCCGGCAGCGCGCACATGACCGCGTGACCGGTCCCGTTTTGCTCGGCCTGGACCGCGAAGCCGATGGCCCAACCTGCGCTCGCAGGCAGCCGTGCTTGAACCAGCGCCTTTACGTCGGCGCCTTGGTGACCAACGACGACGATCGATCGCGCGACCCCAAACTCCCGGGCCGCCCGCAGCGGATGCAAGACCAGGGGCTCGCCCGCGAAGGGGTGCAGCACCTTGGCCAGGTCCGATCGCATCCGCGTGCCCTTCCCCGCAGCCAGCAAAATCGCGAGCGTGTTCACGCCGACACGCTACGAGATCGATCGCCCGCGACCAAGCCACGCAAACCAGTTACCCTGGCCGCCCGATGGCTGACGCGCGCTTCTCGAGCTTCTCCGAGTTCTTCCCCTACTACCTGGGCGAGCACCGCAACCCGACCTGCCGGGCGCTGCACTTCGTCGGCACCGCCGGCTTCTTCACGCTGGTCGGGTGGTCGCTGTGGTCGGATCCCATGCGCTTCGGTCCGGCGCTGGCGGCGATCCTCGCGCTGGGCGTGCTCGGCAGCTTCGTCGAGCGCCATCGCAACGCCGCGCCGATCATGCTGGCCATGATCGCGCTGGGCGTGTGGGCCCAGCCGTGGCTGCTGGCGGGCGTGTTCTGGGCCTACCTGTTCGCGTGGATCGGCCACTTCAAGATCGAGCACAACCGACCGGCGACCTTCACCTATCCGCTGTGGTCGCTGATCGGTGACTTCAAGATGTGGAGCATGATGGCGACCGGGCAGCTGTGGACGGGCGACCCGGTCGCAGACGATCACTAGTACGAGTTCGAGCCGACAGGCGAGCGTTTGGGGTGAGCGAAGGGGGCTCCGCCGCCGAAGCGAGGGGCTTTTGAAAGCCCCTTGAAGACATAGGCAGGCCCGAGTCGAGCGCTGCGCGCTCGGTTCCGGACTAAAACGGGTCGGACCAGCGCGGATCATCGGCGAGCGTGGGATCCGTCAGCGTCCCCAAGAACGCCACCAGCGCGGCGCGATCCATCGGGCTCAGGTTCAGGCGGATCGGGTTGCCGCTTTGCGGATCTCGCAGGCGCGGATCCAGGTTCGGGTGGGCCTCGATCCCGCTGTTGTAGTGCTCGACGACCTCCGCGAGCGTGGCGAAGCGTCCGTCGTGCATGTACGGCCCCGTCAACGCCACGTTGCGCAGCGAGGGGCTCTTGAATTTGCCATCGTCCGCGGCCAGCCCAGTGGTCCCGCCCACGCCGTCGTCGCTGGCGTCGATCAGCCCGTTGTTGACGGGCTCACCCACGAACCACAGCGCGAGGTTGTCGAGCGGCGGCGGCTGACCGCCCGGCGGCGGGGGCGTGAGCGGGCTGCCCGGCATGTGGCAGCCCCCGCAGCGGCCCTGGCCGAAGAACAGATCCTTGCCGCGGTTTTGCTGGGGCGTGAAGTTGGGGAGATCCTGGGCCACGTCGCCACCGACGAGCGCGACCCCTTCGTCCCACGCTGAGCGATACGAGGCGATCGAGCGGACGAACTGCGCCAGCGCCAGCGAGATCCGCTCCGAGCTGACGGTCGCGTCTCCAAACGCGGCTTCGAACAGCGGCGCGTAGTAGTCGGTCGAGCCGACCCGCGTGACCAGCTCGTCTAGGGTCAGGCCCATCTCGGCGGTGTCTTGGATAGGCATCAGGACCTGGTCTTCCAAGGTGTCGGCCCGCTCGTCCCAGAACATCGCGCCGCGCTCGTACCAGCGCAGGTTGGCAAGCGGCATCGAGTTGCGCCCAGTCAGGTCCCCGGCGAAGCCCTCGGACAGCGTGGCTGTGTCGGAGAAGCCCGTTGAAGGCTCGTGGCAGCTTCCGCATGCGACCGTGCGGTTGTGGCTCAACTGCCGATCCCAAAACAGCACGCGACCGAGCGTCGCGCCGGCGTCGGTGATCTGGTTGTCACCGGGGGTGTTGTCGGCCGCGTCGACCAGCGGCGTCTGGAAGTGCGCGGGGAGATCGTGGCCATAGTCGAGCAAGGTCGCTGGCAACACGGGCTCGTCCAAGGCCGGGTCCGCCTCGTTCCGCGTGGTGTCGGTGCCCGTGTCGGTGTTGCTGACCTCCGCATCGCAAGCGACGAGCAGCAAGGGCGCGAACAGGGCGAGGAGGCGGGCGTGACGGGTAAGCAAAGTTGGGCGCGACATCGTGCGCCTTTCAATGCAGATGTCATACCGTGCACATTCGCTCGATCTCGGGCGAATGTCCGCTTGTTGAAAGTGACGGCGGACCGTCGCGGACGGTGCGTGCAGTCGTCGGACGGTTGGAGCAGCCGCGATCAGCCCTGCGGGGCGGGGTTGATCTTGCCCGTGCTCGAGCCGCCCAAGTACGCGTAGCTGTCGGCCCCGTCGTAACCAACCACGACGACGGAGAACGGCTCGGTGCCCTCGAGCTGGTGGACGCCATCGGGCACGGCGTAGCGGGCCGCCTCCCAGTCGCCGCCGAACTCCAAGTACTGATCTGGGGGGATCGGCACGCCGTCGACGGTGACCTCGGCGCCGATCGGCTGGGTCACGACGAGCACGTCGTTGATCCACTGATCCGGGACCAACACGACATAGCGCGGCAAGAACTGCTCGAAGGGCGCGAGCTGGACCATCGCAGGATCCCCGAGGTTGCCCGAGGGCAGGTTGCCGAACCCGGTCATGTAGTTGGCGACGGCGATCGGCTTGTCGGCCTCGATCAAGAGATCGCCGGGATGCTGCGGCGTGCCGCCTGCGAAGAATTCCAGCTTCTCGCCCTGGTCGAGCATGGCCGGGGTCATCGGGAGCCCGGTCACGTCTTGATGCGCGGTGATCGTGACGGAGGTGTTGTCTTCACTGGCGACGATCTGCCACAGCGAGGTCTCGGGTGCCTGTGGCCAGCGCACGGGGACCCGGCCGGCCGCGAAGTTCTGACCCCACAGGCGCACGCCCGCGAGCTGCTCTTCGATGTGATCACAGGCGACCTCGCCGAACGGGATCCATGCGCACTCGTGCCCCGAGAACACCGCGATTGGGTGGTCCTCGTCGGAGATGACCTTGGTCCCGGTCAGCTGCGCGTGCTGCTGCACGACCATGACCTCGGCGATCTCGCCCTCGGCGAGCATGATCTGAAATGGCACGTTGGGGCTGCCGGCCGGGACCCCGGGCCCCGCCTGGGTCGAGACCACCGGGGTGACCTCGACGACGGTGCCGTCTTGCGCGGCGACGATCGTGATGTAGCCGTTGCCGTAGCCTTCGCCCCAGTGCACGACGTGGTTGATGTAGTCCCAGCTGGCCGCGGGATACAGCATCGAGGCGTCGGAGCTGGCCGCGCCTTGGATCAGCGGGTTGAACTGGTAGGCGATGATCGGCACGTCCGAGCTGACCCGATAGGTGCCGTCGGCCTTGATGCCGCTGCCTTGCTGGTTGTTGTTGGGCAGCGGGAACGCGTGAAGATCCAGCGGCGCGACCACGATCGGGCCGCCGACCACCTGCCACGCGTTGCCAACCCGCTTCTCGACCGTGACCGTCGCCGGGGTGTCGAGCTGCACGTTGGACACCGCGACTGCGTATTGATCATTCTCGAGCCCGCCGTTTTGATCGAGATCGACCGCGTAGAACAGGCAGCCCACGGTGGTCTCGCCGGCCGCAGCCTGGTCGCAGTTCTCGGGGATGATCGGCCCCTCGTCGCCCGTGTCGCCGCCGCCGTCGGGGATCCCCGCCATGTCGAACTTGATGCCACCGTCCGGGTCGCCGTCGCCCGAATCACCGTCGCCGTCGCCGTCGCCCGTGTCGCCGTCGCCGTCGCCGTCGCCGGGATCGCCATCGCCATCGCCATCACCTGGGGTCTCGGTTGCGGTCGTGGCATCGAGTGTGACGCCGTTCGTGGTCGTGGTCGTGGCGTCGTCGGTGTTGGGCTCGTCGCCGCAAGCGGCGAGAGAGAGGCTGAGAACCAAGCAAGCAAGGCAATTGCGGCGCATGACAGCGAGTGTAACCGCGCGAACGGGCGGCGACGACCAGCGCGAGATCGACGGCTCAGCGCGCGGCCGCCAGGCGCTCGAGCGCCTGCCACTGCGCGGGCGTGTTGCACGGGAGCAGCGCGTTGGGATCGGGCAGCGCCGCGGCGTCGACCCACTCGACCTGGGCCGCGTGAAACACCCGCTGCAGACGCAGCTGCCCGCGCGCGAGCTCGGCCTTTGCGTGGCCAAGCATCTGCCCAACAGCCACCGCTGCGGCCAGCGGGTGCAGGCGACCGTCGGGCTCGCGCGGCGCGGCGGCGTACACCTGGGGGTCACGCCGCTGCGCCGCCTGCAGCTGGGCGAACATGAAGGCCACGTGGCGGGCGCTCAACGCCGCGGCGTCGCACGAGCCAAGGTACGCGAGCTCGACCCCCCGCGCGGCCAGGCGCTCGAGCCCGGCGACCACCCCGACCAGCGGACCGCCGTTTTGCACGCTGTCGTCCACGCGCTCGACCGGGTAGCCAACCAGCGAAGGCAGCTGCTGGCCGGGCCGCGCCGCGACCACGATCAAGTCGCAGCAACCACCGAGCACGCAGACCACCTGCTCGAGCAGCGGACGACCGTGGAACTCGAGCCACGCCTTGTCGGTGCCCATCCGCGTCGACGAGCCGCCCGCCAAGACTACTGCGCCGGCCACCTCGTGAGAGTGCCAGAGCCACCGCGGCGCGCAACATCGCCGCGCTCCCCCACCGCGCCCCCGCACCGCGCCCCCGCACCGCGCCCCCGCACCGCGCAACGTAGACGGCGCGGCAACCAGCGACTATCGTGATCCCGTGAAACTGCGCATTCGCGGCGACTCCCTGCGTCTTCGGCTGACCCGCGGCGAGGTCCAGCAGCTGCGCGCGACCGGCCGCGTCAGCGCCACCACCGACTTCGGCGCGCGCACGCTCGAGTATGCGCTGGCGACCGCCGAGGTCGACGCGGCCCAGGCTCGGTTCGAGGGCGACTGCATCGAGGTCACCCTGCCCCGTACAACCGCCAACGCTTGGGCCGACACCGAACAAGTCGGGATCGAGGCCGAGCAAGGCGCCCTGCGCCTGCTGATCGAGAAGGACTTTCAGTGCCTGGCTCCGCGCGCGGGCGAGGAGGACAGCGACACCTTCCCGCACCCGAACGCCGACTCGGGCGCGAGCTGCTGAGGGCCCGCGGCGCGATGCAAGCTGTCGCCGCGCGGTTGAGCTCTCGTCCACGACGCGGCACCCAAGCGCAGCTGCGCGGGGCGGCCTGCACACCTTCGCTACGCTCCCCTCGCCTGCCGTGCGCCACCTTGGCGCTGGCGACGGCGCTTGGTTTGGGCTTGGGCTGCCGCCAGCGTGACGACGCCAGCACCGTCGACCCCGCGCTGGCGTCCGCAGCAACCATCGAGCAGGTCCCACCGATCCCCTACGCCGGGACCTGGATCGGACCGGCGCTGACCCTGAGCTTCGTCGGACCGTGGGTCTTCGTGCTGCCGACCCACGCCGAACCAGGCCAAGCCCCGATCGAGCTGCGCGCGACCGTCGAGCGCCGCGAGGGCGACGCGTTCGCCCTGCGAACCAGCGTGGCCGGCCTGTTGCCCGCCGACTTTTTGCGACCCACAGACTGGACGATGCTCGTCGAGGATGGCCAACTGGCGATCGCCATGGGCGACGAGCCGCTCACGGCGTACCTGCGCGACGAAGCCACCGCGCCACCGCTGCTCGGACCCACGATGCTCGATGAGCTCGAGCTCCCCGCGCAAGTGTCGATGGCCAGCGCGGTCGCGTGCCTGGAGCAGGCCAGCTCGCGCTGCGCTGCGCTCGAGGCCGGCGGACCGCTGGCGGCGGGCTGTCGCGAGCTGACGTGGGCCACCTGCGTCGCCGGACTGCCCCCATCACCGGCCGCAGACGCGCCCACCGACTGGGCCGATCCGACCGTCCGCGCGACGTGGGAGCGAGCGCGCACGATCGACGAGCTGCAGCTGACGCTGCGCTACGCCGAGCGCCTCGACCAGGCCGCGGACCCCAGCCAGCGGTCTGAGGCCCGGGCCGTGTATGTCCGAACCCTCGAGCTCGTGGCGACCACGCTCGAAGCGCTCGCGCATGACGGCCCCCTCACGGACGATCCAGCGCTCACGGATCTGCGCGCCGCGATCCAGACCGCTCGCGACGCTGGCTTGCTGCCGTAGCATCTCAGTCGAGCGTGATCGCTACGACGTGCTCCCGGTCGTCGCCCGCCTGCAGCACGACCGGCAGCTCGACCTCGACCCCATCCACGAGACAAGCGATCACCTCACGCCCGGCCGACCGCTTCTCGATCTGCACCCGGTACACGGTCTGCCCATCGCGCAACACCAGGCGAACGCTCGGCCACTCGCGCGGCAGCGTGGGCGCCAGCGTGATCCGCCCCTGCTTGCGCCGCACCCCCAGCATTCGCTCGACCCCGAACCGATACAGCCACCCAGCGGCCCCCGTGTACCAAGTCCAACCGCCCCGACCCACGTGCGGCGGCTCGGAGTAGATGTCGGCCGCGACGACGTAGGGCTCGACGCGATAGCGCTCGATCGCCCGTGGATCGGAGCCATGCGCGATCGGGCCGATCATCTGCGCGACCGCCCACGCCCGCTCGATCTCACCGAGATCGGCGTAGGCCCACGCGACCCACACGGCGGCGTGGGTGTACTGACCGCCGTTCTCGCGGACCCCAGGGGGGTAGCCTTCGACATAGCCAACCCGCGCGCTCGCGCCCCGAAACGGCGGCGTGAACAGCCGAACCACGCGCTCGTCCGGCATCACCAGGCGCTGCCACACGCTGTCCATCGCGACGTGGGCCCGCCGCTCGCTCGCGCCGCCCGACAGCACCGACCACGACTGCGCGATCGAGTCGATCTCGCACGCATCGCTGCCGCTGGCCCCGAGCGGCGCCCCGTCGTCGTGGTACGCCCGCAGGTACCAGGCCCCATCCCACGCGGACTCGAGCGGGGCACGCAAGGCCTCGGCGCGAGCCTGCAGCGCGCGGGCGTCGTCGTGCTCGCCAAGCTGCTCGCACACGCTGGCGAACGCGAGCGCGGTCGCGCGCACGAACCAACCCAGCCACACGCTCTCGCCAAACCCGAGCACGCCAACGCTCGAGAACCCGTCGTTCCAATCACCGCTCCCGATCAGCGGCAAGCCGTGGGCCCCTACTTCATTGGCCCGGGCAAACACCCGCATGCAGTGGTGATAGAGCGTGCCCGATCCGGCGACCGTCAGCTCACCATCCTGCCCAGACTCGAGCCGGGAGTAGTAGCGCTCGTGCTCGTTGGCAGCCAGCGGCGTCGCATCCAAGAATCGGACCTGCTCGGCGAGGATCGTGAGGTCGCCGGTCGCCTCGACGTAGTGCGCGGCCACCAGCGGCAGCCACAGCAGATCGTCGGAGCAGCGCGAGCGCAGGCCCGCGCCGTGCGGGGGGTGCCACCAGTGCAGGACGTCGCCGGCCTCGAGCTGCCACCCGGCGGCGTCGAGCAGGTGCGCGCGAACCATCTCCGGGGCCGCGTGAACCAGCCCCATCACGTCCTGCAGCTGATCACGAAACCCGAACGCCCCGCTCGATTGATAGAACCCGGTCCGCCCCCACAGCCGCGACGAGATCGACTGGTACAGCAGCCAGCGATTGACCATCAGGTCAAACCCGAGATCGGGGCTGTGGACCTCGACCGCAGACAAGATGCGATCCCAGCGGCGGTCGAGCAGCTCGCGCGCCTCGCTGACCCGCGCGCCGTCGCGGTAGCGCCTCGCCAGCTCGATCGCGCTGGCCCGATCCGCCGCCTCGCCGAACACGAAGTGCAGCTGCGTGGTGGCGCCTGGGGCCAGATCGATGTGGAGCTGCAGCACCGCGCAGGGATCGCAACCTTGAACCTCGCCCGACAAGCCGATCCGGCCCAGCGCCGCGGGTGATCGGCGATCCCCACCGCGGCCAAAGAACTCCTCGCGGCAGGTCGTGACGCCATGCAAGCGCTCACTCGCGGCCGCGAACGCCCAGCGCTGGGCGAAGTTGGGGTTCCACGGGTTGCGGGCCAGCATCACCTCGAAGTCCGGGACGAAGTCGCTGACCAGCGTGCGGGTGTCCGACCTGCGGCTCCCCAGCAGCCACTCGATGCACAAGGTCACTGTCAGCCGCCGGGGCTGGTCCCCGGTATTGGTCAGCGCCAGCCGGACCAGCCCGACCGGATCGCTGGGTGCAACGAACACCTCGGTGTGCTGCCGCAGGCCGTGGCCATGATGCGAGAACGAGGTGGTGCCCGCCCCGTGTCGGATCTGATACGCCGCCGGATACGGCGCGGGCGCGGGCATGGGGGACCAGATCTCACCGTCGAGCTCGTCGCGCAGGTACACCGAGATCGACGGCGGATCGAGGACCGGGTCGTTGGACCAGGGCGAGAGCCGGCGGAGCCCAGCGTTGGTCGACCACGCATAGCCAGCGCCGCGCTCGGAGATGATGCAGCCAAAGTCGGGGTTGGCGAGCACGTTGATCCACGGCGCCGGCGTGGACTCGCCAGGCTCGAGGTGCACGACGTACTCGCGGCCGTCGGGCGAGAACCCGCCGTAGCCGTTGTCGAAGCGCAGATCATCGGGTCGCGGCAAGCGGGTGGTTTGCGGGCGCGGCTGGCCCTCGGGCTCGAAGGGCGGCAGCTCGGGGACTCCGATCGGCCGCAGCGTGCCCTCGAGGTCGAGGTCGGCGTCGACGATCAGGCTCGCGCTGCTGAGCAGCAGATCGCGCTCTTCCGCGCTCAGGCTCGCGCCGTGAATGACGAACACGCCGCCCCCTTGCTTGGCCAGCCGCGCGCCGGCGTGCTCGAGCAGCTGCGCGAGCCGCTGACGGAGCGTGCCGTCGTAGCTGGCCGAGCGCTCCTCCAACACGACCAGATCCACGGCGAGTCCGCGCTCGTACCAGTGCATGTGGGCCTGGGCGAGGCGGGTGATCACGCCGGATCCAACCGTGGTCACCCGCGCGAGCAGGATCGGTGCGTCGCCCGAGATCCCGTGGCGCCACAGCCCATCTTGACCGAGGCGATTGCGGGCCCGGACCTCGCTCGCGGCCTGCAACTCGGGGCGCGGGAACAGCAGGGCCGACAACAAGCGCTGCTGCGCCCGCATGTCGTTGGTGTCGTGACCGCGGGTCTGCGCGCGCTCGATCGCGACGCGCTCCGCGTCGAAGGCGTGGCGACGCACCGCCGCCATGGTCGCGAGCCGACCGGCGCGGGCCAGCACCTCGGCGCGCGTGCGACCGACCACGCTGACGAACGCACACTCGGCGGTGCCCCTCGCCGGCAGCTCGAGCTCGCCCGACATCACGACGCAGGTGTCGAGCGCCGCCTGCAGCGGGGTCTCCTGGCTCGGCAGCGCGCGGGTCAACCCGGCCAGATCGGTGAGCGATCGCCCGCGCCCAATGAAGCGCCCGCGATCCGTCTCGTAGCGCGACCAGGCCACGGCGTCCGAGACCAGCGCGCACGCGAACCACAGCTGCTCGTCACCCGGCGCCCGCGGCCGTCGGCGGCACAGGATCAGCGGATGCGGGGTCACGCACAGCTGGGCGTCGACAAACAAGTGGGCGAACGCGGGGTGCCGCTCATGCTCGACCGCGTTGCCCAGCAAGACCTCGGCGTAGTGGGTGATCGTCAGCCGTCGTCGGTGACCTCGACGATCGCTGACCCGAAAGATCCGCAGCTCCGCGTCCTCGGTCGGCGAGACGGTGACCGCGAGCTCCGCGAGCAAGCCATGGGGATGCGCGATGATCGACGCCCCGTGCGGCGAGAACACGACCTCGCGGTTTGGATCGTCGCCCTCGCCCAGCGAACACCAGCGCCGCCCGTCATCTTCGTCGCGCAGGTAGGTCGCGGCTCCCCGGTCCTCGAGCGTGGTGTCGTGGCAGGGCCGGGTGATCGCGCGGCCCCTCCACCAGCTGTGGCCCGCGCCGGCCCGGGTGATCAGCAAGCCGTAGCGGCCATTCGAGATCAGATGCGCGCCGGGTCCATCGTTTGGATCGGCGAGCCAACCGCGAACGCGCTCGTGCCTGGGTCGGACCGGGGGTCCCTCTGCGGCTGGCTGGGGCCGCTCGATCGGCACGCGGCCGGGCGAGCGCTCGCGCAACAACAGCTCGACGGTGCGCACGGCCGGGTCGCAGTGCATGCGTCGGACCATGGCGCGGTCGCACAGGTAGCCGTGCAGCGCGAGCATGATCATGCCCTGATGATGGGACATGTACGCGTAGACGACCGTGTGCTTGCTGCCAAGCCCGGTTCGCTCGCGGGTGTAGTCGATCGCTTCATACACGCCGAGGGCCCCAAACCCGCCGGCCTTGGCGATCGCTACCAGGTTGTCTGCGACCGCGGCGGGCTCGTGGTGCAGGGCGAGCAAGCAGGCGTAGGGTGCGACGACGAGATCACGATCGAGGCCGCGGCGAAACCCAGTCGCGGGGACACCAAACGCCCGATACTGGTACCTGAACTCGGCGTCGAGCCGGGCGTAGGCCGACTCGGACATCCCCCACGGCAGGCCGTGGCGGCGCGCGTGCTCGATCTGGGCCTGGATCGCCGCTCTCGCGCTGACGTCGAGCAGCGTGCCTTCGCCCTCGTCGAGCAACAACGGCGGCATCAGGTACTCGAACATCGTGCCGCTCCACGACAACAACCCGCGCGCGGCCCCAAAGCTGCCGATCGGGCGACCGAGCTTGGCCCAGTGCTGCAGCGGCATGTCGCCCTTGGCGATCCCCACGAAGCTGGCGAGCCGGGCCTCGGACGCGAGCAGATCATAGTGATGGTCGTCGTAGCGCTCGGCGCTGACGTCGTAGCCGATGTACGCGAGCTCGCGTACGCCGTCGTAGAGAAATTCGAAGTCCATCTCGGCCGCGAGATCGCTGGCGAGCTGGGCCAGCTCGCCGAGCCGGGTTCGGGCCATGTGGGCGTGGTCGAGGCTGGTCCGCAGGGCCTGCTCGAGCTGGTCGACCCACGGCTCATGGGCCGCGACCCAGCTGACGATCCCCCCCTCCTTCGAGGCTCGAAGCGCCCGCAGGCGGGCGAGCGCGCGCGTGATCACGTCGGGCGTCTGACCCAGCGTCGGCGCGCGCCACAGCGCGTTACACAGCGCGTCGAGCAGATCTATCGAAGGACCCGGCGCCGGCTTGGGCAGCCGCGCCAGCAGCTCGAACCACGGCAGCTGGGCCGCCATCTCGGCCCGCACGTCCGCCACCTCCGTGCGGATCCGCGTGGCCCAGACCTGCAGCTCTTCGAAGCGCGCCGGCTCGAACACCGCCCCGTCGTGCGCGCCAACCCGCGCTTCAAACAGCTCGAGCAGGCGCGCGTCGAGCTGCACGAAGGTCTGCTCATCGAGGGCGTTGAGGCTGGTCAGCCAGGTCCGCGGATGGTCGGTCACGGCCTCGACGTGGCCCCGCATGAGCTGCACGTGCCGCCCCGCTCGGTCTGCGTCGGCCCCCCAGTGGGTCAGCGCCTCGGCCAGCACGTCGAGCGAGTCGGCCAGTCCGGCGAACCGCCCGCTCACCGGCCGGGCCGACTCCGCGAGCTCGCGGCAGGTCTGCTCGAGCACGATCAGCGCCGCCGCCAGGTTGCCGCTGTCAACGGTCGAGATGTAGCGGGGCTCGAGCGGCTCGAGGGTGCTCGTGTCGATCCAGTTGAGCACGTGGCCGCGATGCCGCGGCAGCCGAGCCAGGGTCTCGATCGTGTTGCCCAGGCGAAACACCAGCTCGAGCAGATCGATGTAGCCAAGATCGCGAGCCGCGAGGGTCGCGAGCAAGGCCATCCCAATGTTGGTCGGCGAGGTTCGGTGCGCGAGCTCGTGGATTGGTTGCTCTTGCAGGTTGTCGGGCGGCAGCCAGTGGTCATCGGGGCCAATCACGGTCTCGAAGTAGGCCCACGTCCGGCGCGCGAGCCGACGCAGGTGCGCGCGGTCGACCTGCGCGGGTGGCTCGACCCGCCGGCGCGCGGATCGAGCCGTCCAGATCGCCAGCGGCGGCGCGATGAACCACGCCAGCAACAGCGGCGACGCGCCCGCGAGCGCCTCTGGCCGAACCGCCACCAGCAGCGCGGCGAGCAGCGGAGGCACCACCAGCGACGGCGCCATCTCGCGGATCACGGTCACCGGCTCGCTGCTGCCCCGCCCAGCGTGCGCCGCGGCGGTCCACTCGAGCTGGTTGCGCCGGGTGATCATGGTTCGCACCAGCGCGCGCCCGGCCGCGTCGAGGCACACCTGCGCCTCGTCCAGCAGCGTCGTGGTCCGCAGCAGCCAGCGACCGAGCGCTGCGGGGGCCGAGACCACCGTGCCCCACAGGGCGGCCCGGAGCCGGCGGGGCCGGGCCGAGCTGAGCACGCCGCCAGCCAGACCGGTCAACGCCGGGGTGGCCAACAACAACGCGACGAGACCCGTCCACATCCACGCCGAACCTGGCAGCGCCAGCCATCCCGTGACCGCCAAGCCGACCAAGGTCGGCGCCAGCAGGCTGCGGCGCAGGTTGTCGAGGATCTTGTAGCGCCCGATCCCGTCGAACCGGCTGGGTGTGCGCCGACCTCCAGACACCGGGACATGCCGACCCAGCCACGCCAACAGCTGCCAGTCACCGCGCACCCACCGATGCAGGCGCCGCGCGAAGCACAACCAATTTTGCGGGTAGTCCTCGTACACGATCACGTCGGTGACCAGGCCCGCGCGCCCGTGCAGGCCCTCGAGCAGGTCGTGGCTCAAGATCCGATCTTCGGGGATCTGCGCGGCCAAGCTGCGCTGAAAGTCGTCGATCGCGTAGATGCCCTTGCCAACGAAGATCCCCTCACCAAACAGATCTTGGTACACGTTCGACACGGCGCGGGTGTAGATGTCGAACGCGCCGTCGCCAGCCATGGCCCGCGCGAACCGGCTCGGCGCGTCGTCGGGCGCCACGTCGGCGCGCGGCTGCAGCACCGTGTAGCCAGACCGCACGCCCAGCCCCTCGTCAAAGCGCGCCTGGTTGAGCGGATGCGCGAGCGTCTCGATCAAGCGCCGCCCTGCTCCCAGCGGGAGCACGGTGTCGGCGTCCAGCGTCAGCACATAGCGAAACTCGTCAAAGTGCCCCTCGCGGCCTTCATGGACCACGTAGGTGGTCTCGAGGTCGCCACGCAGCAAGCGGTTGAGCTCCTCGAGCTTGCCGCGCTTGCGCTCCCATCCCATCCAGCGGCCTTGCCGGGGCGACCAGACCCGCTTGCGGTGAAACAGGTGAAACGGGCCGTCCCCGGGTCCCTCCGCCGGACTCGAGCCGCCTCGTGCGTGGCGTCGATTGAGCGCGGCGACCTGCTCGCGCGCGCGCTCGAGCAGCTCGTCGTCGCCGGCCAGCGTCTCGGTCTCGGCGTCGCAAAGATCGGTCAACATCGCGACCTCGATCATCGGATCGCGGGTCGCCAAGTAGTGCGACTCGAGTCTGTTCGCTAGCGCGTCAACGTCGGCTTCGTTGATCAGCAGGCCCGGGACGACGACGAGAGTGCGGTGCGCCCTCGGGACCCCGCCAATGAACTCCAGCTTGGGCAGCGCGACCGGCACAACCGCCAGCGTGACCACCCAGTTGACCAAGCTGACGCCGATCGTCCACCCGGGGATCAGCACCAGCGCGCACGCCAGCACCACCAACCCCGGCGGCGTCCCGGCGGCGATCAGCCAGGCGGCCAGCGCCGCGACGTGGACCGCGGCGACCAGCGCGATGCTGCCCAGATACAGCGGCGCCGCGCGGCGTCGTAGGATCCTCGCGGCTCGCTCCGCGAGGCGCGGTCGGTAGCCGATCGCCCGCTCGAGCGCGGACTCGCTTCGCGCGTACAAGACATGGCCCACGTGCCCGTCCGCGCCGGCCAGCTCGAGCGCCCGCATCGCAACCGCGGTCTCGGACAGCTCGCTGCCCCGCGCGAGCCGCTCGATGATCCGGCGATAGCGATCCCGCGTGGCGAAGTCCATGGTCGGATACACGCCGCTCGGGTCCATGCTGGCGATCCGGTGGACCTCGCTCGTGGCCTCGAAGAAGCGCGCCCAGTCGGTCTTCTCGACCATCAACAGGCTGCGCACGCAATTGCCGACGCGATGGTCGACCGTGGTGTCCGTGATCGGCGTCAACAGTCGCGGCAGGTCGCGGCCAAGCTGCTCGAGCAAGCCTAGCCGCAGCAGCATGGGCAGCGCCCACAGCTCCGCCATCGAGGCGTCGTGGTGGTGTCCAAACTCGCGGGCCCGTCGGGTCAAGAGCTCGAGATCGAGCAGCCCCTCGCCCTCGCGCAGCAGCGAGAACGCCTCGACCTCGCTGCGCCGCAAGCCTGCGTACGCACCGGTCTCGAACTGCGCGAGCCGCCCCTCGAACTCACCGGTGAAGCCGCGCCGAACCTCCCGGGTCGCACGGCGCAGCACGAAGTGGTTGTCGAGCACCCACTCGATGCCGCCCGGAAGCGAGCTGTCGTTGCGATCCGCGAGCGCCCGCACCAACCCGTTGAGGTGCCCCGCGACCGCGTAGGCCCGCCCGCGAGTCGAGCGCCGCTGAGGTGCAAACGCAAACTCATGCTGATCGTCGGGCGTCACTCCACACTCTGGCTGGGTGTGAAGCGGGGGCTCTCGGCCGGCAGATCCTGGACGAGCCACAGCGGCTTGACCAACGAGTCCAGCAACCGACGCGCGACCGAACCGTAGCGCTCTCCGTGGGCGCAGCCGCCCCCGTGGGCGCACAGCAGCACGAGGTCGCTGTTGGAGGTGCTCGCCAGCCGCTCGATCGCCCGCGCCGGGTTGGCGTCGGTCAGCAGCTTGATCCCGACCCGCAGCCCGCGAGCCGTGAGCCGCTCGCCGATCCCCTCGAGGTAGCTCTTGGCCCGGGCGAGGTTGGACTTGGTCAGCTCGTCGATCAGCGCCCGCTCGCGCGGGCCAGACGGCAGGTGGGAGGAGCTGTCGGGCCGCGGGACCACATGCACGAGGGTGATCTCGGCGTCGTGCGCCTGCCCAATCCGGCTGACCAGCGGCAGCACGTGCTCGGCCCGCGCCGAGCAGTCGAGCGGAACCAGGACGTGCTCGAACGCGCTGAAGGTCGGCTCGGCCGGCACCACCAGCAGCGAGACCGGCCCGCTCGAGATGACCTTGCGCGTGGTGCTGCCCATGCGCCAGCTCCGAGAGCCGTCGCTTCCGTGGCTGGCGATCACGATGAGGTCGACCTCGTCCGTGTCGATGAAGTGCAAGATTTGCTCGGCCGCGCGCCCCTCTGCCACGACCGAGGTCGCCTTCTCTTCCAAGGGCAGCTGCTTGGCGAGGCGCTCGAGATCCATCTCTGCGTGGGCCCGCGCCATCGCCCACTCCAGCGCGTGGACCGGGCCCGCGTGCTTGGAGGTCAGGACCCGCAGCAGCGTGACCCGCGAGCTGCGGCTTGCGCGGATCGCCGCCAGCGCGGCTGGAAGCGCGCGGTGGGCCGAGTCCGATCCATCGGTGGTCACCAGCACGTGCTCGGGGATCACCGCCGCCACCCGCCGTCGCAACGGGTTGCTGGCGACGTGCGGTACGTGCTCGGTCGCGGCGCCGCGGGCGACCGGCGGCACCAGCGAGCGGCCCAGGCAGGCGCGACCGATCGACAGGTGGGCGCAGCGGACCATGGTCTGGTCGCGGGTTGGCCCCGGCGCCCTTAGATTGATTTTCTCTGGCGTCATGTCGCTCCTGCACCGCCGTTGCTATTGGCATTTGATTGCCGGCGGTTCACATTCACGATTGATCATGGGTCAATCGTTGCAAAGCGCAGAGTTGTGGCGAACAACGGCCCAGGGCCGCAAGGATTGCTCACGGGCCCAAGCCGGCACAATTACTCGAGACAGTTACGCTAGACAATGTTCATACTATGGCACCGCGGCGAGTTTGCCATGGTGTGCCATTAGGGCTGCGGCGTGAAGCTGCCGACGCTGCGGTCCCACACGTAGCGCGTGAGCACCTCGCCGTGGCGCAGCTCGACGGCCGAGACCTGGCCCCCCGCCGCGCGCACGAACTCGAGGCTGGCGTCGGCCACGGCGCAGTCGTAGGGCTCGACGCCGATCGTGCCCACGCCCTCGAGCATCGCGCCGGTTGGCCGCAAGAACGACCAGCTTGGTCCGCGCTCGCAGCTGCCGATCCGGGGGGCGACGGCGACCAAGGTCGGCCCGTCGACGAGCGGGACCACGGCGACCGCAAACCCCGGGATGTCGACGAGCTCGCCCAAGTCGTGCACGCGGATCGACCCGCCCTCGCTGAGCAGGACCAGGTGATCGTAGGCGCCCGCGACCGCCGGGGCTGGCAGCAGCAGCACCGCGTCGAGCTCCGCGTCGCCGTTGAGATCGACGATCACGTGATCTTGGACCTCGTCCGCGCGGCGGCCGTGATCCCGCAGCGCGCGGGCCAGCTCCAGCGGCAACGAAGGATCCTCGGCCACCGTGGTCCCGTCGATCTGCCAGCGCGCGGGAACGCCAAAATTGCCAGGGTCGACCCCTGCCCCCTCGGCTTCGCTGGCAGCCGCGGCGGCCGCGTGAGGGGGACTCGCGCTCGCGTCACCTGGCTGGCCCCGATGACACCCGGTCGAACCCAGCAGTCCGAGAGACAGTGTCAGGAGCACCCCCGCGTCGACGCAGCGCATGCTGCAGGTCAGCGCGGGCACAGGCGCATGTCAAGCGCAGCCCCAGCTGGATCCCCTGGGTCGGGGTTATCCTGTCGCCGGTGTCGGCTCCGCTCGATGATCTCGGCGCGATCCTCGAGCACGCCCTCGCGCTCGAAGCTCGCGAGCGCGACGCGTTCGTCAATGCGCTCGCGCCTCGCTGGCGCACGCCGCTGCAACAGCTGCTCGCGGGCCCCGAGCCAGACGCCGCGATCCAGCGAGCGCTGACGCTGCCAACCACCCACCTGCGCGAGCCACCAAGCTCGACCTTTGTCGCGCTGCTGCACCAAGGCAGCTACCCGACGCGGCTGATGCGTCTGCTCGACGCGCCGCTGGTCCACGCGCTGTTGGTCCCCAACGCGCCGCGCCAGCCCAGCGTGTCCGAGCAGATCGAGGCCGCGCTCGCCGAGCACCCGGTGGCCGAGGCGATCGCTCGGGTCCGCACGCGCAACTACTTGTGGCTGGCCCGCCGCGAGCTCGAGCACGCGCCGCTCGAAGAGGTCGGCCGCGCGCTCAGTGACGTCGCGGGCGCCTGCATTGACGCGGCCCTGCGCGGGGTCGATCCGCAGCTAGCGGAGCAAGTGTGTGTGTTCGGCATGGGCAAGCTCGGCGGCCGCGAGCTCAATTTCCTCAGCGACATCGATCTGGTGTTCGTCCACACCGACGAGGCCGTCGCCGCGCCCGACGAAGCGCGCGCGCACCGACTCCGGACCGCCCTGCACGATCGCCTGCGCAAGGCCCTGCGTCTGATCGAGGGCAGCGGCGTGTGGCGCCCCCTGTTTCACGTGGATCTGCGCCTGCGCCCGTTCGGCTCCCGCGGCCCGCTGTCGCTCTCGCTGTCGGCGCTCGAGCGCTACTACGAGCGCCACGGTCGCGGCTGGGAGCGCCAAGCCTGGCTGCGCGCGCGCCCAGTCGCCGGCAACCTCGAGCTTGGCGCGACCGTGCTCGACCGGCTCTCGCCCTTCGTGTGGCGGCGCAGCCTCGGGCCCGAGATCTTCGATGAGATCGCCGCCATGATGAAGCGCTCCCGCGCCCAGGCGCACGACAGCATCGGCAGCGCCAACGTCGATCTCAAGCACGACGCCGGCGGGATCCGAGAGGTGGAATTCTTCGTCCAGAGCCTGCAGCTGCTCAACGGCGGCCGCAACCCAAGCGTCCGCGCGCGCTCGACCCTCGACGCTTGTGATCGCCTCGCCGCCGCCGGCCTCCTCAGTGATCGAGAGCACGAGATCCTGGCGCGCGCGTACCGAGTGCTGCGCCGCATCGAGCACCGGGTCCAGCTGAGCGAGGGCCAGCAGACCCACCGCGTGCCCCAAGTCGAGCCGGCCCGCGAGCTGCTCGCGCGTCGGCTCGCGGTTGGGGCTCCGCCGACTTGGCTGATCGGCGCGGTGCGGAACCTCGCGGGCGCGCTCGAGCCTGCACCGCCGCGAACGCTGACCAGCTTCGACGCCGCCTTGACCGAGCTGCGCGGCCAGGTCCAGGCGATCACCGGCACGCTCACGGGCGAGTCCGAGCTCGCCGGGCAGGCCCCCGCCGAGCGCGGTGTCGCGCAGGCGGTGCTGCTCGATCCCGGCTCGTCACCGCGCTCGCGGCTCGAGGCCCTGGCGATCTTCGGGCTGTGGCCCGAGGCCGCGGAAGAGGTCGCGGCGATGCTCGATCACCTGCTCTCGCGTCCCCACGGGGCGCTGGCCAGCTCGGGCGCCGCGCTGGCGGGCGGCCAGCGACTGCTGCTGGCCTGCCTCGACAGCGCCAACCCCGTCGAGGCCGTGCGCCGCTTCGTCGAGTTTTCGGCCACGCGTCCGGCTCACCTGGCCATGTGGCGCGTGATGGGAGCGCCCGAGCAAGAGCAGCTGGTCCGCCAGATCGCAGATCTGTTTGGCGCGAGCGAGCCGCTCAGCCGCGGCCTGATCGGCTTTGGCGGCACCTCGGGCCCGGCGCGGGACGGTGGCCTCTCGCTCCTGCTCGAGGCCGCCGCCAGCGAGCTCCCCACCGCCGACGAGCTGCGCGAGCGCTTCGCCAACTTTCACGCCGAGGGCGAAGACACCAGCCTCGATCACCGCTTGATGTTGTTCAAGCACCGCGAGCTGGTGCGGATCGGCATCTACGATCTTGGTCGTCGCCCGGATCCGCTGGCAGTCGGGCGCAGTCTGTCGGACTTGGCCGATCTCGTGGTCCGCGAGCTGCTCGCGGATCTAGCCGCCGAGCAGCGCGATGGCCCGGCGTTCACGCTCGCGGTGCTGACGCTCGGCAAGTTTGGCATGCAGGCGATGGACTACGGCTCGGATCTGGACCTGATGTTCGTGTTCGAGCCCGCGGACTCCGTCTCGCCCACGGTCGCGCGGGAGTCCGCGCAACGGGTCAGCCGCCGGCTGATCGCGCGGCTCGAAGATCGCAGCCGGGGACTGCGGCTGTACGAGGTCGACATGCGCATGCGTCCATCCGGCCGCCAGGGCCTGCTGGTCTCGTCGCTGACAGGGTTTCGCAGCTACCACAGCCACCCGCTCGAGGTCTGGGAGCGGCTCGCGCTGGTGCGCCTGCGCGGCGTGGCCGAGCAGCAGTTTCCGTCGCGCGGTGCCGCTCATGCACCCAACGGCGTGGAGGCCGACCCATCCACGGGTCTGGCCGCCACGATCGTCAATGAAATTGTGCCCGCCTCGGTCTGGGCCCGCGATGATGATCCAGACCACGTCGCCAGCGAGACGCGCAGGCTCAAGGAGCGGATCGAGCTGGAGCTCGCGCGTGAGACACGCGAGCAGTGGAACATCAAGACAGGGGTTGGCGGCGTGCTCGAGGCTGAACTCTTGGTGTCTGCCCTGCAGTTGCGGCACGATGTGCACGCGCAGGCGCCCCCGACAGGGCAACCGACCTCGCCCGCTCGCATGAACCTCCGCGCCCGCGATATACCCAGCGCGTTGCAGCAGCTCGCGTCGATCGGTGCGCTCGACCCCGCCGAAGCGCTGGCGCTCGATCGCGCCTACCGGTTCGAGCGACGCCTGCTGAATCGGCTCCGCATGTCGCGGGGCAGCGACTGGGGCGAGACCGACCGCTTGACTCTGAATTCTCCCCGCCTGACCGCCCTTGCACGTAGGATGGGCCTCGCGGACCGCGACACACTGGTCTCGACACTCGAGCGTGAACGCTCGCTCATCCGAGCCGCCTTTGATCGCCACCTCCCCCGGCTGGACCCACCCGATACCACCCGCCGACCCGACGACACCCATGCCGGAGACCACTGAAACCACGCTCGGCTTCCCGCTCAAGGGTACGCTCCGCCGCAGCCCGTTCCCAAAGCTCGTCCGTCAGCTCGCGCGGACCAAGAGCACTGGCAGCCTGTACTTGCTCAACGGCAAGACCAAGAAGGTCGTGTTCTTCAGTCACGGCGAGCCGATCTCCGTGCGCTCGAACGTGACCGCCGAGTGCCTTGGGCAGATCCTCGCCCGCGAAGGCCTGATCACCCAGGCGCAGTGCGATCAGACCCTCGAGTCGATCCGTCGGACCGGCAAGAAGCAAGGCGAGCTGCTCGTGGAGATGGGGATCTTGAGCGAGGGCAACCTGCGCTATGGGCTCGAGGCCCAGCTGCGTCACAAGCTCTACGACATCTTCAGCTGGGACGACGGCCGCTACCAGTACAAGCCCGACGTCGAAGGTGACGACTACGGCCTGCGCTTCTCCAACCACGTCCAGGGCATGATCATCAACGCCCTGCTCGAGACCACCGAAGAAGCCCACGCCGCGCGCTCGCTCGAGGGCTTCAGCGATCGGTTTCCGGTCATCGATCCCGCGCAAGAGGTCAAGCTCGAGGTCGCCCCCGAAGAGGACTACTTCCTCAGCTGCCTCGACGGCAGCAAGAGCATCGGCGAGCTCCTCGCAACCCCCTTCGATCCGGTCGTGCCCTCGACCGCGCTGCTGCTCTACGCCTCGATCCAAGCTGGCGTCGCGCGGCTGGCCAAGACCCGCCGCGAGCCGCGTGAGGCCCTGGCCAAGCCCGACGACGGCCGCGTGATGCCAGATCGCCAGCTCGCGCCCAGCTACGAGCCCGCGCTGTCGATCACCACCTACGAAGACACGCCCCTCCCCGGCCAGCTGCCCAAGCCCGAGAACGAACACTTCGACGCGGGCGACGACTTCACCGTCGACGAGCCCGACGCCATTCAGCCGGCGCCGCGCGAGATCTCATCGGCTCTGATCGCGGCCGAGCGCGACACCCCCGACGAGACCTTCGACGACGACATCGACCTCGCGAGCGGCGACGAACCAGAGAACAGCGACCCCGCGATCGGGGCGCCCGGCCAGGGCCAACCGCTGGCAGCCGATCCCGCCGAGACCGGCGTGTTCGAGATGGTGTTGCTCGACGACGACGACGACAAGCCGTTCGAGCACGAGCCAGACGACGACAGCCCGCCCGCGCTCGCCGAGCCAGAGCCAGAGCCAGAGCCGGAGCCAGAGCCAGCACCACGAGCCGTCGAGCCGGAGCCGGAGCCAGAGCCAGAGCCAGAGCCGGAGCCGGAGCCGGAGCCCCCCGCGATCGAGGTCACGAACACCGAAGATCCCGACGCGTTCGATGACGACGAAGAGATCGAAGAGATCGAAGAGCTCGAAGAGCTCGTCGAGCTCGAAGAAGTCGTCGAGGTCGAAGACGGCGGAGGCGAAGACTTCAACGACGTGTCGGAGCCCTCGCTGCCGTCCTTGGACGCCGATCCATCGCAGCCCCCACCCCTGGACGCGCCCGATCAGCCCGAGAGCCTCGAGCCCGCCCTGGACCTGTCAGAGCCCCCGCCGCTGGGCGACGACGAAGACGACCTCGCGGCGCTCGCCGCCGACCTCGAGGCCGACGACGACCTCGCGCTCGATCGCAGCCTGAGCAACCTCTCGATCGAAGCGGTCGCCAACGCGCTCGACGACGATCTCGACGACGCTCAGGACGAGCCCGATCCGCTCGCCGAGTCGCCCGACCCCGCCGAGGCCGACCCTGACCTCGAGGCCACGATGGCAGTCCGCGATGAGCTCGTGGATCTCGACGAGCTCGACGACATCGATCTCGGCGACAACCTCTCGCTCGACGGCGCCGACCTCGGAGACGACGCCGCCACGCTCGGAGCTGGCCTCGACTACGATCCCGACGCCACCGCCACCGCCGACGCCGAGACCCAAGGCGCCATGCAGTTCGCGGACGGCGAGTTTGCGATCGCCGAGTCCCGCTGGGATCAGGCGATCGTCCACCTCGAGGCCGCCTACGAGCACGGCGTCGACGTCGCCGAGCTGCACACCTACCTCGCGTGGGCCCGCTTCCAAGCCAGCGGCCAGAGCCCCGAGATGGCCGACCACGCGCTGGAGCTGCTCGCCTATGCCGAGGACATGAACCCGAACATCGCCGTGGTGTTCTCGTATCGCAGCGCGGTGCTGCTGAGTTTGAGCGACAACGCGGGGGCCCAGGACGCGGCCCAGCAGGCGCTCGACTTGGATCCCTACGACGAGCTCGCTATCGACGTAATGGACAGGCTCGTCTAGCCTTAAACCCCCACATAGACCTTAGACTTCGCCGACTGCAGCCGCTTCGCGTCTGGTCGCTTCGCTCCTCGGGGCTGGCTGTTCGCATCCGCATGTGTGGCCCCCTAGAAGGGGGCTCGCGTGGCTTCGGCGGACGGGTACGGGGCTTCGGCGGACGGGTGCGGGGGCTTCGGCGGACGGGTACGGGGGCTTCGGCGGACGTGTGCGGGGGCTTCGGCGGACGGGTACGGGGCTTCGGCGGACGGGTACGGGGCTTCGGCGG
>NZ_JMCC02000113.1 GCF_000737335.2 Enhygromyxa salina | reverse complement strand
GCGACGGCGACGGCGACGGCGACGGCGACGGCGACGGCGACGGCGACGGCGACGGAGACGGCGACGGAGACGGAGACGGCGACGGCGACGGCGACGGCGGCCTGTGCGAAGGCATCTGCGGCGAGCCAGGCTGCGGTCCATGCCCCCTCGGCCCAGCTCCCGTTGATCGTGGCTCCTACTCGATCGACGCCACCGAGATCCCCAACCAGTACTACGCCGAGTTCTTGGCGGTCGAGTTCGCGCCAGACTACCTGCCCACCTTGTTGGGTGAGGCGTGCGCGTGGAAGAACGACTTCACGCCCGACGAGTGGCCGGTCGACCCCCCCGCCAACCTGCCCGTTGTCGGCGTCGACTGGTGTGACGCGATGGCCTACTGCGCGTGGTCGGGCAAGCACTTGTGCGGCGAGATCGGGGGCGCTCCCGCGTCGCTCGGCGACGTTCAGAACCCAGCCAACAACGAGTGGTATCGGGCCTGCTCCAACTCGGGCGTCAGCGTCTACCCCTACGGCCAGCTCTACGTCGGCGATTCATGCAACACGATGGACGCAGACTTTGGCCAGCGGACCCCCGTTGGCAGCATTGCAAGCTGTGAGGGCGGCTACGCGGGCCTGTTCGACATGAGCGGCAACGTCTGGGAGTGGACCAACGCCTGCGACAACGACCCCATGGTCCCGGTCGACCAGCAAGAGTGTCGGCGCCGGGGTGGCTCGTACTTCAGCGCTGGCGCGACGACCCGCTGCGGCATTGACAGCGTGCGCCCACGCAACCAGCGCAACAGCAGCGTCGGCTTCCGTTGCTGCAACTAGCGGCGTGATCGGGGCGCGGGCTCGGCCCGCGCTCCTTCAGCGCGAATGTAGCGACCCGCACGAACTCGAGGTTCGCGCGGGTCGCTGTCTTGTTGAACACCTCGCCGCGCTGGTGCGGGCATTGGGGGAGCACGATCGATCGGGCTCCGGTCAGCTCGGTCGGCAAACCTCGGTGGGGTGGTCGGGCTCGTGCGGGCCGGGGCCTGGATCGGGATCGGGCTCGGGCTCGGGCTCGGGCTCGGGCTCGGGCTCCGGGGCTGGCTCGTCTACCGGCACGCACTCGTCATAGAATTCCCACACGCACTCGCCGTCGGCGTCGACACATTCGCTCGAGGCGACGAGCTCGAAGCCGGGCGGACAGGGCTCGACCAATGGCGCGATCGGGATGCAGTCTTCGGGCTGGCAGGGCTCGTCTTCGACCTGCATTCCGCGGACATCGTCATCAGTCCGATCGAGTGGCTCGACACATCCGCCGGCCAGAACTAGCAGCATTGGCACGGCCAGCATCGAGGAAAATCGCATCACAATCGCCTTTGTGGTCATCTTGGTCATTGTCATCTCCGCTCCCAATGAGAGTGTCCAGCATTACGCTTTGGAGGTCAATAATAAATTGTCCAAAAGAACAGAAATGACCTTTGACAGTCTCGCATGTGGCACTCAGGGCAACATTGTGCCATTCCGCGCATTTTACGGGCGGGAACGAGCTACAGTTATTAATCATAGTTTATTGTGGTGCAATAACGCCCCCCATCGCGGGCGATCACGCGGGCGACACCGCGCCGGTGGCTCACCCACACCCGGTCCTGGCCTCGGCCTCGTTCATCGCCGCGCACGGATCGGCGAACACATCACAAGCATCAACGCCACCCGAGCGGCAGTAGCCCCGCTGGTTGGCCACGCTCAGGCGCCGGAAGCAGGCGAACAGCACGTCCGGGGCAGTGATCCCGTTGCCATCCAACACCGGCTGCGGGATGACATTCACAAACGCCTCACAGCCAGCGCCGCCCGGATCTTGGTGGGTCGCGTGATTGCCCGCGCTCCAGTTGCTGGCGTCGGCGCCCCCGAGGCCCACGATGTCGCCACCCGTCACAGGTCGCCAGCAGCCCGCGTCGCCGAGCATGGGATCGAACGCGCAGTCCTGGGTCTCGAGCGCCTGGGCCTGGCAGCACGCAGCAGCGGGGCCGCATGTTGCGGAGATCTGCGACGCCGACCAAGTTGGATTGCAGGGGACCGGGCAGCCCTCGGCGTTGGGATCAGCCAGCGCCACGGCCGGTGGGATGCTGCCTTGGGTCACGCACGTGCCCGAGCGACCGAACCCGTTGTTGCCACCGGAGAAGATTGGCGTGCCTTCGCCGCCGCGGCCTAGATACGCGGGCGTCACCGAAGCCGCGAGGTCTTCGAGGCTGACCGCCGCCGGGTCGTCCGAGCAACACATCTGGGTGCCAGCGCCCGCGCAGGGAGCCGCCGCTGCGGGATCACAGCGGCCCCCCTCGGGCTCGGCGGTGTCGGAGCTGTCGGAGCTGTCGGAGCTGTCGGAGCCGCTCGTCTCGCTGTCCTCCGCGCTTGGATCGGACACGCACGCGAGACCCAGGATACATGTCAGCACCAACCATGATCGCATGGCGCGGAGTCTACTGCATTTTACTCGTCAACAGTTCGCTGCCCTCGGTGAACCAGTCTACAGAGGTCCGCAAGCGGGGGTGTCCGCGAGCGGGCGAGAAGCCCTCGCCCGAGCTGATATCAGCTGCCCACCGCGTTCACACGGACCTCCTCCCGCGACCACGCCCCCACCGCAAACGGCAAGATCCGAGCGATGTTGCGCGCATCGTCAATGCCCCGATGGTGGGTCCCGACCAGCGGCAGCCCGAGCTTCTGCAGCGCCCGCGCCATCCCGAACCGCTTGCGGGTTCCAAGCGCGTCCGAGAACGCCTGCTTGATATTCAGGTGCTTGCCACCGAAGGGCAGCTCGACCTGATGAAACTCAGCGTCGAGTCCAAACTGCCCGCGATCGTAGTTGCCCCACGAGCTAAACAGCGACTGCCGATCCCCCATGAACGCGCGCAGCTCGTCGAGCACGGCGACGAACCCCTGGGCCGCGTCGACCTGGGCCTGGGTGATCGAGGTCAGCTCCCGACAAAACGGCGTGAGGACGGGGTGGCGGACCGGCCGAACGAAGCGCTGGAACTCATCGATCGGCTCGAAGGTGGCCCCGTCGACCAGCACCGCGCCTATCTCGATGATCTCCATCTCGCGTTTCGGCACGGCGTCGCGGTTGTCGCAGGTCGCCTCCAGATCGATGACCAGATACTCTTTGGCTTGGGCCTTGTCGTTCATGACCCGATCAGGGTGGCCCAAAAGCGCGGACGATGCCCGGACAAGAAAGCGGCAGGGTACTAGGCCCAAATCAAGCGCTGAATTGGAAAAGCTGAATGATTTTGGGCTAGTACGAGCCGACAGGCGAGCGTTTGGGGTGAGCGAAGGGGGCTCCGCCGCCGAAGCGAGGGGGCTTTTGAAAGCCCCCTTGAAGACATAGTAGGCCCGAGTCGAGCGCGCAGCGCTTGATTCGGAACTAGGCAGACCTGGTCGATCGGGTCATCACCGAGCGCGGCTCGCTGGCGCTGGCAGCCCAGCACATGGCCGAGCGGCGCAACTTTCAAGAGGACGTCGCCAGCGTCGAGCGGGGCCTGCGAAGGCTGCGGGATCGCGGCAACAAGGACGGCGGCGTGTGGGGCCAGCGAGCGCTGCGTTGCTTTGGGCTGCCCGTCGAGGTCGATGATCGGGTCCGCTGGATGGGCCAGTACCACACCCGCTTTAGCCACCTGCCCGCGCCGCTGAACCTGCTGGCCGCGTGCAGCGCCGGCCCGGCGGTGCAACAGGCCAAGCAGCGCGCCCGCGGGATCGCCCGACAGCTCGAGGACGAGGCGCTGCTGGTCCGGTTTGGGCCCACCCGCTGGTCGCCCACCCGATAATGTTGGAAGCTCGCGGCTGCCATGAATACGCGATCGATTGCTCTTCTTCATACTTGTGCTGCGGCCCTTCTGATCAGTGGTTGTGGTGGTAGCGGCTCCAACGACACCGCCGGATCGGGCGAGACCGGGGACACTGCGACGACCGGCATGACGACCGAGGACGAGTCGGGCAGCGCGACGATGACCGGCGACGGCGACGGCGACGGTGATCCAGGCGACGGCGACGGCGATGGCGATGGCGATGGCGACGGCGACGGCGACGGCGACGGCGACGGCGACGGCGACGGCGACGGCGATGGCGATGGCGACGGCGACGGCGATGGTGACGGCGACGGCGACGGCGACGGCGATGGCGACGAGTGCGTCCCAACCGAGATGGTCGAGGTCACCTGCGACAACATCGACAACAACTGCGACGGCCTGATCGACAACGTCGATCAAGGCAACGACGGCTTCTGTGACTGCCTGGTGATCGGCATCCTCGGGGCCCCCGGCTACTCGCCAACCTCCGAGTTCGAGAACTACCTGGAAGACCAGGGCACCACCGTCACCCGCACGCTGCTCCTGAACCAGCCCGGCATCGTGACCCCAGAGTTCCTGGCCCCCTACGACGTGCTGTTGATCGACCGAATCCAGCGCGGGCTCAGCCCCGAAGAGACGGCCGCGATCGAGGACTTCGTCAAAAATGGTGGCTTCGGCGTGATCACGCTGATCGGCTACAACTTCGACAACAACAATCCGGGCCCCGAGCGCGACCGCGCCAACACCGTGCTCTCGCCGTTCGGGTTGGCCTATCAGGGCGGCTATATCCACGCCGCGCCAGGCCAGAACGTGAACCCGACCTTCGACCAGAACCACATGGTCTCGATGGGGATCATGGACGTCAACTTCGCCGGCGGGATCGAGCCCGTCGACACCGGCAACCAGGGCGTCACGGATGTGTTCGCGACGGTTCCCCAGGGCGACGCTGGGCTCGCCCACCAGACCGACATGGGCGGCCGGGTGATCGTGTGGGGCGACGAGTGGCTGACCTTCGACAGCGACTGGCAGGGCTACGCCGACGTCCAGAGCTTCTGGGCGCAGATGCTCAGCTGGGTCAAGCCGCAAGACTTCTGCGCCTCGCCGCAGTAGCGGCCCGCGTCAGTACTTGGCGTGGCGAAACTCGTAGCGCCGTCCCGTACGGAACATGCACTTCTCCCAGTCGGGGATGAAGTACTGGTACACGCCACCGCTGCCGAGGTTGGTGTTGGCCGCACAAAAGCCAACCGCGGCCGCGACAGGGAGATCGACAACGTACTCGAGGATCGCGGTCCGAAACCCGTACTTGGCGCTGGGGCTGACCTGAGCCATGCGCCACAGGGTCTCGGCGAAGCGAACGGGGTTGGTCCCGGCGTAGGATCCGCGGACGAATCGGGCGTCTTCTTCACTCAAGAAAAAGCCGCTGACAGGTCCGCCCTCGCCAACCCAAACCTTGGTCATGGGCTCGAGCTCCATGTCGACCCAGGTGTCGACCGAATACCCCGTGCTCGACTGTGCTGCTGATGCAAGCGTTGCAATGCTCATGGTTCCTCCAAACTCGCTGGAGTCTACCTTGGGTTGGCGAAGGACTGGCGGCTTTCCTTCGCAGGATTGCTTGCTTGGGATCAGCCGGCGAGCTTGACCCATAGATCAGTAACGCGAGGATCGAGGTCACGCCGGGGATCCCGGACGACCATGTAGCGCCGCGGGGCCAACCCGCCGAAGGGGATCAGCGCGACGCCCCGGGGTGCTCGGCAAAAATCATTGACGATCGCCACGCCGATCCCCAGCGCGACCAGCTGCAAGGTCAACGGCCAGCCCGAGATCTCGACGGCGATCTCGGCGTCCGCGGGCAGGTGTTGATCGATGGCGACCCGGTGAGGCCGCCCCGCGGGTGGGACGATCAGCTGCCGGCCAGCTAGGTCGGACCACGACGCGCGGCCACGCTCCGCCAGCGGATCGCTGCTGGGCAGCGCGAGCGCGAAGCCAACCTCGGCGACGAGCTCGTGCTTCAGACCCGGCGGCGGCGACTCGACCGACAGCACCCCCAAGTGCGCGAGCCCAGCCGCGACGGCCTCGGCGGTGCCCTGCGCGTCGCGGACCAGCACGCGCAGCGGATGCCGACGCGCAAAGCGACGCAGGGCCGGCCCCAGCAAATACAAGAGCGCGCCCTCGCCCGCGCACAGCGTGACCGGGGCCCGCAGCTGCTCGTCGCGCATCTGCTCGGTGAAGTCGCCAAGCCGGGCGCGGATCTCTCGGGCGAAGCGAGCGGTCCGCAGCCCAGCCTCGGTCAGCACCAACGCCCGCCCTTCCCTGCGGTACAGCGGCGCACCAACGGCCTCCCCCAGCCGGCGCAGCCGCGTGTGCAGGGCCGGCTGCGACAGGTGCAGGAGCTTGGCCGCGTGGGTGAGGTTGAGGTGCTCGGCGAACACGGCGAAGGACTCGAGCTGTTCGAAGTCTGGAGCGTTGGACATGAGCTATCCAAATCATGAATAGCATATCCGCACCCTCGAATTGCCGATCCTCGCGGCGCCGCTCATCTTGGCGCCATGCACGTTACAATGAACACCACCAAAGCGATGGACCGCCAACTCGTCAAGAAGAGCAAGAAGCTGTCGCGGCTGCTGCGACACAGCGCGAGCGACATCGAGCTCGAGATCGACGAGGCCGGCTGGGTCGCCGTCGACGACGTGCTGCGCACGTTGAACATGAGCCGCGCCGACCTCGAGATGGTCGTCCGCGAGAACAACAAGAGCCGGCTGCAGCTCGAGGGCGACCGCGTGCGGGCGTGCCAGGGCCACTCGCTGGACAACTGGGCCGTCACCCGCGAGGGCCTGGAAGCCTCGTGGGACGCGTACGCAGGCGACGCTTCGGTCTGGCATGGGACCAGCGTCGACGCGGTCGCCAGCATCGCCCGCGAAGGCATCCTCGCGGTCGGGCGCACCCACGTGCACCTGGCCCCCGCGATGTCCAGCAAGGTCGGCAAGCGGGCGTCCGTCCACGTGATGCTCGAGATCAGCCCAGCGCGGGTTCGGGCGGCGGGCGTGGGCTTGTTCGTGGCGCCCAACGGCGTCGTGCTGGCCCGCGAGATCCCAGCGAGCTGCGTGATCGGACTGCACGCCATGACCACGCGAGCGCGTGAACGCGAGGCTGAGCTCAGCCGCCTGTTCACGGGGATCGAATGAGTTCGCTGCCCTCGGTGAACCAGTCTACGAAGGCGTCCGCAAGCGGGCGAGAAGCCCTCGCCCGAGCTGAAAACAGTTCGCTGCCCTCGGTGAACCAGTCTACGAAGGCGTCCGCAAGCGGGCGAGAAGCCCTCGCCCGAGCTGAAAACACCGGCGTCAAACGGCGGCGTTGCGGCCCAGCGGCACGTCAAAGTCAACCGACACCCGCAGCTGCACCCCCCAGCCTGGCTCGTCGGCAAAGTAGCGCAGCAAGCTGTTGTACTCGCGATAGCGCAGGTTCAAGAGGTTGGTCCCGACCAGGCTCATGTGCACCAGCTGCTGCCCCGCGGCGAACTCGACCCCGGCCCCGGCCCCTAGCAAGACGTAGGCGGACGGGGCCGGGGCGAAGTCCAGCTCGGCGTCAACCCGGGTTTGACGGGCGACGACCGTGCCGTTGAGCTCGAGGTACCCGCGCGACGACACCTTGGTGTCAGGCCAAAAGTAGCGACCCGCGAGGGCGTAGCGATCCGCCGGGACGAACGCGAGATAGCTGCGGCTGCCAAGGTCGATCGCGCGGACCCACGCGGCGTTGCCCGACAGGCCAAAGGGCAGTCGCGGCGCGGTGAGATCAAAGCGGACCTCGCCGCCGCCAAACAACGCGTCGGTCGGCACGAACGCGAACACCGGAAACGGCCCGCGGGTCGTGCAGGTCAGCGGCGCGCACTGGCCCGGTTGCGGCTGCGGCACAAAGTAAATGTAGTCGTCGATGTAGGTTGCGTAGCCGGCCGCCTCGACGAACAACCAGTCGCCGTCGTACTGCAAGGTCGACTCGCCGCCCCAGCTGCGCTCGATCCCGATCTTGGCGTCGCCAAACCCCAGGATTGGAAACGAGGGCGCCGCGCCATTCATGAACTGCTCGTCAATTGCGGGGATCCGGGCCGACGAGTCGAGCTGGGTCCGCCAGCTAAACTCCGGCGCCGCGCGGATCGGCCGACCAAGCACCCCCACCGAGACCGAGGGCGCGTGAAACTGGTGGGTGCAGCGACCGCCGTCGCCGGAGGTCGCTGGATCGCAGCTGTCTGGATCGAGCCGATCGCCCGCGTCTTGACCAAGGTAGTCGCGCTCCGACAGCAGCGCGTTCCGGTGCAGGCCGTCGTAGCGCGCGCCAACCTCGAGCTCGACGCGGTCGTGGACGAAGCGCTCGACGTCGTAGACCGCCCAGCTCCACTGGCGGTAGTCGGGGATCAAGCTGGACGCGCTCTCGAACTCGTTGCTCTGCTGGCTGACGCTGGCCCCAAGCGTGCCGACGAGCGCCCACCCCCGCATGTGCACGGCCGAGTGTTCGAAGCGCAGATCAGCGCTGTGGGTCGCCAGGCCAAACTGCAGCTGCGCGCCCTGGGTGTCGCCGCGGACGATCTCGAACTCTCGCCGATCATCAAACTGAAACGCATAGGTGGCGTGGAGCTCACCTGCGCTGGCCAACATCACCCGCGTGCGCGCGAACGCGAGGTGGTGCCAGATCTCCTGCCTGGGTCGCTCCAGCGCGAACGCGGCGGTGTAGAGCGCGGCGTTGACGGGCTCGCCGCGATCGAGCGAGAGCTTGAATTCCTCGGGGCTCGAGATCCGTAGGCAGGTGCAGATCCCAAGCCGTGAGCGCATCAGGTGATAGCCAAGCTCGAAGTCGGCGCGCTCGCTCGCGTAGCCCATGCGGGTGCCCACGTTCCAAGTTGAAGCCCCGGTGTTGTCGAGCGCGTAGTCCGGGGTCAGGGCCGCGCGGTGCCGCGAGAGGTTGCCCTCGACCCGCATCGCGAACCCGCGTCCGCGCGCGGGCGCCCAGTCGATCCGCGCCGCCCCGCCGCCGCCCATTGGGTTCGAGAAGCCCACGCTGCTGACCTCACCGTTCAGGCCGGGGCTGCGCAGGAGCGGCAGACCCTCGAGCAAGACCACGCCGCCGACCGCCTCGGGGCCAAACCGGATCGTGCCCGCGCCCTTGATCACGGTGATCCGCCCGGCCGCGTAGGGGTCGACCTCGGGGGCGTGATCCAGGCCCCACTCCTGACCCTCGTGGCGGACCCCGTCGACCACGATTGAATTGCGCCGACCAAACTGCCCGCGAATGATCGGCTTGCCCATCCCGCCCGCGGGCCCGCGCAAGGTCGAGACCCCCGACATGCTCGACAGCGTGTCGGCCAGGCCCTGGCCGCGGGCGCGGGCGAGCTCGGCCCCGGCCAGCGACTCGCTGGTCGAGACATTCGTTGGGCCCTCGCCATGAATCACGATCACGTGGGCGCTGTGGTGATCGTGGTGGGGCTCGAGCTCGATGATCGTTGGTTCGGCGTCGGCTTGGACCTGAACCTCGAGAGCCAGCGACGCGTGCTCGGACTTCGACGCCCGCACGCGCAGCGAGCCAGGACACAGACCCGTGACCCGGACCCGACCGTCGCGCCCGCTTCGGGTGAAGCTGGGTCGCTCGTCGTCGCCCGTCTGCAGCACCAGCTGGGCGTCGGGGATGCCCTCGTCGGTGTCGGTGTCGAGGACGATCGCCTCCCACGTGAGCGCGCACGCGGGCTCGGTCGGCGCCGCGGTCTCAGCCGGATCGGCAGGCGGCGCCATCGCAACGACGGCGAGTAGCAGCGACGGGATCACTGGATGGTCAACTCGAAGCTGACGTCGACGTCGACCTCACCGGGCAGCGCTTCGCCTGCGGCGAGCGACTCTGGCAGCTCGGAGGTCTTCTGCGCCGTGCCGTTGAGCGTGGGCAGGTGTCGCAGCACGACACGCAAGTTGGCGGTCCCGGCCTGCGTCGCGTGGATCGTGCTGACGATCCCCAGCGGCAGATCGTCGCCGGTCGCGTTGGCGCGGGAGGTGATCTCCGTCTCGTGACCTCCGTCTTCGGTGTCAATTGGCGCGCAGCCTAGGGCCAGCGTGAGCGGCACCAACCGCGCGATCGTCCGGTCTCGCATCGGCGGGACCATAACAGTCTCCGGCGCCGGACACCCCTGGGCCCGCGAGGGGCCGTTTCGTCGCCAGGATCGCGGCTCGATGGCCAGGGCGCTCACGCCGGGCCGACCCCTGGCGCCGGTCCCGAGTGGTCCGGCGCGTAGCAAACAAATCCGTTGCTAAGCCGTGACACAAGGCCGCTACTGTCGCGCGATGACTTCCCATCCTCGCGCCGTGGCGATGTGCCTGAGCCTGTCGGTCCTGTTCGCTTGCGGCAGTGACGACGCAATGTTCAGCGCGGGTCTGACGACCCACGACGCGCCCGGCGACGGCGAGGCGACCGGCGATGGCGACGGCGACGGTGACGGCGACGGTGACGGTGATGGCGACGATGACGGCGACGGTGATCCTGGCGATGGCGACGGCGACGGCGACGGCGACGGCGACGGCGACGGTGATCCTGGCGACGGCGATCCAGAGATCCCCTGTGCCACGGATACCGACTGCGAAGGCTCGCCCAAAGGTGGGCTCTGCGACACCGACACCGGCGTGTGCATCACCTGCCTGCCCGGCACCGTCGAGCCTTGCTACACGGGCGCCGAAGGAACCGAGAACGTCAGCCACTGCGTGGGTGGGCAACAGACCTGCGCGGCGGATGGGTCGAAATTTGGCGACTGCGAGGGCGAGAGCACCCCCGTCACCGAGATCTGCGCCAACAACATCGACGACGACTGCAACGGCGTCACCGACGACAACCTCGACAACGACAACGACGGATGGGGTGCGTGTGAGGGCGACTGTTGCGACATCGTCAGCGGCGACTGCTCGAGCCCCGAGCTCGTCAACCCGGGCGCCTACGAGTTTCAGGGCAACATGGTCGACGACGACTGCGACGGCGTGGTCGACGAGGCCCCGATCGCGTGTGACGACGGCCTGAACGAGAACTCCGTCAACCCCGATCACTTCGCCATGGCCATGGAGCTGTGCCAGTTCACCAGCCTCAACCCGGCACCGATCGATCGCGTCTGGGGCGTGATCGAAGCCGAGGTCAAGCTGCCCAACGGCGCCCCGCTCACGCACTGGGAGCAGGTCGGGATCCCGACCAACTACGGCCCCAACCAACCCAAGGCCAACAACGCGATGGTCGTGCTGTCCTCGGGTTGGGCGTCAGACACGGCCGCGAGCGCCGAGTGGGGCAAGGCTTGGAACGTGGTCCAGACCGCGCCGCCAGCGTGGACGATGCACCACGGCGGGTTCTTGCCCAAGAACCCCGGCTGCGGTCAAAACGGCAACACGATCCGCGATCCTTCAATGCTCGAGCTCACGATTCGGGCGCCGACCAACGCGCTGTCGTTCACCGTCGACATCGACTTCTTCAATGCCGAGTATCCCGAGTGGGTCTGTGGGAATTACCAAGACATGTTCGTGGCGCTGATCGGCAGCGCGAGCCCCAACAACCCCGCCGACAGCAACATCGCAATCTACGACAACGGCATGGGCGGCCAATTCCCGCTGGGCGTCAACTTGGCGCGGGACAGCGGGCTGTTTCGTCAGTGCGCGCCGGGATCCACGTTTGGCTGTCAAGGCAGCGGCGGCAACCAGCCTGCGCCAGCCTGCGCCAGCGTCGTGCAGCTGCTTGGGACCCCCTATGGCGCGAATGACCCGGGCTGCGGCGGCGGGCACACCTACTCCGGCGGCGCGACCGGGTGGCTGACGATGAGCGGCAACGTGGTCCCGGGCGAGGTGTTTACGCTCGAGCTGTTCGTGTTCGACGCGGGCGAGGGCGGCTCGGGGCTCGCGGACGCGCTGGTGATCATCGACAATTGGCGGTGGCAGCTCGAGCCCTCGGCCCCGGGCGTCGAGCCCCAATGAGTTCGCTGCCCACGGTGAACCAGTCTACGAAGGTGTCCGCAAGCGGGCGAGAAGCCCTCGCCCGAGCTGAAAACACTTCAGCGATACAGCTCGCGCATGCAGTAGCGCAGCGCGTCGCGGAGCGTTCGGTGGGTCCCCACGCTGCCAAGATCGACCCCGAGCCCAACCATGGTCTGGGCGACGATCGGGCTGACGCCCGTGACCATACCCTCGACCCCCAGCAAGTTCAGGCTGGCCAGCAAGCGCAGGATGTGACTTGCGATCGAGGTGTCGAGGGCCTCGACGCCGGTGAGATCCAAGATCGTGAAGCGGGCCCCAGAGCGGCTGACTTCGGCCAGCAGCCGCTCGATCAGCTTGTTGGTCTCGTCGTTGTCCATGACGCCGATCAGCGGCACGGTCAGGACCTTGTCCCAGACCTCGATCAGCGGCGCCGACAAGGCTTGGATCGCGCGCTGCTGCTCTTGAATGGTGTCGAGCTGGTGCTTGAGCTCGCGCTCGGTCTTGACCGCTGCGCTGATGTTGAGCGTCAGACCGGCGCAGTACTCTGTCTCGCCAGCCTGGTTCTTCAGCGGAATGTTCCAAGTCTCCCAATGCACGCCGTGGGCCTCGGTTTTGTAGTGGGACGCGGCCCCTGCGATCGCCTGCCTGACCGGCGGGAGCGTGTCGGCCGGATAGAGCTCGAACACGTTCGAGCCCAGGAGATCCCCGGGCGTCATGCCAGAGGTCTTGACCCCTGTGCCGTCCTGAAACACGAACTTGCCCGTTGGGTCGACCACCCATATCGCGATGTCGAGGGTGTCCATGACCGAGCGCAGCAGCATTCGCTCGAGCTGGATCTGGGCGGACTCACCCAGCGCGCTGGTAGGGATCAGCTCGAGCACGCCGTGGATCGATCCGCTCGCGCCTTGGCGAGCCTCGCAGCGCACCTTGGTCTGGCCGCCGGCTTGCTCGGGAACGGCGAACACACAGGACGCCGGGCCGTCAGTCTTGGCGAGCGTCTGCAAGAACGCGGTCACCGTCTCGCGCTCGTCTGGGGCGGCCAACGAGGTGAGCGTGGGGCTGCTGCCCAGGCGTGCTTCGAAGCGGGCGGCGAGGGCCTTGCTGGATCGGGTGATCGTGCCGTCTGCAGCTGCGATGAACGCCAAGCTCGGGCAGAAGTCGAAGAACTCGCTCGTCGCGTCGGCGGTCACTCGTGCATGGTAACCACCAATTTGGATCGATTGCTGGCCGTCCCGCATCTGTCTCTGACCAGTGTGGTGATTCGCGGCATTTACGCGCCCCGGGGCGAATGCATCCACACGCCGAAGTGCGACGCTGCGCTACCCACCGGGGAGCGTGGTGCCCAGCGAGGATGTGCCGCTGGGTGTGCACTTTGGAACGCCATTACCACTCCAGCCGCCGCCCCAGCCGGCGCAGCTCGTCCTTGCGCCTCTCGTAGTCGGGCATCACCGCCCCAAGCCGGGCCCAGAACGCCTTTGTATGATCCGGGTGGATCAGATGCACGATCTCGTGCGCCACCACGTAGTCGACCAGCCGCATGGGCGCTTGCACGATCCGCCAGTTGAAGCGCAGCACGCCCTTGTCGTCGCAGCTGGCCCAGCGCTTTTGCTGGTCGCGGACCAAGACGCCGGCAACCTCAACGCCAGCGCGGGCGGCCCAGATCTCAACGCGCTCGTCCAGGCGTCGCTTGGCGTGGGCCAGGTACCAGCCCCGCACAGCGGCCTGGATCGCAGCCACCCGCTTGCCGTCCTCGAGCCGCTTCTCCACCCCGACCTCGAGCCAGCCGGCGTTCACCCGGGCGCCGGTTTGTTCGCCCACGATCACGCGCAGGCGGTAGTGCCGGCCCAGGTACGCAAACGACTCGCCGGTCACGAATTGCTTGGGCGGCGGCGCAGGTTCGCCGCCCGCGACGTGGCGGAGCCGGTCGACGATCCACTGGGCCTTGGCCTTGACCACGCGATCGAGCTGGCTCACGTGAACGCCGGGCGGCGCCGTCAGCAGCACGCCCTCGAGCGGGTCAATGGCGATCGCCACGGTCTTGCGCCGCGCGCTTCGGCGGATCGCGTACTCGATCGTGGTCCGGCCATAGCGGACTTCGGAGGTCTCTTCAAAGCTCACGAGTTCACCGGGGCCGGCTCATGGGCCAGGACCTGCGCAACAACGGCGGCCAGTAGCGCATCGTCGTCTACCAGCCCAGTCGCAGCATGCTCGCAGGCGCGAACAGCCAGCTCGAGCGCCCGCCGCAAGCTGCCGTTCGCGTGCGCGGCGATCCGGGTGATCGCGTCGTCCGGTCGCTCGAAGATCGCATCGAGTTGCCCGCGCGCCGCGAGCACGGCCTGCACGACCGCCCTCCAGACCTCCGGCGTCGCCAGTAGCGATGGATAGCTCAATGTGGTGAACACCTCAGACACCGCCCGATTTGTGGGCAGGTATTCACAGCTCGGGTCAACACCGAATAGCAGGTGACAATCGAGCGGCGCCAGATCATCGGCGTGGGCAACGAACACCTCGTCGATGGTCTTGGCGTCGAGGCCGGCCGTGTTCTCGTAGTGCAGACATAGCTGCAACCCACGAGCGCTGAGCTGAGCCCGAAGGCTAGTCAAGATCCTCCCGAGTTGCTCGAGCATCTCGTCAACGCGGGCCTCGAGGGCCAGACGAACGCGGGCGCGCTCTGGTGACTCGGGGCCAGCTCCATGGCCAGCTCCATGGGCCCGCTGCAGGATCATCAGGAGCGAGGGGATCCGCGCCTGTTCCATGATGTCGGCGCCCAGGCGAACATACTCGCGCAGCTCGCCCTCGAGGCAGTGCTCACCGAGCCAGCGTCGCAGCTGCTCGAGCGCTTCGGGCGGACCGCTCAGGTTCGATTGCTCCTCTGCGTGGGTCAACAGCGCCGACATCGTGCGCAGCAGCAGATCGACGAAGCCAAACCTGGCGTGGACCGGCGCGCGCACGCCAACGCAGATGACCCCCGCAGACTGAAGCTCGTGCACGAGCTGGCGGATCAGCGTGCTAGCTCCGCCACCGGACTGCTGCAGCACCGCCAGGCGAACCCGTCGATCCCGACGCGCGAGCTGCTGCCTGAAACGCTTGCTGAAGTCCTGCAGTGACGGGGCGAGCGGCCGCAGATCCACGAACCAGGGGTCCTCAGGTGAGGCCGAGATCGGCGTGAGGGGGTCAAAGGCGATGATCGCCTCGGTCGGCGAGGTCGCCCGCGACCGGACTGGCACAGCGTCGTCGAGCACGAGCGAGTCGGGCGTGGTGATGCCCTCGAGATCGAGTAGCTCGACGACACCTTGCTCGGTCGCCTTCCGGGCGAGCGGGACCAAAATTGCGTCACCCTGCTCGCGGTGTGCGAGGCCCAGTCGCACCAGTTCGTCGACCTCGCGAGGATCGTCGAGGGTGCTGAGCGTGCCATCGCCCGAGCTCGCTATGCAGCGCCGCAGCTCGCCTCTGAGCTCATCGAGGTTGTCGAGCACGACGACTGCGTCGAGGCCCTGGTGAGCGCGAAGGTCCTCGAAAAAGGCCACAACCGCGTCGAGTAGGCGGGAACCGTCGAAGTGGATTGACCCTTCGAGGCTGTCGAGGTTCTTGGCGCTACGCTCAATGTTGATCTCGAAACTGACGCCGAGATAGTTGAGCAGACTGCGACTGCCGTTGAGCTGCGCGGCCTGCTTGAACGTGCTGATACGCTCGTAGACGGTCGCCTGTTTAACCGTATCCATGAGCGCAATGGTCTCGAGCAGCCGTGCCGTGGCGAGCATCGATTGGTCGACGTCGCTGCGATAACCCAGCTGCTTGATCGCCTCGACTGCAATCGCGTGATAAATTTTGCGCTGATTCCGATGTTTTCGACAATCAACGATCAAGAACAAGGTGGTCGCAGCGTGGAGCTCGCGTAGCTCGTCGACGACCTTGTGCGCGAGCGCGCTCTTGCCAGCCCCACGCTCGCCAAGGATCGCCACAGCGCGGCCCCGCGACTTGTCTGGTGCCTGCAAAAACCCAAGCAGGCTCTGACGCAGCCACGCGACGTCCACCTCGCGCTCGACATGATCGGCCGAGTCCGTGCTGGCCGGGTCGAGGTAGGTGAGAAACGGCATGCTGGCCGATCTTCGCCCACCGGCTCGGCGAAGTGCAAGCGGCGCTGGCCGGGCGAGCCCAGCGCCGCACTCGGCCTCCGCTCACCGGGGCCGGCGGGCTTTGGCGAGGGCGACGATCTGCCGGGCAAGGTCTTCCACGTTGCTCCCGCTCAACCCCGCGGCGCGCAGCTGCTTTTTGACCTTCAGTCGCATCTCGCGCTGGATGTCGTCCTTGGTCTCCCAGTCGACAAGCTCGGTGTGCGGGGCGATCGCGTCGTCGATGAGGTCGGCCAGATCCCGGTTGGGCGAGTAGCCGCTCGGCTCCCGGTCTTCGGCGACCATGGGCCGGCTCTGATCGAGCAGACCGTAGATCGCATAGCCCGACTCGGACAGCCCCAGCGCGCCGGCCGAGCTCGACTGGCCAGTGTTCGCGGAGTCGTAGAGCGCTTGCAGCAGCGAGAGCTGCTGGGCGTCGTCGATCCGCTTGTCCTTGCGCTGCCGAATGATGTCCTCGAGCCGCTCGCGCAGCGACTGATAAAACACCGGGTTCTCCTCCAGCTTCACGTGAATCTCGTGGCGGATCGCGTGCTCCATCTCGCTGGCCTTGGCCTTCTTGGTCTTCAAGGCCGCCAGCTTGTCGTCGAAGTCCTTGGAGAACAGCGAGACCTCCTTCACCAGGATCTCGACGCCGTCGGCGATGATCGCGTCTTCGATCAGCTTGCGGACCTTGGCGCCGCAATCCGAGATGTCGAGGGCGCCGTCGCGGTAGCGGGCCCGCGCAGCCTGGCGGATCTTGCCGAGCCAGCGAGCGTCGTCGGCGAAGGGCAGCGCCTTCGGGTCGGGGTAGAGCATGTCCAGGCTCTGGGCGAAGCGGCGAAACGCGATGTCAAACTCGGCGCGGACGTCCTCGGGCTCGAGCACGGCCACGCAGGCGTTGAGGTCGTGCTTGTCGCCGACGCCGTCGAACAAGCGCATCGCCGCCTGGTGACGCTGCTCGAGGCGCGGGAGTTCGTCCTGCTTGGGCTCGAGCGCGCCCTCTACATCGTCGGGTGAGAACACGGCGAGCGCGTCCTGAAGCGCCTGCGAGACCCCCCAGTAGTCGACGATCAGCCCGTAGTCCTTGCCCTCGTCCCGGCGGTTGGTCCGGGCGATCGCCTGCAGCAGGTTGTGCTCGCGCAGCGGTGTGTCGAGGTACAGGACCTGCTCGACCGGCGCGTCGAAGCCGGTCAGCAGCATGTCGCAGACGATCAACAGGGCCAGCGGCTCGCTCTTGTCCTTGAAGCGCTCGACCTGGCGATCTTGCTCGTCCTTGCGCAGGTGATAGCGGGCCAGCTGCGCGGTGTCGTTGTGGGCCGCGGACATGATCAACACCGACTCGGGCGCGTTGATGTCGTCCAGGGTCTCTTTGTAGAGCGCGGCGGCCTCCCGGCTGACGGCGACGATCTGGGCCTTGAACCCGTTGGGCTCAATGTACTTCTGGTAGTGCTCGAGGATGTCCAGGCAGATCGTCCTGATCCGCTGGGGCGCGGCGGCGATCGTCTGCTCGTTGGCGTACTTCTTCCGGATCGCGGCCCGCTCCTCCTCGCTGCGATCGGCGAACACCCGATCGAACAGCTTGTCGAGGTTTTGACCAAGCACCCGCACTTCGGGCAGCCGGCCCTCGTAGAAGATCGGCACGGTCGCGCCGTCGCGCACCGCCTGCTCGATCGTGTAGGTGTCAATATAGGGCCCAAAGGTCTCGAGCGTGCTCTTGTCTTTTTTGTCGATCGGCGTGCCCGTAAACCCGAAAAAGCAGGCGTTGGGCATGGCCTTGCGCATGTTGGCCGCGAGCCCGCGATACTGCGAGCGATGGGCCTCGTCGACCATGACCACAACGTTGGAGTCCGTGGTCAGCTCGGGGTGCTCGGATGGTTTCTGGCGCCGGGTCTTGGTGGTGGCCGTTCTCGACGCGGCGTCCTGAAACTTCTGAACCGTGGTCGTGATGGTCTTGCCCGTGGCGTGGGTCAGCAGCCCGCGCAGGTGCTTGACGCTCTTGGCCCGCTCGGGGTTGGGGAACCCGCAGGCCACAAAGGTGCCCGAGATCTGCTTGTCGAGCGCGGTGCGGTCGGTGACGATCACCAGCGCGGGGTTTTGCAGGGTGGAGTCGCGGCGCAGCTTGAGCGCCAGCCACAGCATGGTCAGCGACTTGCCGCTGCCCTGCGTGTGCCAGACCACGCCGCCGCGCTCGCTGCCGGTCCCGCTGCGCATCCGCTCGATCGCCCGGTTGACCGCGATGAACTGCTTGTAGCGGCACAGCTTCTTGACCTTGCGCCCGCCCTCGGTCTCGAAGGTGACGAAGTTGCGGATGATGTCGAGCAGGTTGGCCGGCGCGAGCATGCTCGCCAGCAGGGTGTCCTGCGGCGTGGGCGTGCGACCCAGCAGCTGCTCGAGCTGGGCGGGGCTGCGCGGGTAGGACTCCTTCCACTCGAAGAAGAAGCGCGACGGCGTGCCCGTGGTCCCATAGCACGCCGCCTGCTCGCACGCGCCAATCACGATCTGCACGGTCTCGAATAGCTTCGGCGCGCCCTCGCCCTTCCACTCTGTGTCGGCCTCTTGGTAGCGGTGAAGCTGCTTGATCGCCTCTTGCCGCCACTTGTCGCCCTTTGTTGGGCTCTTGCACTCGATCACGACCAGCGGCAGGCCGTTCACGAAGCAGGTGATGTCGGGGTAGATGTGGCGTTTGCTGCCGTGGACTTTGTATTGGCGGACAACGAGGAAGTCGTTGTTCGCGGGGGTGTCGAAGTCGAAGAACCGGACGGTCTGGCCCTTGCGGCCCGCGCCAAGGTCTTGCTCGACGGAGAGGCCGTAGGTCAGGTGATTGTAGAGGATCTCGTTGGCCTCGGTCAGGTTGACGGCGAGGACGTGGGTGATCTGCTTGATGGCCTTGGCGAGGCTGGTGGGGGACAGCCACGGGTTGAGGCGTTGCAGCGCGGTGGACAGACGCGGGGTGAGGATCGTGTCCTTGAGGGTGGCGCGCTCGGACTCGAGGAGCTCGGCGGGGGCCTCGGTGTAGCCGAGCTTGCGCAGGAGGGCTACTGCGGGGGCTTCGGAGCGCTTTTCTTCGTTCCAGATGGGGGTGGTCATGGGGTGGGGTTCACTCGGAGTTCGCCGGTTAGTAGGACGGACATGAGGGCTTGTTTCACGGTGGTGAGTTGATCGAGAGCCGCAATGTCGTTTGCTATCCTTGCCTGCACGAGCGAAATACGAGCTATAACAGCTCGCTGTTCGTCGACCGACGGGAGGGGAATCCTGAGTTCTTTGAGTTGAGTTGAATTGATGGAAGCGAGGTTGGTAGTTTGTTTCGCTGAATCGAGAAAGTACTTCTTCCCGCGCTCTGATGACCCGTAGTAGCTCAAGAACCAGGGGCACAGGCGATCGGCGTGCGTGGCCACCGCGAAGACATGGTTTTGGTGCAGGCACGGTGACACGGAACCGTCCCAGACCGCCCCGCGACCAAGTTTATCTGCATCTCCGCCTTCCGTGAACAGCACATCTCCAGCACGAAGCTCGTATCGGGATACGCTCTCTGTGTTCACACGAATGGTCTTCAACTCGCGCAGGTCAACATATCCATCCTGAACATTCGCTACACGAAGGTACGGCAAGCTCTGATCGCCTGCGTTCTTCTTGTTCTTCGCAATTCCAGTTCGAACGGTTGCGACATCCTGAAGCTCCACCACCTCCCACGACGCCGGGATCTCGCCGATCTCGGTCTGCTTGAACTTCTTGTGGCGCCCGGGGAGACCGCGGGTGAGCAGCTCCTGCATCAGGCCCTTCTTGACCACCTGCACCTGGTCGATGACCCCCTGCGTCTTCTCGATGGCCTCGTCCACCGACGACAAGATGGCCGCGATCTTCCGCTGCTCCCCAATCGGCGGCAGGAGTAAAGCAGCCTGCCCAACGCCTTGCTGATTCACTGAAGGCAGCGCACCTGGCTGCACCAGCGTTGCCATATCGAAACTGGTCGACCAATAGTAGAGGAACTCCGACACCACCCGCAGCGGCGTCAGCGCCATAATATTGTTGTCCAAAGCCGTCGGCTTCACCAGTAGCCGACGCTTGTTGGTCAACAGTGCGGCGCCCACCTTCGGGAAGACCACCGTTCCTGCCGGAAATGTCCGTCCCCGAAGGCGGGCAAGAAGAGCTGCGTCCACTGAATTCACTGAAGTATGGATGTACTTGGTATTCTGCGGCGCGTTCATGTCACTAACCTTGATGAATGGAATAGGAAGGTTCATTCCCCCTTGATGTTCCTTCGGAAATGCGGACCCACCACCCAAGTGGGCCACTTCCCGAACCAGAAACTTCTTCCACCCCTCAGGCAAGCCCATAACCCAACTCCTCCAGAAACGCATTCATCCGCCCCTCAGCCTCCCCGCGCTCGCGCTCCAACTCCCGCAACCGCGCCACCGCCTTCCCCAGATCCACCTTCACCTCCGCCTCGGCCGTGTCCACGTACCGCGAGATGTTCAGGTTCCAGTCATTCTTCTCAATCTCCGCCAACTCCACCACCCGCGCGTACTTCTCGACGTCCGCGTACGCCTGGTAGGTCTTCGCAATCTTCTCAACATCCCGATCGCGCAGGTAGTTCTGATTGCTGCCCTCCTTGAACTCGCGCGAAGCGTCGATGAACAACACCTTCCCCTCGCGCCCCTTCGCGCGCTTCCTCGCCAGCACCAAGATCGCAGCGGGGATCCCAGTCCCGTAGAACAGGTTGGGCGGCAGCCCGATCACGGCCTCGAACAGATCCTCGCGCAGGATCGCCTCGCGGATCCGCCCCTCCGAAGCCCCCCGAAACAGCACGCCGTGGGGCATGACCACGCCCATCTTCCCCTCCGCGTTCACGGTTGCCAGCATGTGCTGCACGAACGCCAGGTCGCCCTTGCCCTTGGGTGGCACGCCAAACCGAAACCGCCCATAGCGGTCGCCCTCGGCCACCTCCTGCCCCCACTGGTCCAGCGAGAACGGCGGATTTGCAATCACCCGATCATACAAGATCAGCTCCCCACCCTCGACCAGCTTGGGCTCGCGGATCGTGTCGCCCTTCTCGATCCGCGTGCTCGGCCGCTCGTGCAGCAGCATGTTCATCTTGCAGATCCCCCAGGTGCCCAGGTTCTTCTCCTGCCCGTGCAGCGTCACGTTCTGCGGGTTGCCGCCGTGGGCCTGGATGTACTTGGTGCACTGAATGAGCATGCCGCCGGACCCACAGGTGGGGTCGCAGATGCGCATGCCCTCGCCGGGTGCAAGCACCGCGACGATCGCCTCGACCACCTTGTGCGGCGTGTAGAACTCGCCGCCCTTCTTGCCCGCGTCGTCGGCAAACTTCTCAATCAGATACTCGTAGGCCCGGCCAAGCATGTCGGGCTGCTCGAGCTCGGAGTTGCGCAGGCGCAGCTTGCTAAAGTGCTGAACCAGGCGGCCCAGCACCGAGTCGCGGTTCTTGGTGTCGCCAAGCCGGTTGGGGTCGTTGTAGTCAATGCCCAGCAGCACGCCCTCGAGGGCATCGTTCTCTTCTTCGAGCTTGGCGCAGGCAGTGTTGAGTGCCGTGCCCACATCTGTAGATTGCTGCTGCAGGTTGGACCAGCGGGCCTGGGGCGGGACAAAGAACTGGTGGTAGTCGCGGTCCTCCCACGCGACCTCCGGGTCCTCGCCCTCGGCGACCAGCTTCTCGGCCTCCTCCTCAAAGCGATCGGACAGGCGCTTGAGGAACATCAGGCCAAAGATGAAGCTCTTGTAGTCGCTGCTGTCGATGCTGCCGCGCAGGATGTCGGCCGCCGACCACAGGTACTTCTCGAGCTCGGCGACGGTCAGCTTGCGGTCGCGGGGCAGCTCGTCCTGGCCGCTGTCGTTGGTGACCACCGCGTTGCGCCGGGGCTTGGCGGTGCGGCCGGTCTTCTTCTTGCTGGACTTCTTCTTGCCAGACTTCTTTTTGGAAGTCTGTTGGACCGGCCGGCTGGGCGCGGCCGCCGGGCTGCTCGCGTCGCGGCCAAGGATGCGATCGGCGATCGGCTGCTTCGCCCGCCCGCCGTCGTCGAGCCCGTGAGCACGGCAGATCTCCTTGAGTTCGTCGCGGCTGAGCAGCTCGAGCACCTTCTCGAAGCTGGCCCGCTTCGACCGCGCGAGGCCGTCGATGAACGCGTCCTTGGCTCGGTTCTGGGCGATGCCAAGTTCGAAGCCGTTCGCGATCTCCACGAGGCGAGACTTGGTCAGGGTGTCGAGGGCAGAACGTTGGTCCACGCGTGACAAGGCCCCAAGGATAGGTCGCGGCGGGGTTGCCGGTCCAGCGCTCGAGACCCACGGTGTGCCGCGCGACTTCGGCCAACGACGCTTCATCCTCGGCCTCGAGCCGGCCGGCGCGGCGGCGGGCGGTGGGCTTGATCCCGAGCGCCACGAAGGCGTCGGCGACCCCCGCGTAGACACGGGCCCACTCGCCGCTGGCCGCTCTGGTGCCGCCGCTCAACGCTCCCAACGCCTGCCCTCGTGCCCCTGCGGTGCATTGCGCTTGACATGCGCGTTTTGCACATGTCAGGGTGAAACGCGATGTCGTTCGGAAGACTGCACGGTATTGGGCTCGGCTTGGCGGTCGTCGTGCTGCCGGCCTGCTCGAACGATGACCCCATCCCGCCGCTTGGGGGCGAGACCGGAAGTGTGGATGAGGAGCCACTTCCGGGCGGCGATGACTGCGAGGCGAACTGGTACGCGATCGACGGCGAGCCCGTGCCGAACCAGCAGCGTGGGCCTGAAGCGCTGAGCGGCTCGCTGGCCACATACCAGAGCCGCATCGAGTTCACCGCGCCTCCGCAGCGCCCCCGGACGTATGAACCTATCCCCGTGGATCCGGTATTTGCGGACATGAGCTTCGAGACCTTCGCCGCGCGGCACGGCGAACGTGCAGGCGACCACTGGTTCGTAGAGGGCGATCAGGCGATGACCGACGCCGACTTTCGCTCGCTATATGAGTGGCTGCGCACCGAGGCGAGCGCGGCCGCGCCCCATACGCCCGTACCGGTTGCAGCTACCTATGCCGAAGAAGGTTTCGACGCCGCATGGAGCTCGGGTCGCAAGCTCTCGCTCACATGGTGCGTCGGCCGAGTCATGCCCTCACCGTCGACCAACGAGGAAGACCACGAGGCCCACTATGCGCACCTCGTCGAGACGGTCGAGTGGGCCACGCGGGCGTGGGAGCGGGCCGGCGACGTCAACTTCATTCATCTGAGCGAGTACGACAGCCCCGAAGCCCAGGCATCCGGCGCGTGCCAACCCGGCGAGAACGGGATCCATTTTCGCGTGCGCACCGGGCCCGAGTGCACGGGGCCCTGCGGCGGCAAGACCTATCCAAAGGCGCTCCCGCAGTACGAATTTGTCGACCCAGACGAACTCGATGGGGACGCGGAGATCGTGTTTGGGCTGCAGCGCTTCTTCTCGAACGTGACCGAAGGCCGGATCAACGCGCTGCACGAGCTCGGCCACATGATCGGGTTCACGCACGAGCACCTTCGCTGGATCGACGAGCAGGAACCCAACAATCTCGCCTGCAGCGCGCTCGGGAACATTGAGTGGCGCGGGCTGACGCCCAACGACCCAGACTCGGTGATGGGGGTCGACTCTTGCGTCGGTGTCAACAACAACCTCCCGCGGCTCTCGGCATGGGATCGTCTGGGCACGTATTATCAATACACCTGGGGCCGGCGGCGCGCGTCGATGATGGGCGTTGTCAGCCAGGTCGACGACTACGCCTATGACGGTACCGGGCAGACGGGGATCCTGTGGCAGTCCAGCCGCAGCGCGCAGATCCAACGCTGGACCTCCGCGAGAACACCTGGGAACGCGATCGAATTCCTGGTTGACGAGCTGTGTGCGAACGGTGGAGTGCCGCCGTGCGATGGGCCGTACGACAGCGAGGGCCGAGTCCGTCCGATCCCCGCGCTGCTCAGCGGGGGGGCGAGCGACCTCGACGTGCTGTTCTATGGCTCGGGACAGGTGCTCGAGGACGCGGTGGCGATCAACGATGGCACCAGCCTCGTGCCGCTGAACCTGGATCTGGATTGGTTCGCGGTGCCGGTGGTGGGCAGCTTTGGCTCGGGGAACGGGGATCAGATCCTGCTGTACCGGCCCGGGGCAGAGCAGGACGCGCTGCTCGTGCTCGACGATGGCAACGTAGCGACGTACCCGATGAACTTTGCCGGGTACGGGTACCCGCTCGCGGGGCGTTTTCGCGGGTTTGGCGGCGGACGGAATGACATTGTTTGGTATGAGCCGCATAGTCATGGCGTGTCGTCCTGGCAGTGGGATCACCAAGACTTCGAATTCGCCGCCAACAGTCCATTCGATGGCGAGGCGCTGGGCCTCGAACAGGGCATGGAGTACATGCCGATCCTTGGCGACTTCAACGGTGACGCCCTGACAGACATTTTTTGGTATTCTGCTGGTGACGGCGCGGACATCATGTGGTGGTCACAGAGCGACATGGACTCGATCATCTTCTCGGCGGCGAGCGCAGAAGTCACTCACGACTACCGTCCCTTTGTCGGCGACTTTGACGGCAACGGGACCGAAGACATCCTCTGGTTTGCCCCCTACGCGGAAGCGGTACAGGTGACGTCCAAGATCTGGTACTTCACCGAGCAAGAAACCTATACGTCCCAAACCTTGTCGACGCGGCAAGACTACAGCCCCTACGTGGCCGACTTCGACGATGACGGATGTTCTGACATCCTGTGGTACAAACCCGACGACCCGAGCATGGAGAGCCCGCTGTGGCGATGTTTGCCAAACGAACGGGACTTTGCCTGCGAGCCACCGCTCGTCACGCCAGCTGCCGCGTATCCCGTGGGTTTTGGAGGAGCCTACTAATGCGAGGTCGAGTCATGCTTTCATTGTGCCTTCTCGCCGCGTGCAGCGACCGCCCCGTGGAGTCTAACTGCGACGGCATGTGTCAGCCCGCCGGTCCCAAGTATCCCGGCGTCGGCGAATGCCAAGAGGGCGTATGTACGCCGACCTACGCGGAGTGCTCAGATCAGAGTGACATTTCGACCTGCGCCGAGGCATGCGAGGAGCAGGGAACTTCATGTGTCGCCAATGGGTGTGGCGGATACACCTACCGGATTTACGCGAACTTCGAGTGGTGTGAAGATCCCGCCCGAAGCGGTTTCGAGGTCGAGCGCGAGTGTGACGAGCCGATTGACTGGCAGTTCAACTCCGCGGTGAAGTGCTGCTGCGAGCAGGAGTAGATCTCGAGGGATCCGCGGCCAACGAGCGGGTGTTGTCGGTGCTCGAAGGGCTGACTCAACGTTGAAGGCGGTGCGAAGCATCGTTTCGTGCCGCGTCGTCTGCCTGTTGACCGTGCGTGCTGCCACGCGAGTCCGTGCAGCGCGAGTCGCGGCCGCAACCGTGCGGCCTACAAGGCGTCGCGGTCACGGAAGCCGGCGGCCAAGGTTGGCGCCTGCCCACCCAACCGCGCTCCCCCTCGCGCGAGCCCCACCAGCCACAGACCCACGATCCGTTTGCCGCCGGCACCGGCATCGCGGATGCTGTGCCGCGCATGCCCGCACGCGAGACCAAGCCGCCCGCCGGCGATCTCGAGGTCCTCGAGGGCGTCGTCGAGCGCACGGTCTTCCACGCGCCAGACAGCCGCTGGACGGTGCTGCGCGCCAAGGTTGCAGGCGAGGTCGCGCTCGTGACGATCGTCGGGCGCAGCGCCGGGATCGAAGACGGCGCAGACTTCAGCGCCCACGGTCGCTGGACGGTCCACGCCACCCACGGCCGGCAATTCGCGTTCGAGGCGCTCAAGCTGCGCCGGCCCACGACGGCGGCCCAGATCGCGGCGCGGCTGCGCACCTACCCGGGCATCAAGGAGGTCATGGCCGAGCGGATCGTCAAGCGCTTTGGCGCCGACACCCTCGACGTGCTCGACCGTGAGCCGCGGCGCCTGCTCGAGGTCGCGGGACTCGGCGACAAGACGCTGGCCAGCATCACCGAGCATCACGAGCAACGGCAGGGCCCGGTCGCCGAGCTCGAGAACCGGCTGCTCGAGCTCGAGGCCTCGCCGCGCCTCGCCGATGCCCTGCACAAGCGCTACGGCGATCAGGCCATGGCGATGCTCGAGCATCACCCCTACCGGCTCGCGCGCGAGGTCTATGGCATCGGGTTCCAGACCGCCGACAAGATCGCGCGGGCGCTCGGCGTGGATCTCGAGAGCGACGAGCGGGTCGACGCGGGCTTGGTCCATACCCTGGAGAAAGCCCAGAGCGATGGCCACTGCGCGCTGCCGCCGGCCCAGCTGCTCGAGGACGCGCGGCGCATCCTCAGGCTGCCCGCGCCGCTGCTCGACGCCGGCATCGATCGCCTGGTCAACGAGGGCGAGCTGATCCCCCGCCTGCGCCCACCCGGCTCTCAGCCCGAAGAGCTGTACTTCTTGCGGCGCTTCGACGAGGCCGAGGACAACCTGGTCGCGAACCTGCTCGATCTCGCCTGTACCCCGCGCGAGGCGTGGGAGATCGGCGAGCTCCCCGAGCACCTCTCGGATGGCCAACGCCGCGCCGTAGAGGCGATTGCCTCATCGGGCGTAGCGATCCTGACGGGCGGCCCCGGGACCGGCAAGAGCACCGTGATCGCCAACGTGATCGAGGTGGCCAAGCGCGCCAGCGTGCCCTTGCTGCTGGCCGCGCCAACCGGCCGCGCCGCCAAGCGACTCGAGCAGACCACCGGCGAGTCCGCGCGCACCGTCCATCGCTTGCTCGAGGTCCGGCCCGACACCGGCGAGTTCACCTACTGCGCCAACAACCCGCTGCCCGACGGCCTGGTCGTGATCGACGAGAGCTCGATGCTCGACCTCGAGCTCGCCGAAGCGCTGATCACCGCCCTGACCGCGAAGAATCGGTTGCTGTTGGTCGGCGACGCGGATCAGCTGCCCTCGGTCGGGCCTGGCAACGTGCTGCGGGATCTGATCCGGGCGGCCGAAGCTGACGCGGCGTCGCCGATCCCGGTTGTCCGCCTAGACACGATCTTCCGCCAACAAGAGGGCTCGACGATCGTCGGCAACGCCCATCGGGTCTTGCATGGCCAGGCGCTCGCGCCCGACGAGGCCAGCCGCGGCAGCGAGGGCGAGTTCTTCTTCTTGCGGGCCAGCGACGCCGAGCGAACCCACGACAAGATCGTCGAGATGGCAGCCGAGCGAATCCCCTCGGCGTTTGGGTTTGATCGGGTGTCCGAGATCCAGGTGCTGTGCCCCATGCACAAGGGCCACGCTGGAACCGAGGCATTCAACCGCGCGCTGCAGCAGGCCTACACCGGCGAGCGCGAGGGCCTCGACGCCCCGGGGCCGCGCGGCGAGGGTGGTCGGGTGTTCCGCCTGGGCGATCGGGTCATGCAGATCCGCAATGACTACGAGCGCAACGTGTTCAACGGCGACATTGGCGTGGTCACCCGGATCGTCGCCAACGCCGGCACGCTCACCGTCAGCTACGACGGTCACTTCGCCACCTACGAGCGCAAGGAGCTCGGGGCGCTGCGCCTGGCCTACGCGATCTCGATCCACAAGAGCCAGGGCAGCGAGTTTCCGGCCGTGCTGATCCCGATGCTGACCGAGCACCACGTGATGCTGCGCCGCAACCTGCTCTACACCGCGATCACGCGGGCCAGGCGGCTGTGCGTGATCGTGGGGGACCCCCGCGCGATCCAGCGGGCGGTTCGCCAGGCTGACGCCGCGCAGCGCTGGACCGGCCTGGCCGAGCGCACGCTCGCCGTGCTCGAGTCCAGCCGGGTCTTCTAGCCGCAGATCACTTCCATGGACTGCGTGGGCCCGTTGCAGGTCGGGGTGTTGATGCCGCCCCAGTTGAGGTTGTTGATGCACGGCCTGACCGTGTAGGCGGGGTCGGTGCACTGGCACACGCCGTTGCCTTGCGCGTTGACCTCGGGGCCGTTGCCGCAGTTGCCAACGTTCCAGGTGCGGCCGTCGCAGGCGACGTTGCTCACGGTCTGGGCGTTGCCGAGCGCCTGACAGATCGTGTTGGCGGCGGCGCCATTGCAGGTGACCCCGATCGGGTCGTTGCTGCCGCGGATCACGACCGTCGAGTACGGGCCCCCCATCGCGACCTGCGAGCGGAACGCGGTCCAAGCAACGCACTGCGCCGGGCTGTTTTGCCCCTGCGTGAAGCTTTCCAGATAGAACACGCCCATCCCCGTCGACGTGCAGTCGTTGGCGCAAAAGTCGTCGGGGTTCATGTTGCCGTCGTCGCACTCTTCAACGCCCATCTGCACGAACCCGTCGCCGCACACGGCCGGCTCGCAGGTGGTTGGGCAGGCGTCGGTGTCGATCATGTTGCCGTCGTCGCAGGTCTCCATGCCCTGCCACAGCACGCCGTCACCACAAAACGAGTCGGTGCACTGGGCCGTGCACGCGTCGTCGTCGGCCATGTTGCCGTCGTCGCAGTCCTCGTCTTGGGCGTGCACGACCCCGTCGCCGCAATATGCGACGGTGCAGTCGTTCTTGCAGTCGTCGTTGTCGTCCATATCACCGTCGTCGCACTCCTCCATGCCCTCCCACACGAAGTTGTCGCCGCACGAGGCGATCAGGCAGGGGCCCACGCAGCCGTCGGTGCTCAGGTTGTTCCCGTCGTCGCACTGCTCCGAGAGCATGTTGTGGTAGCCGTCACCGCAGACCGCGTAGGTGCAGTCGCCATCGCAGAACATGGTCTCATTGCCGACGTCACACTCCTCGCCCGGGTCGACCTTGCCGTCGCCGCAGTACGGGCCCGGATCGCCGTCGCCGTCGCCGTCCCCGTCGCCATCCCCGTCGCCGTCCCCGTCCCCGTCGCCATCCCCATCCCCGTCGCCGTCGCCGTCCCCGTCGCCATCTCCATCCCCGTCGCCGTCCCCGTCCCCGTCGCCAGAATCGGTCTCGGTCGTCATGAACGAAGTGAGGCTAGTCGTCGGGGCGTCCTGGACGGGGCAGCCAGCGAGCAGGGCGACGCTGGGGAGCACGAAAGCTGGGACATACAAAAATCGGCGCATGTGATCTCCTACGACAATTGAGTTCGCGAGAAAAGCACACTGCGAGCACACTGCGAGCACCCTGGCGCCCTCCACCACGCGACGCCCGATGATCGTGGGTTGCGGCCCCCGACGACCGTGGGTCAGCGTGCCCCAGTAGCTCCCAGGCACACGATGCGCCCTCACGGTACAGCGTTCGCCCAATTACCTCGGGGTCCAGAGTTCGTGGTATGCCGGCGGTCATGTCGGGGCACAGCAAATGGTCCACGATCAAGCGCAAGAAGGGGGCCACCGATGCGGCTCGTGGCAAGGTCTTCACCAAGATCGCCCGCGAGATCATGGTTGCCGCCAAGGAAGGCGGAGGTGATCCTGATGGCAACCCGCGGCTGCGGACGGCTCTCAACGCCGCGCGCGCGGCCAACATGCCCAAGGACAACCAAGAGCGCGCGATCAAAAAGGGCATCGGCGAGCTCGAGGGGGTCAACTTCGAAGAGCTGCTCTACGAGGGCCGGGGCCCCTACGGTACGGCGTTCGTCCTCGAAGTCCTGACCGACAATCGCAACCGCACCGTGCCCGAGCTGCGCCACATCCTTGGCAAGAACGGCGGCGAGATGGGCTCCGATGGCTCGGCCACGTGGATGTTCGATCACAAGGGGGTGATCATCGTCGCCAAGCAGGCGATCGGCGAGAACCAACTCATGGAGAAGTGCCTCGAAGCCGGCGCCGACGACATCCAGGACGAAGACGAGGTCTGGGTGGTCAGCTGCGAGTTCACCGGCTTCGCCGCGCTCGAGGCCGCGCTCGCCGAGCTCGAGCCCGAGAGCGCCGAGATCCAGTGGGTGACGAAGCCCGAGAACGCGCTCCCGCTCGAAGGTGAAGCGGCCGACGCCGTCGCCAAGCTGTGGGCCAAGCTCGACGATCACGACGACATCCAGAAGGTCTACTGCAACGCCGATCTCCCCGACGAGGTCATGGAAGCCAACGGACTCTGAGATGGACACGCTCGGCGCCCACCCAGTCCCCGCGCCTGCCGTGCCAGGCATGCCGGCGATCGGGGGCCGGCTGTTGGGCGTCGATCCTGGCACCCGCGTGGTCGGCTACGCGATCATCGACGTGCCCGCGCCGGGGCGGTTCGAGTACATCGAGTGCGGCGTGCTTCGGGTCCGCGCCCGCGACGACCTGCACGCGCGCCTGCTCGAGCTCGGCACCGGTCTGCGCGAGGTCATCACCGAGTTTCGGCCGGCCGCGCTGGCGATCGAGCGCGCGTTTCATGGGCTCAACGCCGCGAGCGCCCTCAAGCTCGCCGAGGCCCGCGGCGCCCTCAAGCTCGTCGCGCTCGAGCATGGGCTGCCGGTCAGCGAGTATGCGCCCGCGCGGATCAAGCGCGCCGTCGTTGGCAACGGCCGCGCCACCAAGGCCGAGGTCCAGGCCCGCGTGCGGCTGTTGTGTCGGCTCAGCAACATGCCAGAGTCCGACGCCGCCGATGCCCTCGCCATCGCGATCTGCCACGTGCAAGCCAGCCGCCTGCCCAACGTCGACCCCGAGCCGCGCGCGCAGCTGCGGCGGCAGCTGGCCCGCAAGCGCAAGCAAGGGCGGCGGTGACCTGGCCGGTTGGTTGGTCGGTGACCTGGGGTCCAGGCCAACGATCCAGTACGCTCAGTCGCCCGCGAGCGGACCCGAGCCCGCGGCGGCGCCAGTGAGAACATGATCGGTTGGATCAAAGGCAAGGTCGTGCGCCGCAACCCGGCGGGCGGCGTGATCATCATCGAGGCCCAAGGCGTCGGCTGGGAGCTGCTGGTCTCGCTGCAGACCCTCGCCGGGGTCCCCAGCGAGGGCCAAGTCGTCGAGCTGTGGATCCACACCAACGTGCGCGAGGACGCCATCCAGCTGTTTGGCTTCGCCGACGAGCGCGAGAAGCAGCTGTTTCGCATGCTGACGTCCGTGCCAAAGGTCGGCCCACGCAACGCGATCGCGGTGCTCGGCGGGCTCCCGGTGCTCGAGCTCGTCGAGTGCATCGCCGCGGGCGAGAGCGCGAAGCTGGTCAAGATCCCAGGGATCGGCAAGAAGACCGCCGAGCAGATCGTGCTGACGCTTGGCGACAAGGCCGTGACCCTGCTCGAGCTCATGCGCAGCGAGGGCGGCGAGCTGCCGGCCCAAGCCGAGCTGCCGGGCGAGGACGCTGCCGAGCTCGCCGCTGCGGCGCGCGAGGTGCTGTTGTCGCTTGGGTGGAAGTCCAAGCCCGTCGACAAGGCGCTCGCGCAGGTGATTCAGGAGCTCGGTGACGCGGCCAAGGGCGCGTCACTCGACGCGCTGGTGCGGCCCACGCTCGCGCGGCTGATGGAGCGCTGAGGGACCTGCCCGCCGCCCAACGAGCCCCTGCGTCGAACGCTGCGTCGACGTCGAGGGCGTCTGCCTCGGTGAGGGGGTGACGGCCTGCGTCGGCGAAGGTCCGGCTGCCGATGCCGTTGGCGCTGGCAGCGGCCTCCGGACCGATCAGGCGGCAGAGTCCGCCGCCCCCGCCTGCAGGATCCGCCAGCGAGAGCGGACGTCCCTGACTTCTCGGTCCGCGCCCTCCCGCAGGTGCTCTCGCGGCGTGTTCTCCATGGCACCTGAAGTGCATGGGCTCGTTCGGGCACGCAGACCATGACCGCTCCAATCGTTTCGACCCCCAACCTCGTCCTCCTCGTCGCCTTGCTCATCGCGCCGTCCTGCGCGCGCCGATCATCGGAGGGTCCACCCCAGGATTCGGTCTCGACAGCCAGGGCGGTCGATCCGTCCTTGTTCCTGGCGGCCGGGCTCGCGGGACCGGTGCAGGAGGTGCCTTGCACACTCGAGAGCGGCGAGTCCACGACTTGTCTGCGGATCGCGAGGAAGTCGGTCCCCTCGGACCATGCCCAAGGCCCCTGGTGCCCCAAGTCCGTCCACGACGGGCCCGAGGCCGGTGGCATCTGGCCCGAGGCCGGCACCGCGCACGACGTCACGGGCGAGTTCATAGCGAACCTCGCGACCTTCTATGGCGATTCGGCGTGGGCCCTCCACAACGAGGACGGAACGATCAACGTCACCGACACCGCCGAAGCGTGCGCGGCGGCGGCTCGGCCCGACGTGGACCCGGCGCTTCACAACCATTGCGTCGAGTGCCTCCCGACCTACCTGGCTCGAGACACGGTGGTCGAGACGCTGATCCCCAAGCTGCCGACCCGGGCCAAGTCACCCTCCCCCATCCGATCCAACATTGGACTTGCGCTCAATGGTGTGGAGTTCGCCGCCCCAGCGCCGACGCACGCCATCCTGGCCGCACACACGCTCGCCCCCTTCGACGACTGCGGAGGCCACATCAACATGCATGACGGCTACCACTATCACGCAGTGACGAGCGGCTGCCTCACGAGTATCGCCCAAGACGACGCCCACGCCCCGATGATCGGGTACGCCCTCGATGGCTACCCGATTCACGCCCGTGCAGGCCACGACGGCGCTGAACCAACAGATCTCGACGAGTGTCGCGGCCACATGGACGACACGAGGGGCTACCACTATCACGTGGCCGGCCCGGGCAAGAACCAAACCCTCGACTGTTTCACGGGTGAGATCGTTCAGGGCGCCGCCCGCCGTCCTCCCGGACCACCGCCGGGTCAGCCACCACGCGAGTAGGCCGCGAATCATCGCCCCCCCACCGATCTGCCATGCTCTTCGGCATGCTCTTCGGCATGCTCTTCGGCATGAACGCACGCATCCTGCCCGCCGCGCTCGCGATCGCCCTGCTCCTGCCCGCCTGCAAGCACGAGCAGGACACCGAAGCGGCCGCCAAGGCCGACACCAAGCTGGACGCCCCGGACCTCCCCGAGGGCCCCTACGCGGACCGCGACCCCGCCCTCGCCAAGCAGCTCGTCGACGCGGGCGCCCTGCTCCTCGACGTGCGCACGCCGGAGGAGTTTGCGAGCGGGCACGTCGAGGGCGCGATCAACATCAACCACGCTGACGTCCCCGCGCGGCTCGACGAGATCCGCGAGCTCGTGGGTGGTGATGTGCACAAACCGGTGGTCGTCTACTGCAAGTCCGGCCGCCGGGCGGGCATCGTCAAAGATCAGCTCGTGGACGCGGGCTTTGATCGCGTGACCAACCTCGGCGGTCTGAACGACTGGCCAGACTGATCCCCGGGTGCCCGCAATGATGCCGGATCCGCCCGCCGGATGCCCGGAGCTCGCAGCACGTCGGTGAGCTCCTCGTGAGTGGGAACGCCGAGCTCGTGAAAGGCGCACCGCTGTCACGGCCTGTTCACGGGCGCGACGCTGTCGGAAGCCCGCCAGCAGGTCGCCACCCCGCAGTCGGACCCCTGTGGTAGCGTACTCGCACGCCGAGCAGAGGGCTTTGGACGTCCGCAGCTTTCGAGTAGACCCCTGCGAGGACCTTGCCATGGACACAGCGAGCGGCGACCCCAACGAGTTCGAGATCGACGGCGTGCGGTACAGCTGGGACCGCGCGCGCGACCTGATGCTGATGAACGGCATGCCGGTGGTGGCGCTGCTGGTCGAGAGCACGTTCGCCGGCATGATGTGGGGCGTCGAGCGGATGGTCGGGGGCGAGCGCTTCGAGCTGGCGATGCAGGCCGCGGGCCGCCGCAGCGTCGAGGAAGAGTGGCGCACCTTCATCGCGCAGATGCCGGCGCCCGAGGTCGGCATCGCGATGCTCGGGGGCCTGACGCCGCTCGGCGGGCTCGGTCGCTGGCAGGTCGTCGAGTTCGACCACGAACTCCAGTCCGCCGTGTTTCGGGTGACCGCCGGGTTCGAGCCGATCTATCAAAAGAGCCTCGGCGTCGAGTGGGGCTCGGCGTTCATCGCTGGCAAGTTCGCGGGCTACTGCACCAAGGCGTTCGGTACCCACTGCTGGGCCGAGCAGACCCGGTTTGTCGTGCGCGGTGACCCACACGACGAGTTCGTGGTGCGCCCCTCGGACCGCAGCGTCGAGGACCGCCTCGACGCCATGCTGTTCACCGCGGAGTCGAGCGCCGCCGACCTCGCCGCGGCGCTCGAGCGGCTGCGTCGCGAGGTCGCGGAGCGCCGCGAGGTCGAGGCTCGTCTACGCGAGGAGGCCGAGGTCCGCCAACGCGTCGAGGAGGAATTGCGCGGGAAGCTCGAGATGATCGAGCGTCAGGCCGCGGACATCCGAGCCATGTCAACGCCCATCCTGCAGGTTGGGGCCGGGGTGCTCGCGGTGCCGGTGGTCGGCCGCCTCGACAGGCAGCGCGCCGAGGCGCTGATGGAGGGGCTGCTGCCCGCGGTGGTCGAGCGGCACGCGAGGGCGGCGATCCTCGATCTGACCGGCGCGGAGGCGCTCGACGCCACGGCGATCAACCTGTTGCTACGGCTGACCCGGGCGGTCAGGATGATCGGCGCGCGCTGCCTCATCTGCGGCATGTCGGCGCGGGCGGCCCAGACCGCCGTCAACCTCGACATCGAGCTGGACGGCCTGGTCGCGCACGCGACCCTGGAGGCGGCGCTGGACGCAGCGAAACGCGGGATAGCGAAGGTCGGCGTGGCCTGATCGAGTGGCCCGACGCAGTCCGTGGGAGCTCGACGGAGCGGACATGCGGGCGCTGTCGCGTGATCGAATCGCGCGGTTCTGGCACTCTCACACGCATGCGCTTCACGTCTTCACTTGCCCTGGTCAGTTCCCTCGCCCTGCCGCTCGTCGCCTGTGGCGACCCGATGTCCACGGATGACGGCAGTGCGGCCCACGCTGGCGTGTTCGCCGAGATCACCGACATGCCCGATGTCGGCATCGACGACGAGCAGGGCACCAGCGTGAGCGTGCGCGTGAACCTGACGCACATGGGGGGGCCCGCGGCCGAGACCATCGAGGTCGTGTCCGCGAGCCTCGGGCTCGACCTCGAGCCCTACGCCGACATCGAGCTGGCGGTGCCCGCCGACTTCCCGCCATTCGAGGGGCTCGCCGACGGGGACACCCATGAGCTGGTGCTGCGCGGGAGCATCCCCGACAACCACGATGACTGGGGCCTGTGCGGCGATCCGCAACAAGAAGCAGCCGACGCCCAGCGTGTCACGCTCGATCTGGTGCTGCTCGTGAAGCCGGGCGCCAACGATGACGAGGATGAGCTCGTGTTCGAGTCGCAAGCGGTGCAGATGAACTGCACCTTCACGGGTTGAGCTCGGGCGAGCGCCCGTCTTGGGCGTCTGGGGCCGGCCAGGCTGGCGAGCCCACGACCCGCGCGAACGCGGGCCCGCCGAACGAGCGGCCGCCGTCGCGGTAGGCGTGGGTCGCCCAGAAGTCGCGGGGGTCCTGCGCGAGCACCAGCGTCCGCCCGTGGTCGCCATCGTTGACATGAAACGCGGTCGAGTTTGGCTCCTCGCGGACGTCGAAGAACAGCTCGATGCGGTCGCCGATGATCCGGTAGGTCAGCGACTCAGTCGACCAGTTGTCGAAGTCGCCGCGATGAAACCAGCCAACGCCGCGGCCGTCGATCGCGGTCGCGGCCAGCTGGTACATGTGAAACTCGGCGCCGCCCGTGGCGAGGTTGCGGTAGTCGATCCAGAGCCGGTCCCCGATCCCGCTGGCCTGGTCTGGCTGGCTGCGCGCAGGTGGTTCGAACCCGTCGAGGTCGGACTCCACCTTGCGGTAGCGCGCGCCTGGCTCGTAGGGATCACCGCGCAGCGTCATGAAGGTCTGCCCGCGCGCGTCCTGCTCGAGCACGGCCGTGAGCGCGTGGGCGTCACCGCGCTTGCGAAACTGCAGCGAGACCCCCACGTGCCGCCCGGCAGGCTCGACGCTGTAGTCGAAGCTGTGGGTGTTGGCCAAGCCAACCTTGCCGTAGCGGTACAGGCCCTTGCCGTCACCGTGGAAGTACCAAAACCGCAGCGGCTCGCCCTCGCCGCGGGTCTCGTAGCGAGTCCACAGTCCACGCAGCGGATCCTCGGCTCGAGCGGGGGCCTCGCTGGCGGTCGAGGCTGCCTCGCGTGGCGCCGAGTCGAGCAGCGGCACCGCCAACACCGTCAGGCCCAGCGCAAGGCCGAGCGCGGCGCAAGGTGAGCAAGCGGCGGCACGCCGGCGGGGGCGGGTCGCGAGGGGGCGGGTCGAAGCGGGCAGCGAACGCCTAACGGGCATGCCGCAGTGTACCGGTTTGCATGGCCGTCGCGCCCGCGCGAGCATGACCGGCGATGGCTCCCCTCTCGCCGTTGGTCCTGGCGTCGGCCTCGCCGCGTCGCGCCGAGCTGTTGCACAGCGCTGGCCAACAATTCACGGTCTGCCCGGTCGACTGCGACGAGACCTGGCACCCGGGCGAGACCCCGCTCGCGTACGTCGAGCGCGTGGCCGCAGCAAAAGCCGTGGCCGCCTGCGCGCTCGATGAGATCCGCAGGTCGATGATCGAGGGCGGGCCCCCGCCAGTGATCCTGACCGCCGACACGACCGTGTGGCTCGAAGCCAACAGCGAGCCGCTGGCCAAGCCCCGCGACCACGCCCACGCGACCGCGATGCTGCGCGCGCTGACCCGGGGGCGGGCGCACCAGGTCAGCACCGCGTGCGCCTTCATGCGGCCCGCCGCGCAGCCCGGCGCCGCGCCGCAGCGGCTGGCGCGGATCACACAGACCACCCTCGTGCGGATGCGGGCGCTCTCGGACCCGCAATTTGCCGCGTGGATCGGCCCCTACCTCGAGCTCGCGCGCTGGCAGGACAAGGCTGGCGGCTACGCGATCCAAGGTCGGGCCGCGGCGTTGGTCGAGTCGATCGAGGGCAGCTACACGAACGTCGTCGGCCTGCCGCTCGCGCAGGTCCTCACCCAGCTCGAAGCGCTTCATGTCTGAACCCCAGTCCACCTCGATCGCCGCCAACCTCGAGTCGATCCGCGCCCGCGTGGCGGCAGCGATCGCCCGCCGCGGCGCCGACCCCAGCACAGCGTCGCCGGTCCAACTGATCGGCGTCAGCAAGCGCCAGCCCCTGGCCAAGCTCGAGGCCGCCTACGCCGCGGGCCTGCGCGACTTTGGTGAGAACTACGCCCAGGAGCTGCGCGACAAGTTGGGCACCTGGCCGGCCGAAGCCAACGACGCTCGCTGGCACTACATCGGCGCGATCCAGTCCAACAAGCTCAAGTACCTCGTCGGCAAGGTCGCGCTGATCCACACCGTCGATCGGGTCGAGCTGATCCACGCGATCGAGCGCCGGGCCGCCAGCGCTGGCGGTGTTCAGGAGTTTCTGCTCGAGGTCAACCTCGCCGACGAGCAGCAAAAGGCCGGGGTCCCTCCCGCGCTGGTGCCGACGCTGCTCGACGCGTGCAGGGCCACCGCGCACGCCCGCTGCGTGGGCCTGATGATCATCCCCCCGGCCGCCGAGCCCGAGCAAACCCGGCGGTTTTTTCGCGAGCTGCGCGAGCTTCGTGACCGTCTGCGTGAAGGCCCCGAGCGACCCGGCGTCGACCTGCGCGAGCTGTCGATGGGCATGAGCGCCGACTTCGAGGTTGCGATCGAAGAGGGCGCGACCTTGGTCCGAGTCGGGACCGCGATCTTCGGCGCGCGTCCCTGAAAGATGCTGGCTGGCTGGTCATGACCCCCACACAGACCGTAGACTTCGCCGACTGCAGCCGCGGGCGCGTCCTGTGGTCATGGGCCAAGCAACGCGCGGAGGTATCTAGCAAGCCGTGAGCCGTCAGCGACCGCTACTCGTGCCAGCCGCGCCAGCCGCCCCCGACGGGCCAGGCGGGCAAGCCGTGCACCTGCGCTTCGACGAGGCGTTGATCGAGGCGACCGCTCACGACACGCTGGCGACCGCGTTGATCGCCGCTGGCGTGTTGATGACCAGCCGCTCGCCCAAGTACCGAAGGCCGCGCGGGCCCTACTGCCTGACCGGCGACTGCGGCACCTGCCTGGTGCGGATCGACGGCCGGCCCAACGTGCGCGCGTGCATGACCCCGGTCCGCGAGGGCATGCGGGTCAGCTCGCAAAACAGCTACCGGCCCAAGCGCCTCGATCCGACCCAGCTCGTCGACACCCTGTTCCCCGGCGGGATCGATCACCACCACCTCATGGTCCGGCCGCGGATCGTCAACCAAGTCATGCAGGAGGTCGCGCGCAACCTGACTGGGTTTGGCGAGCTGCCCGAGGGCGTGGACACGAGCGGCTACGAGTACCTCGCCCACGAGCTGCCCGTGTTGATCATCGGCGCGGGGCCGGCGGGTCAGGCGGCCGCCGCGGTGTTCGAGGCCGCGGGCGTGGATCATGTGATCGTGGACCGGCTGGATCGAGCTGCGCTCGCGGCCAACCTCGACGACGCCGAAAGCCGCGCCCACGCGCAGCCCGCCAAGCTGCTCGCCGACACTGGCGTGTTTGGGATCTATCCCGGTCCGCACATGCTGTTCCCCGGGCGCGAGGACGACCTCGCGCTGGTCGCCGCGAGCGAGCGTCACCCCAACCTCGAGCGGCTCCACGCGTTTCGTCCCCACCACCTGATGTTCTGCGTGGGCAGCCGCGACCCGATGCTGCCGTTCCCCAACAACGATCTACCGGGCATCGTGTCCGCCCGCGGTCTGATCCGGGCGCTGCGCCGGGCCAACGCTCGGATCGCCGGTCCGTGCCTGGTCGTTGGCGAGGGGCCCTGGGCCCACGCGCAGCTCAACGCCCTCGACCAGCTCCGGGCCCCGCACGCGCCAAAGCTCGAGCTCATCGCACCCAACCAGATCGAGCGCGCGGTCGGGGGCGAGCGCATCGAAGCGCTGATCTGCCACGGGGGTCGACGCAGCTGCGCGCTGCTGGCGATCGCCCAGACACCTGCGTCCGCCCACGAGCTCGCCGCCCAGATCGGCGTCGCGCTGGGTTTTAACGGTGGGGGGTTTGGGATCGATCGCGCGCACGAAGCGGGCGATCACGGCCGCTGCGGGGCGCTTGGCGGCACCAGCTTGTGGGCCGCTGGCGACGTGTGCATCGGAGTCGATCCGGCCGCGGGCCAGGCAGCCGCCGCCCGCGACGGCGCGCGCGTGGCCAAGGCCGTGCTCGAGGTCCTCGCGGCCGCCCCCCACGAGCTCCCCGACGCCACCCACTTTGCCCCCGCCGAGCCGCCGCAACCACCGACCATGCGCGAGCGCCCGGTCGTCGGCGATCGCTTCGCCGAGCCAGCCGCCAAGGAGCCGTCATGAGCGAGCGGGTGTTCGTGTGCCGATGTGAAGACGTGACGGCCAGCGAGCTCGAGCACGCGTTCGCGGCCGGGCTGTCCACGATCGAAGAGATCAAGCGCTACACCGGCTTCGGCACCGGACCGTGCCAGGGCAAAGAGTGCATGGCCGCCCTCGCCCGCGAGCTGATCAACCGTGGGCTGAGCACCCCCACGCAGCTGCGCCCATTCACGGCGCGCCCTCCGGCCGAGCCGGTCAGCTTTGGCGCGCTCGCGGCTGCGCCCGATCCCTTCGTGGATCCAGCACCCTCGCTACCCCAGGCCGATCCACTGGGCGACCCGCAGGAGCCACCGTCGCCATGAGCACGGCGACGACGCTGGGCTCCCGCGACGCGAAGCTGCCCGACGAGCTCGACCTGCTGATCATCGGCGGCGGCGTCATGGGCCTGTCGATCGCCTACAACCTGGCGCGCAACCACCCGGGCGCGGTCAAGCGCGTCGCGATCGTCGAGCGCAGCTATTTGGTCTCGGGCGCCTCGGGCCGCAACGGCGGCGGCCTGCGCATGCAGTGGGGCGACGCGGGCAACGTCGCGCTGATGCGCGAGAGCATCGAGCTGTGCCGCCACCTCGCGCAAGAGCTCAACATCAACCTGTGGTTTCGCCAGGGCGGGTACCTGTTCCTCGCACGGACCGAGTCGGGCGAGCGACGCCTGCACCGCAACGTCGCGGTCCACGAGCAGGTCGGCGTGCCCACCCGCCTGCTCGCCGCCCGCGAGGCCCTCGAGCTGGTTCCCCAGCTCGATGTCTCCGAGGTTCGGGTCGCCGCCTACAACCCCGAGGATGGGGTCGTGTTTCCGTGGCCCTTCGTGTGGGGCTACGCGGCGCAGGCGGCCGCCCGCGGCGTGGTGATCCGAACCCACACCAGCGTCGACGCCCTCGAACCCCAACCTGACGGCGGCTACCAAGCGCGGCTGTCAACGGGCGAGCGCCTGCGCGCCGCGAGGGTCATCAACGCGACGGGGGCGTGGAGCGTGGGCATCAACCGCGGGCTCGGCATCGAGCTCCCCAACCACCCACACCGCCACGAGATCCTGTCCAGCGAGCCGCTCAAGCCGTTCTTGGATCCACTGGTCGTCGACCTCGAGACCGGCCTGTACTTCTCGCAGAGCACCCGCGGCGAGATCGTCACTGGGATCACGCTGCCCGATCCGCCCGGGCTCGTCCCCAGCCACCAGGTCGAGCTTGGATCCAGCCTGCGCTTCTTGTCCAACGTCGCGCGCGCGCTGATCCGCGTGATGCCGATCGCCAAGCACCTCGAGCCGCTGCGCCAGTGGTCCGGCCCCTACGACATGTCGCCCGACGGCGACGCGATGGTCGGCCCGAGCCCCGATCACCCGCAGCTGATCCAAGTCTGCGGGTTTACGGGTCACGGGTTCATGATGGCGCCCGCGGTCGGCCGCATGGTCGCGCGCTGGCTGGCAACCGGCGAGTCGCACGCCATGTTGCAGCGCTGGGATCCCTGCCGGTTTCGCGACGGCCGCATGCTCCGGCGCGAAGACATGATCATCGGCTGAACCCCGCGTCCAGGGTTCACGGGTTCACTGAATCGCGGCCGTGAGCGCGTCGACCCGCTGCTGGGCCCGCTCGGCCGCGCCGATGCGCCCGCGCCCGCGCTCCGCCGCGACGATGAGCTCGTAGACCTCGCGCTCGATCTCCGGCTCCGCCTCGAACCGCGCCGCGATCGCCAGCGCCCGCTCGCAGGCGTCCACGGCCTCGGCCCACAGCTGGGCCTCGACAAACAGGTTGCAGCGACGCTTCTCCAGCCCGCCGATGTGGCGATGCCCGTCGGGATAGATCTTCGCGTAGACGACCCCGGCCTGGTCGAAGCTCGCCCGCGCGTCTTCGAAGCGCCCGAGCTCTTGCTGGGTCACCCCGATGTCGGTGTGCGCGGCCGCGACCTCGCGCGAGTTCTCGCCCTTGGTCTTGGTGTGGATCACGAGCACCCGCTCGAAGTCCGCGAGCGCCTGCTCGAGCCGCGAGGCGTTGCGGGCGATCCGAGCCAAGGCGTGCAGCGGGTTCGCCAAGTTCGGCGCGTCGGGACCACCAATCTGCTCGCGGATCCGGAGCGTCTCGCGGAACGCGGGCTCGGCCTTGTCGGTCTGATCGGTGACCCAGTACACGTTGCCAAGGTTGTAGTAGGCCGTCGCCAGGTGCGGGTGATTGGGGCCGTAGGCGTCTTTGGATCGGCTGACGGTCTCGAGCAGGACCGCCTCGGCCTCACCTTTGGGCGCGTCAATTCGGGCGACGCTCGAGCCGTAGTTCATCATTATGCGGATCGTGATCGGGTGGATCTCGCCGTACTCTTGCCGCGCGAGGTTCAGCGCCCGCCCGAAGTGTTCGACGGCTGGCTCGAAGTGCCCCTCGGCCAGCTCGAGCGCCGCCACGGCCCCCTCGAAGGGGATCTCGAGCTTGGGCGACCCGCCCGCCCGGACCAGCGCCGAGCCGGCCGCGAGCGTCCACGCGTGGCCCTCGGCGAAGCGATGCTGTTGCGACCCAAGATAGAAGATCAAGCGAATCCAGGCGCGAGCCTCTTGCTCGACGTCGCCAAGCTGCGCGGCGAGCTCGATGCCCTCGCGCAGGCTCGCCTCGCCAAGCTCGAACTTGCCGGTCTCGAACTGCGACTGCGACTGATCGTAGAGCGCCCGCGAGAGCGTGCGTGGGTGGGGCAGCTCGCGGGCCCGCGCCACGACCCGCTCCTGCAGCGGCAAGCTCTCTTCGTACTTCTCCGCCGAGGCCAGCGCGAACGCCCGGTTGAGGTCGAGCTCCATCTGGCTAATCTGCTCGCGCGCGATGTTGTCGAGCTGACGGTCGTCGATCTCACCGGTCTCCCGCACCAGCGCGCAGGCGCGTGGGTCACTGAGCGCGTGCACGGCCGAGACCGCCCGCTCGACGATCTCATCATCGGCCTCGACGAACAGATCGACCATCGCGTCGAGCTCGCGGGCGCGCTGCTCGAGACAGTACATACGAACATCGAGCAGCTCGTCGGACTGCTCGCCGACCCACGTCGCCTCGCAGATCTCGACCCGGCTCTGCCCCCAGACCGCGCTCCATCCGTCTAGCCTCGAGATCGCCCGACGAGCCGCGTCATCGGCGAAGGGCTTGCTCGAGGCCGAGAACGCGTCCTCGACGTCTGCGCGTCGATCTGCGTTCCAGTGTCGCTCGATGTCCTGGGCCAACGCCGGGCAGTGGCTGACCTGGTCCTCGGTGTTGCCAAACCCGAAGGCCAACCCGAGCAGCCCCGTCGCGAGACCGACCACGCCGACGCCGAGCGCCGCGAACCGACGCACGCGCTTGGCCGGGTCGCGGTCGAGCGCGGCCAGCATCGCCTCCATCGAGGGCCAGCGCTCGGTCGGGTGGGCACTGAGACCGCGCGCGAGCACCTTGAACAGCCAGTTCGGGACGTTGCGGGTGTTGGCCTCTTTGGGCGGCTGCGGCGGCTTGCCCCCCGCCATCTTGGCCAGCTGGTCGCGGCGATCCGTGCCCTCGAAGGGCAGACGCCCATACAGCGCCTCATAGAAGCTCACGCAGAACGAATACTGATCCGTGTACGGCCCGACCCGCAGACCCATGTGCTGCTCGGGGGCCATGTACGCGGGCGTGCCGACCATCCGACCGGCGACCGTGAGGTCCATGCTGATGTTGGACTGGATCTCGTCGATCAGCGCGTGTTCGGCGGTCGTGGTTGAATCGAACCCGCTGCCCGAGCTGGCCGTGTGTCGGCGTCGCTCGAATTCTTGGCGATCGCGCTCGGCGTTGATCTGACGCTCGTGCTCCTTGGCGACGCCGAAGTCGGCGACGCGGACATCACCATCCACGCTGATCAACACGTTTGAAGGCTTGAAGTCGCGATGAATGATGTCGGCCTGGTGGGCCGCAGCGATGCCCCGCCCCGCGAGCACGAACTTGGCCAGGATCTCTTGCCACGTCCGGGGTTGCTCGCCCAGCCAGTCGCGCAGCGTCGACCCCTCGACGAACTCCATGGCGATGTAGACCTGGCCCTCGAACACATCGACGTCGTGGACAGTGACGACGTTGGGGTGGCTCAATTTGGCCAGCGCCTGCGCTTCGCGAAACAGGCGATTGCGGCCGGCAGTGCTGGCTTCGTCGGTCGCCGTATTGCGCAGCAGCTTGAGCGCGATCTTACGATTCAGCTTGGGGTCGTAGGCCGCACAGACCATGCCCATGCCGCCCATCCCGATCGACTCCAAGATCACGTAGCGCCCGACGACGGACAGCTGCTTGGCGTCCCCCGGGTCGCTATCCATGTCGGCGACGGTCTCAGGCCCACCGCGTCGCGCTGAATTGGGCTGCTGGTCCATTGATGGCCCTGCCTGGATTGTACCGCGCGCCGCGGTGCGCGGATCGGCTGACCAACAGTCAATATAAGCAACGTAAATAACTATTAGTTTTGGACCGATCAATCGTGATCTTTAGATCAATTATGCGCGATTCCGTTCACTGTGTAATTTTGACCAAAAATGCAGAATTCGGGGGCTAAAGTGCACCTAACGCGCGAAATTCATCAAATTTATCGTCGTTAAAGTCTAGTCAAGAGGTGTGCTTTACATTATCTTTTCGTCACCTCCTGATCCAAAGGAACCCAACCAATGAGCCGCGCACTTACCGCATTTGTCTCCATCTCTCTGCTCGCCCTGGCCCCTGCTTGTGACAGCTCGGATGCCGACCTGGGTGACGACTTTCGCGGCTCACTCGATGTCAACACGCAGATGACGATGGCCGACGGCGGCAGCGACGACGGCACCGTAATCTGGGAGATCGTCGAAGCGGGTGTGGTGTATGAGGGCGAAGCGGCGCTCGGCAACGTGCTGATGTACGTGGAAGACAACGCGATCTTCGACGCCAGTGGTGTCCAGACCTGCAGCGTCGACAGCCCCCACCTCAATAGCAAGTTGCGCGAGGTCATCGCCGCCAACGGCACCGAGGTGCTGTTCACCTTGTGGGGCGACTACGTGTTCGAGGGTCACGTGGACGTCAAGGTCGCGAACTGGGGCCAGATGAAGAAGCGGTTCGGCGAGCAGCTGCTGTTTCAATACCAGCCAAACGACATCTTTCTTGGTGAAGCCATCAACGGATACCGCTTGATGACCACCAACGCTGACATCGCGGCCCAAAGTGAGGGTCGCAAGCTCCTCATGGCCGCGTTGATGACCGGCGAGTGTGGCAGCGCGGGTCTGCCCGGCTACACCTTCTGATCTTCACGGGCCCGCAACCCAAACCCGAATTCAGTCCAGGGACCCCGAGGTCGGCGCAACGCTGGCTTCGGGGTCTCGTTCGTGGTCACCAGGTGCGCGGGGGCGTGCGCGGGGCCGTGCGCTCGTCCGCGAACATGCGCAGCACGAACGCCCCCGCGGCTGTCGCTCGAAGCTGCTTGGCAAACTCGCCGTAGCCGGGCGGGCCCTGGTCCAGCGCGGGCAGCCACGCCCCGTAGCCCTCCTCGGGCTGCACCCCGATGACGATCGCAGACAAGGCCGCGAAGCTCAGATCCGCGATCGAGAAGTGATCGCCGACCAGGTAGCGTCGGCCGTCGGACAGGCGCTCGCTGATCTGCGCGAACTCGGCCACGATGTTGGTCCGCGCGCGCTCGGCCAGCTCTGGGGTGACCTTCAGCCGCGAGATCAGCAGCTTGCGAACGACGGGCGTCAAGCGCACGAACATCCGCGCTTGGCTTGGGCTCACGCTGCGGAAGGCGAGCTCGGCGAGCATCGCCGTGTCGGGGAGCAAGAAGTGATAGACGAGCCGACGCGTGTCGGCGCCGTAGCGACCGCTGAAGTGCCGGTCCAGCACGGTCGCCTCCGGGCTCCAGAAGCTGTCCCCCGCCCCGCCCTGCGCCGCCGCGAAGCGAACGATCTCGGTCGAGTCGGTGAGCAGCGGATCGCTTGGGTCGCCCGTCACCAGCATTGGAGTCGAGAAGCGCGAAGAGCCGCGATCCGCCTGGCCCCGACGGTAGCGCAACCCAGGTGGGATCGTGCCAGCGAAGTGCAGGGCCGGCATCCACGGCTCCTCGACGTACTCGACGCCGAAGCGATCGAGCGCCCACCGGGCCTTCTCGTTGTAGTGAGACGGGCGAATCGTGATCAGCCGCGGAGCCACGCGCGCCAGCTTACTCGCCTCCGACCAGCGACAACACGACCCCCGTGACACCTTCGGCTAGCGACTCGTAGTCGCCCGATTTGGCGTAGGGGATGTGCAGGAAGTACACCGCCTCGAGCCGGTCCGCCTCCCCGCCCGCGCCCACTAGAGTCGCGAGCGCGCCGTAGTGGGTCTCGTTGCACAGGTAGCTGTTGTCGGCGCGGGCCGGCGCGGCCAGCACCTCGTAGCTCGCGATCGTGCGCCCTGTCAGCGCCTCGATGCGCGCCTTCATCGGGCTCCCGTCCGGCGCATCGAGGATCGGCGGGGCCGCGTCATCGATCGGCTCAGCGCGCGCAACACCAGCCGCGTCAGTGCCCTCGCGCTGGTTGTAGGCGCCGACCTCGAGCTGCAGCGCGTCGAAGCGATCATAGACGCCCAGGCCAATGTTGATGATCACATCGACGTCGGTCGGGACCGGCGACGCGACCCCCCACGTCACCGGCATGGTTGCGAAGCGCCACTCGATGTCCGGCGCCCGCGCCCGCAAGCGCTGCACGAGCGGGCCGGCATGGTCACGGGGGGCCTCGGCGTGGGGCTCACCAAGCAGCAGCCTACAGCTGGGGTTGTCGCGGCACCGCCACAGGTTCGGCGGCTCGCCGAGCTGTTCCCAATCGTTGAAACCAGTCACCAACACGCGCATGGCTCGTCCACCGTTTTCAGCTCGGGCGAGGGCTTCTCGCCCGCTTGCGGACGCCTTCGTAGACTGGTTCGAGGTGGGCAGCGAACCTTCGGGATCGACGCTAGCAGGGAGCTGCGTGGCGGTCGGCGGACTGGACCCCTGGTGAGTCGCCTGCTCGGCCTGCTGTTTGACCTCCGAGTCGACGCCGCTCGCCGAACACCCGAGCAGGCCGGCGACCAACGCGAGCGCGGACCAACGGGCGCCGACGCGACCGGCCAAGAACCGGGATAGGTCGCGCAGCTCGACGAGCCTTTGGGCTTCAACGGGCTTCACGGCTGCTCGCTCATTCCGTACGCAGCCAACGCCGCCGCGACACCGAGCCCCTTGCCTGCGTCCGGCGCCGCGCCGCGCAGCACGTCGTCGATCGCCGCGATGCAGCCCAGCACGTTGCGCCGCGTGCACGCCGTGCCCATCAGCCCGATCCGCCAGACCTTGCCCGCCAGATCCCCAAGCCCGCCCCCCACCTCGAGGCCGTAGTCCCGCAGCAGTCGCGCTCGGGTGGCGCCGTCGTCGAGCCCGGCTGGGAGCTCGACCACGTTGAGCTGCGGGAGCCGGTGCTCGGGAGCAACCCGAAGCCGCATGCCCATCGCCGACAACCCAGCGGCGAGCGCCCGGTGGTGGAGTTGGTGGCGCGCCCAAGCCTGCTCGAGCCCCTCTTCGTGGACCATCAGCAGCGCCTCGTGGAGCCCGTAGATCGCGTTGACCGGGGCCGTGTGGTGGTAGGCCCGCTTGGCGCCGCCGTCCCAGTAGCCCATCACCAAGCTCAGATCCAAGAACCATGACTGGACCGGCGTCTTGCGAGCTTGGATGCGCTCGACGGCGCGCGCCGAGAACGAGACGGGCGACAGCCCCGGCGCACACGACATGCACTTTTGCGAGCCCGAGTACACGGCGTCGAGGCCCCACGCGTCGACCTCGAGGGGCACGCCAGCGAGCGAGGTCACGGCGTCGACGACCGTCAGGCAGCCGTGCGCGCGGGCGAGCTCGGCCAGGCGCGCGGCGTCGGACAGCGCCCCCGTGGAGGTCTCGGCGTGAACGAACGCGAGCAGCGAGGCCTCGGGGTGCTGCTTCAGCGCGGCCTCAACCTTGTCGGGATCGACCGGCGAACCCCACGCGTCGTCAACTGCGATCGCGCGACCGCCCGCGCGCTCGATGATGCTGTGCATGCGGCCGCCGAACACCCCGTTGCGACCCACGATCACGGTGTCGCCCGGCTCGATCAAGTTGACCAGGCACGCCTCCATGCCCGCGGATCCGGGCGCCGAGATCGGGAAGGTCAGCGGGTTGTCCGTGCGCATCGCGTACTGCAGCAGGCGCTTGACCTCGTCCATCAAGTCGACGAACGCTGGATCGAGGTGGCCGATCGTCGGCCGCGCCATCGCCTGCAGCACCCGCGGGTGGACATCACTTGGGCCCGGGCCCATCAACATGCGCAGCGGTGGCTCGAAGGACCTGAACTGATGGGCGTCGCTCATGGCGGATCTATACCAAGCTACTGTGTGGCGATGACCAACAAGACCACCAGCGAGGGGCTGGATCAGGCGCTCGCGCCGTGCCTGGACCGGCTGATCACGCCAGCGCTGGTGATCGATCTCGACGCGGTCCAGGCCAACCTCGCGGCGACGCTCCGGCGGGTGGGGGGCCCACAGCGCTGGCGACCGCACCTCAAGACCAGCAAGCAGGCGGTGATCATCGAGCTGATGCTCGACGCCGGGCTGCGCAGCTTCAAGGTCGCAACCTGCGACGAGCTCGCGCTGTTGCTGCGCACGGCGGGGCCCCGGGCGGTCGACGTGTTGTTCGCGTACCCGGCCCAGCGCGCGTCGCTGAGCGCCGTGCTCGCGCTGGCCCGCGCCCACGCTGGCAGCCGGGTGCAAGTGCTGGCCGACTCCCCCGCGCACCTCGACGCGCTCGCGGGTTGGTCGCGCGCGCTCGGTCGCGACGCGCCGCTGCCGGTCATGCTCGACGTCGACCTTGGCATGCACCGGACCGGCACCAGCCCCGCGCGCTGGCGCGAGCTCGCGGCGATGCCAGATCCGCTCGAGCTCGCGGGCCTGCACGGCTACGATGGGCACCTGACCTGGGCCCAGCGCGACGAGGCCCACCAAGGCTACGACGCGCTGATCGAGCTCGCGGCGGCCCTGCGCGCGGGCCCGGCGGCGCCCGAGCACGGCGCGCTCGAGCTGGTGACTTCGGGCACCCACAGCTACGCGCACGCGCTCGACCACCCAGGTCTGGGGGCGGGTCTGGGAGCGGGCGACTGGCGTCACAGCGTGTCGCCCGGAACGATCGTGCTCTCCGATCGCCGCTCCCACCAGGCCGCGCGCGACATCGGCCTGCGGCAGGCGGCGTTCGTCGCGACCCGGGTGATCAGCGCCGGCCCCGAGCGCGTGACCCTCGACGCGGGCAGCAAGGCGATCGCCCCCGATGTCAGCCCGCCAAGCAGCGCCGTCCTGGATCGCCCGGAGCTCGAGCCGCAGCGCGCGAGCGAAGAACACCTCCCCTGCCGCGTGGCCACCAACGCGCACAGCCCCGAGCTCGGCCGGTTGCTGTGGCTGGTTCCCGAGCACGTGTGCACGACCGTCAACCTCTACCGCGAGGCCGTGTGGATCCGGGGTGGGCGCTACGTCGGCGTGGGGCCGGTCGGCGCGTCGGGCCACGCGTGTGGGTTGAGCGACGACGCGCTGGTCAAGCCGCCGCGCGAGGGCTAGGGTCGCGGCCGTGCTTCGCGTTCGGCCAGACGGCGCCATCGAGATCGATGTCCACGCGGTCCCCAAGTCGTCGCGCGACGCAGTCGGCAAGCCCCACGGCGGGCGGCTGAAGCTCCACGTCAAGGCGGCGCCTGTCGACGGCCAGGCCAACGCCGCGATCATCAAGCTCCTCAGCAAGACGCTCGGGATCCCGCGCGAGCAGATCGAGCTGGTCCGCGGCCAGACCGGCAAGCGCAAGACCGTGCGGATCGCTGCGGCGTCATGCGGGCCCGGCTCGCTCGAAGACATCACGACGAAGCTCGGCCTCGAGGCGCCGGGCGAATCAGGCGAATCGGGCGAGTCAGACGGATCAGGCGGATCAGACGGATCAGGCCGACGTGGCGCCGCGTCCTTGTTGCTCGCGTTGCTTGGCGCCAGCGCGTGCGAGAGCCCCCGCGAGCTGCCGATCACCGTGATCTTGCCAGCCGACGTCAGCGACTACAGCCGGGCCAACAACGCCAGCGTGGTCATGCGCCCCAGCGGCGAGGCGTTCAGCTTCTCCGTTGACGGCCTCGACTTCGCCCTCGAGCTCGAGGGCGAACCAACGACGGAGGCCCAGCAGCTCGAGCTGTATCTCGCGGACGGCGAAGAGCTGATCGCGTGGGGGACCACGGCCCCGTTTGCGACCGCTGCCCCCGACGTTGGCTTGGCGCTGTTCCTGGGTCGCCCAGGGCTGCTCTCGACCTGGCCCGAGCAGCTCGACACCCCCGATCCGCTGATGCTGGGCGCCGCCGCGATCGGGCGCGGCATGCTGCTGGTCCAAGCCGACGGCGACACCTTCTTGCTCAACCACTACACGCTGCTGCTCGAGAGCGGCGACCGCCTTCCCGACACGGTCAACTTCACCAGCGAGGCGAGCGGGTTGTTCTCGGCGGCCAACGGCACCGTGGTGCGCCTGGGCTGGGACCAGGCCGCGCCGGTCGCGTGGCGCTACGATCCAGGCGCCGACAGCTGGGCAGAGCTCAGCGTCGCCACGCCAAGCGGCGGCGTCCAGGCTGGAGCTCGGGTTGGCGCAGCGGTGCTCACCGATCCCGACAACACCCGGGTGTACCTGCTCGGCGGTGGCGGCACGACCCACGGCGTCGCCATTGACCTGGTCGCTGACGCCCAAGACCTGCTCGCGGCCGCCCCGGTCGCCGACTTCGCGCTCGACGGCCCCCGCGACGGGGCGACCGCCCTGTGGATCGCCACCGAAGACAATCCAACCGCCGACGTGCTGCTCGTCGGCGGCGACACCGAGGGTCCGCTCGCGCTGCTGTCGAGCGTCGGCGCCAGCGTCGGTCCAAGCATGACCTGGCGCGGCCTCGGCTGCGCGATCCAGCGACCGACAGCCGAGGGGGTCACGGTCCTGTGTGTCGGCGGAACCATCGACGACGTCCCCTCGGGGGACGCGCTGAGCATCGACGTGATCCCGCAGACCTCCGCGCAGGTCGAGCTGCGCGAGAGTTTCCTCCCCGTCGCGGTCCCTGATCCACTGATGTTCAGCGACGCCAGTGCGCTCTATACGCAAGGCCAGGGCCGGTGGTTCCGCATCGACCGTGACGACCAGAGCGTGAGCGAGCCCAACTCCTCCGCGCCACGGGCCGCCGGCGGCCATTTAGTTTCCACCGAAAACGGTGTTACTTTCGTCGTTGGCGGCGTCGACCAAGACGGCGCCGCCCTCGACCGTTGGCAAGTCTTCACGCCCGCCCTCGATGACTGAGTTCACGCGGAGCCCACGGGCAGCGAAACACCGAGCCCCGCTCGGCGATTTTGCTCGACGGAAACAACCCTTGTTGCGCATCATCTCCCCGGCCGACGCCCCAACGGTCCGCGCACATCGAACACACCTTGGGGCTGCGATCACGGAGCTAGAATGGCCGACACGCTGACAGTCAAGGACAACCGAACCGGCAAGCAATACGAGATTCCGATCTCCGACGGGACCATCCCCGCGAGCGCGTTGCGTGAGATCAAGGTCGACGAAGAAGACTTCGGGTTGATGTCGTACGACCCGGCTTACAAGAACACGGCGTCATGCCGCTCGGCGATCACCTTCATTGACGGCGAAAAAGGCATCCTTCGCTATCGCGGGTACCCGATCGAGCAGCTCGCCGAGCAGTCAACCTTTCTCGAGGTCTCGTACCTGCTGCTGAAGGGCGAGCTCCCGACCCAGAGCGAGCTCGACACCTGGGTCGACAAGATCACCCACCACACCTATGTCCATCAGTACATGATCCAGGGCATGGAGGGCTTCAAGTGGGACGCCCACGCCATGGGCAAGCTGGTCTCGCTGCTCGGCACGCTCTCTACTTTCTACGAGGACAGCAAGAACGTCCGCAACGCGGCTGTCCGCGACGAGCACATCATCAAGATCATCGCCAAGATGCCGACGATCGCGGCGTGGTGCTTTCGCCACATGCAGGGCCGGCCCTACATCTATCCAGACAACGGCCTGAGCTACGCCGGCAACTTCATGAACATGCTGTTCCGCATGGCGGAGCCGCAGTACAAGCCGGACCCCGCGATCGAGAAGGCGCTCGACGTGCTGTTCATCCTCCACGCCGACCACGAGCAAAACTGCTCGGCCAGCGCGGCGCGGGCGGTTGGCTCGGCAGAGACCGATCCCTATTGTTCGCTGGCGGCCGCTGCCGCTGCGCTCTATGGCCCGCTGCATGGCGGCGCCAACGAGGCCGTGCTCCGCATGCTCGAGGAGATCGGCAACCTCGGCAACATCCCCGGCTTCATCGAGGGCGTGAAGAACCGCGAGCGCCGGCTGATGGGCTTTGGCCACCGCGTGTACAAGAACTACGATCCCCGCGCGCGGATCATCAAGAAGCTCGCCCACGAGGTCTTCGCTGTGACGGGCAAGAACCCGCTGCTCGAGATCGCCCTCGAGCTCGAGAAGATCGCCCTCAACGACGAGTTCTTCGTCGAGCGCAAGCTGTACCCCAACGTCGACTTCTACTCGGGGCTGATCTACCAATCGATCGGGTTCCCAGTGGAGTTCTTCCCGGTGCTGTTTGCGATCCCCCGCGCCGCCGGCTGGCTGGCGCAGTGGCAAGAGATGCTGATGGATCCCGAGCAGAAGATCGCTCGGCCCATGCAGATCTATACGGGCGCAGGCGAGCGCGCCTACGTCCCAATGGACAAGCGCTAGCTTATCGGGCCCGCTCAGGGCTCCGGTTGTGCTCGGTCGAGCGTGTCGAGGCCGTCGAGGATCAACTCGGCCTCGGTACCCTCGATCGAGCTGATCCAGCTGGCCGCCTCGAAGGGATCACGAAACAGGCGGACCTGTGAGGTCCCCGTGAACATCTGCATCGACACGCTGTGGACCACCGAGGCGCCCAGGCTGTGCTCGCTGTCGACGACCCACGCGACCGCCGTGACCTTGGGTCCGGCCGTGAACGCGGCCCCGAACGCAGCGCGGACTTCCGCGGGTGGCGGCGGGAAGGGTTGGCCCAGCCAGATCAGCACGGCCATCGACTCGAAGTGCCGTCGCATCTCGAGGTAGGCCTTGGCTTCGCGCAGCGCGACCTCGAGGCTGGGTGTCACCGGGTGATAGAGAATGAACACCCCTCCGCGCACGGCAGCGAGCCCCTTGGGCAGACACACTTGTTCGTTCAGCTGCCAATTGTGCGAAGCGAGTGCCACGAATCGAGGCTAGCGGTTCGCAAATGCGGCTGACTGTCCCTACGACCGAAACCCCAAGAACTGAGTTTGCACGCCGCCAGCGGGCCGCGGTCGAGCCGCCAGGGCGCCCCAGGTCGCGGGGCCGGGCCCGACCCGTCACGGTGACTGCTGCATCAGCGTCAGCTCGCCGCGCTGCCCGTCCCGCTCGTAGACCAAGGTGGCCTCGTCCTTGCCCGCGAGGGCCTGATCCAGGGCACGGATCGCGTCGAACGAGCCCAGCTCGGCGCCGTTGACCGAGAGCAAGATGTCGCCTTCGCGCAGACCCAACATGGTCGTGAGGCTCTGGGCCCGCAGGCGAACGAGCTGCAGGCCCTGGCCGGTCGCGCCGCGCTTGGGCCACAGCGAGACCTCGTTGACCAGCAGCTTGGGCTCGGCGGTGAGCTTGGCGATCAGCTCGGGATCGATCTTGCACACGCGCGACGGCGCGTCAGTGCAGATCACGGCATCGGGCGCCACCTCGAAGCTGGCGCGACCCGCCTCATCGATCTTGTCACCGAGCGCCTCTGCGTGGGCCCTGCCCGCTTCACCGAGCGCCGCGAATTCCTGCGCGGCCTCGTCCCAGCCGTTGGCGATGCCGCGCCGGGCATCCGCGACTTTTTCGTCGACGCCAAAGCGGTCGCGGGCGTTGGCGATCCCCTCTCGAGCTTCGTCCCTGGCCTCGCCCAGACCCCGCTTGGCCTGCTCGACCCCCCGCTCCGCTGTCCGCGCCGCCTCGTCGACGACCTCGCGGGTCTGCTCGCTCGACCGGGCCTCGCAGGCCACCGCGCAGACGAGGAGCGATGCGAGCAGTGCCCCCCGGGTTGCCAGAGTTCGAACGTGAACGCGAAGCATGGCGCGAGCATAGCCGACGCCGGCCGAAGCTCTTAGGATCCACGCATGCGCCTACCAGGCTTGGTCCTCGCCACCTCCGTGCTCGCGGTCTCCCTGCTCGGCTGCGCATCGCTGCGCCAGAGCATGCGGGGCCAAGAGCTCTCGTATCGCGGCGCTTGGTACTGCGCCAGCGGAGCGTGCAAAGCCAGCGAGATGACCAAGTCCACCAGCGGCAGCCGCGACGGGACGATCAACATCAACACCGTGAAGTTCGACCCGAAGTCCGGCATGGCGTTCACCGCGGCGGCCCCCTTCGAGCAGCTCACCGCCACGGTCACCGACTGCAAGGGCAAGCAGGCGAGCGTGCCCGCGTCCGACATCGTCCGCCCCGGCAAGCACGGCGTCACCGATCAAGACGCGCGCGAGAGCTGGATCGTGTGGGTTGACCCCGCTGCGCTCGGCAAGCTCGCGCCGAGCTCGAGCTCGTGCGTGTGGAAGGTTGAAGCCACCGCGACCTGGGAGGACGGCGTGACCTTCTCGCTGACCGCTGGCCTGAACGCCAAGGGCGGCTAGCCCCCATGGAGACGCCTCCCCAGTGGGCGCTGCCCAAGCTCGCGTCGCCGCGTGTCGAGATCAGCCGGCGAGCAGACGGCGCGACGATCCTCGCCAACACCTTGCCGCTGGGCGAGTACCCGCGCTGCCTGGGCGATCTGCTCGTCGCCAACGCCAAGGCTCGGCCGGATCAGGTGTTCCTCGGCGAGCGCAGCGCGGGTCCAACCAGCCCGTGGCGAACCGTCACATGGGCGCAAGCGCTGACGAGCGTCCACAGCCTCGCGCAGGCGTTGCTCGATCTGGGCGCCGGCCCCGAGCGACCGCTGATGTTGCTGTCGGGCAACTCGATCGCCCACGCGCTGCTGACCCTCGCGGCCATGCACGTGGGCATTCCCGCGGTCCCCGTCTCGGTCGCGTACTCGCTGGTCTCGCGCGACTTCGCCAAGCTCCAAGTCATCACCCAGCAGATCACGCCCGGCGTCGTGTTCGTCGAGCAGCGCAAGCCCTTCATCCGCGCGCTCGAGGCCGCGGGGCTCGACGCGCTGCCGCTCATCTGCGCCGACGCACGCCAAGATCCTGGCCCGCGGGCGGCCAAGGTCGAGCGCTACGAGTCGCTGCTGCAGCTGTCGCCGAGCGAGGGCGTCGCCCACCGCTTCGCCAAGCTCGGGCCCAACACGATCGCCAAGGTCCTGTTCACGTCGGGCTCGACCGGGCTGCCCAAGGGGGTGATCAACACCCAGCGGATGCTGTGCTCGAACCAGGCTGCGCTCGCGCGTGTGTGGCCGTTCTTGGGCGAAGACGCCGGGCGGGGGCGGGTCCCGGTGATCTGCGACTGGCTGCCGTGGAACCACACCTTTGGCGCCAACTTCAATTTCAACCTGATCTTGATGCACGGCGGCAGCTTGTGGATCGACGCGGGCAAGCCGGGGCCGGGCGCGTTCGAGGCGACCCTCGCCAACCTGCGCGAGCGCTCGCCCACGCTGTACTTCAACGTGCCGCGGGGCTTCGAGCTGCTGATCCCCGAGCTCGAGGCTGACGCCGCGCTGCGCGAGCGCTTCTTCGCCAACCTGGATCTGGTGTTCTACGCCGCCGCCGCCCTGCCACAGCGGCTATGGACCCGGCTCGAGCAGCTCGCGCTCGCGGCCCGCGGCCACCGCCTGCTCATGGTCTCTGCGTGGGGCTCGACCGAGACGGCGCCGTGCTCGACCGCGGTCTACTGGCCGATCGAGCGCGCCGGGGTCATCGGCAATCCAATACCGGGCACCGAGATCGCGTTGATCGACGACGGCGAGAAGCAAGAGCTGCGCGTGCGCGGGCCCAACGTGACCCCAGGCTACTGGCGCGACGCGCAGCTGAGCAGCGCGGCCTTCGACGAGTTCGGCTTCTATCGGATCGGCGACGCCGGCAAGCTCGCGGACCCCGCCCACCCGGAGCAGGGCCTGGAGTTCGATGGTCGCGTGTCCGAGGACTTCAAGCTCAGCTCTGGCACCTGGGTTCATGTCGGCAAGCTCCGGCTGCAGGCGATCGCCGCCTGCGAGCCGCTCGTGGCCGATTGCGTGGTCACCGGCCACGACCAGCGCGAGCTTGGCCTGCTGGTGTTTCCAGACCTCCCGGCCTGCCGCAAGCTCGCCGGGCTCGACCGCGAGGCGACCGCCGAGCAAGTGGTGTCACACGCGGCGGTGCGGGCACGGATCGAGCGCGGGATCGAGGCGCACAACCGCGACCACCCAAGCAGCAGCACCCGATTTGCGCGCGTCGTGCTGCTTGCCGAGCCACCTTCGATCGACGCCAACGAGATCACGGACAAGGGCTACATCAATCAGCGTGCTGTGCTCAGTCACCGGGTTGCGCAAGTAGAGGCATTGGTGGCCGGCGGCCCGGGTGTGCTCACGATCGGCGCCGAGGACGGCGCGTAGCTAGTGCCGCAGTGAATCTGATGGTTTGAGGCTAGTGCCACACACCCTGAGTTCGTGCCGGGTCATGCACGGCACTGAGGCCCAATGGCAGTGTCGCAGCTCCTAGAGCGCCAATCAGTTTGAATTCACGACGCCAGGCACATCTGGGACCGCCCCTGCCGTTGTCGGTCGGCGCTCGCAGTATGCCGGATACAGCTTCGGCCTCCCTCCTAGGCAGGAACGGCCCCAGACGCACCTGACGCCGCGACTCCAAACTGATCGGCGCTCTAGCAGTACGCCCGGTACAGCGTCGTCGCCGCTCCTCGCCCTTGGGCCTCAGCT
>NZ_JMCC02000112.1 GCF_000737335.2 Enhygromyxa salina | reverse complement strand
CTTCGGAGGTTTGGCGAGCGCCTCCGCAGCGCCGCGAAGGTGTCTGATAGCCGCTCTAGGCCGACGGCGGCACGCAGGCCTTGCCGCCGCCCCCGTCCGTGAAGGTGATGTTCGACGAGCAGTTCGACTCCACGTCGGGCCCACGGTTGGCGTTGCACTCGCTCTTGTTGGTGCAGATCCGAAAGCAGTAGTTGCTGCCGTCTTCGTGGGCGACGCACGCCGAGCCCTCGGGACAGTCAACATCGAACGTGCAGTCTTCGATGCCACAGTAGCCGCCCTTGAACTGGGCCAGACAGGTCTGCCCGTCCAAGCAGTCGGCTGCGGCCGAGCACTCCGCGCCCACACCAAGCTCGTCGGCCTCGACGCCCGAGTCCCCGCAGGCAAGGGTCAACGTCAGGCTGGCAGCAAACACGAGAGACAGCGCGAGGACTCGACGCACGGATCGCATGCGCCAAGTGTCGCGGGTCTCGCACCCGCGTGCAATTGGGCTCAGCCAGGAGCGCATGGCGACCCGCGGGCGGCTCGCTTGTTCAGGCGCCGCTGCGCCGGGCCGGATGCTACGCTAGCCCAACGAATGTCCAGCGATCAGGAACTCCCAGATCCAATCCGCAGGCTGCTTCGCAACGTTGGGCACGAGCACGAGACCCCACGCGCGCGACGGATCTTCACGAACCGCGATCTCGACTTCGAGCAGGTCCCCGTCGTGGGCTTCGACATGGACTACACGCTCGCGCGCTACCGCCAGACCGAGCTCGAGGCGCTCTCGCTCGAGACCACCGTGGTCAAGTTGGTCGCGCAAGGCTGGCCCAAGGTCCTTCACCAAGTTCAGCCCGATCCCGAGTTTGCGATCCGTGGGCTGGTGGTCGACAAGCTGCGCGGCAACCTGCTCAAGATGGACCGCCACGGCTACGTCGGCCGCGTGTACCACGGGCGGACCATGCTCGAGCGAAGCCAGCGAAAAGACATCTATCGCTCGCAGCGGGTCGGCGGTGAGCGTGCGCGCTTCAGCTACGTCGACACGCTGTTCTCGCTGCCCGAGGTCACGCTCTACGCGGCGGTCGTGGATCTGATCGACAGCGAGCCGCAAGCGTGGGGCCCCGGCGGCCCGCCGGACTACGCGAGCGCGTGGACGGCCGTGCGCGCGGCGATCGACGAGGCCCACCAAGACGACAGCATCAAGTCGCGGATCAAGGCCAACGTCGCCGCCTACTTCGACAAGGATCCCGACCTCGCGCCCACGCTTCACAAGCTGCGCTCGGCCGGCAAGAAGCTGTTCTTGCTGACCAACAGCCTGTTCCCCTACACGAACTCGGTCATGAGCTACCTGCTCGGCGGCGAAGACGACGCCTACGAGGACTGGACCAGCTACTTCGACTGGTGCGTGGTGGGCAGCCGCAAGCCAGGGTTCTTCACGGACACCGAGCCATTTTGGGAGATCGATGTTGCGACCGGCCGCAAGTCGACCAAGCCAATCGCTACGCCGGGCAAGGGCCGCGTGTACGAAGGTGGCAACCAGATGGGGCTGCAGCGGGCGCTTGGCGTGTCACCCGACGAGATCCTCTACGTCGGTGACCACATCTACGGCGACATCGTGCAGAGCAAGAAGACCTCGGGCTGGCGGACCCTGCTGATCGCCGACGAGCTCGAGCGCGAGATGCCGGTCCGCGACGACTACCACGTCGCGCTCGAAGAGATCCTGACCCTCTCGGAGCTGTGGGAGCGGCTCAGCGAAGAGGTCTCGGATCAGCGCTACCTGCAGCGCGGCCTCGAGCTGCTCCACGCCAACGAGCTCAGCCGCGAGTACCTGGCCCAGGGCCAGCCCCTCACCCCGGACCAGTCAGCCGCGCTGCTCGACCAGATCCGCGTGCGCGCCCGCGAGCGGCTCAAGCGGCTGCGCGCCCACGAGGACTCGGTCGCCGGCTACGTCAAGCAGCGCAGCGTGGAGGTTGACCGGGCGTTTAACCGCTACTGGGGGTCGGTGTTCGCCGAGCGGTATGACTCGAGCTTCTTTGGGGCGCAGCTCGAAGAGTATGCGTGTTTGTATACGAGTCGGGTGAGCAACTTCTTGTTCGTGAGCCCGCACCGCTACTTCCGCGCCCCCCACGGCGCAATGCCCCATTGGTCTTAGACCCCGAGGGTTTTAGACCCCCACATAGACCTTAGACTTCGCCGACTGCAGCCGCTGGCGCGTCTGGTCGCTTCGCTCCTCGGGGCCGTTTGTTCGCTATTGTATGATTGGCCCCCTGGGAGGGGGCTCATTGTACCGTTGGCGAGCATCTACCTCGGCTGGGAGGGGGCTCATTGTACCGTTGGCGAGCATCTACCTCGGCTGATGTGGTCGAGGTGGTGCTGGGAGGGGGATCGTCTGGTCGCTTCGCTCCTCGGGGGCGTTTGTTCGCTATTGTATGATTGGCCCCCTGGGAGGGGGCTCATTGTACCGTTGGCGAGCATCTACCTCGGCTGGTGTGGTCGAGGTGGCGCTTTCGATGGGCGCGGTGAACTTCCTGGGCTTCCGGGGGGAATCGTGAAGCTACATGGGGTTGGCTTGGCAGGCTTGGACGATGACGTCGACGGCGCCCTGGAAGAAGGGCACGTAGTCGTCGTCGCAGCTGGGGCCGTGGAGGCCCTGATCGCCGAACATGTTGATGAACTCGAGCCAGTGATCGCCTGCGCCGGGGGTGAACGAGCAATTGTTGTCGTTGGCGGGGATCAGGCCGAGGGTGACGATGCGATCGAGGTCGCCGCCCTTTGCTGCGAGCAAGGCGTTGAACGCCTCTTGCGGGGAGTTGACCTCGTTGTTGCCGTCGTCGTCGCTGATGAAGGTGACGACCAAGATCGCGTCGTCGCGCAAGAAGCCTTGGTTGCAGCCGCCAGGGGCGTTGAGGGGGTCGCTGACGGCCTGGACGATCGCGTCGATGGGGCGCTCGTTGGGGGAGCCGGCCAGGCCGACGTGGGCCATGCAGTCAAAGACATCGTTCTTGTTGGGCTCGTCCTCTTGGATGTAGCGCTCTCCACCAAACGGGTCGCAGAACATGTTGCTGGCCCCCTGCCCGGCTGGCTCGACGACGCCGGCGCCAAGGGTGATGTCGCACTCGCCAACGTCCATGGTGCACGCGTAGCCGTTTGGACCCTCGCAGGTTGAGTGCAGGTTGTTGGGGTTGGCGCAGTTGCCGGGGGTGCACCAACCGGTGAGATCCGTGTCGGTCACGAGGATGTGATCGTCGGTGTCGAGGCTATCTTCGATCGACTGAATGAAGCCTGGGAACGCGGCGGTCAGGGCCGTCTGCTCGGGCAGCATGGAGATCGAGTTGTCGATCACGAACAAGAAGTCGACCTTGGCGCAGCCGTCGGGATCCCCGTCGCCGTCGCCGTTGGTGTCGCCGTCTCCGTCGCCCGCTGTGTCGCCGTCTCCGTCTCCGTCGCCGTCTCCGTCCCCCATGGTGTCGCCGTCGCCGTCGCCCATGGTGTCGCCGTCGCCGTCTCCGTCACCAGGGTCACCGTCTCCGTCGCCGTCGCCGTCGCCGTCTCCGTCGCCGTCGCCGTCGCCGTCGCCGCTGGCCTCTTGGTCAGAGCCTTCCGCGCTGCCCTCTTGATCGGAGCCCTCCGCGGTCTCGCTGCCCGTCCCTTCGCTGCCTCCGCTCCCGTCACTGGCTCCGCCTCCACACCCGACCACGAGCGCGAGCGTGAGGGATCCCAGACACCTGTTCATTCGGATCATGGCCCCATCTTAGGCCGAATGAGGCGCGCCAAGTCCGGAAAACCTGGCGGCAGCGCGTGATCCAAGATCGAAATCGCGCATGCCGGGGCGATCCCGAACGCGCCCTGTGACACTTGGTGTCAAGTCGAGATCTGCCGTCTCGCTCACCACTTCGGCCGGTCGGGGCCGCCTCAAATTTGATCGCGCAACATCAGGAGTTGATCGGGGCTGTACCAGCCGTGGATCCGCAACGAGGGCCCGTTGGCCTCGACGTGGATCCCCGCGGCGAACTGTTGGAGGCTCGGCTCACCGCTCGCGGCGAACTCATCGAGCATGCCCTGCACGGTCGCCCGTCCTTGCTCGGCGCTCGCGGCCGCGTCGACGCTCAGGTTGAGGTCGAAGCCAAGCCCGCTGCTGAAGTCCAACATCACCGTGAGATCGTATGGCTCGCCCGAAGCCAAGCCGATCATCATGAACATCGACGTGACCTCTGGGGGCAGCCGGCCGATCGCCCACGCGTTCGCGTGGGTGTCGACCCGGGAGATCAAGCGCGCGAGGCTGGCGTCGGCGGTCGACTGCAGCGCGGGCCGGCCCATGCACTGGGCGAGCTGAGCGACCTCGTGCTGCCACCCACGGCTGGTCAGCACGAGCTCGTCGGGGGAGATCAAGTACGCGACGCCGTCGTCGAAGGGGATCGTTGGCGGTCCGCCGAACTGCCCCGGTGAGAGCGAGGCCTCGACCTCGACCGCTTGCTCGCCCGGCAGTTGGCGACGCATCACTTGCACGGCGCAGGTCGCCTGCTCGGGCTGACCGATCGCCGGGCCCTGCATGATGAGCACGAAGTCCTCCGTGGTCGGATTGAACCCAACGAACACATCGCGCAGCGCCGCGGGCTCGATCCCACACTCGCGCAGGCCCGCGAACAATTCCGACAGCTCGCCCGCTTCGACCTTGGCGCCGAGCACCGACCAAAACCCGGAGTTCATCACCTGCGCCGGCTCGATCCGCACCAGCCACTGCGCGGCCTCGGGGACCAACAACATGCCACCGCTGGGCGTCGTGGCTTGGCACCCGATCGGCTGCGGGGGGGCCTCGACGATGATCGCTGGCGCGACCCCGGTCGGCTCGGCGCCGGCCCGGACCGGCTCCGACACAACCGGCGCCTCGTGCTTGCAGCCGCCGAGCCCGAGCCCGAGCCCGAGCGACAGCGACACGCTCAGAACCGTCCACGCTCGAGTCGGCATGTCGTACACGATAGTGCAGCGTACGCGGCGCCCGGGCTACGCAGGCAACTCGAGAGCCAGGTGCGCGCCCGCGTTGGCCGCAAGCTCGGTTCTGCTCGCAGACGGGCTCTGCGCAGCTGTCGACGTGGCGGCAGCTCACGGCCGAAACTGGCGAGTTCTGGCCGCTAGCTGGGCTCCACGACGCCGCGAGCCTCCAGAGGCGAGCGAGAGATCTCGCTGAGCTGAATTGTTGGGTTTTATATGAAACAAACCTGCCTTTCCCGGCATACTCTTCGTGCTCATGGGCTTGCGTCACCCCCCAACTCTCGCCTTCCTGACCCTCACCTTCGCGCTCACGCTGCCCGGCCTCGCGCTGGCCAGCCCGCCAACGGACATCGAAGCGCTCCACCCAGAGCCGCTGATCGCCAACGGCCAGGGCGTTGGCCAGTGCGCGTGGCCAACCGCGGTCGCGGTCACGGGCGGCGGCGGGCTGTGTACCGGCACGCTGATCCATCCGCAGCTGGTTGTGTACGCGGCCCACTGCGGCGCGGGCAACAAGACGATTCGCTTTGGTGAGACCGCGTTCTCGGGTGGGCGCACGGAGTCGGTCCAGTTCTGCATGACCAACCCCGACTACGGCGGCACGGGGGACCAGGGCCATGACTGGGCGTTTTGTCGGCTGAAGAACCCGGTCACGGATCTGCCGATCACGCCGCCGGTCTCGGGCCCGTGCGAGAACACGATCATTCAGATCAACCAACAGGTCGCCGTCGTCGGGTTTGGCGAGACCCTGCAAGGCAGCAGCGGGGTCAAGAACTGGGGCTTCACGAATCTGCTGGCGGTCGACAAGCCGGGCAACAAGGTCGTGCTTGGCGGCGGCGGCACCTCTTCGGTGTGTCCCGGCGACTCTGGCGGCCCCGCCTACGTGCAATTCCCCGACGGCAGCTGGCGGACCTTTGGCATCGCGTCGACCGTGAGCGGCGGCTGCGGTGGCAACGGCACCCACGCGCTGCTCGAGGGCGCGCTGGGCTGGCTCGAAGCCGAGAGCGGGCTCGACGTGACCCCGTGCACCGACTCCGAAGGCAACTGGGCACCCGGTCCGCTGTGCGGCGGGTTCAACACGCTGACGCCCAACCAGGGCGTGGGCGACTGGTCCTCGTGGTGCGCGGGCACGCCAGCGAGCGTGGTCAGCGACGTATGCGGCAACGCGTGGGATGACTTCGACGAGGGCCAGCTGCCAAGCGTGTCCATCGCCTCGCCGGTGTGGGGCGACACGTTTCAAGCCAACAGCGAGGTCGACATCTTCATCGACGCGGCCAAGCACCCCGACGGCTTCTCGATCAAAGAGGTGCGCCTGAAGATCAACGGGGGCGACGTGGCCAGCGACCTCGCCGACCCGTATGAATTCTTGAAGGCGAACTTCGTGACGCCCGGCGTGTTCACGATGGTCGCGGTCGCCGAGGACTGGTCGGGCAACATCGTCGAGTCGGAGCCGGTTGCGATCGGGATCGACACCGAGGTGCCGCCCAAGCCTGAGCCCGACCCGGACACGGGTGATGGGGATGGGGATGGGGGGTCGGGTGATGATGGGGGGACCTCGTTTGGTGGGGACGACTTTGGCGCGGACTTTGGTGCTGATGACGATGGCGCTGGGTGTGCGTGCAACTCCACGGAGGGCTCGCCTGGGCCGTGGTGGTTGCTGGGGGGGTTGGGGTTGCTGGGGCTCCGCCGCCGCCGCGACGGGTAATTGGGCGCGCGTGCGATCGGGCGTGGCGGTCTCGGCGACGCTTCGCTTGCGGCGGGAGCATGGAGCTCTCGCGCCTCGCCCCAACCGGGGTCGCGTTGCGTCGCGTCGCGTCGCGGCCTGGGGTACACTCGATTCGATGGCCACCAAGCCGCACGACCCTGCGAAGCCCGTCGCCAGTAAGGAAGAGCTGAAGGTCCTCCTCCTTGCCGGCCTCGACAGCGGCGAACCCACGCCCCTCACGGAGCAGGACTGGGAAGCGCTGCGGCGGCGTGCTCTGGCCAACACCGAAATTCGCAAGAGCGGCTGAGCTCGCGCTGGATTTGCGTGAAGACTCGCAGCTACAGGCTCACGCCCGCAGCCCGCGATGACATGAACGCCATCGTGGACTACCTCCGTGAGCGCAACCCGGTGGCAGCGATTCGCTTCGTCGAGGCGGCCCAGGCCACGTTTGAGCACATTTGCCAAGCCTCGTCCGCATACCCAAGGCTCGGATGGGGTGGACCGAGGTTGGCATTCCTGCGATGGCGGCCCCTGACTGGAGCGTTCAATCGTTACCTCGTGTTCTATCACGAAGGTGACGATTACTTCGATGTCGTTCGTGTGCTTCACTCGGCTCGCAACATCGAGCGTATCCTCCGCGATGAGGAGTAGCTGAGTTCGACTTCGTCGCCGAGCGCGACGCGAATCCGGGGCCGCAGCATCAGCCCAGTTCCTACGACCGCGACTCGCGGTCAATCGCTACATTGCTGTTCGGGTCGGCGTCTCGTGGAATCGGGTTCCCCGTGGACCTCGCGTCAGTCGTTGTCGGAATGGGAGGAAATCTCGACATCTTTGCGGCCCTCGGGGGGGGCCGATGATCCCAAGACGAGAATGAGATCCGGAGGCGCGAGCCCCCCGTCCGGAGCGCCCGGCGTGAGACTGAACAGCGTAGTATCGAGCCCCGACTCATTCTCGCGCCCACGCGGCAGACGCGTGCTAGCGTGGGCAAACATGGGACGCCCAGCCCCGACCTCGCTCACCCTGTGCGTCTCCGCCCTCGCGCTTGCCTGCGTTAGCTCTGGCGAGCCCCCAATCAGCGACGCGGAGGCAGACGGCGTAGCGGACGGGGGCGACACCACAACGCTCACCCCCGACCCTAGCGAGGAGTCCAACTCCCAGGGCTCGGGTGCCGGCCAGGACGAACATTTCGACGACGACGACGGTTCGGATCCAGCTTGCAGTGACACCAACTGCAACCAGATCGACCTACTGCTCGTGATCGACAACTCGGGGACCATGGGCGAAGAGCAGCTCGCCCTCGGACCGGCGCTGAGCCAGCTCCTCGACCAGCTCCACGGCCTCACCGACAAAGACGGCGCCCCCGTGCACGCCGACGTCAACATCATGGTCACGTCTACGGACGTCGGCCACCCGCTGTGTGAGCCGTTCGCCCCCGATGGGTATGTGCCGCTCGCGGGAGCACCTCAGCAGACCCCGTGCATCGATCGCCTCGAGGACTTCACAGGGCTCGGCGCCGATCCGCTCATGTTTCAACAGGCGTGTACCGACATCTGCCCATTTCCAGTCGGGCCCGCCAACGATCCCTACATTCACTTCGAGGGCCCGCAGGGGTCGACAACCAATATACCCGGCAACGAGGTCGAGGCAGCGCTGCACTGTCTCGCGCCCCAAGGCATCAATGGTTGCGGCTACGAGTCTCCACTCGAGGCGATGTTGCAGGCCATCAACCCCGAGGCCAGCTGGAACCAGGGCAACAGCCCATTCTTGCGAGACGGTGCCATGCTCGCGGTCGTCGTCATGACTGACGAGGCGGATTGTTCGGTTCTGCCGCCCGAAGGTTACGCGCTCTTCGTCGACCAAGACACGTATTGGGAGGTCAACCCCGATACCAACACGAAGACCCAAGCGACCTCGGCGGTGTGCTGGAACGCGGGCGTCGACTGTGGCATGCCAGACATGGACGGGACCTTCCCGGACTGTGTGTCGCTCGATACCGGCGCGCTGCATCCCGTTAATCGCTATCGTGCGTATCTCGAGGACGAGCTGATCGAACATCAGAACAAAAACGTCGTCATGCTCGGTATCGTCGGGGTGCCCCCCGTGACCGCACACAACCCCCGTCCGCCGTTTGAGCCGACCGCGGGCGGGGTCGCGGATCTGCTCTATCGAGAGTGGAAGGACGGTCCCTATCCAAGCGGCGACATGTTGCCGGGTGACCTCGACCCGGCGCACAAGCAGTTCCAGTTTGGCATCGGGCCGGGTTGCACGTCCGAAGACGGCATGGGCGGGTTCAGGGGCCAGGCGATCCCCCCGGTTCGGCTGCGCGAGGTCTGCGAGGGGCTCGACGAACCCGACCGCGTGCGCTGCTGCCTGGAATCGATCTGCGACAACGACTATTCGGCCGCGTTCACGTGTCTGGGTGGCATGATTCAATGGTCGATTGACCCGAGCTGAGCGCCTGGGTACGGTACATTCGCCACGGTGTCAGTTTGCGGCACCAGCCGGCTTTTCTCAATTCGTCGAACGGACTATGAGTTCGACCGGCTCGGGCTCGAGAGCGACCTCGGCGCGAGTCGGAGGACCGCGAGCTTCGCTCGGGCCCTCCGCCGCGAATGGCTGCGAGTCCCCACGCCCCTTGGAGTGCGCCCGCACGCGGCCTCCGTGGGCCTGGAGGCGTCCAGCCTAGGCCAGCACGATCGCCAGCCCATCACCCTCAATCTCGATCGCGTAGGTCGCCCCCGGCGTGAAGCTAGCCAACTCCCCAGGCGCCGTGAAGCGCACGCGACCGCGGTCGGGCTGCAGCCCGTGGGCCATACACCCATCGCGCGCCTCGAGGTACACCCGCAGCGTCGGCCGCGGCCCAACCTCGACGCTGATGAACACCTTGTCCCCGCCGCGCATCGAGACGCCCGTGGCGTGCGAGAGCTGCTCAAACGCCCGCCGAGGGATGCACAGACGGCCGTCACCGTGGACGCTGGCCAGCATCTCGGCGTTCGCCTGCGCTACGGCGGCAGCGAAGCGCTGGCGCTCGAGCGCGGTCGGGGTGAAGCCGGGCCGCGGGATCTCAACCTCGAAGTCGTGAGCTTGGCCAAGCATGGGCGTGGGCGCGTAGACAAACACCTCCGTGTTGGCGGGCGTCCGGCTGCGACCCGCGGTCCGCCGGGGAACCTGGACCGAGGCGGTGACCCGGCCGTGGCGATCCCGGTATTCAATCGCGCCTTGGTGAAACAGGTCTTTGACGAATTCCCCGAGCTCGGTCACGGCGTAGCGAAAGTCCGGTCGCTCGAGTCGCAATTGTCGCGCGAGCTGGCCCGAAGAGAAGCAGGTGTCGGTCAGGCACCAGTGGTCAATGAGGGTACAGACAGCGTCCTGCCAGGTGCGCTCGGTCGCGAGGCTGGGCAGATCGTGGGTGGTGTTCGAGGCGGCGGTAGCGGTGGTCATGATGATCTCGTTTGTTGCGATGCGATGGGGTAAAAATCGAGTGTCGAGTTGCAGGTGATCAGCCAATCGAGGCTTCGACCACGTAGCGAATCCGCTGGTAGCTGGGGTCGAAGATGATGTGCTCATCGTTGGCCAAGCTCGACACATACTTGTCGTAGGCCGCGACGCTGTCCTTGCCCTTGGGCGGCGAGGACCACGAGCCGCACGAGCGGGCCATGTACGCGTCGCCCATGATCACGTCGGACAAGAACATGAAGAAGCCGCGCCCGCGGATGTTGCCGCCGCTGGCCCAATAGCTGTTCCCGTGTCCGGTGTAGCCGTAGGACTTGCGCCAGTCTGTGGCAAAGTAGATCCCATGGCCAAACGCGGCACCGGTGATCTGCGCGCCCGGCAGCGACCGCGGAAGGCGAAGATCCCCGCTCAGGATCGGGTGAATGTTGACAGCCCGGGTCCCGTGGATACCCAGGAACACGTTGGCGTCGGCGGCGTGCTGTTGAATGTCAACGAGGTCGCTGCGCCGGGTTGGCTGCAGCCGGGCCTGCTCTTTGATCTTCTTGCCGTGGTTGCTCTTGGCGACCTTGGCGACGGCGTCGACGAAGCGATGATCACGATCGGGGCGCTGAACCTCGAAGATGTTCTTGATCACGAGCTTGCCGCGAATGTAGTTGTGGCGGTTGTTGGTCATGCCCGCGTAGACAGAGGCCAGCCACTTGCCCTTGGTCGACCTCGGGTCGATCCAGCTCAGCTGCGCGTTGAGGACCCGATCGGGGTCGACGTCGTCCACGGCCTTCTTGTCGTCAACGCTGAAGTCCTCGTTTTGCAGCGAAGACGCGAACGCGTCGAGGTCGTTTTGAATCGAGAGGATGTTGTCCGAGGACAGAATCGTCGCGGCCGCGCGCTGGCGGGGCGTGCCGCGCAGCGGGATCACTCGGGGCACGAGCGCGGCGACGAGCTTCGAGATGTCGACCAGCTTGTCGTCGCTGATCTGCAGATCGAGCAGGCGTCGGTCCCACGCGTCTTGGCTCTCGCGCTTGCGCTGGGGGTTGGCGCTGGCGACATCGGCGATCCGCTGCATGGCGAGCGGCAGGAATTCGTCGCGGACCTCGGTGATCGAGTCCATGGTCGGGATGATCCCGGTCGCCTGCGCGGCGGCGCGGGCGTAGTCACGGGTGCCGCCGACCAGGTCTTTGGCCAGCGCGACGACCTGCGGCTGAAAATTCTTGCCCGGCTTGGGCTTGCGGGCTTTCTTGGCGGCCGCTCGCTTGGCAGCGGGCTTGGCCTTGACCACGCCGCTGTCGTCCTTGATCGAGTAGGCGTCAGGCAGGCCGCGCTCGCGGGCCGCGAGCGACTGCACGATGTACGCGTCCTTCGACTTGCCCGACTTGTCGACCTTGGCGACCCAGATCGTCTTGCTGCCGACCTGCTTTTGGGTCAGGCGCGCGAGGTTCTTGGATCGGCACTGCTTGGCGAACGCAGACCGGGCCTCGGCTTCGGTGCTGCACTTGGTGAACATGAAGTCCATGCCACCTTTGGGCGAGTTCCCGGGCCAGCTCTTGCCGCCGCTGATCCGGCCCCACTCGGTGTAGACAAACCAGGTCCCGCGGGCCTCGAGAACGCCTGCGTGGTAGTACTTCGAGCTGTTGCGGTCTTCGAATTGGTTGACCGAGGCCATGTCGGCGATACCAACGTCATCGGCGAAGTCGCCCTGGTCCTTGGCCGGGCGGCCCTTGTAGATGAATTCACTGGGGGCGAAGCCTGCGGGGATTTGTTTGCGTGCGAACTTGACGGCCATGGAGATTCTCGCTTTCGGGCGTGTGGGGCTTGCTGATCACCCCGACGCCCGATGAGCTTGCTGCCCGGCCCCCCTGACGGTCAGGTACGCTGGGGTCACGTGCGGATCACGAGAATGTGGGCGCGTCACCGTTGGTCACGGATGACGCGAACAGGCCGCAGCGGTGGATCTGCGGCGGTTTAGGCCGGGTCTAGACGCGTGCTTGGGCGCCGCGGTGACGGCCCGTGACTGCGAACGAAGCCGAACGATCGGACGGGCGAATTGGCCGGGGCCGAGCGGCGTCAAGCCCAGGTCAGGACCCGCTCGCGCAGCTTCTCGCGCTCGTCTTCGCTGAGCACCCGCGGCGTGGCCCGAGGCGCGCCAGTGGTCCCATCGAAGAACGGCGACGGCGTGTGCTCGTTGCGGAACCAACCCCCAGCCAGGACTTGGATCGAGCGCAGGATCGTCCCGAGCGGGAACTTGGCGACCGTCACGGGGGGCGCGTCGGGATCACGCTGGCGCGCCGGTCCGTTGACCCGGGCGCGGATCGGACCCAGCAACTGATCGCGCGTGGACGCGTCGACGTTGGGGCCTGCGAACGCCAGCATGAGTCCCGTGAAGGGGACCCCGGGGTTGGTCATCGTGTTGGCGACCGGCGTGTCGCAGCAGCTCGTGTACCAACGCATCAGCCCGATCGGTGACAGCCGCATGCACGCGAGCTGCTCGGCGCCTTGGGTGATCTCGATCCGCGCGGGCGGGAGCTGGACGACCTCGGTCGCGCCGTAGGCGTCGAGCAGCTCGTCGGGCCGGTCGAGAAAATGGGTGAACGCCTGGCAGTCGGCGCAGTGACACGCAAGCCGAAGCTCGCGGCCGACGAGCTTGGCCTCGCCGCGAACGTGGCCGCACGAACACGAGAGTGGGAGCTGGGCCGGCATCGAGACCAGCATACTTCCAAGGTCACTCGGGCAAGCTCACTCGGGCAAGCTCACTCGGGGATCGGCAGCTCGCGCCACACGATGCCAATGTCGTTCGGCGCGTAGGTCAGGACCGCCGCATGCTCGGCGCCCTCTACGAAGCCAGCGCTGGACCAGCCGACGCTGCCCTGCAGTTCACGGGCCGAGCTGGCCGTCGTGCTGACCTCGAGCAACGCGAGCGCGCTCAGGCTCTCGGCGTCTGGGCCGGGCACCTCGACGACAAACAGGCCCGCGCCAGGCTTACCCAGGCCACCCGACACGCCGGTCACCGCTCCGCTGATCCGCAGGTCGTCGAGCACCTTCGTCCACAGCACCGCGCCATCGCGGCCAAAGCCGACCGCGAGCGCTTGGTCATGGGCCTGCACGTGGTTGCGCTTCGCGGTGCCGAGCGCGATGAAGCCTGCCTCACCCACGTCGACGATCGCCCGCAGCATCTGGTGCTGGTCCGCGCCAGCGATGCTCAGCTTGTCCTGGGTGACGTCTTCGGAGCCCTCTTGGTCGCCGCCGTCACCGGGGATCGTTGCCCACCACGACTCGCCAAAGCCCTTGGCCCGGGTGCCGATCGTGAGCAGATCCCCGCGCGCCCCATCGAGCCGGACGAGCGCCCGCGCCTGGGTGTAGCCGTAGCTGCCAATGTACTTTTGCCAGCGCTGCGCACCTTTGGGATCGAGCGAGACCAGCCACGCTTGGGCGTCGACGTAGCCGGTCATGACCGCGAGCTCGCCCGCCGCCGCGCCGGGCAGCAGGTCGAACATCTCGGTCGAGTTGGGGGTGTCCAGCGCGACCTCCAGGCCCAGCTGCGCGCGCTCGTTGGCGACGCCGAACCATCCGCGCACGTCAAAGCCGATCCCGCTGGTGCCACACAGCAGCGCCCCGCCCTGGCCGTTGGCAACCGCGGCCCGGATCGCGCCGAGCTCGGACTTGACCGAGCTGGGCGCGTCACCGGACGCAGGGGTGAAGCCGAGCCAGCGCCAGCTGTTGGGCGGCGGACCAGGTCGGCGCTCGAAGTAGGCCTGGCCCGCGAGCAGCAGGCCGCCCCGCAGCGCGACGGCAGCCCGTGGCGCGAGCTCGTCGGTGCCTTCGGGGAACGCGAAGCTGCCCTCGCGGGCGGGCGTGATCGCGAGCGGCTCGAGCTTGGGCGCCGGCGGCAGGTCGACGGCCAAGAGGTCCTCGCGGACCACCTCGACCGGCTTGCGACGCGTCGGCGTCCACTCGGGTTGCTCGGCAGGCGTCGCGTCCTGCTGGGCCGGTGGCGCGGCCGCCTGTGGGGACGCCTGCGGGTCCTGCTGGGTGCAGGCGAGGGCGAGCAGGCAGAGCAACGAGATCGCGGTCCGACCCATGGCCGCGGACCATACAGCCGCGGTCTCCAGTGGTGAAGGTGAGCGCGGGTACGTGCGCGGAGTCAGCAAAATTTGCATAAGTGGCGGCCGAGAGGGCATTTGGAGCGCCATAGGCACACCGACTCCGTCAGCGAGCTAACATTCTTGTTGCGTTTCGTAATCGCCGGTACCCTCTATAACAATGAGCGCCCGCAAGAAGGCCCTGGACCGTGCACAAGATGACAAGCGTGTTCTGTGGCACCTGCGCAAGATCCCGCTGCTGTCCAATGTGCCGCCGGCCAAGCTGCAAGAGCTGATCAGCCAGGTCGAGCTGCGCGAGATCCCACGGCGGCAGGTGATCTACTTGCCCGGTGATCCTGGTGAGCAGGTCTACTTCATCAACGGCGGGCGAGTGAAGACCAGCAAGGTCACGCGGGACGGCAAGGAGCTGACGCTGGCCTACCGCGGCGCGGGTCAGATCTTCGGCGAGCTCGCGGTCATTGACGGCTCCCCGCGCGAGGAGATGGCCGAAGCCATGAAGAACGCGATCATCACGGAGCTGCCGGTCGACGTGTTTCGTGAGCTGTTGCTGGCCGACGCGAAGCTGTGCTTCTCGTTCTTGAGCGACGTGGGCAAGCGGCGCCGGCAGCTCGAGACCAAGCTCGAGCACCTGGTGTTCAAGGACGTGCAGGCCAAGCTGGCCGCGCTGTTGCTGGAGCTGGGCGAAGAGTACGGGCAAGAGACCGAAGATGGCCTGCAGATCGGGCTGAAGATCACCCACCAAGAGATGGCCAACTTGATCGGCTCGACGCGCGAGACCATTTCCTTGACGCTGGCGCAGTTCAAGAAGAAGGACCTGCTCAACATGAACGGGCGCACGGTCGTGCTGCTCGATCAAGACGGCCTCAAAGCGGCTACTTGAACGGGGAAGCCAGAGCCGGGTCTTCAACGAGGCGCTCGTCGCTGAGCGCGAGCAGCAGGGCGACGAGATCGGATCGCTGATCGGGGCTCAGCTCGATCGGCTGGATCTCGGGGCTCTTGTGTGGGTTGGCCCGGCCGTCGCCAATGTAGGGGCCGCTGGTGATCACGCGGCCGCCTGCTGCGAAGATGTCGATGGCACCCTCGAGGCTGATCACGCTGCCGTCATGCATGTAGGGGCCGGTGTAGACCAGGTTGCGCAGCGAGGGCACGCGAAACCTGCCCATGTCCGAGGCTTCGCCGGTCAGCTCGATCAGGCCCTGGGCAGAGTCTGGGTAGGCGCCCTCGTCCAGGTTGTACAGGCCGATGTTGTAGTAGCCGGCCTCGGCGACGACCTCGCCCGCGGCGTTGGTTGGGCTCGCGTAGTCCAGGCCGCCGTGACAGCGCACGCATCCGACCTGGTCCGAACGAAACAGCGCCCACCCCCGCTTGGCGGCGGGGGTGATCGCGTCTTCGTCACCTCGCAAGTAGCGATCCAAGGGGGCGTCAACGCTGATGAGCGTGCGCTCGAACGCGGCGATCGCCTGGGCGAGCTGGGTCAGGCTGACGTCTGTGGGCGCGTCGGGGAACGCGGCGGCGAACAGCTCGGCGTAGAGCGGATCGGCTGCGAGCAGCTCGAGCAGCTGCGCTTCGTTGCCGCCCATGCCCATCTCGATCGGATCGTCGCCGAGTAGGGGCACGAGCAGCTGTCGCTCGAGGATGTCGGGGGTGGGCGAGCGCCAGCCCAACTGGGCACGGTAGCCAACGTTCGCTAGCGCCGGGGTGTTGTGGCCGTGGAGATCGTTGTCGGTTCCGACCGCGCGATGAAACCCGTCGGTGAACGCCTTGGCCTGCTCGTGGCAAGTCCCGCAGGCGCGGTTGAGGTTCTTTGACAGGCGCAGCTCGTAGAACAGGTGGCGGCCAAGCTCGACCTTCTCTGCAGTCTGCGGGTTGTCGGCGGGGACCGGTGGGGGCTCTACGCCCGCGGGCAGCTGCCAGTCGTAGCCTGGATCTTCTGGATCGTCTGGCTCGACTGGCGCCTCGCAGGCAGCTAGCGCGAGCAAGCCGACGAGGACGACCCAGCGATTGTGACCCATGCCCGGCCTATTGTTGCTGGATGATCATCAGCGGGACCTCGCGCGGTCCTGTGGCCGAGAACTCGATCGTTGCGGGGGTCCAGTGCGGGAAGAACACGCGCTGATCCGTGATGCCGTCGTTGGGGCACGCGGCGGCGGGCTCACGCGGCTGCTCGACCTGGGAGTTGCTCTCTACGGTGATCTGATAGTCGATGTCCGCGGTGGTGAAGAACGCCTGGGTCGTCTCCCAGTCGGCGATCTGCAGCTGCACGAAGCCGGCGGCGCCTTCGGGGAGCGTGACGGTGTAGACGACCTGGCCGTCGGGGACGACGGTCGCGGTCGCGGCCTCGGCTGCGCTGGTGGCCGCGACGAGCAGCTGCGGCGTTGCGTTGGCGAGGGCGTCACAGGCTGCGTTGGCGGGATCGTCACCGTCGCCCGTGTCGCCGTCGCCGTCGCCCGTGTCGCCGTCGCCGTCGCCCGTGTCACCGTCGCCCGTGTCGCCGTCGCCGTCGCCGTCGCCCGTGTCACCGTCACCATCGCCCGTGGTGCCGTCGCCGTCGCCAGACTCGGTCGAGTCGACGGCGGCGTCACCGTTGCTATCGGCGGCGTCACCGTCGCAGCCGATGAATGCCAGGGTGACGACGGGGATCGACCAAGCGAGGGCGCGCAGACGCTGCATGTTGATAGCTTCTCAGGTCACCGACCGCCGGGCAATCGCCGGGGGCTCGGCGGCGGTGATGTCATGGTGTGAACGCACGTCCGGGGCTCGCTCGCGGCGGCTGAAAGTGGCACGATGGGTCCATGCTGCTGCCTACTCGCTACTTGTTGCTCGTCTCGCTCACGACCTTTGGCCTGCCTGCCTGCGACGGGGGCGAGGGTCACGATGAGCACGCCGAGGATGAGCACGGTGAGCATGGCGAGCATGGCGAGCATGGCGACACCGACACCGACCACGGCTCCGAGACTGGCCCCCACGAGACCGACACCGACGCCGAGGGCTGCGCCGCGGAGACCCGCGATGACGAGTTCGCGATTGGGCTGAGCAAGTCCGGCGCCATGGTCCAAGCGAGCTTCGTCTCGGCCACCCCCGCGCCGCCGATCAAGGGCGACAACACATGGGTGCTCGACGTGCAGGATCTACAGGGCCAGCCAGTCGTCGGCGCGACGATCGTTGCGATCCCAATGATGCCGGACCACGGTCACGGCACAACGATCTCGGCCGAGGTCACCGCCCTCGAGAGCCCCGGACACTACGAGATCACACCGGTCAACTTGTTCATGGCGGGCTACTGGGAGGTCAACCTCGAGCTGACCTTGGCCGGCGGCGAGCAGGACTCCCTCATGTTTGGATTTTGTGTCGAATGATCGGGTGCTGGCGCGCGAACGCAGCCGCTGGGATGCTGGTGCTGGTCGCGGCCTGCGACGGCGCCAGCGACAGCGGTGACGACAACGGTGATGATGTCGTCCCCGCGTGCATCGAGTACACGCTCGACGGCTGCGCGCAGCTGTACCCCCCAACCTACGATCAAGTCTGGGCCCAGACACTCACCAACGGCTGCGCGGAGTTTGGGACCGCCTGTCACGCCCAGAGCGACGCGGCTGGTGCCAAGAACGGGCTGACCTTCACGGACCCGCAGCAGAGCCACGACCACCTGCTGATGTCCGGTGAGCGCGGGCCGCTGGTGGTCCCTGGTGATCCGCTGTGCAGTCCCCTGTTCGTGCGTCTGGCGACAGACGACGCGTCCATCCGCATGCCGCCGGGTGGATCCAGCCTGGCCCCGGGGGCCCTGTGCAGCATCGCAACGTGGATCGCCGACGGGGCGGCGCCCTGATCATTCGCGCATGAGGCGCCGCATACTGACGAAGCCCCATTCCCACGGTTGGCTTGCGCCCGCGATTCCATGTAGAACGCGCGTCGGACTCCAACCGAAGGAACAACGATGCGAAAAATCACCACGCTTACCAGCCTCTGCCTCGCCCTCACCTTCAGCCTCGTCGCCTGCGACAAGAAGGAAGAGAAGGCCGACGACAAGAAGGCCGACGCCAAGACCGACGACAAGAAGACCGACGACAAGGCCGTCGAAGCGCCCGCCGAGGAGCCCCCCCCCGCCGAGCCCCCCGCCGCGGCCGTCGAGGTCTCGGAAGACATGAAGAACTTCATGGCGAAGTTTGACGGCACCGACCCCGCCGTCACCGCCGCGCTCAAAGAGTTTGGCGCCAACGAAGAGATCCACGACGACGACATGGGCATGTACACGCTCAAGGACCCCAAGGTCGTCGCCGCCGAGGGTGACTGCTTCACGATGGAAGCCGGCGCCGGCATGACGATCCGCACCTACAACGTGTGCTGGGCCGAGGGCAAGATCAACAAGATCGAAGACAAGGGCATGCGCTAGGCGCTCGTCCCGATCGCGCGCTGCACGTCGGCGCGCATGAAAAAGGAGGTGTCCCGGGTTGGGTCACCTCCTTTTTCGTTTGTGTCACTCACCGCAGCGTGGCCCCCACGCGCGGCACGATGACGGGCAGGCGCTGCGGTGTAGTATCGGCGCGTGTTCGTCGAGCCACGCCGACTCCCCGCAGCCGCGACCCTGCTCGGCCTGCTCGCTGGGCTTGGCTGCACACCCGAGGTCACGCCGCCCACCTACGATCTAGAGGCGCTGCGCGACCCCGAGACCTGTGCCGAGTGCCACCCCGTTCACCACCGCGAGTGGCTTGGCAGCATGCACGCCTACGCCGGCGAAGACCCGGTGTTCCGGGCGATGAACGCGAAGGCCCAGCGCGAGTCCAACGGCGAGATCGGGGACTTCTGCGTGAACTGTCATGCCCCGGTCGCGGTCGAGCTCGGGCTCACGCAAGACGGGCTCAACCTCGACACGCTCCCGCGCGAGGTCCAAGGGGTGACCTGCTGGTTTTGCCATCAAGTCGAGGCGGTCGAGGGCACGCACAACAACCCGCTGCGCCTGGCCCTGAACGCGGTGATGCGCGGCGACGTGCTCGATCCGCTCGCGCCCGAAGCCCACGATGTCGCGCAGTCGGATCTGTTCGATCGCAACCGCATGGCGTCGTCGGCGATGTGCGGGTCTTGCCACGACATCGTCACCCCCGATGGCGCCCACATCGAGCGGACCTACGCCGAGTGGCAGGCCACGTTCTACGGGGACCCCGATCCCGACGACCCCGAGCGGCCGGCGCTGTACGGCTTGACCTGCAACAACTGCCACATGAACAAGACGACCGGGGCGATCGCGGACTACCCGGGGGTCCGCGGTGATCGGTCCCGGCACTCGCACATGTTCGTTGGCGTCGACGTGGCGGTCACAGACTTCCCCGACGCCGAGCTTGGCCCCGTGCTGCGAGCCGAGCAGCTCGCGGCGATCGAAGAGCAGCGCAAGACCTCGGTGTGCGCGAGCCTGTGCGTGCGTGAAGACGGACCGGGCGCCGAGCTCACGGTCTGGCTGCACAACGAAGGTGCCGGTCACTCGTGGCCAAGCGGCGCGGGGGCAGATCGCCGGGCCTGGGTCGAGCTCATCGCCCGCGACGACGCCGAAGCGGTCCTCTACTCGTCGGGGGTCGTCACCGAAGATCAAGCGATCGCCGAGCTCGACGACCCGGATCTGTGGCTGCTGCGCGACCGCGTGTTCGACACTTCGGGCAACGAGACCCACGACTTTTGGAACGCCGCCAGCGTCGAGTCGAACCTGCTGCCGGCGCCCGAGAATTTTGGTGGGGCCGGCGACGCGGCGACCTGGCGATCGAGCAGCTACGTGGTCGACTCGATCCCGGCGCGCGTGAACATGCGCCTGCGTCTGCGGCCGATCGGCCTCGAGGTGCTCGAAGCGCTGGTCCAAAGCGGCGACCTCGACCCGGCCGTGGTCGAGCGGGCGTCGACCTTCGATGTCGCGCCGACCGTGCTCGAGTGGACGCCCGAGACCGCGACGGCGTCGACCGGCATGGTCGACTACGGCTCGTGCGTGAGCTCCTCGCCCGGCTGCGGGGCGCCGGCGCTGAAGTGACGCTGCTACAGCAGCACTTCCCAGTTGATCGACATGGCGTCGCCGGTGAATTCCGGGAACCGGGCCTGCCGGATCACCCGCGTCATGCATCCATCCACGCCCCGCGTGACGCTGGGCGCGACCGCGGCCTTGTTGACCCGGCCGTTCTTGCGAATGTCGATGGAGAAGTTCAGCTGGTCGATCGCGTCAATGTCGAGGTCCGCATCCGCGACGCACTTCCGCAAGTCCTCGACCGTGGCGTCGAGCACCTCGAGGATCTCGTTGTCTGACAGCTGCACGGGTGCTGCGTGCTCGCCTTTGCCAAACTCTGGGCTGACCCCGGCCTCGATCGCGGCCTCGATCGCGGCGTCGTCCAAGCGCGGCGCCAGCGGAATGTCAGCGATCGGCCCGGGGTGCGGACCGCCGCCCACGTCGATCGTGATCAGCACCTGCGTGGGCGGGAGCAGCCAACGATCCATGACCATGACCATTGCATCGGTCTGCGTCAGCGAGGCAATGAACGCGCCGTCGGACACGTCGTCTTCTTCGTCCTGGGCGACAAGTGGGTGCCCATCCACGACGCTGCAGGTGCTGTAGCCGGCCGAGCCGCCGCCGTAGATCCGCCGCGCCGGGTCGCCGCAGTCAATGTACCAGCGACAGTTGAGCGGGCCGGAACTGGGCTCGACCCAGACCTCGCAGCGATCGCCGAGCTCGAACCCCGCGAGCTCTTCGGGGCCGGTGATCGTGCCGGTGTAGTAGTGCAGGCCGCTGAGTGAGCCCGCGTCGATCTCTTCGACGACGAAGGGCTCGTCGTAGCTCGAATTGGACGGCTCGTAGAGCTCTGGCGTGACCGGCTGGGGGGCGGTGTCGACCCTGAAGTCGTCATCGCTGTCTCCGATCGCCGCGACGCACATCCCGAACACCATCAGCGAGCTGACAAACAGGCCAATGACCTTGCCGGGGTTCTGCGCTGGCTTGGCCTCGGCGGCCGCCTGGGCCAGCAGCTCGCGGTTGAGGGCGGCTTGGGCGAAGCCGGCGGCGCGGGTCGTCGGGGCGTGGTGAGCCGAAGGCGAGGGCGAGGACTGATGGCTTGGAAAGGTTGGCGGCGCGAAGACCTGCGCGTCGTCGTCGTCGTCGTCGTCGTCGTCGTCGTCGTCGTAGAGCTCCTCGACGGCGTTGTCGAAGTCGAGGCGCGCGACCGCTGGCGGCGCGGGCTCGACCTTGTCTTGGACCCACGCGGTCCCAACGAGATCCGTGCTGCGATCGGCCTGCTTGCTCCCTACCGTTGGCCGCCACCCGCTCTGGCCACGCATCAACGCGTCGAAGTCCGTGACCGCGTCAACGGCCGACGTGTAGCCATCGGCCCCAGCTCCGAGCATGCGGTCGATGGCCCTGCCGATCGCACCCGAGAGCCGCTCACGCACCCGCATGCGCTGCTGGGCGATGCCTTGGTCGGCGATCCACTCGCCCGTTGCTGCGTAGTAGAGCGCGCGGCCAAGTTGATGCAGATCCGTGTTGCGATGCGGGCCCTCGTCTGACTGTGTGTCGTCGACAAAGGCATCGGCGAGCTTGCGCGGTCCATCGGACACTTGCTGGCTCCACTCGAACCCAAACAACACCGCTTGGTCGCGGGCAACGAAGCCGATCTTGCCAGGGTGGACGTGACCGTGCACGAGCGCTGGCATGGAGCGGTGCGCCTTGCTCAAGCCCGTGAGCAGATCCCGACCCACGCTGAACATCAGGGATTCGTCGAGCGGCCCATTCTTGCCAACGACAGCCTCGAGGGTGCCGTGACCGAGCCAGTCCATGACCACGTAGGGGCGACGATCCCCGCGGGTCCCGACCGCGCGCAGCTTGACCAGGCCCCGGCCACCGAGCTCCGCGAACAAGCGGTTGCCCTCGATGAAGCGATCGACGGCGACCTTGTCTTCGGGATCTTCGACGAAGATCACGGCGACCTTGTCGCCGAATCCGTCGTCGACCGCCTCGTACAACAGCCCGCCCGAGATCGCGCCGCGCTGCGCGACCAGCCGATAGCGATACGCGATCAGCAGCTGGCCGTCGCAGCTCGAACACAGATCACGCTGGGCCTCGTCGGCCTCGGCGTCCACCTCTAGACCACAATACGGACACGGGAAAGCCGCCATGGCCCGCACCATACCAGGCGTTGGTCGTTGCGAGCGCTTGCCGTGTGAGCCGCCCGCAGTACCATGCCGGCGTGCGCATCCTGAGCTTCAGCGGTTCCCCAGCCGAGATCGGCGAGGCCTTTGGCCGCCAGTGCCGGGCCGAGATCCCCCTGCTGTACGCCGCCCGGCTACGCAACGCCATCGGCCAGGCCAAGCTCCACGGCGGCCGCGACGTGGGCGAGGAAGCGGTCCTGAAGGTCGCGCGCGCGTGCGTCGAGCCCACCCGGGCCTACCACCCGGACGGGTTCGCCGAGCTCGAGGGCATCGCCCGCGGGGCCGAGCTGCCGCTCGAGAAGATCCTCGCCATGAACGGGCTGACGGATCTGCGCGACATCCTGGCCTGGGGCGGCGAGCTCGAGTCGCTGGGCGGCTGCTCGGCGTTCATGCTGGGTGGCAACGTCACCCGCACGGGCAAGCTGCTGTGCGGTCAGACCTGGGACCTGGCGACCGACAACATGCCGCACGTGATCGCGGTGCATCGTCGGCCAAGCCACAGCCCGCAGACCTGGACGCTGACGACCGACGGCTGCCTGTCGCTGATCGGCCTCAACGAGGCGGGGATCGCGATCGGGACCACCAACATTCGCACCACCGACGCGCGGCCAGGCGTCACGTATCTGAGCATGATCCACAAGGCGCTGGCGGCCTCGAGCTTGGAGGACGCCGCGCTCGCGATCAGCTCGGCGCCGCGGGCTGGGGCGCACTTTTACTTTTTGGCCGACGCCAGCGGGCGGGGCCTCGCGCTCGAGTGCACGCCCGACCACGTCGACGCGACGCCGGTCGAGGCCGGGGTCTACGTGCACACCAACCATTGCCTGGTCCCCGCCAATCAGGCGATCGAGAGCGACACCCCGTCGAGCTCCTCGCACGCCCGCCAAGTCCGGCTCGAGGCGCTGATCGAAGCGGACCGGGGCCGCGCGGATCTCGACAGCGCCAAGCGCTGGCTGGCCGACCGCGAGAGCGACGAGCTTGGCATCTGCCGGCTCGGCTTCAACGGGATCAGCAGCAACGGCGCGGTGATCATGGAGCCGCAGTCGGGCACGATCCACGTGTGCCATGGCCCGGCTCACGAGGCCGCGTGGTTCGACCTGCGCGCCGCGGTCTGAGCGGCTCGTCGAGCCAGTCCAGCCAAAGGTCAGCTTCGGCTTTTGTCCGTGCTATGCAGCGGCCATGCTTGGCGCGCAGGCGGATCCCAAGGACGTCACGCTGCCCCCCGCGGGGGAGCGGGAGTGGCTGATCGGCCAGACCGCCAAGCTGCTCGCCGTGCCTGGCCACGTCAGCGCGTACCTGCGCGCGCCCTTGCTCGAGCCAACCCCCGCGTACTTCCCCGATCGCTGGGGCGGCGGCGAGGCCAGCGTGCGCCGACTGCTGCTGCGGCTGCTCCGCTACGCGGGCCACGCCGAGCACGACGTCGCGGTCGTGATCCACGAAGAAGACCCGGCGCGCCGCGGCGAAGTATTGGCCAAGCCCGCGCCGATGCGAGGCAAGGATCCAGTCGCATGGTTCGTGCGCCGCGACGGCGACGTGCTGCGCTTCGCCTGCGAGCTCAGCATCCTGCGCGAGCCCGAGAACCTGGTCCCGGCGCTGGCCCGCGCGGTCGCCCATGCCCACCGGGTGCTCGCGGGTCTCGAGCACCCCGACAACCAGCGCCTGATCGACGTGACCGGCGTGCTGTTGGGGTTTGGCCTGCTGACCACCGACGCCTGTCAGCGCTTCTACGCCAGGAACGACGGGGGCTTTCGCGCGACCCGGGCGGAGTTTCGGCTCGGCGCGCTGTCGGTTCAGGACATGAGCTTCTTGCTGGCGATGCAGCTCGAGGCCCGGGGCGTGGATCGTCGCACGCGTCGGCGCTTGCTCGCCAAGCAGCAGCCCAACCAAGCGGGGTTCGTGCGCGAGGCCCAGGCCTGGCTCGCGCAGCTGCAGCCGGGGCTGCGCGGGCGCCTGGGTCTGCCGCTGCCAACGCAGTGGCCGGCGCCGCCGGACCTGCGGGCGCTGACCGGGCCGCTTGGGGATCCGCGTCGCAAGGTTAGGCCCGAGCAGCTGATCGCGGGCTCGGGGGTGTTTGCCGGCGAGGAGCTCGACGACGGCGACGGCGACGGCGACGGCGACGGCGACGACGACGACGAGCCCCGCCGCGACATCGATCTGGGCATCCGCGGGGCGAATCGTGGCAAGCCGGTGTTTCGGATCGAACGTAGCGGGGCGCTGCGGATGGCGAAGCTGCTGGGGTTCCCGGTGTTGCTCGTTGGCGGTCTGCTCAGCCGCGGGAACTTTGGCGTCGACGTGCCCATGCAGATCGTCGCACCCGTGGCTGTTTGCTTGGCGGTGCTGGGCCTCGGTGTGGGGAGCCTGTTTACGGATCGCCGCTGCTCGGAGCCGAAGTGCGGGGCCAAGCTGAGCGAGACCGACGAGGTCTGCCCGCTTTGTGGCGGGGTTGTGATGGAGGTGATCCATCATCCGAGGGAGCGGCTCGGCGCCGAGGAGGAGCTGGCGCGTGAAGGGAGGATCACCGCTGAGGGGTTGGTGGCTGGGTGGGAGGAGGAGGAGGACGAGGACGAGGACGAGGACGAGGACGAGGAGGAGGACGACGACGACCCTGACGACGACGTCTAGGGCTCCGGTCCAAACCGGGCTCCGGGTCCAAACCGGGCTCCGAGTCGTCGATTTGATCCTTGGATCAACACTATCCAGGGTCCAGATCAACAGTCCAAACCGGGCTCCGAGTCGTCGATTTGGTCCTAACCGCGGTCCAAACCGGGCTCCGAGTCGTCGATTTGGTCCTTGGATCAACACGGTCCAAACCGAACGTCCAAACCGGGCTCCAGTCCAAACCGGGCTCCGAGTCGTCGATTTGGTCCTTGGATCAGCACGTCTCGCGACAAGTCGAGCAGAAACTCTGCAACACCGCCGTCGCCGGGCCGATGACCTCCGCGTGGCCACTTCCGCGCAGAAGCAAGCCAGCGCCGCCCGTCGGGAGACCAACCGGGCCCGGGGCAACGCTCGTGGCTACGAGCGCGTCCGGGCCCGCCCGATTTACCCCGGCCGCCGATACAAGATCAACCGCCGCTGCATCAGCCAGTTGCTGCTCCTCGCTCCCGGGGCCGATGCGGCGGAGCTCGCCAACTTCATCGGCTATTGCCTCGGTGACTCGGCCGCCAAGACGGGAGTTCAAGTTCACGCCAGCTTGTGGATGTCCAACCACCATCACACGGACGTGACGGATCCCGACGCCAACATCGCGCCCTTCAAACAGCAGCTGCACAGCCTGGTCGCTCGTGGTCGCAATTCCCAGTTGGGCCGAAACGACAGCCTTTGGAGCGGGGACAGGGCCTGTGACACCCGTCGGCCGACTGACGACGAATCGTTGATGGACCTGGTCTATACGCTGACCAACCCGGTCAAGGCGGGGCTCGTGAAGTGGTCGCGGCAGTGGCCGGGGTTCACCACGATGGGGTGGCGCTTTGGCGAGACCCGGACCTTCAAGCGGCCCAGTTGGTTCTTTGATGCGAGCGGGACGATGCCCGAGGAAGTGTCGCTGACCTTGGTGCGACCGGCGATCTTTCTCGAGCTCGATGACGACGAGCTGTATGCAAAGCTGATGGCGGCGGTTCGGGAGCGGGAGCGGGAGATCCATCGAGACATGCGTCGACGGGGGCGACGTTTCATGGGGCTGCAAAAGCTCGCCAAGCAGCGCTGGAATAGTGCGCCACAGACTGTAGCGGAGCGGTTTACGGTTGCGCCCAAGCACGCGGGGGACAGCAAGAGGGCGGTCTTGGCTGAGATCGAGCGTGACCGTGAGTGGGAGCGGCAGTACGCGGCTGCCCGGGCGTTGTTGCTCGCGGGCGAGCCGGCGGTGTTTCCTGCGGGCACGTATTGGCTGCGGCGGTTTGCGGGCGTCGAAGTGGCTGCGCGGGCGCCTTAGCGGATGGTCGATAGAGTGACGGCGGGGTCGCGCGAGCCATCCCGTCGATGTGTATTGGTTCGGCGGGGCTGAGCTCGAGGTTGAGGGCGACTCGGGTCGATTCTTGGGCTTCGCAGGGCGGAATTAGGAGCGAAGTTGTGACTCGGACGGGGAGGCGGAGCCGGACTCGGGCCTCGGCCTTCTGGCCGCCAGGGAAGACTCCGAGTCAGGATCTCCAGTCATGTGTATTGGTTCGGCGGGGCTGAGCTCGAGGTTGAGGGCGACTCGGGTCGATTCTTGGGCTTCGCAGGGCGGAATTAGGAGCGAAGTTGTGACTCGGACGGGGAGGCGGAGCCGGACTCGGGCCTCGGCCTTCTGGCCGCCAGGGAAGACTCCGAGTCAGGATCTCCTTAGTCAGGATCTCCGGATCTCCAGGGAAGACTCCGAGTCAGGATCTCCTGCTGAGGAGTCAGGATCTCCCGGATCTTTTGCTGATGGTTAGGGAGGACTCCGAGTCAGGATCCCCCTCGAGTCAGGATCTCCAGGATCCCCCAGTGCGGGCCCGATCTCCTCAATCCAACACAAACCGCGCAAGCTCAGCCACAAACGCCTCCACCGAAGGCTCAGGCCCCCCCCCCATGTTCAAGTGACTCCCCTCCCCCGTCCACTCCCCCAGCACCGTATGCGGCGCCGGCCGATGGCTAGAGTGCTCCAGCGTAAAGTACCGCGCCCGCCCATCGTCCTCCCCCTCAGCCTGCTCCGCCCCCCCCAAGCTAGGCCGCCCAAGGATCGCCAGCATATACGCCTCCGTCGTAGCGATCGGCTCCGGCATCTCCAGGATCATGCACGGGTACCCACCAAGCCGAAGCTTGTGCAAGGTCAGCTGGTCCGCCCGGATCTCGCCGCCCTCCCCTCGGCCCCGACACGCGCGAACGACCTGCAGCGCGATGTCATCCAGCAGCGGCCCAGGATCGTCGAGCTCCCACAGCGCGGTAGCGAGCCGCGGCTCCTGAAACACGAGGGTCCGCAGCGCGACGTGGACGAACTGGTAGTGCACGCAGCGGGGCTCCGGCTCGGACATCCGCGGCAGTGTTGCACGCTTGGGCCCCAACACGAGGGCGCGCACGCTAATTCCGGGGCCTCAAAGGCCGCACGGATCCTCACCCCGGCCGCGCGGGGGCGGCGATCTCGGATCTGAGCCCCATCTCGCGCGATCGCTGGGCTTCCCCGCGCCGATTTTGTCGGCGCGACTGCTCGGTACACACTCTCATCCCCGTGGAACCTGGTCGCACCCTCTGTCACCGCTACGTGCTCGAGCGCGAGCTTCGTCGGGGGGAGCTTGGTGTGGTGTTTGCGGGACGCGACCAGCTGCTCGAGCGCGAGGTCGCGATCAAGCTGATCACCACCGCGCACGGCGACGAAGCCCTCGAGCTCGGGCTGCGCCGCGAGGCCAAGCTCGCCGCGAGCTTCGAGCACCCGGGCCTGGTCCCGGTGTTCGACTTTGGCCGTGACCTCGAGCTGCTGTTCATCGTCATGCCCATGCTGCATGGCCGCACGCTCGCCGAGCTCCTGACCAACGGGCCGCTGCCGATCCCCCTGGCCGCAGAGATCGGCCGGCAGACCGCGCTGGCGCTGGCCCACTGCCACACCCGCGAGCTGGTCCACCGCGATGTCACGCCGGGCAACTCGATGTTGACCTCGAGCGGAGCGCAGCTGCAGGTCACGCTCCTGAACTTTGGACTGTCCAGCCTCGCGGAGCTCAGGAGCAAGCGGCGCCGCGACCCTTCGCTGCCGCCAGCGCAGAGCGCAACACCCTACGTCTCGCCCGAGCAAGCGCGCGGCGAGCCCCCCAGCCCTCGCTCGGATCTGTATGCGCTGGGTGCCGTGCTCTACGAGTGCGTGGTGGGCCGACCGCCGTTTACTGGCGAGCAAGCCGCGATCCTCGAGGCGATCGCAAGCACCACGCCGGTCCGCCCGGGGTCGCTGCGCGCGGGCACCCCGAGTGAGCTCGAGACGCTGATCATGTCGATGCTGGCCAAGCAGCCGGCCCGCCGCCCAACCAACGCCCGCGAGGTCGTCGAGCTCCTCGAGCCATACGCAGAAGGCACCGCCGCGGCGGCGCTGCTTGGGGCGCCAACGCTGATCTCGACGGGGCTTGGCACGGGGCCGCTCTCGCTCGAGGCTGAAGACACCCGGGCCGCGCTGCTCCACGACGCAGTGGGACGCGACGAGGTCCTGCGCTCGATCGACTCGCGCTTGATCGCCGCGCGGGTCGGCGCGCTACAACTCGTGCTGCTCGCGGGCGAGGCCGGGATCGGCAAGACAAGCGTGCTCGACGAGCTCGCCGACGCGTGTCAGCAACGCGAGATCGAGCTGCTGCGCACCAGCGCGACCGCCAACGAGACGGGCGGGTGGCTCGGCCCGTTTGGTGAGCTGCTGACCGCGGGCCTGGCCCAGCGCCCAGAGGCCGTCGAGCTGCTCGCCGATGACGCGACCAAGCTGGTCGCGTTGTTTCCCAGCCTCGCTAGCACCCGGCTCGGCCGACTCGCCAACAAACCCAAGCGCGAGTCTTCGTGGGCGGGTCTCGAGCCCGTCGAGGTCAGCGCCCGCCTGGCACGCACGAGCACGCACCGCGACGTCGCCGGACGCGAGACCAGCCCGAGCAAGTCCCAGCGCGAGCGGACCGAGAGCCTGCTGATCCGCGCGTTCGAGGCGTTGGTCAACGATGGCCGAACGCTGACCTTGGCGATCGACGACGCGCACCTGAGCGGCCAGACCGTGGAGCTCGTGGATCTGTTGTTTCGACGGCTGCCCCGCGCGCCGCTGGTGTTCGTGATCGCCTACGAGCAGGGCGAGATGCCGGTTCAGCACCCGCTCGCGCGGCTTGGCGTGCGGGTTGCTCAGCATCCACGCGCGCTGTCGTTGGTGCTCGAGCCCCTCGACCCCGACGTCTACGAGTCGCTCATGGTCCAGCTGCTCGGCGGCGGCCAGCCCGAGCCGGGGCTCGCAGATTGGCTATACCGAGAGAGCGGCGGTCGACCTCTGTTCGCGCGCGAGCTGGTCCGCGCGGCCGTCGACGCTGGGCTGTTGGTTCAGCGCGACAAGATCTGGCGACTCGAGGCCGCGTGCTGGCCGATCCCCCGCAACCTCCGCGCGGCGATCAGCAATCGCCTGCTGCGGCTCCCATCGAGCCTGCTCGCCGCCCTGCGCACGGGCTCGGTGCTCGCGGTCCACGGCGGCGAGTTCGACTTCGACGAGGTCGTGGAGCTGGTCGGCAGCGGCGTCGACGAGCTCGACTACCTGCTCAATCGGGCGATCCAGCGCGGCCTGGTGACCGAGCGGCGCGGTGGAGATCGCGTGACGCTGTCGTTCACCAGCGAGCTGCTGCGCCGGATCATCCACGCCGAGCTCGCGCCGATCGTGCGTCGCAAGCTGCACCTGCACTGCGCGACCCGCCTGCGCGTGTTTGCTCGGCACACGCCCGGACACGTCGCTCGCCTGACCCACCTGATCGAGGCCGACGCGATCGCCGAGGCCCGACCGCTCGTGGTCGAGCGCGTCCAGCGGGCGCTCGACGAGGGTCGCCCGCTCCTGGCGTTGCCGCAGCTGCTGAGCCTGCTCGACCGCGCCGACCCGCTGCCCACCTTCGAGCGCGCCGAGCTGTCGCTGCTGCTCGCCGAGCTCGAGCTCGCCCGCGCTGAGACCCACAGGGCCCTGGCCGCGCTCGCGCGCCTGGCCGCGCTGCTCGACCAGGCCGACGAGCCTCGCCTGGCCCGTCTCGGAGAGCGCGGCGCCGAGCTGGCCAAGCAGCTCGATCACCGCAGCCTCGCGGACCGCCTGCTCGGGTTGCGCCCTCGAGATCGACGCGCGTCCGAACGCCAACGTCGCGCGCGGGCCGAGCTCGCCGCGCTGCGTCCCGCCACCAGCTCGCGATCGATGCACATCGGCGATCTGCTGCTCATGCACGGCGAGTACACGGCCGCGCGCGAGGCCTACGACAGCGCCCGCCGACGCGCCGCGAGTGACAACGATCCCAACGAGCAAGCTCGCCAGCTGCAAAAGCTTGCCCGGGTGGCCAGCAAGCTGGGCCACTACGAGAGCGCGATCGGCTACTGCCGCGAGGGCCTCGAGCTGCTCGCTGGCAAGCGCTCGCTCGAGCGCATTGGGCTGTGGGCCCTGGCCGCGTACTCGCACGGGACCGCCGGTCACTACGACCGCGTCGAGGCCGAGCTGCAAGCCGGCATGGCCGAGCTCGCGACCTACCCCGCGCAGCGCAGCCCCGACCGCGATCGGGTAACGGCCGAGCTCGAGCGCAGTCGGGGCAATTGGCTGTTGGCCGACGGGCAAGCCGCGCTCGCGATCGAGGCCTACGAGAGCTGCCTGGCGATGAACCCCGCCAATGATCGCTGGAGCGTCTCGATCGCGCGCTTCAACCTTGGTCGGGCCTGTGCGCTGGCCGGCCACGCGAGCCGGGCGTTGCGAGAGCTCGAGCGCGCCGCGGCGGACAAGCGGGCGATCGGTGATCGTCGCGGGCTTGCCTATGCCCAGGCCGCCCGCGTTGGCGTGCTGCGCGATCTTGGTCAGATCGAAGACGCGGGCGAGACCCTGGTCGAAGCGCGGGAGCTCGCCGACGAGATTGAAGAGCCCCGCCTGTTCGCGCTGGTCCACACCGAGCTGGGTCGCTACGCCTTGTTGTCGGGCCAGCTCGACGTGGCCGCACAGGAAGCCCGCCGCGCCAGGGACATGGCCCGCAGCAGCGGCGTCGCGGCCGAGCTCAGCGCGGCCTACGAGCTGTTGGCGTCTGTCGAGTTCGCGCGCGACGAGCTCAACGAAGCCCAGCGCTACGCCGCCATGGCCGTGGAGGTGGCCGAGCGACACGGGCTCGAGAGCGTGCTGATCACCGCGTTGTTGGTCTACGCCCAAGCCAGCCCAGCGGAGCAAAAGCCCGCGCTGCTCGACCGCGCGCGCGCGGCCAGTCAGGGCTTCGCAAACCCCTATCGCGAGCTAGATGTCTCGCTGACGAGCCTGCGACTTGGGCTTGGCGATCCCCACCACGCCGGCGATGACTATGTCGCGCTGGAACAGCTCTCCGAGGCCGCCGAGAAGCTGTCTGCGCGACGGCACGTCGGCCTGTGCTTGCTCGCCCAGGCCAAGGTGCTCGCGCCCCACGACCTCCGCGGCGCGCTCGATCACGCGCGGCTCGGCGAGGCGCAGCTGCGCGTGCTCGGGGCGAAGCTCGAAGCGGATCGTGCGGGCGAGCTGATCGCTCGCTTGACCCTGCGCTGAGTCGGTCTGGGCCGCGCCGGTGGGCCGCACGTCGCTCGACTCGAGGGCTCACTCGCGCCGGCGCAGCCAGTAGAACCCGAGCTCGAGCTCCGACCGCCGATCCGCCCCCAACCGCTGGCTGATCGCCTCGTGCTGTTCGCCACGCACCACGAATTCATGCACGCCCTCGAGCGTCCACTCGTCGCGCAGGCGCAGCAGCGGCGGGCGCTCGAGGCCGTCATCGACCGCGCCCGCCTCGATCTCGTGGGGCTGAAAGCTGCGCAGGCTCGACCCCATGTAGAACAACACCCGGGCACCCGGCGCGGGCGGGTGTTCGGCCAGGCGATCGAGCTCGATGATCTGCGCGGGCTCGAGCCCACGCTCGCGCATCGCGTAGGCGTAAAAGCCCGCGGGGAACACGACCTCGAGCCGGTCCCACTGGGTCGGCGCGTCGGTCGTGGGCTCGAGCATCCGCGGCGGGATCACCAGGACATCGTGCGCGGGCAGCTCGGCGAACGTGGCCTCGAGCGCGAGCAACTCTCGCTCGAGCACCCGCTCGCCGGTCGCCATGCGCCAGCCCTCGCGCGCGCGCGGACCCAGCAGCGCAGCCAGCAACACGAGCGCGACCGGCAGCACCTTCGACCACCGCAGCCCCGCCGGCAGCCGCTCCCCCACCAGTGCGCGCAGCGGCGCCCGAGCTTCGAGCGCGCCCACGATCCACGCGACCCCGAGCCCTGTCCACAGCGCGGTCCAGCACAGCTCCCAGTGGTGGTTGATGAACCCAACCGGGTAGCCGCTGCCGATCACCTCACCGGCCGCGAGCCCCAAGAACGCGGCCGGAATCAGCCACGCGTAGACCAGCGGCGCCAGCGTGCGCAGGGCGTGCAGTCGCGGGCCCTTCGCCTGGCCGGGCCACATCCACGCGAGGCCGAGCAGCAACGCGGGCGTCCACACGCGCGTGGAGATCCGACCGTCGAGCAGCAGCGGGTTGAAGCGACGCCACATCTCGGCCAGCGTGATCGAGTCGTCGAGCCCCGACTCGCCAAACGCCCGCGCGTAGCCAGCGACATAGTCCGGCGTCGCGACCAGCGCGAACACCCCGAGCGCCGGCAGGCCGATCACCACCGCCCGGATCCCCGCTGCCCGCCACGGCTGCCCGGCCGGCTCGCCCGACCACGCGGGCGACCAACAGCAGGGCGCCGCGAGCAGACACGCGCCGAGGGTCAGCAACACGAAGTTGCCACCGCAGGCGATCGCCAAGCACCCGGCCGCCACGACCCACGCAAGCCCGCCAGCGGCTCGAGTTGAACGATCCGAGCTCGCTACCGCCCCGCTCGCCCACAGCCCCGCGACCGCCCCGGCCAAGCACCACGCCAGCGCCCAAGGCCAGAACGTCGCCGCGCCCGCGAGCCTCCACGCGACCGGGTGACACGCCAGCACCGCCACCGCCGACAGCCCCGCGACCGCGCCCAGCTCGGGTCGCCCAAGCGCGCGCATCAGCGTTCGGCCCAGCGCCCACAGCAGCACCAACACGAGCACCGAGCAGGCCAAGCTGACGCCGCTGAGCGCAGCTGCGCGATAGGGCACCCGCGACAACAGCGATCCGTAGACCTGCAGGGTGGTCAGGTTCCACGCGCTGGCGGGGTCTTCCAGGCAGTGATCATCGATCGCGCAGTCGGAGCGGGCGATGAAGCTGTTGTGTTCGTGCAGCGGCAGCACCGAGGTCATCGTCAGCGTCGCGCCGACGAACCCGAGCAGCAGCAGCGCCAAGCCAAGCAGCTCGGGCCAGCGGATCGCCGCAGGCGTGCGCCGATTCGCCCGCGCTCCAAACCAAGCCAAGCCAAGCCCCAGCAGCGCGACGATGAGCGCCACGCCGCGATCGACCCAGGCCAGCGAGCGACCCGGCGTCGTGGCTGGGCTCGCGCTCGATCGACTCGGTCCGGCGTCTGGTTCGTCGAGCTGCCACACCAAGTCGGCGACGGGGGCTCGCGCGCTGGCGAGGCGACCGCCCGCGAGCGAAGCCACGCCGGGCGTGTCGT
>NZ_JMCC02000111.1 GCF_000737335.2 Enhygromyxa salina | reverse complement strand
CGGTCCAGAACCAACTGCGCGTGACAGCGACGCGCCCGAGCTGGCATGGATCCCACCGTGCGCCCACGCAAACCTGCGCCTCGCTCGACCGTGCTCGTGTTGCTGGTTCTCGCGGCGTGGTTGTGCGTGGCACCCCAGGCCCGCGCGACACCGCTGAGCGGCTCGCTGCTGCACGCCTCCCTGTTCGCGGGCCCCAACGGTGGTGACCCCGAGCCGCACAGAAGCGCGTCATCCCCGGTCGGCACCTTGCCGGGTTCGTTCGTCGTCGATGATCACGGGGCCGCTCGCTACTCGATCCCGATCCAACTACCGCCAGCCGCCCGCGGCCTCGAGCCGACGCTCTCGCTCGACTACGACAGCCAGCGCGGAGACGGCCCGCTCGGGGTTGGGTGGAGCCTTGGCGGCAGCTCGGTGATCACACGCTGCGGACACACGCTCGCCGAAGACGGCGAGGTCACGCCCGTGCGCATGACCAACGAAGACGGCCTGTGCCTCGACGGTCAGCGCCTGACGCTGATCGACGGCGCGCCGTTCGAGCTTGGCGCGACCTACCGGCCCAAGCGCGACGACTTCTCCCGCGTGCGCGTGGTCGCCCAACTCGACGAGAACGGCTCGAACACCTGCCATGGTGGGTTTGGGCTCGAGCTGCGTCGGCGCGACGGCACGATCGCAACCTACGGATGCCGCCGCGACGCGACCGTGTCGACCCACCTCGGCGCGAGGACGTGGGCGCTGTCCCAGGTCCGCGATCGCTTCGGCAATTTCGTCGACTACCGCTACATCTACGAGACCGCGGCCGTGACCGACGCGCAGGGGCAGCTGCTCGGCGAGGCGGACGTCGAGCACTACATCTCCACGATTAGCTACGGCGCGCACGCGCAGCTGCACACCAGCACCCGGCACGTCCGGCTGGACTGGGAGCCGCGGCCGGATCCATGGCACGGGTACAGCCTCGGCGCACCGCAGCGGCAGTCTTCTCGGCTTGCGAGGGTCTCCACATTCGCGCCCAACGGGCTCGTGCACCGCTACGAGCTCGACTACGCGAGCCCGAGCATCACCGAGCGCAGCTTGCTCCACGCGGTTCAGCAGTGCGACGCCAAGCAGGTCTGCAAGCCCGCGACCACCTTCGAGTGGGAACCCGGCGAGCACGGCTTCGAGAAGACGCCCGGCGAGGTCAACTTCGCCGAGCGGGCCTTCTTTCCGTTCATGCTGTTCCCCAACGAAGAGCAGTACGTGCTCGATCCCTTCGCGGAGCTCATGACCCTGCTCGACGCGAACGGCGACGGACGCACGGACATGTTCCTCTCGGCTGGGGACGGCAGCGCAAACCTGCCAGCCCATCGTGGTTGGGAGACGTGGACCTCGCAGCCGGGCGCCCACGGCGAGGACTATCAGTACTGCGGATCCACGCGGGACAACTTCGAGCAGTGCGCGGCGGCGGGGCACTACCTGGTCTACGAGAGCGAGCGCAGCGGCATGCTGGCGCTCGGCTCCCACGCCACCAGCGGGCGGACCGTGCCGCCGATGTTCGCGGCCGACTACGACGGCGACGGCCGCGACGACGTCTACGCGCTCGGTGACAATGTGCCGCTCCCCGGCCTCCCCCCGACGGGGCGCAGCTTCTATGTCGCCCGCAGCCTGCCGGAGGGCGGCGTCGATCAATTCGAGTTCGACCCAGGCGCTGGGTTGATCTGGCTGTTCACAGGCGCGGATCAGACTGGCGACGGCCTGGGTGATCTACTGTTTTGCGCGGGCGAGGCGGAGCTCGAGGAGCCCGAAGTCGGCACCGGGCGCTGGATGTTTGCACCCAACGTCCCGGGCGTGGGGTTCAACGCCAACGCCGTGTTCGACACCGGCCTGGTCTGCTCGAGCTACGACAAGCTGCTGCACCTCGACCACGACGGCGACGGCCTGGCCTCGCTGCTCGTGATCCCGACCTGGGACGCGGACACGCACAGCCGGATCCCCTCGAAGCAGTGGTCTGACTATTCGGCGATCACCCTCGATCCCAACAATGACTGGGCCGGCGCGCTCACGCCCACCGGGCTCCCGCCGGATCTGGCCCAGCGCTGGCGGGCGAGCCTCGCGGGCCACTACAACAACTCCGACACCGCGGACGACTTTCCTCGATCAAACCAAGGCTACGGCGCCGATCGGATCTTGGATCTCAACGGCGACGGCCTGCATGACGTCCTGCGCTATGAGCTGAGCGCCGGCGACGGGCCCGACCAACTCGAGGTCATCTACAACACGATCGTGGTCGATGATCCCCCGCTGCCCGAGTGGGGCGGCGTGCGGATCTGGATCAACACTGGCGCTGGCTTTATCGACGGCGGGTGGTTGATGCAGTCGGAGGTCGAGGGCAACCGATCATTCGCGCGCTACTTGGCCTCGGGTGTGCTCGACTACGACGGCGACGGCGTGCTCGACTACCTCACGCCCGTCGATGATCCCAACGCAGACGACTGGGCCTGGACGGTCTGGATCAGCAACGGCGACGGCAGCTTCGACGAGATGCCGGTCTCGCTCGACCTGATGGTCGACGACATCTACACCAACCCGCGAGCCAGCACCGCGTTTGATCTGAGCGGCGACGGGCTCCACGACGTTGGCGTGTTCACGTCGCTTCGTTGGATGCTGCGCGAGCGTGTGGGCGAGGTGCCCGACAAGCTCGTGCGGATCCAAAACGGCTTGGGCGCGACGGTCGAGGTCAGCTACCGCTCGCTCACCGACTACGACGCGCCCGCGCGGCTGTATGCGCTGGATCTCGACAGCTGCGCCTACCCGCGCCGCTGCGAGCGGGATCCACGGATCGTCGTGGACGCCCACTGGCTCGACGCTGGCGGCCAGCTGGTGCCGCGCCAGTTCGAGCACCGCTACGGGATGTCGCGCGGCGATCGTGAGGGCCGACGTCCGCTCGGCTTCGCGTCGCACGAGACGATCGAGCTCGACGAGCAGGGCCAGCCGATCTACCGGCGGCGGGTTGGCTATGGCCACACCCACGCGCCCGAGCTGCTGGACTTTCCGTACACGGGCATCCCCGCGACGATCACCGAGGACCACCGCGACGTCGAGTCTGGCAAGCACGTCGTCACGCACATCCACCGCGTGTTCGACTACCTCGAGACCGCGCCTGGATACTACCCCTACGTCTCGCAGCAGGTCTCGCGCAGCTACGAGCTCGACGCCTGCGCCGACACGTTCTGCGAGCCGGACGACTTCCACGCTGACGCGCGCACGCGCGACGTCGTCGACACCGTGTTCGAGCTCGACGACTACGGAAACCCAACCGTGTTGTCGACAGCGATCGACACGGGAGACGCGACGCTGAACTATCGACGCGAGCTCGGCTATCTCAACGACGCGGACAGTTGGTTGCTCGGCCTGCCGATCTACGAGCGCACCCACTTCCTCGAGCTCGGCCAGACCCCGCGCAAGCGCGAGTGGATCGCCAGCTACGACTCGGACACTGGCGCGCTGAAGACCCACACGCTCGAGCCTGCGCGGCCCGAGCTGTTCTTGCACACCAGCCTCGGCTACGACGCGCACGGCAACCTGATCACCCAGACCGCGACCGACGCTGACGGCGAGCAGCGCGGCAGCGCGGTCAGCTACGACGACGAGGGCGTGTTCCCGATCCAGGGGTCGAACGCGCTCGGGCACAGCTCGACGCTGCGGTGGGATCCCGGCTTGGGCGTGGCGATCGAGGCGACGGATCCCAACGGGTTGCGCAAGGTCGCCGACTACGACGGCCTTGGCCACGTGACGGGATTGCGCAGCTTTGCCGGGGTGATCCCGCGTGGTGACGAGACGACCTTCAGCTACGAGATGCTGGGCCCAAACTTCAGCGCTGCGGTGCTGGAGATCCGTCAAGACACCGCCGGCCACGGCTACGACATCGCCCAGTATGATCGGCTTGGCCGCGTGGTCCTGACCCGCGGTCCTGGGCACGACGGGGTCGCGCGGGATGTCACCACTCGCTACGACCGGCTGGGTCGCGTGACGCGGGTGAGCTTGCCGACGATCTACGGGCTGCAACCGGACGGCGTGGATCGCTACGAGTACGACTTCGCTGATCGACTGGTTCGCCACTGGCTGCCCGACGACACGTCCGAGTCGTGGGTTCATGACGGCCTCGAGCGGGTCCACGATGATCTGGGCGGGATGATCTCGGTCACCCGCCGGGATCTGGGGGGGCGCGTGGTCCAGAGCACCCGCGCGCTCGGGAGCCCGGACGAAGAGCTTGTGTGCTTCGACTATGGCGCCTGGGAGCAACCGACGCTGGTCCGGCCGGACTGCGTGGGGCGAGCCGCGCTGGGCGTCGACGAGGGCGAGGCGCCGCCCACGATCAAGAGCTTCGCCCACGATGATCTGGGCCGCCTGATCACCAGCCACGATCCCAGCGAGGGCCTGCGCAACTACTTCTACAACGGGCACGGTGAGCTCGAGCTGTTCGTCGACGGCAACGACGACGAGGTCGTACTGCAGCGCGACCCGCTTGGCCGCGTGGTCACCCGCAGCGACACCGACGGGCTGACGATCTGGAGCTTCGATCAGAAGTTCATCGGCCAGCTCAACGCCAGCATGAGCGCCGATGGCCACGAGCAGTCGTTCGAGTACGATCCGTTTGGGCGGGTTCAGGCGCTGACCAAGGTCATCGCGGGCGAGAGCTTCGAGCTCGAGTTCGAGTACGACGGGTTCGATCGCCTCGCCGAGATTCACTACCCGCAGGCCGAGCTGCTGCCGCCGTTTTGGGTGCGCAACAGCTACACGGCGAGCGGGCAGCTGCGCGAGGTCCGAAGTGGGCCGACCGACGAGCTGCTGTGGCGGGTGGACGAGGTCGACGGCCTCGACCGCGTGACGGCGGAGCGGTTTGGGAATGGCACGATCACCGAGCGCAGCTACGACCCGCTGCGGGAGTTCACGCAGACGATCCAGACCCGCTCCGAGCTGGGCGGGACCTTGCAATCGCTGGCGTATCAGTGGAACCCCGACGGCACGCTCGGGCGCCGCGAGGATCTGATCCACGGACAGCACGAGAGCTTCGAGTACGACTTCTTGCACCGCGTCGCGTCCGTGCACACGACCCACGCGCAGCAGACCCACGAGCGCCACTTCGCGTATGACAGCCTGGGCAACTTGGTGTTCGCCACGGACCGGGGCGAGTACGAATATGACGCCAACGGCCGGCTCGCGGTCGCGGACGGCAGCGGGCACGAGTGGGACGGCAACGGGAACTTGCTGGCGCGCACCGGCTCGCGGCCGGCCACGCTGGCCTACACCGCGTTCGACAAGCCGGCCGAGCTCACCAGTTCAGCGGGGCTGATCGCGTTCGAGTACGACGCGGATCAGGATCGGGTCTACCGCTACAGCGAAGCCGACGCGCGCGAGACGATCTACGTGACGGAGCTGTACCAGCGCCACCGCGACGAGCTCACCGGCGAGACCCAGCATCACTACTATGTGCCTGGGCTCGAGCGGATCGTCGCCAGCGTCGTCGACACCGACGACGGCATCACCGCGAGTCGGACCACCCACTATCTGCACGTCGATCATCTTGGGTCGACCGACACCGTCAGCGACGAAATGGGCGTGGTCGAGCAGCGCATGTCCTTCGATGTATGGGGGAAGCGACGCGACGCCGAAGACTGGAGCCTGCCCGACGAGTTCGCGCAGCTTGGCGCCGTGAACCTCGGCTACACCGGGCACGAGGCCCAAGAAGACGGCGGGCTGCTCAACATGCGCGGGCGCATGTACGACCCGCAGCTGGGGCGGATGGCGAGCGCGGATCCTCTGGTGGTCGCGCCGAACAGCACGCAGGGGTGGAACCGCTACGCGTACGTGCTCAACCAGCCGCTCTCGCGCACGGATCCGAGCGGGTTTGAGCCGACGGGCGCGCCGCCTGAGGGGGGCGCCGCCGACTCTGCGAACACCGACCCGCCGCAGCGAGGCGCGAAAGGGATGGAGGGCCGCGGCACAACCACGCAAGGCCCACCCAAACCGACCGACATGCGGCACGGCGGCGGCTCGGAGCCAAAGGCCAGCCAAGCGGCTGGCGAGCAGGGCCCGGGCGCGGGCGGCAAGCCGCCGCGTGGCGATGCGCTTCCGCCGAGCGGGCCGTCGGTCTCCGGGATGATCGCGGGCTTCATGCTCGACGGCATGAAGTCGTTGGCCCTCGGCGGTGGCGTGACGACGCCGCACCCGCTCGAGGGCTTCACCGACAGCATGCTGCCCAGCGAAGGACCGTCGCAGGAGCGGCGCCGGTTGAACGTGTCCGCCGAGGCCGCCAACCGGGTGTCGCAGGTGATGCAGGACCCGCCGACTTACGTCGTGATCTCGATCGAGATGACGCTGTTCTTGATCGGTGGCGACGCCGAGGCGGTGGGGGCGCTGATCGAGGGCGGGATCGAGGTCCTCGCGCGACGACAGGCGAAGGAGGCGCTGCCGCTGGTCGCGGGGACCCTGAAGAAGAAGACCAGGAAAGGTACCGCCAACGGCCAGCGAGCCGGGTTGCGGCATACTCGGGCCTCCAAGAAAGCAGCCCGCGAGCTTGGTGACGGTCTTTGCCCAAAATGTGGTACTGAGATGACCGATCCGACGAGACGGGTTAAGGGAAGCAAGGTCAACCCCGCGGAAGCGCAAGGAGATCACATCCACCCCAGGTCAAAAGGTGGAGATGGCGCGACTCGGAACGATATGCGCAACATCGAAACAATTTGTGCAAAATGCAACCGACTGAAGAGTGCTAGCATCGAATGACCGTGACGCGAAAGAGCAAGATCATCTTTGATCTCGAGCCAGACGAAGACGGCTACCCACCAATTGGGTCGGAAGGTCTAAATGCCATCGGTCTGGATGATGGAACATTCATTCTCGATAACACGCCATTCTTTGTCACTGAGGTGGCCCTTGGTGATCGCGTAGTGGCCGAACAGATCCCAGACAGTGAAGGCAGGTTCGCCTTCTCCCACGTGCTGGAGCCGTCGTCGGAGAAAGCTATCTCGATCATCTTCTTGGCGGACCACTTGGGTGAAGAGATTTTTCAGAACCTACGCGCTCGCGGATGCTACTGCGAGTATGGAGAATTCGGAAGTCTGAAGATGCTCGCGGTGAGCGTCCCGGAGGCATGTGACTACCGCGATTTACGGAAATACTTGATGTATCATCGTAAAAAGAAACATCTGAGTTTCGCGGAGCTTGCGGTCTGACGGTGCTACAGCCATTTTTACGCATGAGGGCCTCGGGGTGGGCATGAGCGAGCGGGCCTCCCTCGCTCTGGGCCGTCCGCGTCTCGCCAGCGAACAGTCGCGGATCCTGATAAATGGCGCGGCGTTGACGGAGGATTGTCCCACGTTAAGTCAAGGCGCGACGATATCGAAGGGCAAACCGGTGCACGGCCCACATTCACCCCGTACAATTGAACAACCTCCAGTCCACCGAGCCGTCATGTCTTCACGAATCACTCAGTTTTTTGCCTTGCCGGATGAGCTATATTCTTGGCTCCGCGCGGCCAAGAATGACCTAAATCTTCAATTCGTGCTAGAGAATGATCCTGGCGTGTTCGAAGCGGCTTTGCTTGCCGACGTCGAGGCCGCGACGTTCTGGCAGTTCTATATAGCCGATAGTGCGCTCGAGTTCCCTATCGTCGACCCGACCGAAAACCCAAATCGGTGGGGTCTGGTGACATGTGATCGCCCCGAGATCGTGGACGGCGATACGTTGCTGCTGTCGGTGATCTCCTCGAAATCTGATTGGCGAGACGAGGAACGCGTCCTCCATGAGAACCTCGCCGGACACAAACTACTAGCGAAGCTTCGTCGCCGGTTCAGCAAGAATCTACAAGGCCCGATGTGGCTAGGAACGGTGGGCAAGCGCGGTCCCGGGCGCGAGTTCCGGGATCTCCGCTATTCGGAGGGCGCGGCTCAGTGGTACCGTGACGGAGGGAAATTGCGCCAACGTGGCGTAGCCAACAGCAAGTTCATGATCGAGCCGTCTGACTAGACTTACACCCCTGAGAGGCTAAACGCCGACTATTCGCTCGGTTCGGGCGATGGATGCGTCAACGATACGTTCACCGCACGCAGGTGGCCAGCCCACGTCGTACCGTCTCGTCGGCTTTGACGGCGATGGGCTCGTTCACTCGTCTGCGTCAACGAAGTCGCCGTCGTGGACCCACAGCCAGTCGTTGTCGTCGTCGACGATCACGTCCGCCGCGAGGCGTTGATGCGCCCGCCGCTGCCGCTGCACGCGGTCGCCAGGTCGAGGGAGGCGGTCACCGCGGGGGAGTGGTTCTTGCGCGTTGCGCCCGAGATCCTAGCCGCTCTCGAAGATCTCGACCCAGCGCGAGCGCATCAAGCCCATCCGCAGGATATCCAGGCGCTCCTCCGCGCCCTGCAGCTCCTGCAAGAACACCCCCTCCAGCGCAAACCCAAATTGGCTGTTGAGGTTCAGGTTTCGCACGTTCACGTCGGTAGAATAAATATAGACTTTCTCATAGGCCAAGATCTTGAACGCATAATACAAGAACGCGAAGGTTGCCCGCTTGCCGATCCCCATGCCCTGCAGCTCGCGGTGGCCAACCAACTTGCGCATCTCGAGCCGCCGGGCGTGCTCGTCCAGGTTCTCGGCGCCAATGATCCCGACCGGCTCGCCCTCGTACTCGATGCAGAAGTAGCGGCACGCCGCGCTGGCGAAGTGGGCGGCGAGCTGCGCGGTGCCGGACGTCGTCGCGGGGTAGGGGGTCACGAAGCTCGAGCGCACGCCGGGCTCGGCCAGCCACTCGCTGACCTGGTCGAGCAGCGCGTCGTCGAGCGGGCGCAGCACCACGCTGCGGTCGACCTGCAACATCTGCTCGTCGGCCCAGCGATCGCTGATATGGTTGACGTCGAAGATCCGGCTGTAGAAGTGGTCCTGGGTGCTGGGTTGGCTCTCTTGCTTCGACACGTGCCCAAGCAGGTGCGTGGCGATGGTGACGATGTCGCCTTTGGGCACGCCATAGTTGACCAGCTCGTTGAAGAATCCCTTCGTGACCAGCTTGAGCATCTGCTCTTGCTGGCGCCGCTCGACCTGCTCGAGATCCGATTTGTCCGTGGTCATAGTTCCCTCAGGGGACCACGATAACACCGTTGGACGCGTCAGAGCGCGCCATGTCATGAACGGTCGCGGGCTCTCAATCGGGCGCGGTGACGCGCTTGGCGAGGGCCAGCAGCGCGTCGACGGGTGCGTTGTCGTGATAGTCGTCGTTGACCCACGCGTAGTGCAGCACATCGCCAGGCCCAATCACGTGGGTGGCCCCAAACTTGAACGGGTTGGGGCCGGTCTTGCCTTGGCGTGCGCCGTGGATCCGGGCTTTGAGCGCCGCCCACAAGACCCGGGGTCGGAGGACGCCAAACCACGGGCCTTGCTTGACGCGGATGACCTCGTGGCTGGCCATGGTCTTGTCGACCAGCACCAGGTAGGGGATTTTTCGCTCGGCCACGAACTCGCGGGCGTACTGGCGGCCCCCTGTGCCAATCGCGACCAGTCGCGCGCCCGTGGCCTCGAAGTCGCCATAGAAATCCCGCAGCGCGCCGGCGTAGTGGCGGCACAGGATGCAGCCGAAGTGGCGCAGGTGGATCAGCACGACCGGACGCTCGGACCACAGCTCGCCGAGCGTGTAGGTGTTGTCGTCGGCGTCGACCAGCGTGATGTTGGACAGCGCGCCGGGCACCTCGGGCCTGCAGTCGATCTCAGCCACGCACGCACGCTAGCACGCGGGGCGCCGACACTGGCATATTCGGCGGTTCTGGGCCCCAAGACCGAGGCCGCGACCCGCGACGCTCATGGGGTCTGCGCCGCGGTCGTTGGGGTGGCTACCCCAACGACGGCGGATCGTGGATCACGGGTCCTGGCTACCGGTCTCGAGCGCGAACGAGGGCGTGTAAGCCCAGGGGCAGACCTTCGTTGAGCGGGCCTTTTTGCCCAACTGCGGCGTCGTCGAGCAGAGATTTAATCTGCCCACTTTCGATACTTTGGGTGTACGATTCTCGTATGGAGAGAAAGATCGAGTTCATCATCCTCGGTGCATCCATCCTGTGCGCGGCATGTAGCGACGAGACCACGGGCCCCGACGCCGCTGCGTTCGAGGAGCTGTGTGGGGTTGAAGAGCCCGTGCGGGTCTTGCCGCTCGAGCTGGATCATGCCAACGTTTCGTTCCAGACCAGCGTGGTTGGTGGTCGTTACCTGGTCCAGCTTCGCACACAACCCAGCGCCCACAACTACGCCACACAGGTCTGGTCCGTGGGTCGCTGCGGCGAGGACCCCGTCAAGCTATACGACGGGCCGGACGCGACGGTGTGGGTCTACGAGCAGCAGCCGGCAGTCCCCTACATCGTCGTCAACGATCACATCGTCGCGCACGACCTCGCTGGTGTCGCCCCACCCAACCCCGTCTTCCAGACCAGCGGTCTGTGGGCGTCACCGAGCGATCATGGCCTGGTGAGCATCCTCGGAGATGGCGACGTGGGCACGCTCGCGCTGCAGCGGTGGCCCAATGATCCGCTGACACAGGTCGCAGAGTTGGTCGTGCTGGTTGACGAAGTCAAGACCCACGTGTCCCCAAACGCCAGCCCACCCCCAAATGTCTTCGAGGTGTTCCACGCCAACAACGACGAGGTGTTTGCGTTGACCGTGGCCGACGAGCTGGTCGTCGTCGATCTCGCCACGCTGGCGGTGACGACCCTCGCCCAGGATGTGCGCGAGTTCGACGTTGGGCCCAGCGGCCGCTGGCTGCTCTGGCAGAGCACCGAGATCACCAACGATGATCCTGACTGGCACGAGGGGCCGGTCTTCATGCTCGATCGTGAGTCCGGGGAGTCCATCCTGCTCGACGAGACCGCGCTTCGGTACCAAGTTCAGAGCGCCCTCACGCTCGAGCCGCTCGACGTGTTTTGCTACCAGCGGTCTTTAGCGAGCGGGTACGGCCGCCGCTGTGTTCAGCTGTCAACGCTAGAGTCCTACGACGCACTCGGTGCATTCAATAACCCGTTGGCGTTCATGACTGTAGCGAACGACACCGACGCGGTGATCAAATTTGGGACAACGCTGACGGTGGTCAACTCATCAACTGGTGAGGCGACGGTGCTGCACGAAGGCGCCAAGGCCGACCTGCGGATCGACGCCGAGCACGTCAACATCTTGCGCAAGGACACGGGCGAGCTGATCCAGACCACATACTCCGGTCAGACCCGGGTGTTGGCCGAGTACGCAACGCGCGAGTACCAGATCGGCAGCGACGGCCGCGTCGTCACACCGGTCGCGGTCAACAATGACGACATCGGTCAGCTCGTGATCATCGACCCCGACACTCTCGATGCCAGCTACATCGCAGAGCGGGTCCACGAGCGTTCGCTCGCCCTCCACGAGGATGACGACGGGGGCTTGATCACCAGCTACGCGATCGTTGACTCGGACCCCGAGCGAGCCGGTGTCTGGGTGGCCAAACCAGCCAAGTGAGCTGGGTAGGCTTGCCTAAACCCTAGGCCTAAACCTTAGGCCTAAACCCTAGGCCTAAACCTTAGGCCTAAACCCGAGGGTAGTGCAGGCGCATGGACAGCGCCCCAAGCTGGATCAGCGCGCCATCTTCCAGCTGTGTGGGCGCGGTGATCACCTGCCCATTGACCCCACACACCCCCGCTTCAACCGGCGTCAGCACAGCCAGGTCCCCCGGACCCAGCCAGTCGCCAAGCCAGTCGAGCTTGGCGACTATCCGCCCCGCCGCCCCGCCGCCGATCCCCGTCAGCGCAATGGTCCCAGTCTGCTCGCCGATCGTGTGGCTACCCGGCACGATGATCTCTACGCTGCGCTCGAGGTCCAAGGTCGCGGCGACCGGCAGCTCGTACTCGTTGTGCAGGATCTCAGCCAGCATTCGGGCCGCGACGCCGCCGGTCGCAGGCCGCTGCTCGGGGTCCTTGGCCAACATCGCATGGACGACCGCGCGGGCGTCATCGCTGAGCATGCGCCCTTGCGAATGGGCGTTGATCGGCACCAGCTCCTTCTTGACGTGGGCGCCCAACCACCGAATCGGCTTTTGCGACAAGCGCAGCACCACGCTGGCCCAGGGCTCGTCGGGGAAGTAGGGCACGCGCCCGGTCAGCAGCTCGTACAACACCACGCCCAAGCTGTAGACGTCGCTGGCGGGGGTCAGGATCCCCGACTCGACCTGCTCGGGCTGGGCGTAGTGCGGGGTGCCGATCAGCATGTGCCCAACCGTGGCTTGCTCGCCCACGGTCACGCTGGGATCCCACGCCCGCGCCAGGCCAAAGTCGATGACCTTGAGCTGCTCGGTGCGCCGCGCCGCGCCGGCTGGACGCCGACAGATCCACAGGTTCTCTGGCTTGACGTCGCGATGCACGATGCCCTGCCGGTGGGCCTCGTCGAGGCCAACGCAGGCCTGGTAGATCAGCGCGAGCGCCCGCTCGGGCAACATCGGCTGGTCAAAGTCGTGCAGCTCGAGCAGCGTGCTGCCCTCGAGCAGCTCCATGACCATGTACCAGCGCTCGTCCGAGCCCATGCCGTGATCGAGGATGTGGACCACGTGCGGGTTGTGCAGCGACTGCAGCGCCCGGATCTCACGCAGCGCCCGGATCGCGGTGGTCTCTGAGCTCAGCGGGACCCGCGAGATCTTGAGCGCGATCACCCGGTCGCCGTAGCTGGGGTGCTGGGCGGCGAACACCCGCGCGTAGCTGCCACGGCCAAGCACCGCGAGGATCTTGAACTGGTCGTAGAAGTCGCCGGCGCGCAGCTCGAGCTCTTCGATGATCACTTGAGCCATGGAGAGTCAGTTGAACGAGGGTGGCGAGCTTGGCGTGGGGTAGTCGAGCACCATGCGCGTGCCTGCGATGTCGAAGTAAGTGCCGGGCACCAACAGCACCGGGCGCTCGAGCAGGTGGCCGTTGACCCACACGGTCCCGTGCGGCTGCGTTGGAGATAGCACGGCTTGGTGCCCAGGTCCGAGCCAGCGCAGCGTGGCGTGGACGCGGCCCGGCCCGCCAGCGGGGATGGCGATCGCGCAGGTCTTGGTGTTGCCAACCTCGTACCCGCCGGGGATCAAGATCTGGCTGGGGTTGGACCCGTCGGGGCGAGCGGTGCGAAGCAACGCGGCGACCGGGGTGGCGTAGATCGTGTGCAGGATCCACGCGAGGTGTTCGGCCGCGACGCCTCCTCGCGCGGGTCGGTGCTCGGGCTGCTTGGCCAGCATCCAGTGCAGCGTGTCGCGGACCGGCTCGGGCAGCTCCTGGCCGATCGGGTAGTGGTCGATCGGGACCAGCTCGCGCTTGACGTGGGCGGAGAGCCAACCCAGCGGATCATCGCGCAGCCGGTCGCGGGCGTGGTCGAGGGGCTCGTCGGCGAACAGGTGACTGTGGGCACTCAATAGCTCGTAGAGCACGGTGCCCAGGCTGTAGATGTCGCTGGCGGGGACCAGCACGCCGGAAGCCACCTGCTCGGGCTGGGCGTAGTGTGGGGTGCCGATCAGCATGTGCCCCACGGTCGCGTCGGTGCCCATGGTCGAGCCGGGATCCCAGGCCCGCGCGAGGCCAAAGTCGATCACCTTGCAGGTGTGGGTGCCCGCGCTGATCCACATGTTCTCGGGCTTGAGATCGCGGTGCACGATGCCCATCTCGTGGGCCTCGTCGAGCCCAACGCAGGCCTCGTAGATCATTCGCAGCGCCCGCGGGGGGTCCATGGGCTTGGCGAAGTCGTAGTGCTCGAGCAGGGTCTGACCCTCGAGCAGCTCCATGACCATGAACCAGCGCTCGTCTTCGCCCATGCCGTTGTCGAGGATGTGCACGACGTAGGGGTTGCGCAGGTTTTGAAGGATCCTGATCTCGCGAAGTGCCCGGATCGCCATGGCCTCTTCGGTGATCGGCGTACGCGAGAGCTTGAGCGCGATCGGCTCCGGGAAATTTGGCGAGCGCGCCGCGAACACCCGGGCGAAGCCGCCGCGACCGAGGACTTTGAGGATCTCGAACTCACCGTAGCGGTCGCCCGGTTGCAGCTCGAGCTCTTCGATGATCGCGTTCATGTTGTGGGGGTGGGCCCGGGACCCGGCCTGACGATAACCCAGGCGCTCGTCGAGCGGGCTCACCCCCTGCGCCGGACCGGTGGGCGCTCTAAATGCTCTAAATGGGGCCCAGCTTTTGGTACTCGCTGGGTGTCATGCCCATGTGCCGGGCGAAGGCCCGCGAGAACGAGGGGTGATCCGCGAACCCCACGCTCAGCGCGACCTCCAAGATTGGCAGCTCGGTGGTCCGCAGCTTGCGGGCCGCGTGGCACAGCCGGAGCGTGCGCAGGTACGCGCCCGGGGTCATCCCGACCACCTGCGAGAACTGCCGCAAGAAGTGGTACTTTGACAGCCCGGCGACCTCGGCGAGCTCGTCGAGCGTGACGTTGGCCGCGCCCTCGGTGGTCTCGAGGTTGCGGATGAACTCGACGGAGCGGGCGATCTTGCGGTGACCCACGCGGTTGGTCGAGCGCAGCATCGGCTGACGAAGGTTGGAGAATTCCTCGAACGCGAGCAGCACGACGTCGTGCAGCGCGGAGTCGATCGAGAGATCCGGCGCCATCGCGCTCGCGCTTGGGTGCCCGTGCAGATCGGCCAGGTCTTCGGCCGGCCCGTCGGCCAGGTCTTCGGCCGGCCCGGGTGCAGCTGCTGGGTCCGGCCCGGCCGGCAGCTCGATCTCGGGGTCGGCCGGGGTCGCCGGGTGGGGGTAGAGGCGGCTGCCGTGGTGCTCGCGGACCAGGCCCAGCAAGTCGACGAGGCGCGCGACCAGCTCCGCCTGCGGACCGGTCTTGACCACCGTGAACTCGGGGGTGGCGGTTGGCGCTCCGAGGTCGGCGGCGAGCCGCTCGACGACCTGACGATCCACGTACAAGCTGAGGTACTCGAGCTCCGCGTTGCCGGTTTGGTTGCCCGTGTGGACCTGCTGCGGGTTGATCAGCACCACGTCGCCGGCGGAGAAGCGCTCGGTCTTGCCGCTGACCTGGCACTCTTCTTCGCCCTGAAGCTGCGCGCAGATCAGGTACTCGTCGTGAAAGTGAGGGCTCAGTGGCAGCGCCGAGTTGGGACCCCACGCGTGGTAGAGCGTGAACCCGGCGCCGCCGTAGAACGCAGCGCGAAGGTCGAGCCGGGGAGTCATCGCTCGTACCTTTACCCAAATTGCGGTCAGCAACCAGCGGTGAGCGCGAAATCGATGGCGCGCCCCATCGGCAACATTCCCGTGACCGCAGCGCCCCCGTACACTCTGTCCGTGAGTCGAGATCCCCAGCACTCCCGCGCACTCGAGCTGCTCGAAACCCTTCAACGCGAGGAGTCTCCCGCGCCCGGGGCACCCGTCCGGCGCGAGACCTCTGGCGTGCGGATCCCCGTGGGTGGGGGGCTGTCGCAGTCGGCGGCGTGGCTCGAGCGGCTGTATCACGGCGAGCTGGTCCCGCGCGAGCGCAAGCCCCAAGTGATCGACACGCGCCGCAGCTGCGGCCCCTACATGGTGTCGGTCGATGAGCCGCCAATGGTGCTGCTCGACGCGTGCAGCCAGATCGCGACCTTGAACGAGGGCTTCGCGAACCCAGGCATCTTGCAGGGCCTGCACGAGGGCCGGTTCGATCGCTGCTTGTGGGCCAACCCCGACAACACCAACGTCGCGGTGCCCGAGCTCGACGAGTACGCGGCGTACTTGCTGGGTCGGGCGCCGGCCGGGCTGGTCCACGCCAGCTTCGTCTGCGCGGGCGGTGCGGAAGCCAACGAGAAGGCCCTGCGCCTGGCTCGGCTGCACGGGCCCGATCCAACCCGGCGCCGGGTGCTGGCGTTCGACGGCTCGTTTCACGGCCGCACGCTGGTGACCTTGGGCGCGACCTCGAACCCGGCCAAGCGCAAGGGCGTTGACATGCCCGGGTACGAGGCGGTGTTTTGTCCGCGGGATCTGGGCGCGCTCGAAACCACCCTGCGCGAGCGCGGTACGGAGCTCTACGCGGTCATGATCGAGCCCATGATGGCCGAGGGCGGCGACATTCACCTGGCCCGCGAGTTCTTGTTGGGGGTCCGCGAGCTCAGCCGCGCGCACGGCTTGCCGCTGATCGTCGACGAGGTTCAGACCGGGTTTGGGACCTCGGGCTCGTTCTTTTGGTGGACGCACCTGGGGCTTGGCGACAGCCCCGAGACCGCGCCGGATCTGCTGACCTGCGCCAAGAAGGCGGGGCTTGGCGTGGTGTTGTCGCGCTGGCCCGATGAAGAGCCGGCGCCGGTCAACGTGGCCTCTGCGTTGCGTGGGTTGATCCAAGCCGAGACGGCCCACATGCAGGCGGCGCTCGAGGCCCCGATCCGCGAGCGCCTGCACTTGTTGGTCGCAGAGTTTCCCGGGTTGGTCAGCGAGCCGCGCGTGGCTGGGACCGCGTTCGCGTTTGATCTGCCTTCGGCCCGCGAGCGCGACGCGTTCATCAACCAACGGTTCGCGCGGGGCTTCATGACCTACCACGCGGGCGAGCAGACCATTCGGTTTCGCCTGGGCTCGTGCTGGGAGCTGCCGCACCTCGACGATCTGTTCGCGCGGGTGTCGAGCGCGCTGCGCCGGCTCGACGATCCAACGGCGCAGGACTACGAGCCCGAGGGGGCCCGGCGTCGGCGCACGCGGCGGTTTGAGATCCGCGAGATTTCCGAGGACGACTGGGCCGAGGTCATGGCCCTCGAGCAGCGGGCCTACGAGCCCGAGCGCAGCGACACCGAGGACTTCTTGCGCGAGACCGCGGCCGCTGGGGTCGCCTTGGTCGCGCGCGACAGCGAGACCGACGAGCTGCTGGGGTTCGTGTTCGCGGCGCCGCTCGAGCACTACGCCGACGTCGCGGGCCCCGACGGCGATCGCTTCCGCGGGGTCGGGCACACGCTCTACGCCGCGGATCTGACCGTGTCCGATCAAGCCCGCGGCAACGGGGTAGGGCGCGCGCTCAAGACCGAGCAGATCCGCTGGGCGCGGGCCAATGGCTACACCTTCGTCTCGGGTCGCAATCGCGTGGGGCTGACCACGCGCATGGCTGGGCTCGCGCGCTCGCTGGGGGCCTACACGGCCAAGGTGCTCGACAACCAATACGGCGGCGACGCGCAGGCCGAGTACTACCGGATCCCGCTGCTCAGCCCAACGCCGCCCGAGCTGCCAGCTGCGTCGCAGCGCGGGCACGATCTCGCCAGCGGGCTGCAGGCGCCGTTTGGTCCGCGGCCGGCGTTCATGGCGACCCGTGAGCTGGTGGGGCCCACGGCGTCGCGCTTGAACCTGAGCAACTGGGCGACGCCAGACTCGATCCAGTATGCGGAGCACCTGCGCGCGATCCTGCCGCGCGGGACCGGGCACCTGTACACGACCAGCTCGCGCGACGAGCTGCTCGACAAGTCGCTGCGCTGCATCAAGATGGCCCGCCCGGCGGCGACGATCGCCGTGGGCGTGGACGGCGGTTATCTGGGCCACACCACCGCGTCGGCGCGCTCGCTGAGTGACCCCGCTGGGTTTGGGCCTGGGTTTGCGCTGTTCGAGTGGCCACGGATCCCGCACCCCGAGGACGTCGGCGTGGAGGCGAGCGTCGCGGCCCTGACCGCGTTGATCGAGACCCACGGCGCCGCGGCGATCATTGGCTTGTTCGTGGAGGTGGTCGGCGAGCGCTCGGGGAAGGTCCTGAGCAGCGCGGCCGCGCTGGCGCTGAGCAAGCTTTGCGGCGCCCATGGGATCCCGCTGGCGGTGGTCGAGACCGCCTCGGGTGGGTATCGCAGCGGGGCAGGGGCGTGGGGCCTAAACGCGCTCGACCCCGGCTTTTGTCCAAACTTGGTGCTGTGGTACCCGGGCGGGCAGCTGGGGCAGATCTTCATCGACTCGCGCTGGTGGGTGGGGACGCCGCTGATGTTGATCAGCACCTGGGACGGCGACGAGCTCTCGCAGATCCGCACCCACGAGCAGCTTCGCGCGGCTCATCGCAGCGATCTTGGGCCGGCGATCAACACCCTGGATGATCTGCTGTGGGAGGCCGCCACGGCCGCCGGCGAAGGGGCGCGCGTGGGCGGGATGGGCCTGTATCGCACGCTGAGCTTCGCGAGCGCCGAGCAGGCCACGTCGGTTTGGGAGGCGTGTCGCGCCAAGCACTTGTTGCTGGGTCGTGGGCTGCCCGACACCCTGTGCTTCGTGCCTGCGCTGGACGTCGCGCCAGCTGCGTTGCGCGGGCCGGTGCGGACGATCTTGCTCGACGCGATTGGGCACGGGCCTGGGCTCGAGCTGGGAGCCCGCGAGCGGCATGAGTGAGGCTGAGCCCGAGCACGCTGGCGTCCACCCAGGGCGCGGCCAGGACCCGCTCGATCCGCAGGTGATCTGCGGCCTCGTGGATGATCGGGCCCGGCTGCTCGCTGGCGCGGGCCTGCAGCTCGACGCGCTGCAGCCCCACGCCGCGCGCCTGCTCGCCCACGCGCCGATCGAGGCCGCGCAGCTGGGTGCGATCGCGGCCGCATGCGATCGCCCGCTCCACGAATTGCTGGTGCTCGACGGCGGCCTCGTCGAGCTGCTGACTGGCGCCGAGATCGAGCGCTCACTCGGGCTCTACGTCGACGGGCCCAACGGTCCAGTGTTGGCGGGTGCGTGGGCGCTGGCGCCGGCCGAGGCCGAGCACGTGACGCTGCGCCAGGTGCAGGTGGGCGAGCCGGGCTCGCGCTTGGCGTGGGTCCTGGGGCTGCCGGGCAGCTTGGGTCTCGCGGGGATCTCGGCCTCGGGCCACGCGGTGCTTGGCAACCTGTTGCGGCCGGCGGTGGGCGGACCGGGGATCATGGGCTCGGCGCTGCTGCGGCGGCTGCTGGCGGCGCCACGCCTCGAGCAGGCTCGCCAGCAGATCGCCGCGACCGCGCTGGTCGACGGGCGCAATTGGATGCTGGCCGACGGCCCCAATTTTTTCGGCTACGAGCACCTGGGTGGCGAGCGGATCCTGACCCGGGTCGGTCGCAAGACCGGCCACGTCCACGCCAACCATTGCTTTGATCCCTCGCTGCGCCAGCGCGAGGCCAAGCCCCGCAGCCCTCGCAGCTTTCGCCGGCTCGAGCTGGCCTCGACCATGTACGTTCAGCGCCGCCCGGACACCGCGGCGTCGGTGCTCGAGTTCTTCACGGAGGTCGAGGCCGCCGCGTTCGCGACCCCCGACGCCCGGGCCAACACCGTGTGGGCCGTCGAGCTCGCAACCGGGACCGCGCTGTGGCGGCGGCGCGCGGGTGACCCAGTCATCCACACCACATTCAGGACCCCACTGCGGATCGACGCGACCACCAAGGGCCGATCATGAATCTGACTCAGCGACAGCAATCGCACCTGTTCTTCACCTGGTCGGCCCAAGACCGCGCGAAGACCCTGGAGATCACCGACGCCTCGCGGGCCCGGTTCGAGGTCGCCGGCAAGGGTTGGGTGTGGGATCTAGAGAGCCAGGTCTACAACGTCAACGTTGGCCACAAGCACCCGCACGTGCAGGCCCGCATGATCGAGCAGATCGGCGCGTTGCCGGCCGCTGCGCCCAACGCCGTGCTGGAGATCCGCGCCACGCTTGGTGATCTGCTGGCCGAGCACACCCAGATGGCCAAGGCGTTCTTGACCACCGGCGGGTCCGAGGCGGTCGAGAACGCGATCAAGATCGCCCGGCTGGCGACCGGTCGCAGCAAGATCATCGCGCGAAAAAACTCGTATCACGGCGCGACCTTGGCGGTGCTCGAGATCGCTGGTGACCCGCGCAAGCAGCCCTTTGTTGCGAACATGCGGGCGCCGCTGCACATCGAGGATCCGCACCCGGCCCGCGCGCCCACGGCTGCGCGCGCGTCCGACTGGCTCGAGAGCTTGCACGAGCTGGTCGCGCGCGAGGGCGCGCAGACCATCGCCGCGATCTTGCTCGAGGGCTTCACCGGCACCAACGGGATGCAGCACCCACCCGCTGACTTTTGGCCGGGGGTGCGGGCGCTGTGTGATGCGCATGGGATCCTGCTGATCGACGATGAGATCTTCTCGGGCTTTGGGCGGACCGGGCGGTGGTTTGCCCGCGATCGCTGGGGCGTGAAGGTCGACATGATGACGATCGGCAAGGGCCTGACCTCCGGGTACGCGCCGCTGGCCGGGGTCATGGTCAGCGCCGCGCTGGCCGAGCGCTTTGACCAAGAGGTGCTGTGGTGCGGGCTGACCCACTATGCCCACCCGGTGTCCTGCGCTGCCGCGGTCGGCAGCTTGGAGGTGCTGGCGAGCGAGCAGCTGCCCGAGAACGCCGAGCGCGTGGGGCAGGTGTTCGAGCGGCGCTTCGCCACCATGATCGAGCGGCACGCGTGCGTGACTGGGCAGCGCGGGTTTGGGCTGATGCGGGCGCTGGAGCTGGATCGTGGCGCGGACGAGATCGTCGCGCAGGCGTGGGAGCTTGGGGTGTTCTTGCCCGCGCGCGGGCCGATGATCTGGGTGTGTCCGCCGCTGTGCCTGCGCGAGGATGAAGCCGAGACGATCGCGGACCTGCTCGAGGCGGCGATCGTCGCGGCGGCCTGAGGGCGCCCGCCCGCTTGGGCGGCGTACCTGGCCGCTCCAGCCCGACAAACGCTCAAAATTTGTCGCAGCGGCCGCTTCCCCAACCTCGGACCGCTACCGTAGCGGGTCGAGGGCCATGAAGTACACGGACTACTGGGATGACGTGGTCACCGCGTGCAAAGACAGCGCGGACCAGATGGGCGCGTTTCCGGGTCCACGCCTGACCACCGTGGCCGCGGCGGAGATCGTCAAGCTGCTCCTGCGCCGCGCCGGCCGCTTGGGGACGCCCTACGAGGGCACCATGGCTTGCTCGGTGGTGCAGCTGCACGATCTGATCGACAAGCGGCAGACCTTTGTCGTGTCGTTCTCGGGCTATCACCCCACGCTGAAGCTCGATCTGGTCAAGGGGGCCCAAGAGCTGCGCGAGGCGTTCGAGGATCTCGGCATCCCGGTCGTCCCGGCCCCACGGTTTTGGTACCAGCAGTCGCCGCCAAGCTACTACGTGCCGCTGCACGCCCAGAGGCGTCCGAACTGGCGACCGCACGCAACAGCCTGCGCAAGCCGCTGACGAGCGACCTCGCGTCCGCGCGCGATGATCTGGTCACCGAGATCAAAGACGACGAGCTGCTCTCGGACATCCTGCCCCACCTGTGGGCTGCGTCGGGCGGGGGGCCAAACGGGCAATTCTGCGCGGAGCCCAAGGCGTTCGAGCACGTCCGAACGGGGAACCTGATCGAGCGTGGCGTTGACGCGGGCAAGAGCCGCGTCGTCGTCGTTGGCCAGCTCGCGCTGTGGTACTCGGGCGGCAAAGCACCGCGTGATTTTAGCGATTCGTTGCGCATCATCGGGCCCAGCGACAAGCGCAAGACCTCTGCATCGGGCGGGTACATGCTGCCGTGCTCGTCGTGCGCGGCGCGGTCGGGCGTCATGATGGACGGGCTGACGCTGACGTCCCAAGTGATCGGCACGCCCAAGCTGTTTGTCAGCGAGGACTTCCAGCTGGATCAACGCTGCGCTGTGTGTGGTAAGTCCACGATCCAGCGCTGCGCTCGCTGTGCGGCGGTGTTCTATTGCGGCAAAGAGCACCAGCGCCGCGACTGGGCCCGGCACAAGAAGCTGTGCAGGCCCTGAGTCGGCGCGGCGTTGATGCGATCATTGCAGCGTCAGCGCCGGATCGGATCCAACCACCAAAGATACTGATTCGCCCGCGTCGACAGCCCGTCCGCGACCCGCTCGCGCTTGCGGATCGCAAATACCCCCACAACCAGCTCCTCGACCAACACCGGCGGCATGTCGAAGGGCGGCCCGCCCTCGTCGCCGTGGTTCCACAGCAGCGCGACCATGCTGCCCGAGGGACGCAAGATCGTGGCCATCGCCTCGAGGTAGGCTCGGCGTTGATCAGGCGGCAGCGCGCACAGGCAGGTCTGCTCCCAGACCAGATCGATGATGCCACGCAGCTGCTCGGGCGGGGCGGTGACGTCGGCCTCGAGCGCCTCGATCTTCACGCCGAGCTCGGAGGCGCGCGTGCGCATGGCCGTGACCGCGAGCGGGGCGAAGTCGAGGGCGACGACATCGTGGCCGGCGCGGGCCCAGGCGAACGCGTCGACGCCAACACCGGCGCCCGGAACCAACACGCGGTGGCGCTCGCGCTGGATCGCTATCAGCTGCTCGAGCACGGCGGGGACGCGCTCGAGCGTCCACCGGTCGCTGCCCTCCGCATACCTCTCGTTCCAAGCGTTGGGATCAGTCATCGCAAACCGTCGTACCTCTGGGTTTGCGCTCGCGCCAGCGCCTGGCGGCCAAGGACACGACGCAATCCTCGAATGTCGGCTGTTAGCTCCGCCGCCGAAGCGAGGGGGCTTTTGAAAGCCCCCTTGAAGACATAGTAGGCCCGAGTCGAGCGCGCAGCGCTTGATTCGGGCCTAGATGCCTAGAAGCCGCGCCCGCGCTGCAAACAGGCTCGTCGGAGCCGCTGGGACAGGCGCCGCGATCTGGGCTAGCGTCGCGGCCCTCAGATGACCGCGGCCTCGACCGATTCGACCGACTCGCGCGACAGGCGCAAGCTTACCCAGCTCCCTGCGATCGCGCTCGTGGTCGGATCGATGCTCGGCATCGGCATCTTCATCATGCCGCCGCAGGTGGCGGCGAACGTGGCGGGGCCGTGGAGCTTCTTGGCCATGTGGATCGTCGGCGGGCTCGCGGCGCTGTTCGGGGCCCTGTGTCTGGCCGAGCTTGGCGCCATGCGGCCGCGATCGGGCGGTGACTACGAGTTCCTGCACATCGGATGGGGTCCGGGGATCGCGTTCGCGGCTGGCTGGCTGCAGCTGCTGGTGATCTTTCCGGGTTCACTGGCGAGCGTCGCCGTCGCAACGGCCAAGTTTCAGTTTCCGGTGCTGCTTGGCAGCTGGGCGGGCGGCGACGTGGCGCTGCTGGGTCTGACGATCCCGGCACCCCGGCTGACGGCGGCGGCGCTGGTCTTGGTGCTGACGCTGATCAATCACTACGGGGTCCGCATCGCGGGGTGGCTGCAGGTCTTGGTCACGGTCGTGCCAATCCTGGTGCTGTTGATCGTGTCGGTCTACGTGCTTGGCGACAGCGCCGGGGGCGAGACCCTGCGCGAGGGGACCACGGCTACGCCAAAGGGGGACGGTGGCGGCGGAATCTCGGCCCTGGGGCAGGCCTACCTCAAGGTCTATTTTGCGTACTCGGGCTGGAACGCGGCGCTCTACGTGGCCGGCGAGATCGATCACCCGGGCCGCAACATTCCGCGTGCGCTCGTTGGCGGCACGGGCCTGGTCACGGGGCTCTACGTGCTCTTGTGCCTGGGGTTCTTGTCGGTGTTCGGGTTCGCGGGGCTGCCGGGCGTGGGCGAGGCGGGCACGGCGGCGGCCGTGCAGCTGTTTGGACCCGCGGCGGTGACGGGGATGGCTGTGTTGATCTTGCTGGCCATGATCGGCTCGCTCAACGGCACCACGCTGATCGGCTCGCGGATCGCCTTTGCGATGGCGCGGCGGGGTGATTGTGTGGAGGCGGCCGGGCGCGTCCACCCCCGCCACGGGACCCCGCACGTCGCGCTGTGGCTGCAGGCCGCGATCGCGCTGGCGCTGATCTTCAGCCCGTTCAACCTCGACCAGATGATTAACTACACCTCGAGCGCGATGCTGATCACCGGCACGCTGACGGTGTTGAGCGTGGTCGTGCTGCGGCGCAAGATGCCCAACGCGCCGCGGCCCTACAAGACCACCATGTACCCGCTGCCCGCCGTTGGGTACGCGCTGTCGAGCTTGGTCGTTCTGGTCTTGGTCGTGCTGGATCGGGACCCTTCGGTGTTGGTCGCGGTCGCCTGGTTCGCGGCGGCGTTGGTGTTCTGGCGATTGTTTGTCAAGCACCGCGAGCACGAGCCCCCGCCCATCATGTGACACCTGGTGGCGTGATCGCAACAAACTGAAACTGGCATGGTCACGCTCACGGAATGCTGCGACGGCGCAGTGTGCCAATAATGGTGGTCGGTAGAAAGGTCATCAGCATCACGAATTTCATTGCGATGAATGATGCCAGCGCCGAAAGTGCGCGCATGGGCAAGATCGGACGACGAAAATTCCTGGTCACCGGTGGATCGGCCGCGCTCGCGTTTGCGCTGATCAGCCTCGCTCGACGGCGGGAGGTCGCCGCCCTCGGGCCTCTGGGGGCGCTGGTCCCGGACCCCGATCAAGTCCTGGATCTACCAGAGGGGTTCCAATACGAGATCCTCGAGTCCAAGGGCGAAGCGATGGACGATCGCTATCGGGTCCCCGGCCGGCCCAGCGGTATGGCCTGCTTCCCGGGCTCAAATGGCACGCTAATCCTGATGCGCAACCACGAGGTCAGCGTGGGCGACCACGACGATGGGCCCTACGCCCCCGGTCAGGACCCGTCAGCGCAAGCCTACGAGACCGCGGGGATGGGCGGCGTGACGCGGCTGGTGATCGACGCGAGCAGCTACGCGCGGATCTCGAGCAATCTCGTGCTGGTCGGGACCGCACGCAACGCCGGTGGCGGCGTGAGCCCGTGGGGGTGGTTATCGTGCGAATCCGACACCGAGATCGGGGGCGGCGTCCGCCACGGCTACGTGTTCCGATGCCCAGCTGACGCGGCAGGCGTGAAGGCCCCGCAGCGCGTGGATGGCTACGGTCGGTTCAGGCACGCGGCGGCGTGCGTGGACCCCTCGAACAACTATGTCTATCTGACCGAGAATCGCACGGACTCGTGCCTGTATCGGTTCGTACCGAACAACGCGCTCGACCCCTTCACGGGGACTCTGCAGGCGCTCGCGGTCGTCAACATCGACGGGTACGAGACCGACGACATGAGCGAAGACCAGGTGCTCGAGATCCACTGGGTGACGATCGCCCACCCAGATCCCGACGCCGACACGGTGCGCGAGCAGGGCCACAGCAAGGGGGCCGCGAGGTTCGTGCGCGGCGAGGGTATTTGGTTTCACGAAGGCCAGGTGTACTTTTGCGCGCGCCGGGGTGGCGAAGCCGGGATCGGCCAGATCTTTCGGTTGATCGACGGCGAGAGCAAGACCCTCGAGTTGATCCTGGCCTCGAGCGACGCGGGCGTGCTCGACAGTCCCGACGCGCTCACCGTCGCGCCTTGGGGTGACGTGTTCATGAGCGAGGATGGCGACGGCGATCAGTACATTCGCTGGATCGACGGATTTGGGGCAGTCCGCGACTTCGCGCGCAACGCCAAGAGCAGCGGCGAGCTGTCGGGCGTGTGCTTCTCGCCCGACGCGAAGGCGCTGTTCGTCAACATGCAAGCGGATGGGCTGACGCTGGTGATCACCGGGCCGTTCCCCATGGTCGCGCCCGAGCCGGGCGACGGCGGTGGCGACGACGAGGGTGACGGGGGGGACGAGGGCGACGGCGAAGGCAGCGGCGAAGGGCACGGCGACGGCGACGGCGACGGCGATGACCAAGGCGCCGACGAGGGGGAGAGTGGAGCCGACGAGAGCGGCGACTTCGGCGACGAGCTCGGCGAAGACGGTGACGCCGGCGATGCGGGTGATGCGGGCAGCGGGCCGTACATCGACTACGACCGCGCGAGGCTTGGGTATCTCGACGACTGCAATTGCACGAGCGAGGCTGCCGATGATCCTGGGCTAGCGATCGCCGGTACGGTCGCGGCCGCGCTGGCCGTTCGCGCCCACCTCGTTCGACCGGACGAGTCGTGAGCCCGTCAGCTACGCCGTCCCCGCGCGCCAGCGGGGGCCGCCCCCCGGAATTCGCGGTCGGCCGCCCTACTCGGCGTACATGTTGATGTTGGTCGCGGCCGCGAAGCACATCCGCTTGCACGTGTCCCAGTCCGGGTGGCGGATCATCAAGTAGCCGTCGCTGACCAAGGTGGCCTTCCAGTCGCGCCTGGGCGTGCCGGGCCGCAGCAGCTTGTCTTCGATCACGTGGCCCCGGTGCGCGCGCTTGAACGCCTCGAGCCCGTCGATCCGGGTGATGCGCCCGCGACCCTTGGCCCGCTTGAACACGATCCCGCAATTGTACTTGCGCGCGGTCGGGGCCTCGAAGGACTTCCAACAGCAGGCCCGCGCCCACTCGCGAAACAGGTCGACGTCGCCGGTGTAGTTCATCTGATCGACGAGCCGCGCGCCACCGGGCCGGCAGCCGATCTCGCCGAACACCGCCTCGCCCTTGGGCGTGTAGAACCACTCCATGTGGGTGAAGCCGTCGCCCATGCCCAGCGCCTTCAAGACTTGCCGGCCAAGCGCGACGCCCTTTTGGATCTTGGCCTGGTCGAGATCCCGGACCGTGATGATCACCGGGCTGACCCACTCTTGGCTGCGAGCCTCGAGCGGCTTGGGCAGGTACTGCGCGACGTTCTCGTAGACCGGCTGACCGTCGACGCAGATCGTGTCGTAGGTGAATTCTTCGCCCTCGATGTACTCCTCGACGCTGAGGTCGGGGACGTGGCGGGTGACCTGGATCGCGGCCTCGAGCTGGGCTTGGTCGCGGCAGCTGTAGGTGTCGGCGCTGCCGGCCCCGGCGATCGGCTTGATGATCAGCGGCAGTCCGATCCGGCTGGCGGCCGCGCGGATGCTGTCGCCCGAGTCGGACGTGGACTGACGGGTGACTCGCTCGGACTTGGGCACGCGCACGCCCGCGGCCGCGACTCGCTCTTTCATGAGTTGCTTGTCGCGGAACCCGGTCACGGCGTCCACGCTCATGCCCGGCACGCCCCAGCGCTCGCGCATCCGAGCGGCGAGCAGCACGGTTGGCTCCCAGTTGGTCAGCACTCGATCGACCTTGTGGCCACGCAGCCACGCGCTGGCCCGCTCGAGCACGTCGTCCTCGTCGAGGATCCGCGGGACCTCGAGGTAGTCGGTGAGGTGCGGCTTGACCGAAGCGGGCAGGGCACGGCGCGGGCTGTCGCCGACCCCGTAGACCTTGGCCCCGACTTCAGCGAGCCCGCGGGTGAACTGCAGCATCTCTTGGGGATAGGTCGGGCCGAGAAAGAGCACGCGCATGCACGAGACGCTACCGGGCCGGGCTGCGGCAGGATAGCTTTCTCGCGCATGCGCACCGTCGTTTTCGTCGCTCCGTTTCCCCTTGGGACAACCATGCGCTTTACGCGCGCTGTCGCCTCGCTGCCGGGCGTGCGCTTGTGCGGCGTGATGCAAGAGCAGCCGAAGGGGGTCGACCGCCGGCTGTTCGCCGACGTCGTGCAGATCGACGACGGGCTCTCGACCCGCGACATCGTCAGCGGCATCGATCTGCTGCGTCGGCGCCACGGGCATCCGCACCGGATCATTGGCGTGCTCGAGCCGCTGCAGGTCCAGCTCGCCCAGGCCCGCGCGCACTTCAGCGTGCCCGGGACGGATGTCGAGACCGCGGACGTGTTTCGCGACAAGGCCAAGATGAAAGATCGCCTGCGCGCCGCTGGCTTGCCGGTCGCGCGTCACATGCTGGTGACCTGTCTCGAGGACGCGCTCGCGTTCGAGGCCAAGGTCGGGTTCCCGATGGTGCTCAAGCCGCCAGCCGGGATGGGGGCCAAGGCCACGTTTCGGGTTCGCACCCGTGAAGAGCTGCTCAACGGCGTGCGCGGGCTCGGTGCCAGCCCGGCCCAGCCGGTGCTCGCCGAAGAATTTCTACAGGGCCAAGAGGGCAGCTGCGACACCTTGACCCTTGGCGGCGAGCCGCGCTTGGTCTCGGTCTCGTGGTACCGGCCCAGCTGCCTGACGGTGCTCGAGAACCCGTGGATCCAGTGGTGCTGCGTGCTCCCGCGCGAGAACGAAGGGCCGGGCTTCGACGACGTCAAGCTCATGGCGATCCGTGCGGCCAAGGTGCTTGGTCTGGACACCGGCTTCACCCACATGGAGTGGTTTCGCCGGCCCGACGGGAGCCTTGCGATCGGTGAGATCGCCCAGCGTCCGCCCGGCGCTCACATCACCAAGATGATCGGCCTGGCCCACAACACGGATCCGTATCGGATGTGGGCGCGCGCGGTCGCAGACGAGGCCTTCGACGGGCCGTGGCCGCGCAGCTACGCGGTTGGGTGCGCGTACTTGCGGGGGATCGGGCGCGGGCGGGTGGTCTCTGTCAGCGGCGCCGACGAGGCCAACCAGGCCGTGGGGCAGGTGGTGGTCGAGGCCAAGCTACCGACCGCGGGGGCGCCGAAGAACGACAGCTACGAGGGGGATGGGTACGCGATTGTTCGTAGCCAGCGGACCGAGGTGGTCGAGCGGGCGCTGAGCATCATCATTGGTAAGGTGCGTGTGCACTACGCTTGAGCAGGGGCGGGGACGCCAGCACGTCGGGCTCTGGCGGTCTTCACGGCTCGCCTCGGTTGTCCGCGAACATGCCGGGCGCGAGGCGAATGAAACGTCGGAGCACCCAGGGGCCTGCGGCCGCGACCTGTGCCGTTAGAGCCGAGCGCTCGAGGTCATTCGCGTGGGTGGTGAGAGTTCCGTTGATCGCTTGGTCGGCTGCTGCGACCCGCGTCGCGCCTTCGTCGCGGTAGTCGGTGGTGCCGATCTCGACTCGCAGGTCGCGGGTTGTGAGCGGCGCATCGGGGGCCACCTCCGCGTTGAAGCGCAGCTCGTACACGAGCCCCGCGGGGTCGGGATCCTGCTCGCAATTTAGGCAGGTCACTTCGAGATCACGCACCGCCACGCCGTCTCCCAGCGACACCATCGTCCCGGGGCTTGGTACGAAGATGCCCTCGATCGTCGCGGTGAGATCCTGGTGGGTCTCGCCCGCTCGTAGGGTTGGTAGATCCCCGCGCACCTGCCCAGTTGGGCCGTCTTGGACCGCGAACGAAGCGTGCGCGACGAGGGTCGCGGCGTCGCTCAGGAGCTGGGGGTCCGGTCCTGCCCCGAAGATCGCGTCGCCCGGGATCGTGTGGCTGACGCCCGGTAGGAGCTCGAAGTCGATCTTGACGGAATGGGGCCCTTCGACGGTCGGGGTGTGGATCGCTGCGTACACGCCGTCGTCCGCGAGGCCGTCATCGTGGTGGCCATCGTCGAACATGGGGATCCGCCAGCTGTACCCCGCCGCCGAGAGCCGGGCCGATACCTCCATGCCGCCGACTGCCGCGCCGGACTTGACGACGCTGGCGGAGATCGTGACCTCGTCGCCGATCTCCCATACTGGGCGATCGATCCACGCCTCGGGCGAGTACCCCGATCGCACGATCGACGCGACCCAGCCGACATCCAGCTTGGCTCGGGTGCTCGGGGACAGCTGCGTCTTGTCGAGCCGCATGGTCCACAGGCCTGGCTCGGGGGAGTCGACCTCCATTCGCCGATAGACTGCCTGGATCTCGCTGGAATCGCCGATTGGATGATCATATAGAATGTTGCTTGGTGACACGAGCTCGAAGCTCAGGTTGTTGAAGGCGTGGTCGGTGCTCTCGCTGGTGACCACGAGCGGGCTGCCCAGCCACGCCACGTCCAGCTGTTTGGAGCCCGCGGGCACCACGAAGGTGTGGGATTCGGTGGTCGTGGTGGCGACGAGCGGCGCCCGCTCGTGCAGCGCGATCGCGTCGCCGGCCACGACGGCCTTCGCTACGGCTTCGTAGACCTTGGCGGCGTGGGGCAGTGACCCGCCAGCGGCCTGTTCGTCGCCTGCGTAGTAGTGCCAGCCGTTGCAGCTCTCGGCCAGCCAGTGCGCCAGACCGATCCGGGGCGATGCGCCGGTCGTGATCACGTTGACGCGCATGCCCCCCTCTGCGCAGATCTGGGCGGCGATCTCGGGCTTGTTCACGATCCAGGTCTCGACGCCGCGGCAGCCGGCCGGGCCGGTTGGATCGTGCTTGGGATCGACGCGGGTGAACTTGGCGTCGGTGAGCAGCACGACCTCGCGGTCGCCGGCCGGGGCCTTGGCCTGCGTGAACGCAGCCTTGGCGCCCTCGAGCACGGCGCACAGGTTTGTGAAGTGCTTGGCGTTGACGTGAGCGTTGATCTCGTCTCGATACACCGAGACATTGGCAGCAGCCAGATCTACGGGGATACCCAGGGCCAGATCTTGGCCGGGCACCCACATCCCGTTGACCTCGGTCGCCGACTTCACCGGCCACAGGTCGTCACCCCACGCATAGATCCCCGCGCTGGTCTGCTTGGTGACGGCGACCTGGTTGAAGTACTCGGCCCCGTCAACCGCGTAGGTCCAGCCTGGGTTCCCGTTGGCGTCCTGACCCATGGAGCCCGAGGCGTCGATCATGACCATCGACCAATCGGCGAGGTTCTCGGTGTCGGTGTAGTCGGGGACGTTCCAGGTGCAGAACGCGGGGTCGCCCTCGTTGGGCGGGAGGCCGATGTTGTCGTTGTATTGGCCGTTGAACTGGAGGCTGCCCCACTCGAGCTTGGCGTGGTCCCAGCAGTTGAAGTCTTCGGCGCTGGACCAGGGGATTGGGTAGTGGCTCATGACCGTGCCGAGCACGCCCCAGTGCTGGGAGAGGCTGGCGCCGGTCTTGGGGTCGAGGTGGATGTGGGTGTTGGCGTCGCACCAACGTTGCTTGGTGCCGGCGGCCATGATGCATGTGGACTCACCGACGCAGACGGGGCGCTCCCAGACGGCGTTTAGCTTTGCGGTGCAGCGCCCGTCGCCAAGTTTGGACGCGGTGTCGCAATCATCGTGTTCCTGACAGTCGGATCCCCACTTCGGCCAGAGCTCTGTTCCGCCAAATGAACTGCTGTGCACTCCTGTGGGGTCATACAAAATGCAGACGGCGTGCGCCATGTTGTCCCCTCCCGCCGCCGCGCACTGATCGGCAGAAATAATTCCAAGATTCGAGATCACGTCTTGGGGCGGGCTGCCCGTTCCGATGACCCAGCCATCAAACGTGCCGGCTTGTGTAATGTCAGCGCCTTCATTTACGCAGGATTTATGACGGATGCACCTCGCGCCACTCGGGCAGCTCGAACTCGGAAAGCCGGTGCACGTCTCGCTCGAGGTCGTGTAGCGCGAGTCCGCGCAAAATCCGAGATCATTGAATTTGGCGTACTCATCGGGGAGCCCGTAGAAGTAGTGTCCCCACTCGTGGGCGAGGGTCTTGCCGTACACCACGGTCCCGGCTGGCTTGGGTGACATGAAAACCATCCTAACCGCGTGGTCACTCGCGTACGACTTTCCCATGCCATGGCTCAAGAAGACGTCGCTCTCGCTGGCGCCGTAGCCGAACGTGACAGAATCGAAGTAGTGCTGTCCGTTTGTGACTTGCCAGAGGATTCGAGACCCCTCCCGAAAGAAGTCGCAGTAGTTGCCAACGTCGTCGCTCGTCACCTGCAACGCGCCAAGATCCTCCGGCGGGAAGTTGGCGCGCACCGCGATCGACCATGTACCGTCCCCGTTGTCAATGAGCTGCTTTTGCGTAGCGAAAGCTGTGCCGGGCAGCGAGCCGATCGCTATGCATGTCACAAGACCACAGAGCGACCGACCCGAAGAAAGACGAACTGGGCGAGTCATGCTCGTGAAGTAGCACCCACAGGCAGCATGGCTCCAGAATAACCCCACTCGAGCCCCGTTGTATTTGCGTCTCAGCGAGACCCCACTCGGCCACGACTGCAGATCCCATGGCAACACGTCATCGGCACTATCGGTCACCCGGAGACTGCGCAGCGGAACCCGGTGCCTGGCCCACCACCACTGGCCTGGCCTCGCCAAGCCAGGTGCAGGTATCCACCATTCAGAGCGTCAACCTGTGACGTTGAATGGGTTCCTCCCTTTCGCACCCTAAATGAACCGCTACCAGGACTGTCGGGACCGGTGGGATCTGTCCCGAGGTTTGGCTGCCCAGGCGCGAGCCAGTCGGCGACGACCTCGCTGACGTTGCCGACCATGTCTTGAACGCCATACGGGCTGTCACCCTGCGGCGAGTGGCTCCCAGGGCGCTGCGGCATCCCGGTACCGCATCCCCACAGTTCGTGCGGCTCCTCGCCCCAGACGGGTTCGCTCGCCATGCTTGCGTAGAAACAGGTGGGCGCTTCATTCCCCCAAGCGTAGTCGCGGCCGTCGGTGCCGCGCCCGGCCTTTTCCCACTGCGCCTCGGTGGGCAGCTCGGCGCCCCGCGCGTTGCAATATACCGATGCTTGCAGCCAGTCCACGCAGGCAACCGGATACTCGTCGATTCCCGGCTGGCCCCAGCGGCATCCAAAGGTCAAATCATTGTTCGGATCCTCCGCGGCCGGCGGCGAGCACTTTCCCGCCTCCACGCAGAGCCGATACTCACCAAAAGTCACCTCGTGTCGGTCGATATGAAACTGCGACAGATACACGACTTGCTGGGGGATCTCGCGCTCTTCGAGGAAGCCCAACCCATTCGAGCCCATGATGAACGGCCCCGCCGGGATGCAGATCATCCCCTCGTGCATGGACTCGCAAGGAGGCTCGTGACCGCCACCGTCGCCGTCACCGAAGTCGCCTTCTTCATGGTCGCCGTCACCGTCGCCGTCACCCGGATCGCCGTCGCCGTCGCCGTGCACGTTGGTATCCTGCGACTCTTTCGGTGGGTTGGAACCACAGGATGTCAGCGCGAGCGCGGCGAGCCACGCACCCCCAGCGGCCACTGCTCCGATGCTCTTGTATCGCACTGTCACTATCTCCCGTGTGTCTTCGGCGTTCTGAGCGTCTGTACAAACAGCAGCTATTCGGAAATGGCACAACGAAAGCCGATGCCAGCTCCCAGCTGACTTCCAGGCACTGGCCCACCGCCCTTGGCTCGCCAAGCCAGGTGCAAGTGGTCAGTGTGCATCTGGGAGGTTGTGTAGGAGGCTCCCTTTCGTGCTTTGAATGAGCCACCGTCGGGACCGGTGGGATCTGTCCCAAGGTTTGGCTGCCCAGGCCCCAACCAGTCGGCGACGACCTCGCTCACGTTTCCGACCATGTCTTGAACGCCGTACGGGCTGTCGCCCTGGGGCGAGTGGCTCCCCGGACGCTGCGGCATCCAGGTATCGCAACCCCACCCTTCGTGCGGATCCTGGTCCCCGATCGTCTCGTTCGCCATGCTGGCGTAAAAGCAGGTGGGCGCTGCATTCCCCCAAGGGTAGTCGCGGCCGTCGGTCCCGCGCCCGGCCTTTTCCCACTGCGCCTCCGTGGGGAGTTCGGCGCCCCGCGCGTTGCAGTATTCCAGCGCTTGCAGCCAACCCATACAGGCAACCGGATACTCGTCGATTCCCGGTTGCCCCCAGCGGCATCCGAAGGTCAAGTCATTGTTCGGATCCTCCGCGGCTGGCGGGGAGCACTTTCCCGCCTCCACGCAGAGCCGATACTCACCAAAAGTCACCTCGTGTCGGTCGATATGAAACTGCGACAGATACACGACTTGCTGGGGGATCTCGCGCTCTTCGAGGAAGCCCAACCCATTCGAGCCCATGATGAACGGCCCCGCCGGGATGCAGATCATCCCCTCGTGCATGGACTCGCAAGGAGGCTCGTGACCGCCACCGTCGCCGTCACCGAAGTCGCCTTCTTCATGGTCGCCGTCACCGTCGCCGTCACCCGGATCGCCGTCGCCGTCGCCGTCGCCCTGCACATTGGTGTCCTGCGACCCTTTCGGTGGGTTGGAACCACAGGATGTCAGCGCAAACGCGGCAAAACACGCACCCCCAGCAGCCATTGCCGCAATGCTCTTTTGTCGCATCATGTCATTGTCTCCTGAGTGTCTTCGGCGTTCTGCGGAGATTCCCGCAAACCAAGACTGACGCACAATTGTATGAACCCTGGCGCGGCGTAGCACGCACTAGCGAAGCACGCACGAACTCGCGTATGCCCTAGAACCCGTCTTGTTTGCGCTCTCCAGGTTGGCACTTCACGACATGCAGAGCACCTCGAGCCTTCGAGGATCCAGCAGCGTGCATCTCCACCCCAAGCCCAACGCCGACGCGCGCGTCGCTGCACATACGGCGAGCGCCGCGACGGCCCCGCCAACTGGCGCTCCTCCAGCGTGTCCCGAAGCACGGCATCAGGCCAACCCTCGAGCACCGGGACCACGCTGAGGTGCTCGACCCGCGCGAGCACCGGGCCTCGCGCAGCGCCGTCTTCTCCACAGATCGCTAGAATTAGGGCCTGAACCCCGCGGCCTCGCCAGCTTGGGCGTCGCCATGTCGACGCCGTCGCGCGAGTGCGGGACCATCCCCCCGTGCCCGCCGACGCGACCAACTGGCGTAACCTCCAGGCGACCGAGCAGCTGGTCGTCGAGTTTGCGGCCGGTCGCTTCGACTCGGTCTTGGCCCGCCGGATCATCGCCAACGCGCCGACCTTCTCGATGCTGCTGCGGGCCAGCTTCTTGGCCGAGCGGGGCCAGCTCGCCCGGGCCCGCGCGGACATCGACGCCGCGCTCGCGCGTGGTGGCGACAACCCGGTGATCGAGCTGGTCGCCGGGCAGCTGTTGTTCGTCACCCATGACTACCAGCGCGCGCTCGATCAATTTGCGCGGGCAGGGGCGCGCCCAGGGCCGGCCGGGCGGCGCGGGCGACAGCAGGTGATCAGCGCCGCGTTGGCGCTGGGGTGGAAGCACGATGTCCGCGAGTGGCTCGAGCGATCGATCGCGGAAGACCCCGACCACCCTAGCTTGCACGCCCAGGCGGTCCGGTTTTACTCGCGCGGACACTGGCCCGAGCGGGCCCTCGAGCACGCTCGGCCAGCGCTCGCGCAGACGCCTGACAGCCCTTCATTGTGGATGGAGGTCAGCACTTTGCACGCGGCGCTGGATCAGCGCGAGCAGGCGATCGCGGCGGCCGAGCGCGCGCTGGAGCTCGCGCCAGTGGACCAGCGGCTCGCGTACACGCGCGAAGCTGGGCGGGTGGCGATCGACGCGGGTCGCTTCGATCTGGCGCAGGCCTGGTTCGCTGAGGCGCTGCTGCTGGATCCCGCGCAGACGGACGTGCACGTGTGGCTGGGCGAGATCGCGGCGTGGTCGGACCAGCGCGAGCAGGCCCGCGAGCAGGCCGAGCGGGCGCTTGCCCTGCAGCCCGAGTGTGGGCCCGCGCTACGCTTGCTTGGCGGTCTGGCGGTCGCGACGCGAGCGTGGGACCGCGCGCGCGAGCTGCTGGGACGGGCGGTGGCGATCGAACATCGCGACTATCAAGCCCACGCGTGGCTCAGTGAGCTCCACCTGCGAACGGGCGCGCACGAGCTGGCCCACGCGCACCTGCAACACGCGACAACCGGGGCCGACGGGTTCTTGTTGGGGGCGTGGCTGCTGCGGTTTTTGTTGGTGGCCAGCGAGGAGCCCCGATCGGACGAGCCGGTCGTGCCCAACCGGACCGAGGAGTTCGAGCACGCGCTGCCCGAGCTGGTCCCCGAGCTCGCGGCGTTGGCCCTGCGGACGCGGGCCAGGGCGGACATGATCGCGGCGGTCGAGGGCGCGCTCGCGGCCCTGCGTGGCAATCGCTCGGTTCACCCGACGCACCTCGTAGAGGGCGAGCTTCGTCGCTTGCACGCGGGCCCCGGCTGTCGTCAGCGCTCGCGCTCGGCCTTGCAGCTGCTTGGCGTCGCGCGCCCGGCCCACTGCCTGGAGGTCTTCGACGCGGTCGAGCGCGCGTACCCGGGCTCGTCGCTGCCGGTCTGTCACCGCGGTGAGCTGCACCTGTGGCTGGGCAATTGGGACGCGGCGCGAGCGGATCTCGAGCTGGCGATCGAGCGCGTGACCGGGACCCGGTGGGCGTACATGGGCCTGTCAACCTTGGACCTGCTCGCGGGGCAGCCGTCGCAGGCGCTGGCAACCAACGCGCGCGGGGTCGAGGTCATGCGCGGCACCGAGGGCCCGGCGATCCACGTGTTTCGGGGCGAGGCGCTGCGCATGCTCGGGCGGATCGACGAAGCGATCATCGAGCTCGAGCGCGCCGTCGCGGCCCACCCGGCGCGGGTGGGCGCGACGATCAACCTGGCCTTGGCGTATGCGGCCAAGCGCGACAGCGCGTCGTTAAACCCGCTGTGGGACCGCCTGACGATCGAGCAGGCGCCCGGCTTGATGTCCGACGCAGCCCGCGAGCGCGCAGAGGTGATCGTGGCCGACGGAGCCTGGCGGCCCGGGGTCGAGGTCATGGTGCGCGTGCTCGAGCGGGCGCTGGAGATGCTTGGGGGCAACCGATCGTCGGGGCTACTCACGTATTGGACCAAGGAGCGAGAGCTGCGCTTTGTTCGACTGTGGCCGAACGACAGCGGCGGTGTGCATGCGCGGGACCACCTGCGGATTGCTCGGGCCAAGCAGCTGCTGTTGAAGGCGCTAGCGAGCTATCGGCGAGCGTGATCGAAGATCTCCGCCCGGTCATACGCGGGCCGGTGATACCGTTCTCGACGAGCAATCGCATGCAACGCATCAATCTGTTCGATCCCGCTGTTCGCGACAACCCGTTCCCAACCTACGCGCAGATGCGAACGGAGTCTCCGGTTGCGATGCTCGACCCTGGTGGGATGTTCGCGCTGACCCGTCACGCGGATGTCGTTGCCGCGTTTCGCGACACGCAGACTTATTCGTCGGAGGGCTTTCGTGCCGTGTTCGCGCCCCCGTGGCTGGGCAGCAATCCAACTGCCGAGTCGATGCTGCTGATGGATCCGCCCGCGCACACCCAGAACCGGGCGTTGGTCTCGCGTGCGTTCATCAAGCCGGTGATGCAGCAGCTCGAGCGCGTGATCGAGGAGATCACCAACGAGCGGCTGAGCGCGGCGAACATCGTGGCAGGCGAAGAGTTTGACGTTGTCGCCGAGCTGGCCATGCCGCTCGCCGGCGGCGTGATCACCCACGCGCTCGCGCTGCCCCGCGAGCTCGCCCCGCGCATGCAGACGTGGACCTCGGCGATCTCGAAGGTCACCCCAGTGCCGCCAGAGCCCGAGGTGATCGCAGAGATCAAGGCGTCGATCGCCGAGCAGGCGGAGTACCTTGGGGCCGTCGTTGATGCGCGGATGAACGAACCCGGTGACGACCTCCCCAGCGCGCTGTGCCGGGCCGAGATCGACGGCCAGCGCCTGTCTCGGGATGCGCTGATCGGGTTCATGTTCTTGCTCGTGGGTGCCGGGTTCGAGACCACGATCCACCTGATCTCGAAGTCCGCCAAGCTGCTGGCCGAGCGGCCCGACGTCCACGACGCGCTGCGCGAGGACCCCAGCAAGGTCGGGGCCTTCGTCGAAGAGATGCTGCGCTTCGACGGGCCCACGCACGTGCTCATGCGGCTGACGACCCGCGACGTCGAGCTGCACGGGGTCCAGATCCCAGCGCACAGTGGGGTCGCGCTGGTGATCGGGGCGGCCAACCACGATCCCGATCAGTTTGAAGCGCCCGAGCGCTTCGACCTCGACCGGCAGACCAAGGGGGCGCTCGCGTTTGGCCATGGCCCGCACGTGTGCATCGGCGCGGCGCTGGCCCGGCTCGAGGCCTCGATCTGCATCCGCGAGCTGATTACTCGGTTTCAACGGGTCGAGCTCGGGCCTGGGCCGCGCGACTGGAACTACGCGCTGCACGTGCGCGGGCTCAACCGCTTGCCGGTTCGGTTTCAGCGCTGAAGCAGATCACGCAGCAAGGGATCCAGCAGCTCGCGCCCGCGCAACGCGTCGAGCCAGCGCGCAGGGATCCCGGCGGCGCCAAACCGGATCCCCGCGATCCCCCCAGCGACCGCCGCCGTCGTGTCGGTGTCGTTCCCGATCGCGACCGCCGCCTTGACCACCGCCTCGAAGCTGTCGTGCTGCAGCGCGAGTCGGGCCGAGTGCAAGCAGTCGACGACGTAGCCGCTGCCGCCGCCCGCAGGCGCCCGCCGCAGATCGATCGCCGCGAGCTCGCGCTCGACCAGCGCCCGGTTCACGTGCGCCCGCGCGAAGTCCTGCATGAGCTCAACCGCCAGGTCCCAGGCCGCGTGTTGTTCGACGCCGTTGATCATGTGCCGCGCCCACACGCAGTAGACCGCGCAGCACAGCTGACTACGCAGGTGCGCGTGGGTTGGCAGCGACGAGCGCATGGCATCGCGGACCAGCGCCTGGTCGTCCCCGCTGTGCCACAGCGCCAAGGGCAGCACGCGCATCAGCGATCCGTTGCCGTTGTCGTATTCGCGGCCGGGGCCGGCCTGCGGGGGGTCGATGCCCGCGGCCAGTCGCTCGAGCGCGGTCTGGGTCTGGATGCCCACGTCGAACACCGTGGCGTCGACGGCGAGGTAGCCTTGGTCGAACCACCGAACCATCTTCATGCCAAAGTCGCCGAGCTCGAGTCGGTCGTGCTCGAGCAGCGAGGCCAACAGACACAGCGCCTGCGCGCCGTCGTCTGACCACGTGCCCGGCGGGACGCTGGCGTGGGCGCGGCGAAACCCGGCCGGCGGACACATCTCGATTTGGTCGCGGGGCGGGATGGCTTCGGGCCCGTGAAATTCGTAGGGCACCCCAAGGGCGTCGCCAACCAGCAGGCCAAGCATGCCGCCCTTGATCCGGTCGTCCCGATCGTCGCGTGTGGTCACTGGCCGAGTATAGAAGAGTTGGTCCGCTCGCGGCCGGCGACGCAGCCTCCCGGCGCGAGCTGGTCGCTGGGCTCGCGTCAGCCTGGCTGCGCGCGTCACCCGACTGGCGGATACTCTTCGCAGTAGCTGTCTTCGACGGCGCCAACGATCGCGTCGGACAGCGAGATCGTCCCAGCCAGCACCTGCCCAATATCGTAGGCCGCGCCGCCGGTCTGTTCGGGGATCGGCGGCTGGCCCTGAAAGTCGTTGAAGAAGCCCATTGACACGTCATCGGTGCCGGACTGCCCGCCCAAGTGGTCCGCGAACGTGAACATGCGGACCTCTCGTTGCTGCAATGAGCCAACGGTCTCGGAATAGTTGTGCAGAATGTTGACCCCGTTGGCGACGGTTGGGCCATTCCAGAACGTGTCGTCGGTGGTGTGGATGACCATTCGCAGCGTGGTCGAGACCGGCCGCCACTGAAACCCGCCCGAGGCAGCGAACAGGGCGTCGAGGCTGTTCTCGGTCCAGGTCGTGTTGGATCCGCCGCCGCCGGTCTGCTGGTTGCTGGACGTGAAGGTGTTCCAGTACTCGAAGTCGGCCTTCAGCTCGTTGATGTCCGTGTACGGCGCGCCCGCGTTGACGAGGGTGAAGTCGTCAACGAACACCGCCAAGCCGTAGTGGGGCGGGTTGGGCAGATCGAAGGCCCCGAGCGCGTCGTGGACCGCCGCGATCTCGGTCTCGAGCTTGTCGAAGAACGGGCCCATCGTCGTCGACACGTCCATCACGAACACGATGTCGACGTCTTCGATGCAGTCCTGTGGATCGGGGCCGTCATCGGCGGTCTCGGCTGGCAGCGTGTCGAGCTTGAGCCCGCCGCTCTCACCGGTGTCGGCGTCTCCATCGCCGGTGTCGCCGTCGCCATCACCTGCGCTGGTGTCGGTGCCCAGCGTCTCGCCGGTCGTGGGCAGGGTCGTGGCCCCGTCGGCGCTGTCCTGGCGACCGTCCTCCTCCGATCCACACGCGAGCAGGGGGATCACAACTACGAGGGACAGCGGAAGACGACGCATGGGCAGCTCACTCCAATCGCCCAAAGCGTCGCGCGATTGGCGAACGCCGGTCAAGTCTAGGAGCCCGTGGTGCAATGCATCGCGTCGCCTCGCGCCGGGATTTTCGTCGAGATTGAGGAGCCGAAACTTCCAGTACCGGCATACTGCGAGCGCCGACCGACAACGGCAGGAGCGGCCCCAGATGTGCCTGGCGTCGTGAATTCAAACTGATTGGGGCTCTAGGCTCGACTTTGGCGGTTGCAGAGCGGCCTCATGCGTAGCCCACTGCGTCCAGCAAG
>NZ_JMCC02000110.1 GCF_000737335.2 Enhygromyxa salina | reverse complement strand
TCCCGTGCCTTCACGACGAGGTCTGCGCTGGCGCGGACATCGGCGAATACACCCGTCCCTCGGCCACCTTGCATATCTTCGAGGGCTCGAGCCTGGTGCTCAATCGGGCGTATACCTTCGCGCCAGCGGTCTACCCCGACACGCCGCTGAACGCCTCAATTGGGACGGGGTCCGTATCCAAGTCGTTGACCGCGACGGCGGTGGTTCGTGAGATGGACGTTCAGGGGGTATCTCTCAATACGTCATTTGCGGACATGATCGGCGTGGCTCCGACTTACTTGCTCAACGCCCCGCTGGCGCCCGCGAGCTCGCTGACGGTCCGGGTTCGGGACGTGCTCGACAATCAAGGTGGCTTCGCCGGAGGTGGTGGCGGTGCGACGCCGCAGTCGTATGTGGAGCACGCGCTGATCGTCGCGGCTGGAGCGACCGTCCCGGTGGATGGTGAGGAGCTGTTCGAGTACGTTTTTGCGCCCCCGCCGGACGGGCACGTGAACCTAGGATCCATGCAAGACGATACCTACTGGCAACCCGAGTGGTTCACGCAGGATCGAACGATGGGCACGATGCGGTACTCGAACGCTGGCTATTCCCTGGCGGGCGAGCTCGTCCGCCTGCAATCTGGGGTCGCATACGAGGAGTACGTGACGAGCAAGTTGCTCGCCCCGGTCGGTCTCGTGGATCGAATCTATTCGTACCCTGGCCCCCGGGTTCGCTCGCGCGGTCCGACTCGCACATTGACCCAAAAATATCTCATCGACGCCCGGCACCCGTACAATGTCGCCTCGCCAAACCCGGTGCAACCTGCCGTGGGTCTCACAGCAAATCCCGTTGAGCGTTGGCGCCCCTACATGGGGCCCGACGATCCTCGCGCGCCGATGCGCGCCACGACCCGGTATGGGGGGGACTTTCACCTCGGCGGCGCGCCTCTCGCTGCTGGTGGCTGGTGGGCTGATGGTGACGCGCTTGGACGCCTCATCCGCAGTATCAGCCGTACAGACACCTTGTTGCCACAGAGCGCCGCCGCCTGGATGTGGCACCCCGCCCTGTGGAATTTCAATCACAAGCAGGCCCCCGGCTGGGCCTACGTTCACGGGTGGTACGTGCGGGGCAATTGGGTCGGCTGGATGGGAAGCGACGACGGAACGGTCGCGCTCGTGGTCCACAACCGGATGTACGACATCACCGTCGTGTTCCTGGCCAACGGCCTCGATAGCTCGACCAACTTCATCAATCCACTCATGGCGTCCCCCAACCTCGTGCAGGGGTTTAGCCAGATCGGGCAAGTCTGGCCGTGCCTGCCCGATCCTTCCTTTGGTCCGAACTTCACGGGGTGCAAGCTCCCCGTGCCAGCAGTCTACTGAGGTCGCATGAAACGTCCCACGCTCGTTCAAGTCTTCGTCTTGTCGCTCGTGGCCTGCGGGCCAAGCAAACCGGGTGATGGTGCTGGCGACGAGCCACCGCCGGACATCGCCGAGGAGACGCCCGACCTACCGTGTGGTGGCGCGGATCTCCAAACCGACAGGTACAACTGCGGCACGTGTGGAACGATTTGCTACGGGAGGGGAAAGGGCGACTATGAATCAGGCACCTGTGTCGATGGTGTTTGTGGCCCAAGTTGGTTCGGAGTGGAGTGGCTCGAGCCGACCCCGCTGACGTGTGATGACGTCTGCGCGAACACGGGTCAGGCGTGTCGAGCCAACGCTTGCTCTGAGCTCACGGGGTTCGTGTGCGAGTCGATCTTCGGCCAACCCTGCGGGACACTGGTGAGCGGTCACCATCCACTGCTCGACTATGCAGGGCCCTGTGGCGACCCCATCCCCTGGCCACCCGAGGTGTACTACGGGGGCATTCGAGTCGCCTTTTGTTGTTGCGGGTGACAACGTCGTCCGAGGTGCATGAAACGCCCCACGCTCGTTGAAGTCGCGCCGTGGTCACCACCCGAGCGCATCGTCATCGCTCGGAGTGAGCTGGCCAGAGGCAAACAACGCGGCGCGGCGTTGGTCCGAGGTGAGCCCAACGGCCCGATGCTGCATCTCGTGTTGCGTGCCCTCGACCTGCCGACACAATCCCTCAATTAGTGTCGGAAACGAGATGTCGAGTTCGGCGCATAGATTGTAGAGCGCGCGCATGTTCGGGCTGAAGTTATCTTGCTCGATTTGCCGGATCGCATGTAGCGGCGACTTAGTTCGTTGCATGAGTTGCTCGCTGGTATATCCTCGGGCGATGCGCAGGCTCCGAATGTAGGGTCCCAGCAGGGAGGCTGGCCGGATAAACTTGCTACCCATATATTGCATTGTCGCAATTAGGGATTGCGACAATGCATTGGTCGGGTTCTTCTGCTTCAGCGCTACTTCGCAGTTCGTGAGTGCGAAGCTGGCCAAGCTGCATCGCCGCGCTGCCCCGCTCGGTCTGCTCGAGTTCCGATCAGCTCGCGTTGATGTGTGGGGGGTGCTGCTGGCGCTGATGCCGGCCGGCCGCGGGTTCTCGCTGGACGCCCGCTGGTTTGGGTGGGGCGGCACGGTTCCGGTGTGGTGTCGGCGGATCCTGCAATTGCAGCTTGGGATCATGTACACGGTCACCGGGTTGGCGAAGACCGGCGACACGTGGCATGTCGACGGGACGGCGATCTACTACACGCTGAACAACCCCTATAATCGTCACTTCGACGCCGGGCCATTCGTCGCGTGGCCGCGGCGGCTGTGGGACCGCGTGCGTGGGCGCCACGTCAGCGCGGCAGCGGGATGAACTCGACCTCGTCGCCGGGCACCGCTGGAAACCGGCCGTTGGACCAGTCTTGCTTGGCCTGCTCGATCCGCGCGCGGTTGCTCGAGACGAAGTTCCACCAGATGTGACGGGGGCCATCGAGCGGCGCGCCGCCAAGCAGCATCACGCGGGCGTCGGTGGTCGCGGTGATCCGCGGTGAGCTACCCGCGGAAAAGACCAGCATGCGCCCGACTTCGGCGGTCTCGGCCCCGCACGAGACGCTGCCGGTCGCGACGTAGGCGGCGCGATCGGCATACCCGGCAGGCAGCTCGATCTCGCTGTCTTTTGGCATGATCGCCTCGACGTAGAACAGCGGCGAGAACACGTGGACGGGCGAGGTGACCCCGAACGCCGCGCCCGCCAACACCCGCAGTCGCGCGCCGCCGCGCTCGATCTCGGGGAGCGTGTCGGCCGGGTGATGATGGAACTCGGGATCGACCTCCTCGAACTGGGTTGGCAAGCCAACCCACAGCTGAATGCCGTGCAGGCTTGGCCCCGCGTCGCGGGCTTCGGCGCTGGTGCGCTCGGAGTGCACGATGCCGCGCCCGGCGGTCATCCAGTTGATCGCGCCGGGGCGGATCGGCTGGTGGGTGCCCAAGCTGTCGCGGTGGACGATCTCGCCGTCAAACAGATAAGTGACGGTGGCGAGGTTGATGTGCGGGTGCGGACGCACGTCGAGCCCGCGGCCTGGCGGCAGCTGGGCGGGGCCCATGTGATCGAAGAACACGAAGGGCCCAAGGGCGCGCTGCGCCGCCGCAGGCAGGATGCGCCGGACGCTGAACCCGTCGATGTCGCGGGGCTGGCCGTCGATGATCGTCTCGACCTCGAGGGTCAACGCGGGGCTGCTGCAGGCGGGGGAGTTTGTCGGTCGCGTACTCATTGCGGTGTGCTCCGTGGTTCGTGCGCCTCATAGGGCTCATGGGGGGCTCATTCGAGCGGGTGGTCCCAGGTCCCAGAGAACACGAGCTGGGCCTGGGGGAGGCGCGTTCGTGGGGCGCGATCGCGGGCGCGCAGGTCGTCCGGGAGCTGGTTGGGATCGCCGGCGTAGCCAAGCGCGATCGCGGCGACCGGCTCGAACCGGTCTGGGATCGCATACAGCTCGCGGGCGCGATCTTGCGAGAAGCCGGCCATTTGATGCGCGCTCAGACCCAGGGCGGTCGCCTGTAAACACAGCTGCGCCGCGGCGAGCCCAACGTCGTGCAGGGCGTGGCGGTTGGGCTTGCCGGTCTTGGCGAAGTCCAGGTGGGCGACAGACAGCATCAGGACCGGGGCGGACTTGGCCCAACTCTGGTTCTTCTCGACCAGGCAGGACAGCAAGCGGGCGTACTCATCTGGCTGTTCACGCCGGGCGACGATGAAGCGCCAGGGCTGATCGTTGAAGCACGACGGGGCCCAGCGCGCGGCCTCGAGCACGGAGCGAAGATCAGCGTCGCTGACCGCCTGATCCGCGAACGCGAGCGGGCTCCAGCGCTTGTGGATCAGGTCGTGAATCGGGTGGTCGGGCTCGGGAGTTCGTTCCACTCGTTCAACGTCGATCAGCGGGGGGTCCAGCGCAACCGCGCGGGGCTCACGCCGAGCTCCGATGCGATACCCTGGCGTCGGATGAGCCGTCGCGTCGAGCACGGGCTGTTCTGGCTCGCGGTGGTGGCACTGCTGGTCGCCCACATGTTTGGGGTGAGCCAGGGCGAGCGACCGCTGCTGTGCGGCTGGGTGCCGCTCGATCTGGCCTACCGCATCGGATGGATCACGGCCGCGGCCGCGCTGGTGTTCTGGATGACGGGACGGCTGTGGCCCGACAACGAGTGAGGCAGAGTCAATGAGCGCGCCTGCGATCCGCTTGATTGTGATCCTCGTGTACTTCGCGATCGTGCTGGTGATCGGCGCGCTCGCGTTTCGCAGCACGCAGGCGACGGCAGAGGACTACTTCTTGGGCGGACGCACGGCCAAGACCGTGGTGCTGTTCATGGCGCTGTTCGGCACCAACATCACGCCCTTCGTGTTGATGGGGATCCCCGGCTTGGCCTACCACCACGGCATCGCGGTGTTTGGGCTCAACGCCGCCATTGTGGTGCTGGGGATCCCGCTGAGCTTTTGGATCATTGGCTACCCCGCGTGGATCGCCTCGAAGCGGCTGGGCGTGGTCACCCCCGCCGAGCTCTACGCCCGCAGGTTTGACGCGCGTTGGTTTGGGTGGCTGATGTTCGCGGTGTTCTTCATCTACACGGTCCCGTACATGGTCACGGCGGTGGCCGGCGTCGGGATCGCCGTCGACGTGCTCAGCGAGGGCGCGATCGGCTTCGAGCTGGCGGCGGCGGGGATCCTGCTGATCACGCTGGCCTACACCAGCCTCGGCGGCATGAAGGCCACGATGTGGACGAACGTGTTTCAGGGCGCGGTGTTTCTGGGCTTCTCGCTGCTGGCCTTCTTCCTGATCTCCGACGATCTTGGCGGGCTGTCCGCGCTGATGCAGCGGGTTCAGGAGGCGTCGCCGCAGCTGTTCGAGCGCCCCGCCCACGCGAGCGGGCAGGGGCCGTTCGCGCCGGGGGCCTGGGCCTCGTGGGCGCTGGCGATCGCGCTGACGGTGATCGCGTTCCCCCACATGTTGGTGCGGATCTTCGCGGCCAAGGACGTGCGTGCGCTGAAGAACGCGTGCCGCTACTACCCGCTGGCGATGATCGTGCTGTGGGTCCCGGCCGTGTTGTTTGGCATGTGGGCGACCGTCGATCACCCGGGGCTGGTTGGGCGGGCCTCTGACGCGGTGTTTCCGATGTTGGTGCTCGATCACCTCGGGCCGACCCTGCAGGGCGTGGCGCTCGCGGGGATCCTCGCCGCCGTGATGTCGACCCTCGACGCGCAGATGCTGACCCTGTCGTCGATGCTGACCCGCGACGTGCTGCCGCAGGCCCTGGGCGAGCGCCACCCCGTGCGCCTGGGCCGGCTGTTCTTGGTTGGGCTGGCGGCGCTGACCTGGTGGATCGTCGTCAACAAGCCAGCGTCGATCTTCAAGCTCGCGGGGGTCAGCTTCTCGGGCTACGTGACCTTGGTGCCCACGCTGCTGCTGGGGCTGCGCTGGCGTCGGTTCACGGTGTGGGGCGCGACGGCCTCGTTGGTGCTCGGCAACTTGGTGCTGGCCGCGAGCTTCGCCGGGTGGATCCCCGGGCTGGGGCTGCTGCCGGTCGCGTGGGGGCTGATGGCGGCGATCGTGGGTGCGGTCGTGGGCTCGCTGTTCAGCCCCCCGACGGCGCCAAGCGTGGTCGAGGCGGTGATCGGTCCGGTCGAGCGTGCGCTGCGAGGTGGCTAGCCGCTGCGCAGATTCGAAGCGCGGACGGGGGGTGACGCTGCTCGAGGCTGAAGCAGACGAGCGGCTGTCGACGAACTCTACCGCGAGCCGGGTCAGGCAGCTGTGATCGATCGGGCTTGACCGATCGGCGGTGAGTCGGGAGCATTGCTCGCAATGCGACGCTCGATCCCCACATTGACGTTGGCCAGTCTCTCGTTGTTGTCAGCGTGTGCGGGCGCGGGCGGCAGCGAGACCGACGCTGGCTCGCAGACCGGCATCACGACCTTCGGGACCAGCGGACCCGACTCGGGTGACGGGGACTCGGGCGACGGGGACTCGGGCGATGGCGACGGGGATCCGGGCGACGGCGACGGCGACGGCGACACTGGCAACGAGGGGGAGGTCAAGTTCGACATGGCCGAGATCCCCGACGGCGGGGACGACGGCGGCAACATGATCCCGCCGACCTGCGCGAACATCGACGACTTCCCGGCGACCAGCGTGGGCTGTGAATTCTTCACGGTCCAGGTGCCGAGCTACGCCAACAGCCTGCCGTATGGGATCGCGGTCGGGAACCCGAGCATGGAGGCGGCGACCGTCACGATCGAGGACATGCGCGGGCCGGGCGGGACCCTGCGCGAGATCACCACGTTCGCGGTCGAGCCGACCCACAGCGTGCTGACCCCGATCAACGGCACCGGCGGGTTGCTCGGGGGCAGCCACATGGCGTCGGCGGTCGGCCTGAACCCGCTCGCGGCGTTCCGGGTCAGCTCGGATGTTCCAATTACGGCGATGCAGCTGTTCCCGGTCGGCGGCGGGCCCTCACACGTGTCCGAGGCCAGCATGCTGTTGCCGGTCAACGCCTTGGATCAGTCGTATATCGCGTCGAGCTGGGAGGCGTTCTCGGGCTCGCAAAACGGCTTCGTGCTGGCGGTCGCAACCGAGGACGCGACCACGGTGTACACCGACAACGGTGACTACATGCTCGATGCATTCGACGTGTGGAATTTTCAAGCGGGGCCCGATGGCACCGGCTTCTTCGTTGGCGCCGACAAGCCAGTCGCGGTGTTCTCGGGGATCGACTGCACGATGATCCCCGAGCTGCCGTGGTACGCCTGCGATCACCTGGAAGAGCAGATGCTGCCGCTCTCGGCCTGGGGCACGCACTACGTGGGCGCCCGCCACCCGCACCGCGTGCCCAACATCAACCCGCAGCCCGAAGAGGTGTTCTGGAAGGTGATCGCGGGGGTCGACGATACGACGATCACCTTGAACCCGCCGGTCGCGGGCAACCAGATCCAGCTGGCGCAGAGCGGCGATTCATTCGAGTTTGGGACCACGCAGAGCTTCGAGGCGACCGCGAACAACCCCTTCTTGCTCGTGCAGTTCATGTCGGGCTGCTACAACGTGGTCAAGTCGTCGAATTCGCCGAGCTCGTGCGATCAGGGGCCAACCGGGGATCCCTATATGTTGCAGTCGGTGCCGGTCGAGCAGTGGCTGACGCAGCTGCCGTTCTTGACCGATACCTCGTACCCGCGCGACTTCGTGACGATCATCCGCGAGCAGGGGACAACGGTGACCCTGGATTGCTTGGGGGTCGTGAGCGCCGACCACTTCACGCTGATCCCCGGGACAAACTACGAAGTCGGGCAGGTGGATCTAGACATCGCTGGCAACGGCGGCGAGGGGAACTGCGTGGATGGTGCCCAGTTCCTGACGGCGGATCATCCGGTTGGCGTGCTAGTGGGCGGCATGGATTGGGCCACGTCCTACGGCTACCCGGGCGGCCTGAGCTTGAACGCGCTCTGGGATCCGCCGATCGATCCTCAGGGTTAGGCCGCAGGGATAGGATCACTCCCAGCCCATCAGCTCTGGTAGCCGGTGGACCGGCGGGGCCCCGTGGCTGAGCGCGGCGGCGTGGAACTCGAGCAGGTTGAACAGCTTGCCGGCCGCCGCGGCGCGCTGCTCGGCTTGCTCGCGCAGCCGAAACCACGCGGTGGCCCCCACAAAGTAAGTGGACAGCTGGGTCGAGCTGACCTGCGCCCGAACCCACTTGCCCTCGGCCTCACCCTGCTCTTGAAACGAGCGCTCGACCATCAACTCCAGCGCTTGCTCGCGGGTCATGGCTCCGGCGTGGATCTCGTGGTCGAGGATCGCGTTGGTGACGGTGCGCAGGTAGAACTTCAGGCCGTGCAGGCGAATCGCCTTGGCGCGTAGATCGTCGCTGCGCTGCACCGTCCACAGCGCCGCGCTGACGCCCTTTGGTTGGGTGGCGCTGGCTGGCCCGGCGCCAGCGTAGCCGGCCTCGACCATGACGCGCTCGGTGTACACGGCCCAGCCCTCCACGAACGCGCCGTTGTCGAACACGCGGCGGACCTTGGACGGCTCGCGCTTGCCCCAATACAGCTGCACGAAGTGACCCGGGATGGCCTCGTGGATCGAGAGGATCTCGAGCATGAAGCTGTTGTATTCGCGCAAGAACGACTCGCGCAGCTCGTTGCTCCACGCCGAGGGCAGCGGCTGGACCAAGTAGAAGCTGGGCAGCCCGGGCTTCTCGGCGTCGAGCGGGGCCGGGGCCGCGAGCCCTGCGATCGCGACGCCGCGGGCGTGGGGGGGCGTCCAGATCACCTGCAGGACCTCGGCCTCGTCGATCGGGACCAACGCCTGCTCGCGGACGAACAGGTCGAGACGCTGCAGGTTGGCCTCGGCCGCGTCGCGCAGGCCCTCGGGGGTTGGGTGGTCATCGGCGAGCGCCGCCAACACCTCGCGGACCAGCGCGTCGGGATCGCCACTGGTTGCGCCCTTGTCGTGCCGGGCCAGCGCCTTTTGGCCGTACATGGCCAGGTACAGCTCGCGGGCGAGGGCCTGCATGTCGGCGCGGACCCGCTGATGCTCGGCGCGGGCGAGGCTGAGCAGCTCGTTGGCCGAGAGCTCGGTCTGCAATGTCAGCGCGAGCTTGGTTGCGAACGCGTCGGGGCCGATCCGCCAGCGACCCTCTGCCTTGGGCACCAGCGCCTCGACGTGGGCGCGCAGGCGCTCGATGGCCGCGAGCGCTGGCGGACCCGCGGCGCTGATCCGCTCGCGCAGCACCGGCGCGGCTTCGACGGTGCGCTCGGGCACCTCGGCCTCGATCAGCGTGCGCAAGCCCGCGAGCTGGCCGACGGCGACCTCGGCCTGCGGACGGCGGATCAGCGCGGGATCCGAGAGGTTGGCGATCGCCTGATCCACGAGGGCCGGCAGCGCCTCGAGCCGGGCGGCCACGCTCGCGGCGCGCTCGTCGAGCGGGGCAAACTCGCGGCTGATCAGATCGTCGAGGCCCGCGGAGATCAAGTAGCTGTAGGCTAAGGGATCGCTGCGCCAGACCTGCTCGACCTCGTCGGCGAAGCGCCACAGCTCGAGCTTGTTGCGGATCGTGTCGAGCTCGATCCGCTGGTCCGGGCCCAGGGCGGTGCGCGGGATCGCGGCCGCGTCGTGGAGCATGTCGGCGACCGCCAGGGTCTGCTCGGTGCGACCGTCGAGCGAGAGATCGGGCCAGCGGTGATCGTGGGCGTGCTCGCCAAGGCTGGTCGCGCTGACCGGCGAGGCGGCGAAGTACGCGGTCATGAACCGGGCCGAGAGGGCCTCGAGCATCTGCTGGGGATCCTGCGCGCGGCCGATTGCGAGGTCGACGGTTGGCGGCGGGCTCTTGGGTTGCGCGGGCGGAACCGAGGCGCAGCCGAGCACGCAGGCGAGCGAGGTCGCAACGAATGGGTACACCTTCATGCCGTGATCATTTCTGGGGGGAGATGCCCGGTCTCGTTGTAGGAGATCAGCGCGGTGCCGTTGCCCGGAAACACCCGCAGCTCGGTGATTGACGCGTGATAGATCGCGATGCGCATCCAGGTCTCGTAGGGCAGGCCCATGGACTCGGTGAGCAGGTAGCGGATCACGTTGCCGTGGGTGAACAGCAAGTAGGTGCAGGGCTTGTTGCCGCCCTTGAAGAACCGGCCAACAATGCGACCGATCTGCGACGTGACCTCGTGGCGATCCGCGGCGGTGGTCACGGGCAGGCCCGGGTGGGTGGAGCCGCCGTTTGGGCCGGCGGGGACCAGCGGGATGGTCTCGTGCAGGTACTTCTTGACCCGCACGCGGTCGACCCCGATCTGGTGCGCGCCGATCTCTGCGGTCTGCATGGCGCGGGGCCACGGGCTGGCGTAGATGCCCTCGAGCTTGCCCGGGAAGTGATCGACGAGCCGCGCGAGCCGCCGACCCGTGCGCGCGGCCTGACGACGCCCGAGCGCCGACAGCCCCCAGACCTCGTCACCAAGGTCGTCGACGCGATCGTAGTGGCCGTGGCGGATCAGCAACAGCCGCCGCGCTGGCAGTTCGTCCTCTGGCTCCCAGCGCCGAAGGTCGGGTCGCAGACTGGGTCCGGCCACGTCGGCGCTCATATCATGGCGCGGGCGGCTTTGTTATCAGATCGGCGAGGTTTCTTGCTGGGTCGCGGGCGGCTCCGCGACCCGGTCCGCGACTCGGCGACGCGCGCAGACAACAGCGCCGGTTGATCTGGGACGCGGGGATCGGCGATCGTCTGGGGGTGGCTCGACTCCAGCCAACCGCCCGCGCGCTGGTGTGGCTGACGTTCTCGCTCGCGCTGGCCTGCGAGTCGGGCGGCGCGCCCGGGGGCTTCGAAGATGATCTTGGGGCCGACTCCGACGCGCTCCCGCCCGATCTACCCCAGGCCGAATGCGACCCACGCCGCTCCGGCGACTGCGAGGCCGGACAAAAGTGCAGCCACGTGACCGACACGCCCTTCGGGCCGACCAACCGCTGCGTGGAGCTGCTCGGCGAGGGGGTCGCGGGCGACAGCTGCGAGCGGGTTGGCGACAGTGACACCTGCGCCAACCACCACCTGTGCTGGGCAACCGACCCCGACGGGCTCGATGGCGTCTGCATCTCGTTTTGCTCGCCCGGGCTGGCCTGCGGCGGTTCTGGGGAGGTCTGCTCGGTCGCAACGGGCGGGCTGTTGTCGCTGTGCCTGACCAAGTGCGATCCGTTCTTTCAAGACTGCGCCGAGGGCTGGGGCTGCTACGCGGACGACTATGGGGTCTGGACCTGCGACAAGGATCAGTCGGGTGACGCTGGCGCCCACGGGGACGCGTGCGCGTGCATCAACTGCTGCAACCCCGGGCTGACCTGCGTGCCTGGAGCCTTGGTTGACGCCGAAGGGTGCGGGGTCGAAGGGGCCGCGGGCTGCTGCACGGAGATCTGTGACCTCGACGATGAGGCGCCGCCCGAGATGGTGTGCCCGACCGAGGCGGAGCGGTGTCGGGCGTTCTACGACGCGGGCGCGGTGCTGATGGGCTACGAGCGCGTGGGTCTGTGCGAGCTGTGAACGAGCGCTGGATTTGGGGCTAGAGCGCCAGACGCACCTGACGACGCGACTCCAAACTGATCGGCGCTCTAGTGAAAATCGCGGCTGCGGGTGCCCTCGGGTTGGGCCGCGAGCTTGGGCTCCCACAGCTCGTCGGCGATCAAGTGCGTCACGCCTTCGGCCCGCTGCACGCGGCCAGTCACGCCCAAGATGATCGCCGTCCTCGCCAGAATCGAGTGTTGTTCGAATATCTGCTTCCAGATCACTAGATTCACGAATCCAGTCTCGTCCTCGAGGGTACAAAAGGTCACGCCGCTGGCGGTCCCGGGCCGCTGCCTGCAGATCACCAAGCCGACATAGCGGACCTTGCGACCATTGGGCAGCGTGTCGAGGGTCTCGGCGTCGGGCAGGCCGTGGTGGCGCAGCTCGTCGCGCAGCAGCTCGAGCGGGTGGCCGCGGGTGCTGTGCAGGCTGCTGCGGTAGTCCCAGTTGACCGCCTCGTTGTGATCGAGGCGGGCAAACGCTGGTTGCCGGGCGCTGGCGTTGGCGTTGATCGGCAGCCGATCGCCGGCGCGGGCCAGCGAACCGCGGACCGCCCAGCTGGCGTCGCGGCGAGTGCTGGTGGTGTCGCCAAGCGGTCGTGGGCTGCGGTCGAAGCCCTCGAGCGCGCCGGCTTCGGCGAGCAGCTTCAGCGGCTTTTGTTGGAGGCCAGCGTCGCGCACGAAGCTGTCGAGGTCCCGCCACGGGCTGGTGTTCGCGCGCAGCTCACCGCGGCTGGTCCACGGGCGCGCGGGCTGGGGATCCGCGGGGGCGCGGGCCAGGTCGGTGGCTTGACGGGCCGCGCGGGCGTCGAGCAGGCGGGTCGCGTCGGCCTGATGAAAGCCCTTGATCCAGCGCAGGCCCATGCGGATCGCAAACCGATCCTGTGGCCGCGGCCCGCCGCCGCCGCCTTCGATCGTGCGAGGCTCGAGCGTGCAGTCCCAGTCGCTCACGCGGACGTCGACCGGCCGGACCTCGACGCCGTGGCGGCGCGCGTCCTCGACCAGGGTCGCAACCGAGTAAAACCCCATGGGCTGGGCGTTGAGCAGGGCGCACGCGCAGGCCGGCAGGTGATGGGTGCGCAGCCAGGCGGTGACATAGGCGATCAGCGCGAACGAGGCCGCGTGGCTCTCGGGGAACCCGTACTCACCAAACCCGCGGATCTGCTGAAACACCCGCTCGGCAAAGTCCGCGTCGATGCCGTTGGCGACCATGCGCGAGACGATGCGCTCGCGGTGTTGCTCGATCCGCCCGCTCGATCGCCACGCGCCCATGTCCCTGCGCAGCTGGTCGGCCTCGCCCGGGGAGTAGTCGGCCACGGCGATCGCCAGCTTCATCACCTGCTCTTGAAAGATCGGCACCCCGCAGGTCTTGGCCAGGACCCGCTCGAGCTTGGGGTGGGGAAACTCGACGCGCTCCTTGCCCTGCCGCCGACGCAGGTAGGGGTGGACCATGTCGCCCTGGATCGGGCCGGGCCGGACCAGCGCAACCTCGATCACCAGGTCATAAAATTTTCGCGGGCGCAGGCGCGGGAGCATGGCCATCTGCGCGCGGCTCTCGACCTGGAACACGCCAACGGTGTCCCCGCGCGAGAGCAGGTCGTAGGTGGGCGGATCGTCGGCCGGGATCGTGGCCATCTCGAGCTCGATGCCCTCGTGCTCGCGCAGCAGCTTCAGGCACCCGCGAATGTGGCTGAGGGCCCCGAGCCCGAGCAGGTCGACCTTGAACAGGCCAAGATCCTCGACATCGTACTTGTCCCACTGAATGACGGTGCGCTGCTCCATGCTGGCCGGCTCGATCGGGACCATCGCGTCGACTGGATCGCTGCCGAGCAAGAACCCGCCGGGGTGGATCGAGAGGTGCCGGGGAAAGTCGAGCAGCTCGGCGCTGAGCCGCAGCAGGTGGGTGTGAACAGGCTGGGCCGGATCCAGCCCCACGTTGGTCAGCAGCTGCGCGTCGATGTTGGCGCCCCAGTGGCCAAGCAGCTTGGCGACCCGATCGAGGGTGGTCTGTGGCAGCCCCAGGACCTTGCCGACCTCGCGCACGGACGAGCGGGCGCGGTAGCGGATCACGTTGGCGACCATCGCCGCGTGACGCCGGCCCCAGCGCTGATAGACCCACTGGATCACCTCTTCGCGGCGCTCGTGCTCGATGTCCAGATCGATGTCGGGCGGCTCGGCGCGCTCGCGGCTCAAGAACCGCTCGAACAACAGATCCATGCGGACGGGATCGATCGCGGTGATCCCCAGGCAGTAGCAGACCGCGCTGTTGGCCGCGCTGCCGCGGCCCTGACACAAGATGCCCTCGCGTCGACAGAACTCGACGATCTCTTTCATGGTCAGGAAGTAGCCGCCGTAGTCGAGCTCGGCGATCAGCTGCAGCTCGCGCTCGAGCTGGGCCGTGACGTCGCTGGGGATCACGCCGCCGTAGCGCCGGGCTGCGCCGGCCAAGGTCAGCTTCCGCAGATGATCGCCCTCGCTGAGGCCCTCGGGCAGGTGCTCGCCGGGGTACACGTAGCGGATCTGATCGAGCGAGAACTGGCAGCGCTCGGCGATCTCGAGGGTGCGATCGAGCAAGCCAGGGCAGTCGGCGAAGCGCTCGCGCATGGCGTGGATCGACTCGAGCGCGTGCTCGGCGTTGGCTTGGATCGTGAGTCCAGCTTCGCCGAGGGTCGTGCCCGCGCGCACGCAGGCGAGCACGTCCTGCAGCGGGCGCCGGGCAGGGGAGTGGTAGAGCACGTCGGTCGCGGCGACCAAGGGCACAGCGCAGCGCAGCGCGGCCCGCCGGATCGCGTCTTCGCGGGCGAGCTCTTCGGCTTGGTGGTGACGGCTGACGAGCGCGTAGACTCGATCCCGACCCCAAGCCTCGGCGAGCACTGGCACATGTTCGGGGTCGCGGATCAGGGCGATCAGGCCGTCGCCGACCGCTTCCGTCGCGGGGGTGTTGGCGGCTTCGTTGTAGATCCCGGTCGCGCGGGTGCCCGCGAGCTCGTCGAGGCTGAGCAAGGCCTGGCCTTTGGGGCCGCGGCTGTGGGCGATCGACAGCAGCCGGCACAGCCGCGCCCAGCCAGCCCGGGACTGCGCCAACACGACGACCGAGCCGCGGGCCTCGAGGTTGGGGGGCTTGGGCTTCGAGCGGGTCCCCCGCGTGGACGGCCCAGCCGGCAGCGACGCGAACAGCTGCTCGGGCAGCTCACCGATGCTCAGCTCGGACCCAAGCAGCAGCTTCATGGGCCCGTGCTTCTTGGCCGCGACGTGGGCCCGCACGACCCCGTAGACACCGTTGCGATCGCACAGGCCCATCGCAGGGAGCCCGAGCGCCACGGCCTGCTCGACGAGCTCGTCGGGGTGGCTCGCGCCTTCGAGGAACGAGAAGTTGCTCTTGACGGTGAGAGGGACGTAGGGGCGCACGATGCGGATCGCTGACTGCGTGGGTGTTCAGTCGGTTGATCCTGCAAATATGCATGATTGTAAAGTGCAGATCTTCTGATTTGGGCGATGCTGGACCTGAGGATGGGCCGATGACTGGCAAATATGCCGGCTTGGATCACGCAGATATGCGATCTGCGATATTGGCGCGCGCAGATGTGCACGGTAGCGACCACAAGACAGCCCGCTGCCCTCGGTGAAGAAGCCTTCGCCCGAGCTGCGAACAGCTAATCGTTGAGCTTGAGCAGCGTGACCATCTCGCTGATGAACGCCTGCTCTTCGGGCGAGATATGCCCATCGGCGCCCGCGATCCGCCATAAGTCAGCGAGGATCCGCCGTCGCGTCGCCCGGTCGGTCGTGACCGACAGCTGCTCGGCGGCCTCGCGGGCGCACAGCAGCTTGTCGGGGAACTCGGGCCGGCGCTTGAACTCGGCGATCGCCCAGCGGATCACGACGGCCCGCTCGGCGATCGAGATGTCGGGCGCCCACTGCTGGGCTTGTTGGCGCAGGACCATCTTCTCTGCTTCGTCGACGCGGCCATCGGCGACGCTGAGGGTCAGGTACAAAAACGCGATCGCGAGCAGGCGCGGGTCCGGGCTCAGGCCCAGCTGCTGGGTGCTGTTGACGATGAAGCGCAGCTCTTGGTCGCGGATCTCACCGTCGTCGCTGGCGATCTCGTAGAGCGCAGACAAGACCTCGGCCAGGCGCTTGCGCGGGAGCAGCTTGGCGAGCTCGGTGTTGTACTCGCGGGTTCGGGCGCCGCGGGTTGCGACGTCTGGCAGCGCCCGATAGTCGGCGATCGTGTGGCGGACCAAGGAGCTGATCTGCTCGAGCGGCAGCGTTGGGACCCACCGGTTGAGGCGCTTGGCGACGGCGTGGAGATCATCGTTGGTCAGGTGACCGTCGGCGCTCTCGACCAGGCCAACGAACACCCACGCGAGCGCGGGGAGCTCGGGCGGGAGCGGGAGCGGGGTGATCCCGCCGGGGATCACCGGCGGCGGCGAGGTCATGGCCATGGTCGCCGAGACCGGGGCCCGCCGCGGCTGGGGTCGGGGAGGGCGCTTGTTGTTGCCCTCGCCCAGCCTGCCCTCGCCCAGCCTGCCCCCGCCCAGCTTGGCCCCGCCCGGCTTGGCCCCGCCCGGCTTGGAATGGATCGGCGGCTGGGCGAGCGGGGCCTGGCGGGGGCTGCCCTTGGGCAGCACGACCTGACGGGGCTCGGTGCGCTCGCTGGTTTGCTCGGACTGGGCGCGCGCGCGGGCCTGCTCGCGGGCCTGCATGGCCTTCATCGACTCGAGATCGATGTTGACCGTGGCCTCGAGCGCGACTGGGGGCGGCCCTGCATGATTCGGGTGAACCGGTGCAGCTTCGCTAGCCGGGATCGCCTCGAGCGCGCTCGCAAACGCGTACATGTCTGGGTAGCGCTCGCTGGGCAGCTTGGACAGCGCGCGCAAGATCACCGCGTCGACGGCCTCGGGGATGTTGGCCTCGGGCACCAGCGAGCGCATGCTGGGCGCCGGCTCGCGGATGTGGCAGTTGAGCATCTTGAGCGGGTGCTTGGCGTCGAAGGGCAGGCGCCCGGTCAGCATCTCGAAGGCCATGCACGACAGCGCGTACATATCGGCGCGGCCGTCGAGCTCGCCGGCGGTGGCCTGCTCGGGGGCCATGTACGCGGCGGTCCCAAACACCATGCCGGCCCGCGTCAGCGCGTCCTCGTCTTCGACCTTGGCGATCCCGAAGTCGAGGATCTTGACGAAGTCCGCCCGGCCGCTGCGCTTGATCAAGAACACGTTGCCCGGCTTCATGTCGCGATGAATGATGCCGTTGTCGTGGGCCGCCCCCAGCCCATAGGCGGTCTGGATCAAGATGGCGCGGGCGCGCGGCCAGGGCACCCGACCGACCTGCTCGATCACGTGGGTGAGTTCTTGGCCGCGCAGGAACTCCATCACGAAGAACGCCGAGCCCGTGGGCGTGTGGCCGAAGTCCAGGATGTCGACGACGTTCTCGTGCTCGATGCTCGAGGTCGCCTTGGCCTCGCGCAAGAACCGTTCGACGATCGTCTTGTCGTAGCAGAGCTCGGACTTGAGGACCTTGAGCGCGACCTTCTTGCCAAGCGTCACGTGCTGGCCGACGTAGACCGAACCCATGCCGCCCTCGCCGATGCGGTCGAGGACCTTGTAGCGCTCGGCGAGCACGGTCCCGAGCAGCTTGTCGGGCTCGGCCGCGGCGGGTGGCGGTTGGTGGGACGGCGGGGGCAGATCAGACACGGAGCACCGAGGTGGTCGTTGGCAGTCGTTCGAGCGTAACAGGGTGGGGCACTCGTCCCAACGGTCGGGGCTTGGCGGCCGCGTGGCTCGGTGGGCGGCGTCACCCGGGCCGGGGGTGGAGTCGGGCTGGGGTCGGCCGGCTGGGGTCAAACCGCCTGCGTGCCGAAGCGCTGGACCATCTCCATGATGAAGCGCTGCTCCTCGGGCGAGATGTGACCGTCGGCGCCGGCGATCCGCCACAGATCCGCGAGCACGTGGCGTAGGGTCTCGGCGTCGGTCGAGTGGCGCAGGGTCTCGGCGGCCGCGCGCGCGCGATCCAGGCGAGCCTCGACGCTGCGCAGCGCCTTGTGTTCGTTGACCGCCTCGCGCAGCGCGGTGGCGGTCTCTGTCATCGACGCCGCGGGTGCCCACTGGCGCAGCTGCTCGCCCAGCACTTTCATCTCGGTCGCGGCCACGGTCCCCTGGGTCGCCGAGCCCAGCGCGAGGTACATGAACGCGAGCGAGCTCAGCCGGTTGTCGCCCTGCAGCCCGAACGCCCGAGCGGTGTCGGTGACGAACTGCTGCTCGGACTCCGAGATGTTTCCGTCGGCCGAGGCGATCTCGCGCAGATCCACGACGAGCTGGGTGAGGCTGGCGGGGGGGAAGCTGGCGGCCAGCTGCGCGCGACACTGGGCGAGCGCGCCGATCTTGTTGGGCTCGCGCCGATACCCGAGCACGGTGTCGCGCAGCACGTGGCCGATGCCGTCGAGCCCGACCTGCGGACCCCAGCGGCGCAGCCGGTCCGCGAGCGCCCGCATCTCTTCGGTGGTCAGCACGCCGTCGGTGCCATGCGCGAACGCGACGAACAAATACGCGATCGGGGTGAGCGCCTGGGCGTGGGACGGGTGGAGGGCCGCCTCGCCCATGCCTGGCATCATCACGGTCGAGTCGGTTGGCGGACCGGCCACGGGTTGCTCGGCGTAGCCGGCTGCCTGGCTGTGGGCCTGGCTGTGGGCCTGGCTGTGGGGCGGTTGTTCCGCGTGGCCCATCAACGTCGCCGGGAGCGGGGCGCCGTGGTCGAGCGCGCGAGGCAGCGCGCCGTCGAGCGCGAGCACGGCCCGCTCGAACTCGACCATGTCGGCGAAGCGCTCGTTCGGAAATTTGCCGAGCGCCTTGAAGATCAGCGCCTCGACCCCATCGATGACGTGGGCGGGCACGTCGAGCTGCGGGGCGACGTCGCGCAGCCGGGGAGGCCGCTCGGTCACGTGCTGACGCAGCACCTTCATGAAGTTGTCGCCGGGGAACGGGACCACGCCGCTGAGCATCTCGAACACCATGCAGCCGACCGCGTAAAGATCGGCGCGGCCATCGATCTCGCCGCCTGTGGCCTGCTCGGGGGCCATGTAGCTGGCGGTGCCGAACACCATGCCGACCTGGGTCAGCTGCGCGCCGTCGTCGACCTTGGCGATGCCAAAGTCGAGCACTTTGACGAAGTCGGCGGTCCCGTGCCGGGTGATCAAGAAGATGTTGCCGGGCTTCATGTCCCGGTGGACGATGCCGGCTCGGTGCGCGGCCGCGAGCGCCCGGGCGATCTGCACGATGATCGGCTTGGCCCGCGCCCAGCCGATGCTGCGGCCGCGGCCAACGATGTGGGCGAGCTCGCAGCCGTCGAGCGCCTCCATCGCGAAGTACGCGTAGTCGGGGGTCTGCCCGAAGTCGAGGATGTCGATGATGTTCTCGTGCTCGACCGCGGCGGTGGCCCGGGCTTCGCGAAAGAAGCGCTCGACCAGGTGTGAGTCGTTGGTCAGCTCGGGCTTGAGCACCTTGATCGCAACGAGCTTGCCCAGGGTGACGTGCTCGGCGAGGTAGACCGCGCCCATGCCACCGTCCCCGAGCACGCCGGTGATGTGGTAGCGATCTGCGAGCAGGCTGCCGACCCCGAGCGCGGCGCTTGGCGGCGCGGCCAGGGTGTCGGTCAACAGCGGGGGACCGTCGAAGGGAGGCTGGCTCGACACGTGGTCCCAGCGTACAGCATGGCTGGGCCGCGGGTAGCTCAGGTCGGCGGAGACCGACTACAATCCCCGCAGGTGCCTCGCTCTGGTTTCTCACGTCGTCACTGGGCGCCGCCGTTGGCGGCGATCATGCTGACGGTTGGTTGCAACAAGCCAGCCCCGGTCGACGATGGGGCGGTCGAGCCAGGCCTGGTCCGGTCTGGTGCATGGGGTGTGTCAGATCCTGAAGCGGACGCGGGCGCGGCCTTGGGCGCGGCCCAGGCCATGCTCGTGGGGGCCGACGCGCTCGACCCCACCCGCGCGCCCGCCCAGCCGGACCCACCCGGGCAGGCGGCGCCCGAGCCCGCGCCCGAGCCTGCATGGACGCTGCCCGAGGACTACCTGCGCTTTGACGGCGCGTGCTCGCCAGGCAAGCGGATCACGCTGGCGTTCGGTGGCGACCTGTTGCTGCACCACGAGCTGCAGGAGCAAGCGTACGCGTCCAAGCAAGGGGCGGCCGTGCTGTGGGCTGGTATCGCCGACCTGCTCGCCGAGCCGGATCTGACCTACCTCAACCTCGAGGGCCCCATGGCGTACGGGCTCGATCGAGACTTCTTGGAGGTCGAGGATCCCGGTCGCACATTCGATCGGGTCGTCTACACCAGCTATCCCCGCTTCAACTATCACGCCTCGATCGCCAAGGATCTGGTCGCGGCAGGGATCGACATCGTGTCGACGGCCAACAACCACTCGCTGGATCGCGGCCCGGTCGGGGTTGATCGCACGGTCGCGGCGCTGCGCAAGGCCAAGCTCGAATTCGTTGGCACCCGCGGATCGGGCGAGCTCGAGCGGCTCTACACCATCACCAAGGTGGGGGGCTTCGAGATCGCGTGGATCGCCTGCACCAGGAACACCAACCGGGTCCCCGACGATCTCGATCAGGTGCTGCAGTGCGGCTCGGGGTCGGCGGTCGAGGCCGTGATCCGCAAGCTGCGGTCGACCGGGCGCAACCACAATCGCGCGGCCAAGGTCGACGCCGTGATCGTGACCCCGCACTGGGGCAAGGAGTACGTTCACACCCCGCGCGAAGCCGAACAAAAGCTCGCGCAGCGGTGGATCGACGCGGGGGCGATCGCGGTGATCGGCAGTCACCCGCACGTGGTCCAGCCGTGGACCAAGCTGGTAAGTGAAGATGGCCGCGAGGGGCTGGTGCTCTACTCGCTCGGCAATTTTGCCAGCCACCAGCCGGAGCTGGGGCGCCGCAGCTCGCTGCTCTTGTATCTGAGCCTGGTCCAGGCCGACGATGGCGAGCTGCACATCGCGGGGGTCCGTCACCTGCCGCTGCACGTGCGCGAGGACAGCGACGAATTCTTCGTTGAAGCGATCGATCGCGTGTCCGGGCCTGCCGACGCGCGCGCGCTGATCGTCGCGCTGCTCGGGGCCGGCAACCTGGTCACGCCCGACGAGCCCAAGCTCGCGGATCCACACTGCGACGAAGACTGGCGGCCGCACCCGATCCCCGAGTGGGCCAAGCTCGCCAAGCCGATCGTGATCGCGGGATCCGAGGAGCCGCCAGACAACGATCCCGAGTACGCGGGCTGAGCCGAGCCAATTGGCCCTGCGCTGGCGAAATCCGGGCCTGCTCGCCCACGGGATGCGAGACCCCGTACCATGGGGGGATGTTCGTTCGCGCGGAATGTATGGCGTTGGCGTTGGCGTTGGCGTTGGCCCATGCCTCGTGCGCGTCGGACGAGGTCGCGCCCGGGTCCGAGCATCCGCTCGCTGTGGTCGCACCCGAGCCCGAGCCCGAGCCCGACCCCGACAAAGACGGCGTCGCGGGTTCGAGCGACAAGTGCCCGGGTGAGCCGGGTCTACCGCCCGATGGCTGCCCGCTGCGTGACGCCGACCAAGACGGCGTGCTCGATCCCGACGACGCCTGCCCCGAACAGCGCGAGTGCGTCAATGGCTTCGATGATCTCGACGGCTGCCCCGACGTGCTGCCTGCGGATCTCGCCGAGGTCATCGGCGTGATCGAAGGGCTCGAGTTTCCGCCGGACAAGTGGGACATCGAGCCGGCGTCGCGCCCCGTGTTGGATCGCTTGGCCGGGGTGCTGGCCCGCTATCCCACCATCGAGCTGGAGATCGCGGGGCACATCGACGAGCGCGCGCCACAGCTGCGCCGCCGCCAGCCAAGTCGCCGCCGGGCCGAGGCCGTGCGCGACTATCTGATCCGCCAGGGCATCGAGCCGCAGCGGCTGCGGGCGGTTGGCTACGGCCCGGACGTACCGATCGCGGACAACCGCACGGCGGAGGGGCGGGCGCTCAACCGACGCGTGGAGATTGTGCCGATCCGGCCGCCGTGGGGGGATGACGCGACCTGTGACGACGCGTTGGATCCTGACCCGTCATGAGCGTCATGCGCTGGCGTGGGGTCGCGGCCTCGGTTGCGCTGATGCTTGGAGCGGCGTGCGGCCGCGCCGAGCTGCGCAGTGGCGAGCCGCGCTCGGGTGCGAACCACACGCGGCTCGCGACGGCGACCAGCGACGACTGCCAGCCCTGCCATCGGGCGATCACGCAGGAGTGGCGGGGCTCTGGTCACGCGCGGGCCTGGCTCGACCCGCTGGTCGCCCGCGAGTACGCCGCTGATCCAGATCCGAGCTGCGTCGCCTGCCACGCCCCGCGGAGCCTGGGAGCGGGCGATGGGCCAGACCCCAGCGCCCGCGCGGCCCAAGACGGGGTCGACTGTGTCAGCTGTCACGTCGAGGGCGAGACGCTGGTGCGCGCAGTGAACCAGTCTACGAAAGCGTCCGCAAGCGGGCGAGAAGCCCTCGCCCGAGCTGAAACCAGTCAGACCTGCGCGGCCTGTCATCAGTTCCGGTTCTTACCGATCGATCCGTCCGAGGGCCTGGCCTACGACCCCACGGCGTGGCTGCAGGACACCTACGGCGAGTGGTCGCGCAGTCGCGCCGCGGCGGCGCAGGTTGGTTGCAGCGACTGTCACATGCCAGTGGTTGACCAAGCGGGCGCGCCGCATCGCAGCCACGCGTTCGTTGGCATGCAGGATCCGACCTTGGTGGGCGCGGCTGTGCGGGTCGCCGTCGTGGCCCGGCGCGAGGGCGGCAGCGTGTTCGTCGAGGTGACCTTGCGCCCGGGGGCGATCGGTCACGCGTTTCCAACCGGTGACCTGTTTCGTCAGGGGGTGCTGCGGGTGTGGACGCAAGAGCGCGAGTCCGCCGCGGGCGAGTTCCTGCTCGAGCGGCGCTTCGCCAGCGGCGCGAGCGGGTACATGGTCGAGGTCGAAGACACCCGGGTGCCGCCGCCGGGCGCCGGGGAGCTGCCCCCGATTGTGTTTCGGCTGCGCAGTCCTGCGGCCCAGCGGGTCGGCTGGAGCCTCGATCTGCGCGCCACCACCAGCGACCCGCCGCGGCCCGACGACCCCCGTACACGGGTCGCCGCGGGCGATGTGGCGATTGAATGACGACCAACCCGGGGCGTAATCGTCCCGCGGCAAGTGTTACCAATGTTGTGGTGACCGCCGGACGACCATTGCCCGCGGGAGGGGCGATAACGCGCCCTGGATCGTGACTCACGCGCGATGGGTTTTGGGTGAATTGCGGCCAGAACGAGCGTTCGCGCGGGAAATCTGCCGGATTAGCATGATGTAGGTGTTGCTCATCCATCGCGCGACTTTGTCTACCCCTGCGACCCTCGAGTGTAGTTAATGTCGTGCACCATCCAAACCAGCCACTCGGCTTGATCAATTTATCGCGTCAATGCACTATCGTGTCGACATCGCATCATGGCGATGCCGATGGGCTTACAACGACAGGAGTCCGGTCCGATGAAGTACGCAATCGCATCCATTGTTTTATTGGTGTCAACTCCCGTATTGGCAGCACAAGTTCAGGTTGTGGAGTCCTACAACGCGGCTGTGGGTGAGCTCCCCGAAGGCGTCGCGGTTGCCCCAAATGGGGACATTTACGTCACGTTGGCGGGGACCGGCGAGATCCGCCGCATTGACCGAAAAACCAAGGTTGGCAGCACCCACGCGTGGCTCAATCCCGGAAGTGGGTTCTTGCTTGGCATGGCGTTTGACGGGGACGATCTGTACGCCGCGCTGGGCTCGTTCGACCCCGCGACCAGCGGGATCTGGCGGGTCGACGACGACGGCAGCACGGTCCGGGTCGTCGCGTTTGGCGGTGACCAGTTTCCCAATGACCTCACCTTCGACGAAGACGGCAACATGTATGTGACGGAGTCGATCAGCGGCTCGGTCTACAAGGTCGAAGCCGGATCGAGTGTCCCGCAGCTCTGGGTCCAAGATCAGCTGCTCGTCGGTGACCCCCAAGTCTCGCCGGTCCCGTTCCCGATCGGCGTGAACGGCATCGCCTACGACGAAGAGACGGGCACGGTCCTCGTCACCAATTCGCAGGTCCCCGCGCTGATCGAGATCGAGGACAATTGCGGGCAGGCGGGGGTGCTCTCCGTGATCGCCGCGGGCGAGCACCTGCGCGGCGCAGACGGCATTGCGATCGACAAGAAGGGCGACGTGATGCTCGTGTCAAACTTCCACTCGTCGGTCCTGCGCATCGATCGTGACAGCGGCGTAGCCACGACGATCGCGGATGGCAGCGATGGCCTCATGTTCCCGTCCACCGCCGCGTTCGGTCAATACGGCCCCGACAAGAAGTCCTTGTTCGTGGTCAACTTCGGGTTTGGCGCGGGTCCGAATGCGCCGGTTGGCTTGCTGAAGATCGAGGTTGGGCAAAAGAGCTCGAAGCACCCGGCCGGCAACTGAGCGCCGAGTCACTCGCGACCCCGGACAACGCAACGCAACGCAACGCATCCGCGTTGGGTTGCGTTGGAAGCGCTTCCGCGTGCTAGCGCTAGCTGCGAGGTCGTGGCGGGCTGGCTGCGCGGTCAGGGCCCATCCAACGTGTGTCGAACTTCGTAAGTGGTTCCCTCGCGCGTGTAGCGAATGATCGAGGTGTTGGCGTCTCGGTCAATGATGAGTTGGGCGCCGACGAGGTCCTCGTAGCCCGGCCTGAGCGGGCCGAAGGGCTCGATGAGCACGTATTCGCCGGACTCGACTGGTTCGAGGGAGTTCGAGTCACCACAAACAACCACCCAACACCCAACGATGACCACGCACATCAATCGCTGAAAGGCAGACATCCCTCATGAACCTTGCCACGCTCGAAACCCGGGCGAAGTGCCATCCGCCCAAGGCGAGCCCGCAACTTTCTCGTCGTTGTATCCGACGCTGGATGATTCGATAGTAGCTGACCCGGCGTTTGGACCGTGAACGACGACGGCGCGATCCGGCAGGTCGGAAGCTCAGAGCAGGCCGTGCAGCGGCCCACCCGCGGCCGCGAGCGCGTCGACCTTTGCGGTGACCATCGGATCTTCGACGAGCGGGGGCGCGTGCCAAGGCTTGACCCGCGCGTCGATGATTAGCGACCCGGAGCAGCCCCAGTGCTTGTGTTGGACGCTGGACCCCACGCCGTGCACGTCGTGGCTGGGGTTGCTGCGCGTGAAGGTGACCCACAAAAAATTGTGCAGGGTGCGGGCCGTGAACGCGGCGTCGTCGACCAGCACGATCAAGGGCAGCCCTTCGAGCTGCGCACGCGCGGGCTCGAGCGCGGCCGCGAGCTGCTCGGCGCTGGCGTAGCCGGTGGCTGGGTCCACGAACGCCGGGCCGGAGATCGCGAGCACGCCGGGGAGCGCGAGCTCGATCTCACCAAACCCAGGCGGGAGCGACAGCTGCGGGCGCGCGCGGGCGAGCTCGCGGATCGGCGCACCGCGAGCGGCGATCACCAGCTTGGACCCGGCGTTGAGCCCCGAGCCCGAGTAGTCCAAAGTGTCGATCGTGGTCTGCGTGTGAAAGTGCAGATCCCGGGTCCAGTCGACCCGCCGCAGCACGTGGTCCAAGAACGAGGCCTCGTCGCCAGGGTCGAGCGCGCTGGGTTCGGCGTCGTCGCGCGCGACGATCATCAGGTACTTGGCCAGCGACGCTTGGTTGAACCCCAGGATCGCGTTGGCGATCGTCAGCAGCTCTTGCGGGCGGTCCGGCCGGTACGGAACGTAGCGCTCGGAGCCGACCGCGAGCAGCAGCGGGTGGACCCCCGCCGCGTCGACGGCGTGCATCGCATGCAGACCCGGGATCGAAGCGGGGACCATGGGCCCGGTCAGCTCGTGGATCAGCTTGCCAAAGCTGGTGTCTTCTTGCGGTGGCCGCCCGACCACGGTGAACGGCCAGATCGCGGCCTCGCGGTGCCAGACCGCGTGCACGCGCATGACCGGAAAATCATGGCGCAGGGAGTAGTAGCCCAGGTGATCGCCGAACGGCCCCTCGGGCTTGGTCGCGCGGGGATCGATCGTGCCGACGATGCAAAAATCGGCGTCGGCGGCGATCCGAAACCCCTCGTGCTCGCGCAGGCGGACGCGACGACGCCCGAGCATGCCCGCGAACACCAGCTCCGAGAGCCCTTCGGGCAGGGGCATGACGGCCGCGAAGGTGTGGGCCGGCGGCCCGCCCACGAAGATGCTGACCTTCAAGGGCTCGCCGCGGCGGGCGGCGGCGCTGTGGTGAACCCCGATGCCGCGGTGGATCTGGTAGTGCAGGCCGACCTCGTCCGCCGCGTAGTCGTTGCCCGACAGCTGGACCCGGTACATGCCCAGGTTCGAGCGCAGCGGCCGGGGGTCGTCTGGGTCTTCGCTGTAGACCTGCGGCAAGGTGATGAACGCCCCGCCGTCGTCGGGCCAGCTGACGATCTGTGGCAGCTGGTCGAGGCTGGTGCGGTGCGCCAACACGGGCGCCCGAACCCAGCGCGTCCGCGGCAGCGAGCGGATCCCCGCGAACGGGAGCCGCCAAAATTTCCACGGCGCCCGCAGGACCGCGGTGGGATCGGCCTTGGCCGCGATCGCGGCTTCGACCAGCGCCAAGCTGTCACGAAACAAGAAGCGCGCGCGCTCGGGCGTCCCGAACAAGTTGCACACGGCAGGGAAGGGGCTGCCCTCGACGCGCTCGAACAACACCGCCGGGCCGCCCGCCGCGTACAGCCGGCGCTGGATCTCGGGGATCACCAGCTTGGGATCGAGCGGCTGGGCGACGCGGACCAGCCGTCCATGACGCTCGAGGTCGACAACGCACTCGCGGAGGCTGCGGTAGCCCAAGGCCGCGCTGTCATAGCATGGCGGGGGATGGTATGGACCGCCCCCATGGGTCCCAAGCCCGCGGTCGCGCTCGCTGTCCTGTGTATTGCCTCGTCGGGCCTCGTGGCGTGCAGTGACGCGCAGACGCGCCCGAGCACGCCCGATCCCGCCGACCAGGTCGCGCCTGCGCCAACCCCCGCGCCATCGCCCGAGCCAAGCGACGCGCACGCAGCCGACGCGGGCGAGACCTCCGGCGAGGAGATCGCCGCCCCCGATGTGTTGCCGGCGGCCCCCGACGGCACGCCGATGCTCGCCTGCGATGCCGGCCCAGACGAGATGTCGTGCATCCCCGGCGGCGCGTTCATCCGCGGCGCCGACGAGGGCCCCGAGCACGCGCGCCCGCGGGCCGAGATCTGGCTGCAGACCTTCTGGATCGATCGCAACGAGGTCACCTACGCCCAGTACAAGGCGTGCGAGAAGGCCGGCGCGTGCCCCAAGTCTGGCCCGCAGTACCTGGACTTCGATCGCCCGCAGCAGCCGGTCAACGGGGTCAGCTGGTTCGACGCGCGGGCCTACTGCGTGGCCCAGGGCAAGCGGCTGCCGACCGAGTCGGAGTGGGAGAAGGCCGCGCGCGGAACCGACGGGCGCACCTACCCCTGGGGCGAAGAAGAAGCGACCTGCGAGCTGGCGATCATCAAGACCAAGGAGCTCGGGCGCGGCTGCGGGGTCAAGAAGGCCGGCGAGAAGCCTGACACCGGCCGGGTCTGGGAGATCGGATCGCGCCCGCCGACCCAGTACGGGCTCTACGACATGGCCGGCAACTCGTTCGAGTGGGTCAACGACTGGTACTCGAGCTCGTACGCGGAGTGCGGCGACGCCTGCTTTGGCGTCAACCCGCGCGGCCCCTGCGACGGCGAAGACGACTGCACGACCCACAAGCACAAGGTCGTGCGCGGCGGCAGCTGGTACTGGGGGCCCGATCGGGCGATGACCTATTTTCGCCGGCCGCACGTGCCACGCAACGAGCCGTTTCACCACTTCGGGTTTCGCTGCGCGGCCGACCTCGAGCAGGCCAGTCGGATCGTGATGGTGCGCGCGGCCGACTCCGATCTCGCCGGACCGAGCGAGTGATCGCGCCGGCGAACCGCTAAACCCCACGCACCAGTGCACGCCTGGGGCCGTCCCTGCCGTCGTGAATTCAAGCTGGTCGTCGCTCTAGACGTCAGAGCGCCACGCGGCGGGTTTCCAGGTTGGTCATCACGCGCCCAGCGAGCTCGCGCAGCGTCTCGACTTCGGACGCCGAGAACGCTCGGGTCTTGTCGCCGAGCACACACAGCGTGCCGATCGCGTGGTCGTTGCTGGTGATCAGCGGGATCCCCAAGTAGCAGCGGATCCCATCGATCCGGACCAGCGGGTTGTCGCGGACCACGGGGTGGGAGCCTGCGTCCTCGACCAGGAAAGGCGCGCGCGCGTCGACTGTGTGGCGACAAAACGCCCACTCCCCGGGCGTGCCCTGGGCCGCGCCGATCCATCCTTCGAGTCCGCGGCTGGCGATGAAGTACTGGGCCGAGTCGAGCAAGATCGACACCGCCGCCACCGGTAGCTGCAGCTGGTCTGCGGCGCGGTCGACCAGGGACTGGACGATCGGGTCGTCGAGCGCGTCGCCGAGCCGCAGCGCCGCGAGCTCCTCGAGCCGGGCGCGCGCGGGGGGCGGCTGGTCTGCCCCGGTCAACGGCCCCCAGCCTCCAACAGCAGGTAGCTGCTCAGTCGAATCGAGAACGAGCGGGCCAACACGCTGATCAGGCCGCGCTCTTTGATCAGGATGTTCGCGAGATCGAGCAGCTCGGCCGAGGACAGCTGCGTGAGCTCGTCGGTCTCCGCGCCGAGCGCATGAAGGGCGCGGTCGATCGCGCTGCGTGTCTGGTCGGGACCCATGATCTGCTCGAGCGAACCAACCAGGTCTGCGCTGGTCGGCTGGTCGAGATCATAGTCTGGGATTGGGTGGGACATCTGTTCGCGCGGCGAGGGTAGCCTCGCTCGCCGCCATAGCCCATCCACAGAGGGTCGTCAGGGGCGCTAGCGTGAAATCTTGGACAACAAGGTACGCGGACGACTCGCGTGTGGCACGCGATGCGTGAGAGGCGATGCGTGACGCGCGGGTTACTGACTGTCGTCGCCGCGCGGGAATTGGCGGGGGTCCACGCGCAAGAACGCGTCGCTGTACTCGTAGTCGGACTGCGAGATCGTCAGCAGGTGGGTACCAGCGCGCAGATGCACGGCGGTCGACTCGCCACCGCGGACGATCGGGTGCTCGTGCGCCCCGCTTGGCTTGGGATGGCGAAAGTCGAGGACGACGCCGTAGCTTCGCTCGCGGCGAACGTCGACGATCTCGACGCTGACCCGCTCGGGTGCGCGCAGCTCGATGTCGACGGTACGCGGCTCATCGAGCTCGAGGCGGAGGCTGCGGTACATGCCCGGCGAAGCGTCGGGGAGCGGGCCAAAGGTGTCGTCCTGATCGCAGCGCAGTGACACGTCGATCCAGCGTTTGGTCTCGATCGGCGTGATGTCCTCGTCGTGCAGCCCCCGATAGTAGTTGCTGGCGTAGCGGTCGTAGTCCTCGCCGAGCTGCGCGAAGCTGACCCCGGTGAAGCGCTTGAAGCTGGCCTCGAGCTCGGGTGGCCCGGCGGCGGTCACGACCACGTCGGCGATCCCACGGGTCGAGCCGTCGCCGAACTGGTGCTCGACGTAGGCCATGAAGTGCGCGGCGACGGCGTAGTCGAGCTCGCCAAACCGGTAGTCCGTTGGCGACAGCCACAGCAGCTCGCTGGGATCGGGCCGGGAGTCGTGCGCGGGCCGACGGTAGGCCCCGACCCCCGAGTAGAGCTCCGCGACGCCCTCCTCGAGGAAGTAATTGGTCTGCGCCTCGGCGTTGAGCACCGCGTGGACGATCTCGTGGCTGACGCTCTCGCCCGTGCCGATGATGACGCGGGTGCCAGGGTAGTAGCAGCCAAGCGCCCGCTCACTGCACCAACTATCGAGGTTCTTTGTAATCCAGTAGAACCTGATGCGTTCGCCAAACGGGACAGTTCGCGACAGTGACGACTCGACGAAACGCAGGTGCGACTCGAAGTAGGCTAACGTGCCCGCGCAGATTGGATAGTCGAAGTCAGGCGCAATCTCGAAGTGCTGGGTCTCGTACGCGATGTCCGGGATCTCCGTGCAGCCGCCAAGCGCCAGGCCAAGCCCGGCGGCGACGAACATCGCGGCGGCAGCTGGCGCGCGTGGCCTCACGCTGCCTCTCCGGGTTGGTCGCGCTCGGGTGCTTGGCGCCCGGGCGGGCCCTGGCCATCGATCCGATCCGCGACCGCTGGGAGTTCTTGGATCCGCGCGACGGCAACCAGGTGTTCCTCGACGCGATGACCCTTGGCGATCACGCTGGCGTCGACATCGGGTACCGACGCGGGCTCGGACGGCACCTGAGCCTGGGTGCGCAGCTCGAGTACGCCTACCCCAACCCCGGCTACGGCCACCTCGTTGGCTTTGGCCACACCTTGGAAGTGGTCGGCTGGTTCAAGCGGCCGTGGACGGGCGTGTACTTTGCGGCGACCTTCACGGTTGGCCACCAATTCGCGGTCTCGCTGCCGATGTTGAGCACGGTCGCGCTGGGTGGCGGGCTCTCGATGGGGTGGTCGTGGGACTTGACCCGGCACGTCAACGTTGGGTTTTCCGGCGGGCTGCGGCGCATGGGGGTGGTCCAGCGCTCCACGCAGATCTGCACGGTCCCCGGCCAATGCATCTTCACGGCCGACGGGTTCAGGCCGCGCTTCACCCTGACCTTTGGCTACCGGTTCTGAGCGCTCGAGCCTGCGGGGCACTGGGCAAGGCTACGCTGATTCGCGGTCGGGCTTACAACCAGACCTAAGGGTGCGCTGAATGCGTGTTTCTGGGTCTGGCCGGAGTGATCATCGCAACACCACTAATTTGGCCTTGAGTGCCGTTCGACACACCCGTAGGATGGCACCGTGCGCATGAAAAAGCTCCCGTTGCTTGCATTGCTGGTCCCTGTCTTGACGATCGGGTGTGGTGATGAACCCGCCGGTGAGGGCATGACCGGGACGGACGAGACGGGAGACGGCGACGGCGACCCGGGTGACGGCGATGGTGACCCGACCGACACCGGCGACGGCGACACCGGCGACGGCGACACCGGCGACGGTGACGGCGATCCGGGTGACGGCGACGGTGACCCGACCGGCGACGGCGACGGCGACGGCGACGGCGATCCTGGCAACCCGCTGCCCACCGCCCCCGTTGGCGAGTGGCTCTACGTCGAGATCGACGGGATGTTCTGCCGCGACGGTTCGCCCGCCGGGATCGGAGTCCGCTACGCCAACAATGACGCATTGCTAGCGATCTACATGGAGGGCGGCGGCGCCTGCTTCAACTCGTTGAGCTGCCTCGCCAACCCAGCCAGCATCCCCGCCGGGAAGTTCAGTCCAGGCCCCTACGGCGGCCTGTTCGACAACGAGAACCCCGACAACCCGATGATGGACTACAACTTCGTGTACTTGCCGTACTGCACGGGGGACGTGTTCTTCGGCAGCACATCCAACGGCAACGTGCCCGGTGGGCCACAAGGCCAGATGTTCGTGGGTCACGACAACGTGTTGCTGGCGCTCGAGCGCATCGTCGACACCTTCCCCGACACCGCCGACGTGGTCGCAACCGGCGAGAGCGGCGGCGGGTTTGGAGCGGCCTCCAACTACGCCACGATCGCCGACGCGTTCCCCAACAACGACGTCGTGTTGATCGACGACTCGGGTCCGATCTTCCGCGACGAGTACCTCGCGCCCTGCCTGCAGCAGCAGTTCCGCGACGTGTGGAACGTCGACGCGTCGCTGCCCCAGGACTGCCCGGCCTGCTTTGGGCAAGACGGCGGCGGCCTCTACAATTACCTGACCTACGTCCAGGAGAAGTACCCCAACGCGCCCAAGGGGCTGATCTCGTCGCACGCCGACAGCACGATCTCGAGCTTCTTTGGGTTCGGGGCCAACAATTGCACGGCCCTGTTCCCCAGCTTCCCCGACTTCCAAGAGGCGCTCTACGATCTGCGCGACAACGTGCTGGTTGGGCCGGACTTCGGGACCTTCTTCAAGACCGGCAACAGCCACACCTACCTGAGCAAGTCGGACTACTACACGCTCACGGTCGACGGCGTGCTGCTGGTCGACTGGGTCGCCGACTTGATGGCCGGCGACGCCGCCCACGTCGCTCCTTAGTCCCGAATCGAGCGCTGCGCGCTCGACTCGGGCCTACTGTTTTCGAGGAGGCTTTCAAAAAGCCCCCTCGCTTCGGCGGCGGAGCCCCCTTCGCTCACCCCAAACGCTCGCCTGTCGGCTCGTACCATTTTCGAGGAGGCTTTCAAAAAGCCCCCTCGCTTCGGCGGCGGAGCCCCCTTCGCTCACCCCAAACGCTCGCCTGTCGGGGCCGTTCGGTAGGCGCTGGAGCCGCTGGTGATCGAAACCAGTGGTTCGTGCGACCATGTGATCTCGGGGGGAACTGGAACGATCATGCGACGACTCGCAATTTCACCGGCTCATCGTCGGCTCGCGCTTCAGCTCGCCCTGCTTGGCGGGATCGGGCTGGCGTTCATGACTTCGCGGGATCCGGTCGCGGTGGCTGGCGGCGGCAACGACTGCTTCGAAGAGAACGACTGCACGTTCAAGAAGCCCAACTTCATGATCGTGCTCGACTACTCGTCGTCGATGAGCGAGCCGTTTGGAATGGGCCAGACCCGCTGGCAGGTGGCCGTTGACGCGATCTCGGCGTTGATGACCACCAACCAGGGCTACTTCCAGGAGAACATGCACGTCGCGCTGATGCGCTACGGGCACGACCCGGATCCCGGCGGGTTCGGCACGGTGATCCCGGGGGACATGTCGGGGATCGTCGACGGCCAGAGCCTGGACGTTGGCTGGTACGACCCCGAGGCCCCGGACAAGGACTACTTCGAGTGTAACGGCCAGGACATCATCGACTCGCTGGCCGCCACGCCGCCGCCGCTGTGTCCCAACGGGCCTGGCAATTGCTCGGGCATCGGCACCTGGACCAAGGGCGCGCTCGACCACGCCAAGGTCGTGATCGGGGCGTCCAAGCTGCATCACCCCGAAGACGTGATCCCCGGGCAAGAGCGCTTCTACGGGCTGATGGTCGTGACCGATGGTGCCTGGACCGCCCAGGCCGGGTTCCCGCAGCTGTCGCCGCCCGAGGACAACCCGTCGATCACGGCCGCGGAGCTGTTCGACCTGCAGGGGATCCCGACCTACGTGGTCGCGGTCGCCGACGCGGGCGACCTGCCGTTCGCCAACGAGCTCGCGGCCGCTGGCGGCACGACCGAGTCGATCGCGGCCGACAACCCGGCGGAGCTGTTTCAGGCGATCGGGCAGGTCGTGCAAGAGATCGCCGATCAAGTCATCGTGCCAGAGTGCACGGCCGGGCTGCCGCGCCTGATGGTGCTGCTCGACGCCTCGTCGTCCATGCTCAACGTTGGCATGGCGCCGGGCGGCCCCGGTGAGACTGGCTGGGATCGCGCACGATCGGCGCTGGCCTCGGGCAACAACTCGCTGTTCGACGTCGAAGTCGACGGGATCGGGCGCCCGGTCGAGGATCTGATCCACCTCGGGCTCACGGTGTTCGGCGGCGAAGCCCCGCCCGAAGAGAAGGTCCTGGTCCAGTACGGGCCGTGCATGCAAGACAACTTTGGCTGGGCGCTGGACCCAACCACCTCGTGCGAAGAGCCGGGCTGCGATGATCCATGGGGCGGCCCCAGCATCACGTGGACCTTCAAGGACGGCAGCGTGATCCCGCCGTTTTTTGATCAGCAGACGCTCAGCCACATGCCGGCGTGCCTGCCAAGCGGCTCGGGGATCTGTCAGGGCTCGGGCACCTTCACCCACCGCGGGTTCGAGCTGGTGTTCGACAACCTGCTGGACTACCAAGCCAACCCGCCGGATCTGTACCCAACCGACGACACCACCCAGTACCTGAACGTGCTGATCACCGACGGGCAGTACAACGGCTACTCGACCGACGCGCAGGTCCAAGGCGCGATGCAGGTGATGTTCGACGCGGGGGTCAAGACCTACGTGATCGGGTTTGGCGACGGGCTCGCAACCCCCGAGGCCCAGCAGCAGCTGGCCAACATGGCGGGCTGGGGCTCGGGCGGGCAAGAGGCCTTCTTCGACGCCGACAACCAGATGGAGCTCGAGGCCGCGCTCGCGGCGATCATCTCGGACATCTCGTTTGATCCTTGCTGTGCGTTCAACGACTGCTCGGAGAACCCCGAGCCGACCACGAATGAACCCGATCCCGGCATGAGCACCTTCACCAGCTCGAGCTCGAGCTCGGGCGATGGCGACGGCGACACCGGCTGGGACACGGACGGCGACGGGACCTCCGACAGCTGGGGGACCGCCGACGGCGACTCGACGACGTGGGACACCGACGGCGACGGGACCTCCGACAGCGGCTGGGACACCGACGGCGACGGCACCTCGGACGGCTGGGACTCGGACGATCAGGACGGCGACTCGGGCTGGGACAGCGCCGACGACGGACCCGACGGTGACGGCGGGCCCGACGGGGGCACGGCCGGCGACGAGTCGGGCACCGCGGGGTTTGGGTTTGGCAACGACGCCGGTTTGAACGGGCGTGGCTGCAACTGTGCCGTCAGCGGTGACGGCAGCTCGAACCAGGGCCCGTGGGCGCCGCTGGCGTTGCTTGGCTTCGGCCTGCTGGGGCTGTCGTCGACCTTGCGTCGCCGCGAGTAGGCCGGGTGGGTCACGGTTAACCCGCGGGTCATCCCCTGGGGGGACCCAACTGACCGGCACTAATTCTTGCTGCCCCACAGCTGACCGGAGAACACGAAGGCGATCACGATCGTGGGCATCGCCGTGCTGACGTCGCGGCCGGTCCGCCAGCGGTGCTTGATGTTCCACTGCGGCATCATGAGCAGGGTTGGCTTGTTGAATTTGCGGTCGGGCCGATCGTAGAAGATGTAGCCCAGCGCAGGTCCCAGCTTGAACTGCGGACCGTTGGGGTTGTCGATGACGTCGCCCTCTTCGTAGACCTCGTCGCTGTAGATCGGCATCACCGTTGACGCGCGGGCGCCGAACATCGCGGTCGCGTGGCGTGGGCCCTTGAAGTCCTGCAGCCACAGCAGATCGGTGTCGTTGGTGATCATCCAACCCTTCGCCGGCGCCAGGATGTCGTAGCGGACCGCGTAGAACAGATCGTCGTCGCCGCGCAGGTTGTCGTAATGGTTGTAGATCCCGAACGTCGCGCTGCGGAACACGAGGCCCTTGTAGCGGGCTTGGACCAGGGCCTCGAGCTCGACCTGGTGGCCGCCGGTCACGTAGTTCTCGCCAGCGTCGGCTTGGGCGTCGAGCCGGGTCTCGGAGTAGTCTTCGTGCGGCGACTCGTAGGTCTGCATGAACTGGAAGGTGCCGAACCACTGCACGTAGCTGTAGGTCGCACGCAGCCGCAGCACCGCCGCCGGCTGAACCTGCACGGTCGCCCCGATCAAGGTGATCGCCGGGTTGACGATCGGACGAAAGTAAATGGCGAGGTTGCTGCCGTTGAGGATCGTCTTGTCTTTGTCGTAGAGCCGATACTCGTAGCCGATCCACAGGCGCTCCTCGAGCCCGAGTGGGTTGATGCGCGGGGCCAACAAGCTGGTGTACGTGATCCGGTGCTTGCTGCCGATGTTGTCGACCGTGGCGGGTGGCTTGGGAGCCGGCGCGGCGTCGCCCTCGGCCGGCACCGGTTCCATGTACTTCTCGTCTTCGACGTTCTCGACGTTCTCGACGTCTTCGGCGTCTTCGACTGGAGATGGCTCGGGCTCGGGCTGCGGCGCGATCTCGGAGTCGGCGGCGGTGACCTCGGCGTCCGGGCTGGCCGAAGCGTCATCGGGCGCATCAACTTCACTGGGTGGCGCCGCGTGGGCGCGCGAAGGGGCCAGCGACAGCAGGGCCATCAGCCCAAGCGACAAGGCGGAGATCGATAGGCGGCAGGTTGGAGTCGTCATGGCCAGCAAACGCGCGAACAACGAGGGATGCGCCCATTTCATCGGGTGCAGGTGGACAAGCATCCGGGTCCGGGCGACCGCTTGTCAATGCTGAGTTCGCGCTCGGTGATCGCCGTGACGACTGGGGTGACGATCGGTCAGCCGACAAAAACCCATGAATCGGTCGCCCATCGCCAGAGTTTTCGGCATACTCGGGGGCGGTGTCGTCAATCGGATTCGCTTCGTCCACCAAGACTCTGCTCAAGGGCGCAAAGACCATCGCGGTGATCGGCGCGACCTCGGTCTTTCACAAGCGTCGGTTCCCCAAGCTGCTGGGCAAGAAGCTCGATGCCCTGGCCGTGGAGCTCGCAACAACGATCGACGCGGGGGATCTCGGGGCCTCGGCCACGACCCTGACCGGGGGTGACCCTGGGATCTTGGGGGTTGGGGTGCTGCCAGACACGGTCTCGCGCCACAACGCCGCGAGCCGGGCCGAGTGCGTGCGTCGGGTGATCGGGGGCCTCAAGTCGGGCAAGGGCAAGCTGGCGGTGGTCCTGGTCGTCGACGACCCGGCCCACATCCTCCCGCAGGCGATCGCGGTGGGTCGCTGCTTTCCGCAGTACAGCGGCAAGAGCAGCGGCAAGCAGCGGCGCGTGCAACTGTTTGCCGTCGATCGCAAAGGCCAGCCGATCAAGCCCGATGCGGGGGTGGTCGGCACGGTCGCTGCGGTGCGCGATAGCGCGGAGCTGGTCGACACGCCGCCCAGCGAGCTCGACCCCGAGACCTTCGCGGCCCGTGCTCGCGCGCTGCTCGATGGGCTCGATGTACAGATCGAAGAGATCGTCGGGGACGAGCTGGCCACGCGCGGGCTCGGGGGCATCCATGCGGTCGGACGCGCGGCGGTCTCGGCCCCCCGCATGTTGATCGCCAGTCATGCGCCGGCGGAGTTCGAGGGCCAGCGGCACATCGCGTTGGTCGGTAAAGGCGTGACCTACGACACTGGCGGTCTGCACCTCAAACCGCGCGGCGGCATGGAGGGCATGAAGTGCGACATGGGCGGGGCCGCGGCCGTGCTCGGGGCGTTTCGGGTGCTCGTGCAGGGGCGCTGCCCCCACCGGGTCTCGCTGGTCTTGTGCGTGGCCGAGAACGCGATCGGCCCCACGGCCTTCAAGCCCGACGACATCCTGACCATGCACTCGGGCAAGACGGTCGAGATCAACAACACCGACGCCGAGGGCCGGCTGCTGCTCGCCGACGGTGTCAGCTGGGCGGCCCGCGAACTCCAAGCTGACACGGTGATCAACGCCGCGACCCTCACCGGGGCCCAGATGATCTCGACCGGGGTCGTGCACGCCGGGATCGTGTGCAACGACGCGGAGCTCGAGCAGGCCATGGTCGCGGCCGGTCACCTCAGCGGCGACCTTGTGCACCCGATGCTGTTCGCGCCCGAGCTGTTCAAGCAAGAGTTCTCCAGCCAGATCGCCGACATGTGCAATTCAGTGCGAAACCGGGCGAACGCCCAGTCGGCGTGCGCTGCCCAGTTTGTCTACAACCACCTCGATGGCGTCGAGCTGCGCTGGGGTCACGTGGACCTGGCGGGCCCGGCGTTCCGCAAAGATCGCGGGACAGGCTTTGGCGTGGCGCTGTTGGCCGCGTTGGTCTCGAGCCTGTGAAGGGCACCGGGGCGGGTCGGTCACGCGCCGCACAATTCGTCGATCACAGCCGCGCACACCTGGGCTGCTTGCGGTAGGCTGAGCCAAGCTCCCCGTGACCGCTGCTGACGATTCGACTCATCGCTTTGCCTGCTGTGCGCATCATCGACGGGCGTCCGTGTTCACGCTGCCCGGCGCCGAGGCTCACTATCCGCCAGACCTCGGGATCGAGCCGGTTCACCTCGACATCGATCTGCACGTCGACATCGAGGGCCGCAGCGCCGCCGGGGTCGTCACGCACACCTTGGCGTGGCGTCGGGCTGGGGCCACGCAGCTGGTCTTGAACGCCCTCGACTTCGAGGATCTGGCGGTCGAGAGCGAAGATCAGGGCGGCAGCGAGATCAGCTGGCGCTACGACGGCCAGCAGATCCGCGTGACCTGGGCAGCGGGGGCGCAGCGAGGCGCGACCCGCAAGCTGGCGATCCGCTACCGGGTTCGGCAGCCGGTCTCGGGCCTGTTCTTCTCGTCGCCCAGCGCCGAGGCCCCGACGGCGGCCCGGTTCGCGGCGACCGATCACGAGACCGAGCGCGCCCGCCATTGGCTGCCCACGATCGATCTGCCCAGCGTGCGGCCAACCCTGACGTTCCACCTGCGCGCCGCCGACGACCTCACGATCCTCGCCAACGGCGTGCTGCACTCGGAGCAGCGCCACGACGACGGGACCAAGACGGCCCACTGGGGCCTGGACCAGCCGTGCCCGAGCTACCTGACCTGCTTTGCGATCGGCGACTTCACCAAGTGTGACGACGGCGATCACCTTGGCGACGGCGAAGGCGTGGCGTTGGCCTACTTCGCGAGCAAGCAGCACGACGTCGACCACCTGTGTCGCAGCTTTGGTGGCACCGCCGCGATCATGGAGTGGATGACGGACAAGCTGGGCATGCCGTTTCCGTTTCCCAAGTACTACCAGTTCGCGCTGCCCCACTTTGGTGGCGCAATGGAGAACATCTCGCTGGTCAGCTGGGACGATCAGTTCTTGCTCGACGAGACCCTGGCGGGCGAGTGGGGCCGACTCGTCGATCAGATCAACGTTCACGAGATGGCCCACAGCTGGTTTGGCGATCTCGTTGTCTGTCGCGACTACGCCCACGCGTGGCTCAAAGAGAGCTGGGCCACCTACATGGAGTGCTGCTGGTTCGAGGACGCGCTCGGCCGCGACGAGCAACTCTACGAGCTGTGGCTCAACGCGCGGTCCTACTTTCGCGAGGCCGACAGCCGCTACCGTCGCCCGATCGTCACCCGCGAGTTCCACAACTCGTTCGAGATGTACGACATGCACTTGTACCCGGGCGGTGCGGCGCGCCTGCACACGCTGCGCTGCACCCTGGGCGACGAGCTGTTCTGGGAAGGGACCCGGACCTACCTGCAAGAGTACGCCGGCCAGGTCGTCGAGACTGACGACTTTCGGCGGGTCATGGAGCGCGTCAGCGGGCGCTCGCTCGGCAAGTTCTTCGATCAGTGGTTCCACGGGGTCGGCTATCCGATGATCGACGCCGAATTCGAGTGGGACGACGCCAACGGGCGCGGCACCTTCACGATCAAGCAGACCCAGGTCGAGCAAAAGGACGCAGAGTCGGGCTCGGGTGGTGGTTCTGGCGGTGTGTTCTCGTTCCCGCTCACCCTCGCGTGGACCATAGACGGCGAGACCCAGCGTCGGCAGGTCCAGATCGAGCGAGAGCGGCACAGCTTCGCGTTCGAGCTCGACGCTGAGCCGGACATGGTCCGCGTCGATCCCGACTTCGAGGTGCTGCTCAAGCTGGACTTCGATCCCGGCGCCGACAAGCTCGAGACCCAGCTCGTCGAGGCCCCAGACGTGCTGGGTCGGATCCTGGCCGGGCGCGAGCTGATCAAGGCGGGCAAGCGCAAGGCGCTCGTCAAAGTCAGCGAGCGGTGGGTCGACGAGCCGTTCTGGGGCGTGCGTCTCGAGTGGGCCAAGGCGCTCGGTGATGCGGCATCGGCCCAGGCGATCGAGGCGCTGGCCGACGTGATCGGCATTGAACAGGATCATCGCGTGCTCGAGGGGCTGCTGCGTGGCTGCATGGATGTGCGCGATCCCAAGCTCGCGGCCGCCGTGCTCGAGCGCGTTCGCGGCGGGTTGCCGCATCGCGCGGCCATGGTCGCGTGGGAGCTGCTCGGGGCCCAGCGAGAGGACGCGCCCTTCGAGCAGATCGCCGCGGCGGCCGAGCGCGACAGCTACAACGGCTTCGAGCAGTCGGGCGCCTTGCGGGGTCTGGCGGGGACCCGCGACCCGCGGGCGCTCGAGCTGTTGCTGGCCCGCTGCGTGATCGGCAAGACCAGTGATCGCGCCCGGCCAGCAGCTGCCCACGCGCTGGGGCAGCTGGCGCGACGGCTCGACAAGCGGCCCCGCGAGCGGGCGATCGAGCGGCTCGTCGATCTGCTGCGGGACCCCGTCGGTCGGGTCCAGCTCGCGGCCGCGCACGGGCTCGAGCTCGCCCACGCGAGCTCGGCGATCCCGGATCTCGAGGCGTTTCGCGCGACCCAGACCCAGCAAGAGCAGGTCCGCATCGATCACGTCATCGCCAACCTGCGCAAGACCGAGGACCCCCGGCTTGGCGCGGCAGAGAAGGACCTCGAGGAGCTGCGCGAGAAGCTGCGCAAGCTCGAGGGGCGGTTCGAGCGGCTCTACGCGCGAGTCCACGTCGATGACTGAGCACGCCCTCGCAGGTCTGCGCGTGCTCGAGCTCGGGCAGCTGATCGCCGGCCCGTTCGCGGGGGCCATGCTCGCGGGGTTTGGCGCCGAGGTGATCAAGGTCGAGCCGCCGGGCGTCGGGGATCCGCTGCGACGCTGGCGGCACATGCACGACGGGACCTCGCTGTGGTGGCGGTCGATGGCCCGCAACAAGCGATCGGTGGCGATCGATCTGCGCACCGAGCAGGGCCGCTGGCTGATCCGCAACCTGGTGGCGACCGGGCAGATCGACGTGCTGATCGAGAACTTTCGGCCGGGCCGCATGGAGCAGTGGGGCCTGGGCTGGGAAGATCTGCACGCGCTCGATCGCCGGCTGATCATGGTGCGGATCTCGGGCTACGGGCAGACGGGTCCGCGCGCGCAGCAGCCTGGGTTTGCCAACGTCGCCGAGGCCGTGGGCGGGCTGCGGTTCTTGAGCGGTGAGCCTGGCCGCGCGCCGGTTCGGGCGGGGGTCAGCCTGGGCGACACGATCTCGGGCCTGCACGCCGCATTTGGGGCGCTGACGGCCGTCCGCGCCCGCGATGGTGGGCCGAGCCAGCGCGGCACGGGGGTGGGGCAGCTGGTCGACGTCGCGCTGAGCGAGAGCGTGTTCAACATGCTCGAGTCGCTGCTCCCAGAGTTCTCGCTGTCCGGGCACGTGCGCCAGCGATCGGGCAGCAAGCTCGAGGGCATCGTGCCGACGGGGACCTACCCGTGTCGCGCGGGGCCAGACGACGAGGATCGCTGGGTCGCGATCGGGGCCAACTCGGACTCGATGTTTCAGCGCTTGATGCGAGCGATCGGCCGCCCAGACTTGGCCGATGATCCGGGGCTGCTGCACAACGACGGCCGCGTCGCCCACGAGGCGGCGCTGGATCAGGCGATCAGCGAGTGGACAGCCGCGCGCTCGCCCGAGCAAGCGCTGCGCGAGCTCGAGGCGGCCGAGGTCGCGGCCGGGCCGATCCAGAGCATCGCGGACATCGCCGCGGATCCGCAGTTTCTGGCCCGCCAGATGTTCGACTCGGTGACGCTGCCGGACGGGGTCACGCTCGACATTCCGGCGGTCGTGCCGAAGCTGTCGGACACGCCCGGGGGCACCGCGTGGATCGGGCCAGAGATCGGGGCCCACACGGAGCAGGTGCTGCGCGACCTGCTTGGGTTCGCCGTGGATGACCTCTACGAGCTCGCCGAGGCCGGGGTGGTGCAGGGCCCGGTGCGGCCCGCGACGACCGATCCTGACCAGCGTGGGAGCTGAGCGCGAGCGCTTCGGTCAGTCGGCGCGGTCAGTTGGCGCGGTCAGTTGGCGCGGTCAGTCGGCGCGGCTGGGATCCTGCCAAGACCTCGCCGATCAGCTCCAACAACGCCCCAGCGACGATCGGCTTGGGCAAGAAGTGGACCCCGGGATCCAAGACTCCGCGCGTGGCGATGATCTCGTCGGAGTGCCCCGACATATAGACGACGCGGACCCCCGGATCCGTAGCGACGATCCGCTCGGCCAGCTGCCGACCGCTCATCTGGGCCATGATCACGTCGGTCAACAACAGGTCGATCACGCCAGGCTGCTCGTTCACGAACGCGAGCGCTTCGACGGGGCCGGGCGCTGCGTCGACGCGGTAGCCCGCGCGGCGCAGCAGCTCGACGACCACCCGCTGGACCCGGGGTTCATCCTCGACGACGAGGATCCGGTAGTCCTGGGTCCCGGGCGCGGGCGCGGGCGCGGGCGTGGGCGCGGGCGTGTCCGGCTCCGCGTCGTCGCTGGCCGGCAGGTAGATCGTGAACGTGGTGCCGCTGTCGGGCTCGCTCTGGACCCAGATCGTCCCGCCGCTTTGGTTGACGATGCCAAACACCGTGGCGAGCCCAAGCCCGGTGCCGTGGCCGGGCCCTTTGGTCGTGAAGAAGGGCTCGAAGATGCGGGCCAGGGTCTCGGAGTCCATGCCGACGCCCGTGTCCGAGATCGCAACCTTGACGTAGTCCCCAGGCGTGACGCCGACGTGGGCGCGAGCGAAGCTGTCATCGAGCTCGACCGGCTCGACCTCGAGGCTCAGCCGACCGCCGCGCGGCATGGCATCGCGGGCGTTGACGACCAGGTTGAGCACGACTTGCTCGAGCTGGGCAGGATCGGCGCGCAGTCGGGCAGGGCGCTGGGGCAAGGTCAGGTCGAGCTCGATGTCCTCGGTCACCAGGCGCCGAAGCATCGAGCGCATGGTCTCGAGGACCTGGCCCGCGTCGATGATCCGGGGCCGCAGCACAGTCTTGCGGCCAAACGCGAGCAGCTGGCGGGTCAGCTCTGCGGCCCGCTCTGCCGCCCAGATCACGTCGACGAGCTCGCCGCGGCTGGGGTGGTCTTCGGCGAGGCCGAGGGTCGCGAGCTCGGTCGCGTTGAGCACGACCGAGAGCAGGTTGTTGAAGTCATGGGCGATCCCGCCAGCGAGCCGACCGATCGCGTCCAGCTTTTGAGCCTGGCGCAGCTGATCTTCGAGCTGACGACGCATGGTCAAGTCGCGCATGGCGACGACCCGAACCGCGCCGCCGTCGATCTCGACGGGGATCGTGCGTGACTGGACCTCGACCGGGTAGGTCGTGCCGTCACTGCGCATGGCAAACGCGTCGTAGGGCTGATCATCGCCCGCCGCGACCCGGGCCAGAGCCATCTGCTTGGACTCTGGCGCGATGAAGTCGGCGAGCCGGCGCCCAACGAGCTCGCCGGGCGCCACGCCCGAGTAGATCTCGGCCGCGCGGTTGGCCATGCGGATCACCCCGTCGCGGTGCATGATCACCGCCTCGAACGCGGCGTCGGACAGCGCGCGCAGCAGCTGGTTGGAGTCGCGCAGGTCCTTGTCGGCCTGGTCCGCGCGGGTCCGATCCGAGAGGTCGCGGACGACCACCCAGACCTGTGACTTGCCGGACGTCGAGCGACCCACGACGCTGGCGACCTCGCCGTTGAACTCGGCGCCTTGCTTGTTGCGCAGCCGCAGCGGCGTGCGGACCGTGCCGTTTCGATCGCGCACTGTGAGCGCCTGGGCCAGGCGCTCGTCGGCGCGAACGACCAGATCCCCGCGGTGCATGCCGATCAGCTCGGCTCGACGGTAGCCAAACAGCGCCAGCGTGGCGTGGTTGCAGTCGAGGATCTGGCCCTCGGGGGTCGTGACCAGCATCGCGTCGCTGCTCACGTCGAGCAGCGCGCGTACACGATCGTCGAATGCCGGCAGGTTGGTGGTCAATGGCGATGGCCCCCACGCCGAGGGTGACCCAAGTGTCCCATGTTTGTGGTTGTGCACCTCATGTCAGTTGGTGCGCCCCGTTGCGTGCGATCGGTGCGGGGATGCGCTCGCGCGCATCGGGCGAGCGCTCGCCTGGATCGCAGATGGCGGCGAGTGCGGTGGCGCGGATCCGGTTGGTGCGATGGGATCGGGGCCTATCGAAGCTCGAGCGGCAAGCGCTCGAGCCCGCGAACCGTGAGGTTGTCGAGCCAAATTGGGGTGAAGTCCGCGCGCACGCCAAGGGTGGGAAATCGCGTGAACAATTTGCTGAGCGCGAGCTGGGCTTCGAGCCGACCCAACGCGGCGCCCAAGCAAAAGTGGCGGCCGTGGCCAAACGTCAGGTGCCGGTTGTCTGCGCGGTTCAGCACCAAGCGATCTGGATCATCGAACACCTCGGGGTCGCGGTTGGCCGCTGCGAGCATCATGTAGACCCGATCGCCAGCGGCGATTGTTGCGTCACGCAGCTCGATGGGCGCGCGCGCGATCCGGCCCATGCGGAGGATCGGTGACTCGAAGCGCAGCAGCTCCTCGACGGCTGCCGCGATCTGGCCGTTGAAGTCTTGGCCCAGCTCGGCGAGCTGCTTGGGGTGCTGTAGCAACACCTGAACGCCGTTGCCGATCAAGTTGGTCGTGGTCTCGTGCCCGCCAAACAACACCATCGTGCAGGTTGCCAGCAGCTCTTGTTCGTCGAGGCGGTCGTCTTGCTCGTGGGCGGTGAGCAGCGAGCTCAGCAGATCGTCAGCGGGCGCGCGCCGACGCTGCTCGATCTGGTCTCGAAAATAGGCCTCGAGCTCGACGACGGCTTGCAGCGCCGCGCCGACGACCTCTTGCGTCATCGCGGCTGCGCCAAGGAACCCGGCCAGCGCCGCGGACCAGCGCTCGAGCTTGGGTCCGTCCTTGGCCGGGAGCCCAAGCATGTCGCCGATCACCAAGACCGGGATGGTCATCGCGTAGCTGTGGATCAGGTCAAAGCCGCCGTGCTCGGCGAGCTGCCGCTCGAGTTGGTCGAGCGCGCGCTCGCAGATCCGCTCTATCGAAGGCTCCAGCGTCGTGATCAGGCGCGGGGTGAAGGCCTTGCTGACCAGCCCGCGCAGGCGCGTGTGATCGGGAGGGTCTTTCATGAGCGCCCACCGCCCAAAGTTGCCGATCAGCGGCGCGAGCTTGGTCTGCAGGGGCGGCGGCAGCTTGGCGGCGTAGCTGCTGGCGCGATCGGCCGAGAGTCGGTCATCGCGGAAGCAGGCGGTCACGTCGTCGTGGCGCGCGACCACCCAGCAGCCCCAGGCATCGCAGTAGTAGACCGGGGCTTCGCTGCGCAGGCGCGCCAGCGCAGGGTAGGGGTTGGTGCGAAAGCCAGGGTCGAGCAGGCCAAAGGGATCGCTCGCGGTGTCGGGCATGGCCGCTAGCTTAGCAGCGTGGCGCGGACTCTTGGGCTGACGCGCTGGCCAAGATCCCGGCGTGGCGAGTTTTGTGTACTCTGATCCCATGAACCTGAAGCTCGAGCTGCTGGTGGGGTTTGGCCTCGGTCTGCTGGTTGCCTGCGGGACGCCTGCGAGCTCGGACGATGGCGACGCGTGCCCGATCGGCAAGCACATGTGCGAGTGCCTGAGCGACGGCTCGTGCGACACCAACTTGCAGTGTGTGGACGGCACGTGCGTGTTTCCGGGCGGGACCGACGAGACCGGGACGACCGGCACAACCGGCACGGAGACGGAGCCGGAGACCGACACCGCGAGCGAGGCGGAGTTCGGCGACGGAGACGGAGACGGGGATCCGTGCCCCGAGGGCATGCTGGGTTGCGCCTGCTACGGCAACGCCACGTGTGACGAAGACCTGATGTGCGAGGATGGGACCTGCGCCGAGATCGTGTGCGCCGAGGGGACGCTTGGATGTCCCTGCTACGGCAACATGACCTGCGAGGGCAGCCTGGTGTGCGAGGCCGAGACTTGCGTGGAGCCAGTTTGCCCAGACGGGCAAGAGGGCTGCGCCTGCTACGGCAACGACACCTGCGACGACGGCCTCGTGTGTGAGGGCGACGTGTGCGTGATGAGCTGCCCGGAGGGGCAAGAGGGCTGCGCCTGCTTTGGCAACATGACCTGCAACGTCGGGCTGCTGTGCGAGATGGGCACCTGCGAGGCCCCGCTGTGTCCGGCCGGTGACGTCAGCTGCGACTGCTATCCAAACATGACCTGCAACGTCGGGCTCGCCTGCCTGATGGGGTCGTGCTGCGTGGAGGGGGAGCTCGACTGCGCCTGCGACCCGGACATGGCCTGCGCCGATCCGCTGGTGTGCAACATGGGGATCTGCGAACAACCGGATCCGTGAGGGCGAGCGGGCGAGCCGTTCACCGCGGCCCGTGGTCACGGCGCTGACTCGGGCGCCGGGCCAAACACCGCCATTCGCGAGATTCGCTCGATGAAGGCGGTGCGCTCGGTACCCCGACCGAGCTCGAGCGTGGTCACGGCGACCTGGTCGAGGCGATGGACGGTGTCGGGCCCGCCGGGACAGGGGACCAGGTATTCGCTCAAGGCCGAGATGCCATAGTCGATCCCGCCGTCTTCACCGAGGTACAGCATGATGTGCCCCGGCATGTAGAGCAGCACGACGCCCTCGCGCGCGGCCGCGTGGATCTTGGCGCGCTTGCTGGCTTCATCGAGCGACGAGAGATCGACGCTGCGGGTGCCGAGCTGCGCTTGCACGCCAGAGTTGCGAGCCAAGCGAAGGTCGAACTGCGCGAACAGATCGTAGAGGTAGCGCGAGCAGTCGCGCTGGCCCTCGCGTCCGCCCCAGCCGTAGGGTTGCTCGAGCAGCGCGAACGCCTGCTCGAACACCGCCCGCTGGGTGAACGGCAACGCCGTGGTGCTCAGCGGCGCTTCGATCGGGAGCTCGCGCTCGATCGCTCCGTCGAGGCCAGGGACCGACAGCGTGGAGCGATCGTCGTCGCGGGTGAGCAGCGCGAAGCTCGAGCCCGCGCGCAGGTTCTCGAAGTCGTTGGTCATCCACGCCCGCGGAGCTGGGGGCTCGAGGCCCAGCTGGGCGCGGGCGGCAGCAGGCTCGAGCGCGGGCCCGAGCGCGGCGGCGCCGTGCTCGACCCAACCGACCGAGTGCCCGGCGTCGACGTAGAGCCACGCGTCATCGGGGGTCCGTCGCAGGGCGCGGACCAGCTCGCCCGGGTGCAGCGAGGCGCAGCGGTTGCGATCGAAGTCGAGGTCGACTGGCTGGGTGTAGAGCCCCTCGGTTGACGGCACGCACCACAGCTGGGTCTCGTTCACGACCGGGCGCAGCGGCGGGCCCTCGATCGCCACGGCGGCCTGGATGCGGATCGCGGCGCGCTCGAGCGCACCCGCGCGGGTCTCGACGTACGC
>NZ_JMCC02000011.1 GCF_000737335.2 Enhygromyxa salina | reverse complement strand
CAACCTACGAGCGCAGCGGCGCTGGTGACCAGCAGGGCGTGAACGCGGCGATCGGTCTCTACGTCGATCAAGAGGTCGAGTAGCGCGAGCGCGGCCAGGTGCCTGACACGGTCTGACTCGCTGCGAGTCGCACCCGAACATGAGAGCGGAGGCCCAGCGCCTCCGCTTTTTCTGCGGCCCTGAGCGCCGATCAAGTTCGCTGCCCTTGGTGAACCAGTCCACAAAGGTGTCCGCAAGCGGGCGAGAAGCCCTCGCCCGAGCTGAAAACAGTTTCGAGTCGTCAGGCTCCAGACTGATCGGCGCTTTGGTAGCCCGTGGTGCAATACCGGCACCGGGAGACGGCCTGTCTTTGCGCTGCGTAGCCGATGCGATCTGCTACGAACAATACATGTCGCAGTCCCCCCTCACGCCCGCACAAGAGAAGCAGGTTCAAGTCTGGCGACGGCACACCTTCGCGGAGTTCGTCATCAAGGATCTCGACGCCGTGCTGGCGACGATGGTGCCGGAACCCCACGTCTTGATGGTGCCAACGGGGATCGGTGGGGTCGGCAAGGGCGCGCTGCGGGTGTTCTACGGCGAGCGGTTCATTCCGCAGATACCCAGTGACATGCGGCGGGTCTCGATCTCGTTGACCGTGGGTATTGATCGCATCGTCGAAGAGCTGGTCTACGAATTCACCCACGACATCGAGATGCAGTGGTTGGCGCCGGGCATTGCGCCTACCCACAATGCGGTGGTGCTGCCGGTCACCGCGATCGTCGAATTCGAGCGCGACAAAATTGCGCACGAGCACCTCTACTTCGATCAGGCGACCTTGCTGATTCAGCTTGGGGTGCTGCAGCCTGGCGCGCTGCCGATGACCGGGGTCGAGAGCGCGCACAAGCTGCTGGCCGCGATGCACATGTGATCAATCGTCGTCGCGCGCGCCCTGCATTGTCGAGAGCATGGTCCGGGCGGCGCCAACGACCGCGCGGGCCTTGGCCTGGAGGCCGCGCGAGTAGATGATCCGCACGGCGCTCTGGACCAGCTCGTAGCTGTAGGGGCGCACCGGGTGAAACGCGACGCTGCGGCCAAGTGGCACCCGGTCTTCGACGATCGCCTTGGCGTAGCAGCAGGCGCGCAGGCCCTCGGGTCCGTTGATGCGGCCAAAGCCCGAGTTGCCGACGCCGCCAAACGGAAGCGCCTGCATCATGTACGCGACGCCGTAGTCGTTCACGACCGTCATGCCCGTGCGGAGCTGCCGGGCGATCCGTTGGCCGCGGGCGCGATCGCGGGTGAACACGCTCGATCCCAGCCCGTAGGGGCAATCGTTGGCCAGGCGCACGGCCTCGGCCTCGTCGCGCACGCGGATCACGACCATGATCGGACCAAACACCTCTTCTTGGGTGATGCGCATCGAGTGGTCGACGCCAACGAGCAGCGTGGGCTCGTAGTATTGGCCGGCAAGCTCGGGGTTGCGACGGCCACCCACCAGCGCCGTCGCGCCGCGCTCGAGCGCGTCGTCGACCAGCGTGGAGATGACCTCGAGCTGCGCGGGCATGGTCGTGGCGCCGCAGTCGACGATCGCGTTGGTCAAGGGCGGACCCTGACGCAGAGCCGCGACGCGGGCCCGCATGGTCTCTACGAATTGATCGTGGACCGCGTCGAATACGTAGATTCGCTCGGCGCCCACGCACATCTGCCCGCACGCCGTGAACACCCCGAGCATCGCCGCGTCGGCGGCCTGATCGAGGTTTGCGTCGTCGCACACGATCAGCGGATCTTTGCCGCCAAGCTCGAGCACGACCGGCGTCAGATCATCGCTCGCGGTCGCCATGACCTTGCGACCGTTCCCGGGCGAGCCCGTGAAGAACACCTTGTCGACGCCGCCACGGACCAGGTGCGCCCCGGTCTCGCCCCACCCGGTCACGACCTGCACGAGGTCGGTTGGCAGCCCGTGCTTGCGCAGCACCCGATGGATGATCTCGAGGTACTCGCTGGCCGACCACGAGGTCCACTCGCTGACCTTCACGACCACCGCGTTGCCGGCGAACAGCGCGGGGATCAGCGGGCAATAGATGTTGTGAAACGGGAAATTCCACGGGGCGATGACGGCGACGACCCCGAACGGCAGGTACTCGACGCGTCCGCGCTTGTGCAGCAGGAACCCCGGGCTGCGCGGCTCGGGGCTCAGATCCCGCTCACCGTGGGCGATCGTGTAGCGCAGCTTCTCGCAGACTGGAAACACCTCGCCCATCGCCGCGTCGATCAAGGTCTTGCCCGAGTCCCGCGCGGCGAGGTGACAGATGTTGGCCTGGTGCTCGACGATCCACGCGAGCAGATCGCGGAGCACGGCGCGGCGCTCCGCGAAGCTGGTCGCGGCCCAGCGAGGTTGCGCCGCGCGAGCCCGGGCGATGATCGCCTCGACCTGCGCGCGGTCCATGACCTCGACCTCACCGAGCCGCTCGAGGGTCGCGGGGTCGTGGCATTCGATCGGTGGCAGCGTGGAGGAGGGGCGGGCGGTTCCGTCGGGCATCGCCCGCCGAAGCTAGCGAACCGCTGCCGCGACCGGCGTGGCGTGGGTCACTCGGCGGTGCCGAACACCAGGTCGGGGATCGGGGTGATCGAGGCGTAGTTGCCCGCCCGCATGCCCGAGTGATGGCGCGCGTGCTTGCGGACCATGTACGCGATCGGGCGCAGCCAGGGCTGGCGAAAATCCAGGCCCGAGTGGATCACGATGTTGAGCCACGAGTAGATCGCCAAGGTCACCGCGAAGCCCCACATGGAGATCGGGCCGACGATGAAGATGCACGCCATGAACAGCAGCACGCCCATCGCGTTCTCGATTGGGTGGACGTACAGGCTCTCGATCGCGGTTGGGTGCTTGACGGTGTGGTGCAGGACATGGACGGACTGCAGCGCGCCGTGAAACAAGAAGCGGTGCATCGCATAATAGATCACGTCGTAGAGGACCAAGGTCCCGACCACGTCGGCGATCACACCCAGCGCAGAGACCTCGCCCGTGTGCAGCAGCCACGGCTGCCCCCAGTAGATCAGGCCCACGATCAGCGCGGCCGAGAGCAGCGAGTTGGGCAGCATGACGCGAGCGATGCGGCCCAAGTCTTTGCCGCGCAGCGGGTAGATCTTGTAGGCGTCGCTCGAGCGCGAGCTGTAGATGGCGTAGAGCAGGACCTCGAGCAGAGCCGAGGCTGCCAACACGGTGATCAGGGTGACGAGGAGGGCCATGGCGAGCGGCGCGAAGGTAGCACCGCCAACGGCTCCGCAACCCCATCGAGATCACACTACGAACACTACTTCCTGGTGTAGCTGAGCTTGAAGGTCACGGGCTCGCTGAGCTGGTCGGCGTCGAGCTTGTGGTGGACCGTGAGCTTCTGACGGTCTGCCGACAGCACGTAGACCAGGGTCTTGACCGCGTCGGGGGCGTCGAACACGACGATCATCTTGCTGCCCTTCTCGAGCACGCGGCCCAGGTACTTGTCGCCCTTGAAGCTCATGCTGACCTTGGGTCCGCCGATCACGCAGGTCATGGTCGAGCCGTTGGACCAGTTGAAGGTGATCTTGTCGCCCGAGACCGACATCTTGATCTCGTCGTCGATGATCTGCGTCTTCGTGAGCCGCTTGCGGGCGATGCCGCGGATGATGCCGGCGACCTGGTTGGCGCCGAACTCGATCGCCTCTTCCAGAGCCTGACGCTGGGCGCTGCCGCCCGAGAACCGAAACGTGCCGTCGAAGTCGGCGATCGTGATCGGGGCGGGTGCGGGCGGCTCGGCCGGCTGGGGCTTGGGCGCGGCTTCGGCAGGCGCTGGCGCGACGGCAGGCTGCTCGGCTGGAGCGGCTGCCGGTTGCTCGCTGGGCGCGGGGTCGGGCTTTGCTGGGTCCGCGGCCGCCACGGCGGCGCCTGACTTGTTCGAGGGCGCGCTGGCGCCAGCGAGCTTGGCGGCTTCTGCAGTCGAGCCGTCGGCGGGCTCGGCCGCAGCGACTTCGCTGCCGTCGTTCGGTGCGACCGGATCTTCGTCTGGCGCGACGGCGGTGGTTGGCTCTTCGGCTGGATCCGTGCCCGGATCCGTGCCCGGCTCTGCGCTTGGATCCGCGGCCGGATCCGGCGTCGCCGCGACCGCGACCTCGTCGGCCTCGATCTCGTCGAGCCAAGGGTCGTTGAGCGGATCGGTGTTGGGCCGATCCTCGGCGCTCTTGCAGGCCGTGACCGCGAGCACCAGGCCCATGCTGATCACCGCCGCGATTCCCCCAGCCCGGCGGCGCAAACTCGTGGTTGCCGAAGTACGCATCGCAGCAGGCTACCATTCTCGAGATGGGCCCGCGCCAGATACTCGGTCTTCACCCCAACGAAAGCCGGCTTGGTGAGCTGGGCCCGCTGACCCAGGCGCTGGTCGAGTCGGCTGCGCGCAAGCTCAGTGACGCGCGGGGCCCAGCGGCTGGGTCGCCACGGGATTCCGCACCGCAATATGTGCCCGAGCGGACCGTGGACGTCGGCAATTTCTTGCCGACCTGGTTCTTGCGGGTTGGCTTCGAGCGGGCCCGATCCGTCGCGCGGATCGAGATCATCGACGACGGCAAGACCTACTTTGGGACCGGGTTCATGGTCAGCCCCAGCCTGCTGATGACCAACCATCACGTGCTGCCCAGCGTCGCCGCGGCGCGCGGGGCTCGGGTGTTCTTCGACTTCGAAGACGACGAGCATGGCCGCCAGCTGAGCCCGCAGGTGTTCGTGCTCCAGCCCGATCGCTACTTGTTTGGCGACCCGGTCCTGGACTTCGCGCTGGTTGCGATCGACGGTGATCCCGGGGCCCGCTGGGGCGCGATCCCGCTGTGTCACGCGCCCACCGGGGTCGACGTTGGCGCGCGCGTCAACCTGATCCAGCATCCCCGCGGCGGCCGCAAGCAGGTCGTGATTCAGGGCAACCACATCACGAAGGTGGTCAAGTCGGCGATCCACTATCTCGCCGACACCGAGGGCGGGTCGTCGGGCTCGCCGGTGTTCAACGCCCGCTGGGAGCTCGTCGCGCTGCACCACTGGGGCGGCACGCGTGACAACGTGGGCGTGCGCTCCGACGTGATCCTCAAGTTCTTGACGGTCGCGGGCTCGCACCGGGGCGGGAGCCCGCTGCTGCGCGAGCTGCTCGACAGCGTGGGCGGCAGCGGTGACTTTGGCCTGTTCGCAACGACCGGGCTGACGGCGCCGGTCGCCAAGCTGGAAGATCGGGGGACGCCACCGGCTCGGACCATGCTCGATTGGATGGGCGGCGCAGAGTTCTTGGATCCTGGCCACTGGGATCTGGGCCCGCTGTTCGTGGGGCTCACCGATCTCACGGTCGAGCACCAGCGCGTGAAGCTCGACGCGATCGTGAGTGTCGTCGTCGAAGCGGGGGCCGACTTCATGGTGCTCGAGGGGATCCCGAGCGCGCTGCGAGCTGGGCTGTCGCAGCTGCTCGGCCACGCCGGGTTCGGCACGCTGGAGCTGGGGAGTCACGCGCTGCTGTGTCTGGATCCCGCCGTGGACGCGGAGCCGTGCGCGCCCGACGAGGCCACGGCCGAGGCCGCGGGCAGCGTGTGCAACGGTCGCCGGGTCCTGCCGGAGGGCTTCGTGCGCCTGCAGATCACGCTGGCGCGGCCGGGCGCTTCGGGTTCGCGCGCGCTGTATCTGATCTACGTGGAGATTCTGGCCGGCCGGGACTTGCCTTCGCGTGCGCATCGCAACGAGCTCGCCCGGGTCCTGGGCGAGCTCGCGCTGGCCAGCGGGCGGGACGTCGTGGTGCTTGGGCTGCTGGCCGGCGTGCTCGATCGACCGGGGCTGTGCGAGCTGGTCGCGCCGCCGGAGCTCACGATCATGGCCGCGCCCACGCGCGCCGGAGACGATTATGATGTTGGTGCGATCGCGTGGATCGGCGACGGCTTGGGCGCGGACCTCGAGCACGTGTACTGCTGGCCCGACGTCCGCACGCTGCGGCTCGATCCCAAGGTCGAGCGCCACGAGTTTGATCGGCGCGTGCAGCTTGGGCCGGAGCTGAGCGCGGCCGGGGCACCCTTGCTGCTGCGGGGTCGGTTTGGCGAGCTCGAGCGCGGCGCCGCCCCGCTGCCCGCGAGCGCGGAGCCAGCCCCCCGCGAGATCGAGATCAACGGCTACGTGCGATCACTCGTGGTCCGCGACAAGTAACCGCAGGATCTCTCCAACCGGCCGAGCCCCGCGTCGGTCATGGGTCCCGCAGCGTCCTCCGGCAGGTCAGGGGGGGCGGTTCAAACCAAACGAGCGACCGCCAAACAAATCGCGGGGATTTGCTTGGCGGTCCTGGGTCCTGGCTCCGCTCAGTCCTCGACGAACTCGCGCAGCTGCTTGGACCGCTCGGCCTTGCGCAGCTTGCTGAGCGCCTTGGCTTCGATCTGCCGGATCCGCTCGCGGGTCACCGAGAAGTCCTTGCCGACCTCCTCGAGCGTGTGGTCCGAAGCCTCGCCGATGCCAAACCGCAAGCGCAGGATCTTCTCTTCGCGCGGGGTCAAGCTGGCGAGCGCGCGGCGGGTCTCGTCGGACAGGTGGCGGTCGACCACGCCGGAGCCTGGATCGAGCGCGTTCTTGTCTTCGATCAGATCACCGAGGCTCGAGTCGCCGTCTTCACCCAGCGGGGTCTCGAGGCTGATCGGCTCTTTGGCGATGCGCAGTATGCTGCGGACCTTCTCGACGGGCATGCCCATCTTGGTCGCTATCTCTTGGTGAGTTGGCTCGCGGCCGTACTCTTGGACCAGCTGCCGCGTCGTTCGGATCAGCTTGTTGATGCTCTCTATCATGTGGACCGGGACGCGGATCGTTCGGGCTTGATCCGAGATCGCCCGGGTGATCGCCTGGCGGATCCACCAGGTCGCGTAGGTCGAGAACTTGTAGCCGCGCTGGTACTCGAACTTGTCCACGGCCTTCATGAGACCGATGTTGCCCTCTTGGATCAGGTCCAAGAACTGCAGTCCGCGGTTCGTGTACTTCTTGGCGATTGAGACCACGAGCCGCAGGTTGGCCTCGACGAGCTCGGCCTTGGCGGCCTCGCGCTCGCGCCGGGCCCGGCGCAGATCATCGTAGAGCGCGACCAGGTCGTCGGCTGAGACGCCCAGCTCTTGCTCGACCCGACGGATCCGCTTGTTGGCGACCTTCATCCGCGAGATCAGCTCGTGCAGCTCCCACGGGTGCAGGCCCAGCTTGCGGCACAGCTTGAATTCTTCTTGCTCGCGCAGGCGCACGCCCTCGAAGGTGGAGCGGAGCTCCTCGAGATCGACGCCTGCCCGGCGCTCGCAGTCTTGCACTTCGCGCAGCGCCCGTCGCACGTTCTCGACCGTCTCGCTGAGCTCCTCGCTCATCTCCTCGATCGATTTTCGGCTCAGCCGCATGTCGATCATCGAGCGGACCGCGGCGTCTTGCTGCTCGGCGCGCTTGTCCTTGCCGTCGGCGTCGGTCTCGGGCTCGGTCGACGCGGTGGCGTCGGGTTCGCCGTCGGCCTCGGGCTGGCCCTCGTCGGTGTCGGACTCGCGCAGCTTCTCGTCGATGCGGTCGAGCTCGCGCTGGTGCTTGCGCAGGCGCTTGAGCTGGACCTTCATGTTCTCGATGGCGGCTTCTTGACCGGTCGGCTCCTCGTCCTGGCCAGGACGCTTCTCGTCGGTCTTGGCCGGGATCACGAACGCGTCCTTGACCCTGACGAGGTTTCGCTCGACGCGCTCGCACAGATCCACCACGTAGGGGATGGCGATCGGGCTGTTGAGGACGATGTCGATGACCTTGTTCTCACCGGTCTCGATGCGCTTGGCGACCTCGATCTCGCCCTCGCGGGTGAGCAGCGAGATCGTACCCATCTTGCGCAGATACATCCGTACTGGATCGACGCTCCGGCCGCGCTCGTCGATCAGGCGCGGTTTGGCCTGGGGCTTGGCTCGACTGGTTGAGGCGCGCGGTTTGATGGAGCTCGGGCTCTTGTTCATAAACACCCTCCGGGGTGGATCGAATCGATTCGCTCATGCAGGCGAAGGCGACGCCGCTCGCTCCGAAGCGAGCACTCGCGGGCCACTGGCCAGACACGAAACGGTGTGCAGGTATATCCGCAAACCGGCGTGGGTCCACCGAGCGGGGCTGCTTGGTGGTTCACCTGCGCTGGCAACGGGCGGCATGCCACGGCCGCCAGCGGCGATCGATGGCTCGATGCCGATGATGATGACCAACTGTGGCTACCCGGTTTGGCCGGTCCGGTTGCTGACACTGATGACCGCGGTGGGTCGAGGGTCGCGGCGGCCTCGCGTGATCGAGCACGCGCGCGCCGGAAAGTCCCCCGCGCGCGAGCTTCACGCACGAGGTATGGATGACCTCGATCGTCCTGATCATCAGCGCGAGCGAACTCGCGGCGTGGGTCGCAACCCACGCGAATCGGCTCCACCGGTTTGATTCGCGCATCCTACCGCAAGGACGGTGTGATTGGTCTGAGAGTGACGAAAACAGCGGTGCGACATCCCACGAACTTGGCGCTCGGCAGCGAAAATGCCGACGAAGTCGGCGCCGCACGGCAATTTAGAGGCAATTTGAGAAGCAAATCACGGGCCATGGATCTCGGATCTCCCCCATTTGTTGCGCGATCACCAACGAGACCGCTCTCACGTTCATTTGGGTGGGCCGCATCAGGCGTCCAGGTATGGAGTGGAAGTTTGGAGCGCTGAGCCGGCCTGGCGCATGAGGCGCGACTTCGAACAACGCGCGCAGGGCGACCATGGCGCGGCACCCGAGACTCTCGAGTTCAGATGTGCACCAAATTTGCGGCGTCGATTCGGGGCACTCCGCGCACTATTCAGATTCCATGTTTGCGCGCACTTCGTGAGCCTGTGGTTCGACCAGCGATTGACAGGATCCGACGAGTGCTTGTTAATGATCACCTGTGGACGATCTGGCTGAGCGCTTCGCCCGAGCCGAGCGGCAGGGACTCATAAAAATTGTCCGTGGCTCTGCGAGCATGCCCATATCCGAGCTGCTGGCGCTGGTAGAGACCGGACGAACCGGGCGCTTGCTCGGGACCTTGACGATCGCCGAGTGCTGCGACGGCGAGGCCAACGAGGACGCGGTCGAGCTGCACAGCAAGGCCCGGCTGCGCGAGACCTACGACGCGCGGATCCTCGAGGCCCTGCGTGACGCCGACGAGCCGCTGTCACCGTCGGAGGTGTGCGAGCTCGTTGGCGGAACCACCCACGACGCCCGCACCGCGCTGCAGCGACTGGCCGCAGCCAAGAAGATCACGCGCACTTGGAAGTCGCGCGGGCACGGCTATCAGCTGGGCGCTTGACTGGATCTGCGAGCATCACGCGCTGCGCTCGGGCAAGTCAGCGGGCGGTCGCGCCCGAGCTGATGGCACCGTGAAGACCTCGGCGGGGCCTGCCTGTACCCTTGCACGGTGTCGGTCCCGATCCTGAAGCACGCTTCGTCACTCTCGTGCATCGCCCTGTGTGTCGCCGTGGGCGCGATGCCCTCGGTGCTTGGTTGCAAGCGCAAAAACGTGGCCGAGCACATGCTCGGCGATCCTGCTCACGAGCTGGCCACGGCGCGCTGCGGTGGCGTCGGCCAGATGGTGAGGCCGCTGATCATCGAGTGGCCGGCGACCGATCGGGCCTCGCTCGAGAGCCGCCTGCGACGCGGGTTGGTCGTGGTCCGCTACGAGGGCTGCGTGGTCGAGGTCCTGCGGGAGTGCGCGGCGCCGGAGGGTGCCTACGACTACCTTGGCATCACCCGCAAGAGTGATCAGATCACGATCCGAACGACCGACGAACTCTACGCCAACATGCCGCTGACCGCGGTCTCGCTCGAGGCCAAGCTGGCGACCGCGGGTGAGCTCAACGTGTCGATGGCGCTGGTCGGCAACTACGAGGCCCAGCGCGCGCGCTTTGACATCAGCGAGCTTCAGGGTCGCTGCGATGGCGCCACGCACGTGGTCGCGGCGGCGCAGGTCGGGGCGTTCCAGTTCTACACGGGCGCCGCCGCAGAGGTCGGGACCGAGCTCGAAGTCGAAAAAGTTGCTGGGGTCGGAGCCCGCAGCACCGCCAGCCGCGAGATCCTCAATCACGACGGCGACGCTGACGCCTGCCTGGGCTCGACGCCAAGCGACACGACGCCGCCGGCCGAGTGTGGCGCGCTGTTGCGGCTCGAGCTCAGCGCCCTCGATGGAATTGTCTCGACCTGTCAGCCGGGCAGCGTGTGGAACGGCAGCGCGTGTGTGAGCAACGAGCGGGCCGCCGACGAAGCCCAGCAGGCCCGCGATCAGGCCAAGGCCGTCAAGCGAGCCGAGAACGATGAGATCGCGTGGCAGCTGTGTGAGATCCAGATGCAGTGCGAGTCGCAGCGCGCGGGCATGCTGCCGCCAGAGGGCGACGCGTATCAACGCCAGATGCGGGCCTGCACCGCGCTGACCCGCGTGATGATCAATGACTACACTCGGCCGCAGGCGCGCAAGTGCATCGCCGACGCGCCGACGCTTGGCTGCGCCGCGTTCGAGACCTGCGTGACGGGTCCCGATCTCGATGACGACATGGACATGCCCGATCCAGGCGATGACCTCGACTGGTGAGGCTCGTCCAGCGCGCCGCGATGCACGCACCCGGACGTGGGGGCTCAGCGAAGCGGGGGTGGGTGAACGTGTCCCTGGCAGTCGACACGATCTACCGAGACCCGCTCGAGGGGGGTTGAGGGGGGGCGCTAGCCGAACTCGTCGTCGTCGTCGTCGGAGTCGCCGACCGACGCGGCGAGGCGGACCCAAAAGCATGACCCGACCGGCTCGCGCGGATCCACGCCGACCTCGCCGCCCATCGCCTCGCTCAAGTTCTTGACGATCGCCAGACCGAGCCCGGTCCCGCCCATGTGGCGCGAGCGGCCTGGATCGACCCGATAGAACCGCTCGAACACGCGGCGGCGCTGATCCGGGGCGATGCCTGGCCCGCGGTCGCGCACCTCGATGCGAACGCTGGACCCCTGCCGGACCGCCCCGAGCTCCACGAGCCCGCCCTCGGGCCCGTACTTGACCGCGTTCTCGACCAGGTTCACGAGGATCTGCTCGAGCGCGCTCGCGTCCCCGCGCACCCGCAGATCTGGATCGATGTCGAGCTCGAGGGTCACGGTTCGCCGTCGGCAAGACTCGCTGACCGACTTGCTGACCGCGTGGCCGACCGAGGCCATCGACAGCGCGCGCATCTCGATCGTGTACTTGCCCGCCTCGATCCGCGAGATGTCGAGCAAGTCCGAGATCAGCTGGCCAAGCCGCTCGGAGTTGCGCCTGATCGCGTCGAGGAAGCGCCGGGCCAGGACCGGCTCTTCGAGCGCGCCCGACAGCAGGGTCTCGGTGTTGGCCTGGATGATGCTGACCGGGGTGCGCAGCTCGTGTGAGACGTTGGCCACGAAGTCGCGGCGCACGGTCTCGAGCCGACGGATCTCGGTGACATCGTGCATGACCAACACCGCGCCGCCCGACTCGCCCTGGGGCGTGGCCCGGACCATCAGGTGGCGCAGCCCGGCGGACGACTCGACGGTGATGTCGATGCTGCGGGCCTCTCCGCGCACGGCGTGGTCGAGCACCTCTGACAGCTGCGGGATGGGGAACGCCTCGAGCAACAGGCGGCCGTGCAGTTCCGCGCTGGGCGAGAGCAGCTCGCGGGCCGAGCGGTTGCTCGAGATGATGCGCTGGTCGCTGTCGACCGCGAGCACGGCCTCGTCCATGGAATGGATGACGGTCTCGAACAGGTCGCGCTCGGCTGCCAGCTCCTTGACCGTGCGCTCGAGCTCCTCCGAGACCCGGTTGAGCGAGCCCGCGAGCCCACCAAATTCGTCGCTGCTGGCGATCGGTAAGCGTCGATCCTTGTCACCCTCTGCCATCGCTCGTGCTGCCTCCATGAGTTCGCGGACGCGTCCGTACATCATGCGCGAAGCGACCAGGCCCGCGCCGATCGCCAAGCCCAGCGACAACAGCCCGCCGACCACCAAGATCGCCCGGATCCCCGCGATGGAGTCGCCGACGGTCTCGAGCGGAGTGGCGACCCGAACCACCGCCGCGCCCGCGACATCTGGCGACCCCGCCAACATTGCGCAGTACAGCATCTCGGTGTTGACCGTGTTGCTGTAGCGCCGCGACAGGCCGCAGGTGTCCGCGCCCGCGGCCAGGACCTCGGGGCGCTTCGCGTGGTTGTCGACCGCTGCGATCTCGCTCAGCGGCACCTCGGAGTCACCGACCACCTTGCCGTCGCCGCGAACGACGGTGACGCGGGCGTTGAACGAGGCGCCGAGCTGATCGGCGAGTGGGTCGATCGCCGCGGCGGTCCACGCGTCAGAGTTGGCCGACGCGCCGTGCTCGAGCAGGTTGCGGGAGGCCCGCGCGAAGCGGGCCAGCTCGACCTCCATGCGCCGCTCGGTCGCGGCCTGGAGCCGCCACTGCAAGTACACACCCGCGGCAAGATCCGTGACGGCCACGATCAGGATCGTGACGATCAGGAACTTCGCTCGAACACCAAAATTCATCGCCAGCGTGTGAGACCCGCCGCCAACAATCAGCCGTAGCGACCTTCGATGTAGTCCGCGGTCGATTGGTTCTTGGGCGAGACGAACATCTTGGCGGTCTCGGTGTGCTCGACCAGGCGGCCGTGCAGCATGAACGCGCACTCTTCGGTGGCGCGGCGGGCCTGGGCCATGTTGTGGGTGACGATCAGGATCGTGTAGTCGCCCTTGAGCGACCAGATCAGCTCTTCCACGGCTGCGGTGCCGTCGGGATCCAGGGCCGAGCAGGGCTCGTCCATGAGCAGCACGCGGGGCTTGACCGGCAGCAGCCGGGCGATGCACAGCTTTTGTTGCTCTTCGAGCGACAGGCGGATCGCCGGCTCGCCCAGGCGATCTTTGACCTTGTCCCACAGCAGCACCGTGCGCAGCGACTGCTCGACGATCTGGGCTTCCTCGGCCTTGGTGGGCTTGGATTTGTGATCTGCGCCCGTGCCCGTGCTCGAACCATGGGTGCGCAGGCCAAACAGCACGTTGTCGCGGATCGACAAGGGCAGCGGGTTGGGGCGCTGGAACACCATGCCGATCTGCTTGCGGACCTGCAGCAGCTCGACGTTGGCGCCAAAGATGTCGTTGCCGAGCACGTCGATCGTGCCGGTCGTGCGCACGTAGCCAAGCCGCTCGACGATCCGGTTGACGCTGCGCAACAGCGTGGACTTGCCGCAGCCGGACGGGCCGATCAGGCCGGTGACCCGGCCGGCGGGGACGTCAAAATCAACGTCGAACAGCGCCTGAAAGTCGCCGTACCACAGGTTCAGTCCGCGAGTCTGGATCGCGCACTTGGGCGGCTTGGGTGCGTCAGCCAAAACGGCCCTCGATGTAGGCTTGGGTTTTTTCGTGCTTGGGGTCAGAGAACAGCTCGCTGGTTGGCCCAACTTCCACGCACTGGCCCTGCAAGAAGAACGCGGTGCGATCGGCCAGGCGCCGGGCCTGTTGGGTCAGGTTGGTCACCAGCACGATGGTCATCTCGGACTTGAGCTCCTTGAGCACGTCCTCGATGCGCATGGTCGTGACCGGGTCAACGGCGATCGAGAACTCGTCGAGCAGCAGCAGATCGGGCTCTTGCGAGAGCGCCCGGGCGATCGTGAGCCGCTGCTGCTGGCCACCCGAGAGCAGGCTGCCAAGCGCGCCCAGCCGGTCTTTGACCTCGTCCCAGAGGGCCGCGCGACGCAGGCATTTTTCAACGGTCACGTCGAGCTCGGCCTTGGCCCGGACCCCGCGCAGCCGGGGCGCGAGCGCGACGTTGTCGTAGACCGACAGCGGCAGGCCGACCGGCAGCGGAAACACCACGCCCACGCTGCGGCGCAGCGCGTAGAGGTTTCGCCAGTCTCGCAGATCCTTGCCGCGGTACATGACGGTGCCCTCGAAGTGCATGCCCGGCGTGAAGGTGTCCATGCGGTTGAGCACCCGCAAGAACGAGGTCTTGCCGCTGTTCGCCGGACCAATGATCCCGAAGATCTCGTTGCGGTACACGTCGAGGTTGGCGCCCGAGAGCGCCGTGTATCGCCCGTAGTGGACCGAGAGCTTGCGCGCCTCGATCTCTTTGATGCGTGTTGGGGGCGAGTCGCTCATCACCACTTCTTGCGGTTGCGCAGCACCATCCGCAGGCCGATGGAGGCAGAGTTCATGATCAGGACCATGCCAATCAGCACCAGCGCGACGCCGTAGGGCAGGGACTCGGGGACGTTGGGGACCTGGGTGGCGACAACGAACAAGTGGAGCGAGAGCGCCATGGTCTGGTCGAACACGCTCTCGGGCAAGAACGGCAGGAAGAACGCGGCGCCCGTGAACATGATTGGCGCGGTCTCGCCGGCGGTGCGCGAGACCTCGAGGATGATCCCGGTGAGGATGCCGCTGACCGCGTTGGGCAGGACCACGCGCACGATGGTCTGCCAGCGGGTCGCGCCCATGTTCCAGCACGCCTCGCGGAACGACTGGGGCACCGCCTGCAGCGACTCGCGGGTGGACACGATCACGACCGGCAAGGTCATGATTGCGAGGGTCAAGCTGGCCGCCAGGATGCTGGTGCCAAACCCAAAGAACAGCACGAACGCGCCCAGCCCAAACAGCGCGTGGACGATGGAGGGGACCCCGGCGAGGTTGATGATCGCCAGGTTGATCAGCCGCGTGAGCCAGTTGTCGGGCGCGTACTCGCTCAGGTAGATCGCGGCCGCGACGCCCACGGGGATCGAGGCGATCAGGGCGACGAGGACCAGCGCGATGGTGCCCATCAGCGCCGGAAAGATGCCGCCCGCGGTCATGCCGTTGGTGGGGTTCTCGGTCAGGAACGCCCACGACAGCGCGGGGCTGCCCTTGTAGATCAGCACCCCGAGGATGATGATCACGGGCAGGACCAGCAGCAGCGTCATGCCCAAGAACAGCAGCCGCATCCCTTGTTGGATGCGCCAGTTGCGGGCGTTGAGCTCGGTAGATTCGAACATCGTGGGGTCCTAGGATCGCTTGATCCCACGCATGACCAGGTCGGCCGTGAGGTTGATGATGAAGGTGACGGCGAACAGCAGGATGCCGAGGGTGAACAAGGCCTGGTAGTGCTCGCTGCCGACGGCGGTCTCGCCAAGCTCGGCGGCGATGGTTGCCGTGAGCGCGCGGACCGAGTCGAACAGCCCGTCGGGCACGTTGATCGAGTGGCCGCTGGCCATCAGCACGGCCATGGTCTCGCCGAAGCCCCGACCCACGCCCAGCAGCACCGCGGCCATCAGCCCGTGCTTGGCCGCGGGCAGCACGATCTTCAAGGTCACCTGCCAGCGCGTGGCCCCGAGCGCTTCGGCGGCCTCACGATAGCGATCGGGCACGGCCTTGAGCGCGTCCTCGGCGATCGTGGTCATGATCGGGGCGGCCATCAAGGCGAGGATCACCCCGGCATTGAGGATGTTGAGGCCAACCGGCACATCGAACATGTCGATGATCAGCGGGTTCATGATCGACAGCCCGATGAAGCCCCACACGACCGAGGGGATCGCCGCGAGCAGCTCGATGAGGATCTTGAGGATCTCGCGGGTCCGACCCTCGGCGAACTCCGCGATGTAGATCGCGGCGCCCAGCGAGAACGGGATCGAGAGCAAGACCGCGAGCCCGGTGATGCTGGCGGTGCCGGCGATCAGCGCGAACGCGCCGTAGGTCGGGTTCGAGTCCGACGTGGGTCGCCACGCCGGGTCGAAGAAGAACTCGCGGATGTCCATCGACTGGGTGATGAACGCGAACCCCTCGCGGGTGATGAACAAGAAGATCCCGATGATGAAGACGATCGCGGAGATCCCCCCCAAGAACACCAGGCTTGCCATCGCCTTATCCACGTACCAGTGGAAGTCGCGGACGTCTTCGTGTTGCATGCGAATCGAAACAGGCCAGGGAAGACCAGGGAAGAAGACCAGAGAAGCAAGACCAGAGGAGCAGGACCAGCTGAGCGCGGCGCGTCAGTCGGGCTCAGTCCCACGCAGTCGCTCCATCAAGGAGCTCAGGTTTGCGCTGAGTTCACGGACGAGGGCGTCCAGGGCCTCGGCGCGGGCCTCTGGTGGGAGGTTCGCCGGGGGGACGGTGATGTCGTCCCAGCGCAGGAGGATCGTGTGATAGGGGATGCGCGGCAGGTGCTCGGACGGGACGTTGATCGCTACGACGAGGTGATACTCGACCGGCGACTCGGCCAGCTCGGTGATCAGGCGCGGGCGCGTGACCGTGAGCGCGAATCGGTCGGCGACCGCGGCGAGGTCGCCGTCGTGGGACTCCGCTGCTGCCCAGCCGGCGCTGGAGTACACGCCGTGATCGGGGAACTGCTTGGCTGCGAGCCCGGCCGCGAGCTGGCTGACCAGATCGTTGCGCTCGTCCAGGAACAAGATCCGAAACACCCGCGGGGCCTTGAGCTCCCCGGTGGCCACGAACATGGCCTCGTCGCAGATGTTCTTGGCTTGGTCGCTGAAGCGCTCGATCTTGCCAAAGATCTTGAGCAGCGAGGCCTGCTGCAGGGCCGGACGCTGGGTCGCACCTTCGATCAGGTCTTGGAAGCGCTCGTCGTATTGGCGATCGATCCGCTTGCCGACCCGCTTGGTCGCCCGCGCGAGCTCGACGTCGGCCTCCAAGAACGCACGCACGGCGTCGGCGAGCATGGCCCAGGCCATCTCGGCCATGTCGCCGATCTGCTTGACCAGGTCGTCCGAGAGCGCGTTCTCGAGCTGAAGCACGACCCGGCTGATCGTCACCGCGTAGTCGCCCGCGCGCTCGAGCGCGATCGTGAGCCGCAGCACCGACGAGATGAAGCGCAGGTGCCTGGCGGCGGGTAGATGCCGAGCGACGAAGGCGTGACACAGCTCGTCGATCTCGCGGATCTGCCGGTTGATCGCGAGGTCGTCGACCGCGATCTGGTACAGCATGTCGCGGTCTTCGGTGCGGACCGCCCGGACGCAGCGCTCGAGCCCCGAGGCGACGTCTTTACCGACGAGGTCGATCGCGTTGCGGATCGCCTCGAGATCTTCAGAGAGTCGGCGTTCGTAGTGTGACATCTGTGGTGGCTCGCTGCGCTGTGGGACGCTACCCGCAGCTGACAGCCTTCACGGGGGCGTAGCCCTTCGCCTGCATGATACACTGCCCCGTGTCGCTCAGAACCCAAGTGAGGTACTTCTCGAGCGCACCGGTTGGCTTGCCGGCTGTGTACATGAGCAGCGGGCGGGCGATCGGGTACGAGCCATCGCTGGCGGTGGCGATCGTCGGCGCGACACAGGGGGCCCCGTCGTCCTTCTTGACACAGGGCATCGCGAGCTTGTCCGTGGCGTAGGCCAAGCCGCTGTAGCCGATCGCGCAGGGGGTCTTCTCGACCAGGTCCACGACGTCCTTGGAGCCATGCATGTCGCGCGAGCCAAGCTTGTACTCGATGGTCTTGCCGAGCACGGCCTCGCGGAAGTAGGCGTAGGTACCGGAGTTGTTCTGGCGGCTGACCAGCACGATCTCGTCGCTCGAGCAGCCCGGCACGGTGATGCCCAGCTGACTCCACTTTTCGACGCCGCCACCCTCGCCATAGATGCTGGCGAGCTGGGCGATCGTGATCTCTTTGAGGGGGTTGTCCTCGTGAACGAACACCGCGAGGGCGTCGTAGCCAACGACGTGCTCGATCGGCTCGACCCCGTTCTTCTTGGCCAGCTCGATCTCCTCGTTCTTCATCTGGCGCGAGGAGTTGGCGATGTCGACGGTGCCGTTGATCATCGCCGAGATGCCGGTGCCCGAGCCGCCACCGGTGACGGCGATGACCGTGTTCGGCTCGACCTTGGCGTACTCTTCTGCCCAGGCTTGCGCCACGTTGACCAGGGTGTCCGAGCCCTTGTTCTGAATCACGGTGCGCCCGGAAGACCCGCGACCACAGGCGCTGCCGACCAGCATGGCGAGGGCGGCAACGGACACCGCTGCCCAGGGTGAACCAGTCCACGAAGGCGTTCGCAAGCCGGCGAGAAGCTCTCGCCCGAGCCGAAAACTGAGGAGCGGAGTCTGGTTGCGCATGACGGGGGGAAGGTACTCAAGCCTCGTCGCGGGGACAGCCCGATTCTTGGCTGGCACACAGATGTAACACTTTGTCGCAAACGGCCCGCGCCTGGCCGCCACGCGGGCCTGAAGCGGGGCACCGCCGCGCTCACGATTTTCCGCACGAACGGGATCTCGGTCGCGTTCACCGCTCCGGCGCGGGTGCCGATCGCGGCGCCGCGCGAACTTTGCCGAGACGCCTGCGTACGCGAAATTACCGCACAGCGAGATCACGCTCATGGAGTTCGCCCTCAGAACGAGATCTGCGCCTGCACGCGGATCTCATCGAGCCCGCGGCCGATCGCGTCATCCCAGATTCGAAAGTAGTCGGCCTGCAGCTTGTAGGGGTGGCCGGCGATGTACCAGCTGAGCCCGCCGCCAGCTTCGCGACGATCGCTGATCGCGGTCTCGGTCTCGGTGCCCAGCGCTCGGATCTCGCTGTAGCGCGCGGCCACCTCGATCGGTGCGTGGGGGATCATGTAGCCGGCCTGCACGAACCAACCCAGCCCGTTGCGTGGGGCCTCGATCGGGGCCAGGACCAGGTTGCCCAGCTCGTCCTCGACCTCGGCGTCGCCGACGTGGCGTCGACCTTGCCGCCAGAAGAACTCGCCCGAGATCGCCAGGCCAAGGACCTTGAATTGCAGGCCGGCGTTGGCGTTGTGGTAGTCGGTGGTGCCGCCGTCTGTCGGCGTGCTGCCCTTGGTCCCGCGGTTGACCACGGCGTCGTCCATGTACGAGTACGCGACACCCAGTGACAGCCGCGGCTTCTTGGTCCGGTCGAAGTCGCCCTCGGTGTAGTCGTCGAACTGCCCGAAGGGCGCGACCTCGATCCGGGCGATGTAGACCAAGCCACCGCGGCCGGCGACGGGCTCGAGCGTGTAGTTGTCGCGTCCGCCACCCATGTACACGCCCGCGTAGTAGCGCAGCCGTTTGACGCCCAAGAAGTCCTTCGAGCGGATGTCGATGCCGATGTCGCGGTCGAGGTCGAACTCGGAGCCCACGATTGAACGATCGACCAGCTGCAGCTTGCCCGACGAGATCACGCGTTGGTGGCTGTAGGGCAGCTTGTACTGACCCACGCGGACCGTCAGATTTCGCAGGTAGTCGAACTCCACGTAGAAGTCGCGGAGGATCGTGAACTTGGCGGTGCTGTTCTTGAGCGAGATGTCGCGCGGCGAGAACGAGAGCTCGAGCTTGTACTTGTTGTGCTCGCCAAACACGTTGCCCTGAAAGGCCAGGCGCGCGCGCCGAAGCTGAAACGTGTGTGTGACCGGCTCCACGTCGGGGGCCGCGTCGTTGTCGTGGTCGAGCGTGTAGAGCATCTGGACCCGCAGGCCCATCGCGAGCTTGTACTTGTCGTCCTTGCTGGCGAAGGTCAGGCCCTTCCCCGGCCGAAACCGGATGTTCTGGGCGTTGATCGGGACGTCTTGCGTGAGCGCCCACTGCTTGTTGGGGACCAGCGGGGAGACTTCATCTTCATCGGCCTTTGGCTTGGCGGTCTGTACTGGGGGGCCCTGGCCCGGGTCCTCGGACGCGGGTTCCGCGGGTGCCTCGACGGGCTCTGGGGTCGCGGGGACGGGGGCTGGCGCGGGTTCCGGTTCCGGTTCCGGTTCCGGCGCGTCCACGCTGGGAACGGGCTGCTCGGGCTGCTCGGGCGCTGGCGTTGAGCTGGAGTCGGTCTCGGGTGTGACCGCGACTGGCGCGTCGGGTTGAGAAGCAGCGGCGTCGGCGGGTGGTGCCAACGATAGCAGCGAGAACAACGACAGAATCGAGAGGTTCACCAGTCTCCAATCAGGCAAGGCCCGAATCGCGGCGAAGCTACTCAGCAAGTGTCACGGCACCGTCACAGCACGGTGTCGTTGTTACCAAGATCAAGCTCTGTAACCTGAGCTCAGCCAGTTTGACGCGATCCAGTTTCCATCCTGACACGATGGGTGAGTCACGCAAATCACGCGAATCACCACATTGGAGTTGTCACAGTCCTGACACACACACGATACCGCGCGGCCATCGAGTACCCGTATACGTGGGTGTCTCAGCCTGGTGTGAAGCGCGCGAATGCTGGCGCGATCACCAGCGTGATCAGGCCCGCGAGCGGCGGTAGCAGCAAGCACGCGAGCACGCGCAGCGCGGTCAGTCGCGGGCCAAGGATCCCGACTTCGATCGGCAGCCGGATCAGCGAGAGCAAGCTGAACGACACGAGGTAGGTGACGACGACCGCCGCGCCCGCGCCCGCCTTCGCGAGCCCTGCCGCGAGCGGCAGCCCGACCAGGCTGCCGGCGGGCGTTGCGATGCCGGCGAGGGTGGCGATCACGATCCCGCGCGGCCCCGAGGCGTCCGAGAGCCAGCGCTCGACGACCTGCTGGGGCAGCAACACCTCGATGAATCCCATCATTGCGATTGCGAGCACGAGCACCGGGAGGAACTTCAACCCAGTGTCGCCCGAGGCGCGAAGCGCTAGCGTCAGGCCCTCGCTGCCCGCGCGAACGTAGGTCGCGCCAATCAGCACCAACAATAGCGCGCCCATGAAGATCAATACATTGGTCATGCCGCCCCGTTTGCGCTGTGTCTGCGGTTGTGTTGATGGGTCTGCGGCTGGGGTCTCGCTCACGTCTGCTGTGGCTCCGCGCTCGAGAGGATCGTGACGATCCCAGTGTCACCGTCCACGCGAATCCGCTGGCCGCTGGTGATCAGACGGGTCGCGTCGTCAAGGCCCACGACAGCGGGAATCCCATACTCGCGGGCGACGACCGAGCCGTGGGTCATCAGCCCGCCAACCTCCATCACCAGCGCCGAGGCGTGGATGAACAGCGGCGTCCAGCCGGGATCGGTGAATGGCGCGACCAGGATCTCGCCCGCGTGCATGACCTCGGTGGTGGGGTCCATGATCACCCGCGCGACCCCTTCAACAATGCCAGCCGAGGCCGACACACCCGCGAAGGTGCCCGGTGGGAGCGCGGCCGCGCGGGGCGGTCGCGGAATCTCGCCCTCGCTGGTGATCACCCGGGGCGGCCGGAGCTTGGCGTAGCCGCGGTATTCCAGGCGGCGCGACTCGACCAGCGCGTGCATGGATTCGCCTGCGACCGCGCGCTCGATGTCGTCATAGTTGAGCCACCAGATATCCTCGGCTTTGGCCAAGCGCTGGGCCTGGACCAGGTCTTCCGCGACCTGCAGGATCGCGCCGCGGACCAGGTACAGCCCGCGCATGAAGACGAACTTGGGGTGCTCGCGCAGCGACAGGCCGGTGCGCATGCGCGGGATCAGCCGCCGGATCAGCCAGCGTCGGCCAAACTTCGCGTTGGCGATCAGCCCCTGGCCGGCCTGATCCGCCGACTGCTCGGTGGCGCGTTGCTGGGCCCGATGCCCGCCAATGCTGCGATCGCGCAGCATGCCCGAGAGCGCGTGCAGCAAGCTGCTTGGATCCTCGGCCCAGCGGGGCTTGGTCATGTCGATCTCGCCCACGGCGCGGTGGCCGTAGGTCGCCAGGAAGGTCTGCCAGTCAGCCAGCAATTGCGCGGCGCCGTCCAGCGCGTCGATCTCGGTGGGCCGCTGCAGGGCGGTGATGTCGGCCGACAGGCGGGCGTACAGGCCGTCGTGGGTCCGCACGATGTCGGCGAGGTCGCCGAGCTCGAGATCCATCTGGGTGGTGACGTTGCCGTCGAGGCCGCGGGCGAGCTCGGCGACGCGCGGGTCGTTGCCGCACAGCTTGTCGAGCAGCTTCCACGAGATCATGCCAGTCAGCATCACGTGGAAGGCGCCCAGCATCACCGAGCGCAGCGCCCCCCACAGGACCTCGCGCGCGGCCTGCAGCCGCTGGGCCGCGTCGCCTGAGCTCGAGATCTGTCGCGCCCACTGGTCCGGGAGCGTCTGCGCCAAGTGTTCGACCGCGGCTCGGTTCACGGCAGGGTCGCGCCAGGTCAGGCTCGCGAACAGGTTGCGACCCAGCGTAAACCCCATGTCCTTGGCAAAGAACCCGAGGTCTGCCTGGGGCCGACCGTCGCGCTGGGCGAAGTCCTTGCGCGCGATGATCTGCTCGAGCAGCCCCGCCATCTGCGATTCGACGAGCGTCATCACGTTGGGGACCAGCTTGCGGGTGACGCCGCGCAGCATCGCGGGGGTCACGTCCATGTACATGCGCCCGGCGGCCCGACGCATCAGCGGGCAGGGCTCGTTGATCTTCCGCTTTCCAACCGGAAACGCCTGCGTGATCGTGTCAATTCCCAGCGGCAAGATGGGATCGGTCATCACCTGAATGTGGCTGATGCTCACATAGACGTGCAGGCCCTGATCCTCGCCGCCAGCAGGGATCGGAAACAGCGTGGTGATCGGCCGGGTCTGGACCAAGAACAGCTCACCGCCCTCGAAGCACCACTCGATGTCCTGCGGTGTGCCGTAGTGGTCCTCGACGCGGCCGGCGAGCTCGATCAACGCCCCCAGCTGCGAATTGTCCAGCGCCCGCGTGGCCCGTCGCTCGGGGGCCACGTCGCGCTGCTCGGTGCCGCTGCTGGTGCCGACGATCTCAATCGCCTTGGCGCCGAGCCGCTGGTGAAGCAGCGCGCCGCTGCGGCGATCGACGCGGTAATTGTCGGCCTCGACGATGCCCGAGACCAGCGCCTCGCCCAGACCCCAGCTCGCGTCGATCGAGGCCACGCCGCGGTGCCCGCTGAGCGGGTCGGCGGTGAACATGATGCCCGAGATCTCGGACTGGACCATGCGCTGTACGACCACGCTGAGCTTGGCGATGTCGGAGCCAAAGCCGTGCTGACGCCGATACGAGATCGCTCGATCCGTGAACAAGCTGGCCCAGCACGCGCGCACCCGATCGAGCAGGCGGTCGAGCCCGCGCACGTTCAAATAGGTGTCTTGCTGGCCTGCGAACGAGGCCTCGGCGAGATCCTCGAGCGTCGCGGACGAGCGCACGGCCCACGGGGGATCCCCCTCGACCTGCGCGAACGCGGCGCGGATCTGATCGGCGACCTCGGCGGGGATTGGCGTGGCCTCGAGCTGCTCGCGCAGCTGGGCCCCGAGCTCGCGGACGCCCTCGAGATCGGTGGGCTCGAGCGCGTCGACGCGGGCCATTAACTGCGCGGCGTGGGGGCTGGCGGCCAGGAATGCATCAAAGGCTTCGGTCGTGACGCAAAACCCATCGGGGACCGCGACGCCGGCCGCGACCATCTCGCCCAGGTTGGCGCCCTTGCCCCCCACGCGGGGCAGATCCGCCGCCCGGACCTGTGAAAAGGGCAGAGTGTAGTGCGTCATGATTTTGCTCCGTAGGCGGCCAGGAACGCGTTCACGACCCGAGTTGCGCTGGCTTCGATGTTGATCGTGGCGTCGGGATCCATGCGTCGCAGGAACACGGGCTCGGCCAGCGTCATCGCCATCCAGTAGGCGACCAAGACATTGGGGTGCTCGTTGACGAGCTCGCCGCGGGCCGAGGCGGCCTTGAAATAGGTGGCGAGGACCTTGCGAGTGGTCTTGTTGCTGTCGCGTAGGCGTTGCAGCGAGGCGGCGGCGCTCGAGTCGGTCATCGCGGCGAGCAGCAAGCCGGGGCTGCGCTCGGCCATGGTGATCCCGGCGCGGGCGACGTAGCCCAGCACCTCTTCGATCGGCTTGCCCGTCGAGATCCGCCGCAGCGCGCCTTCGCGGGGGCTGAGCTGATCCAAGAAGGTTGTCATCAGGGCGTCGCGGTCGCCGAAGCTGCGGTACACCGACATCACGCTGACCCCCGCCAATTGGGCGATCTCTTCGATTGTGACGTTGAGATCACCCTGAACGCCGACCCGCTGGTGCATGGCCTGAAGGATTCGCTCGCGGGCGGATGCCGGCTCATCGAGCTCGACCCCGCCCGCGCGCAGCTGGTCCAACAGCGCGTCTTTGCTGGCGAACCGGCGGTACAGCGTCGCGCGAGAGATGCCCGCTCGGCGGGCGACGGCGTTCATGGTCAGGCTGCCGACGCCGTCGGTGTTCGCCAGCGCGCGCGCAGCCTCGATGATCTGCTCGGTCTCGGTCTCGTCCATCGCAACCCTCCGTGAGGTGGTACGCGATGTTATGGATCAGTAACACGCCGTGTCAAGCGCTTCGAATTCAGCGCCTGAGCACAGCTGGGTCATCGCCTCGTGGACGCTTGGCCAGAGCCGCCGGGTGCCAAGCCGCTCGGCCAGCCCCGAGCGCTGCATCATGTCGCGCACGGGGCCCTTGACCCCCGCAAAGTGCAGCTCGACCCCGCGGGCGAGCAGGCTGTCGTCGAGCTCGCGCAGCCCAAGATCGGCCGAGCTGTCGAGTCGGTTGACCGCGCTCGCGTCCAGGACCAGCGCCCGCGTGACCTGACCCTTGGCGGCCGCTTGGTCGAGCAGCTGCGCGAGCGTGCGCTCGAGAAACTCGACGTTGCCAAAGTAGAGCTGCGCGTCAACGCGAACGGCGACGATGCCAGGGACCGTGACGGCCTCGGGAAACCGCGCGACGTTGCGGTAGATCGTCGTCCCCGGCAGGCGCCCGAGCACCGCCGTGTGCGGTCGCGTCTGGCGGACCACGAAGGCCACCATCGAGCCCGCGACCCCCATCGCGAGGCCCTGAACGATGCCCAGCGCCAAGGTCCCGACGAAGGTCAGGATCAGCAGGCCAAGCTCGGTCCGCTCGAGCGTCCACAGCCTGCGAACCATCTCCACGTCGACCAGGCTGAACACCGCCGTCATGATGATCGCGGCGAGGGTGGCCTTGGGCAGGTCGTGAAACAGCGGGGTCAGCAGCGCCAGGGTCAGGATCACGACGAGCGCCGTGAACACGCCAGCGAGCTGCGTGCGCGCCCCGGCTTGCGCGTTGACAGCCGTGCGCGAGAACCCACCCGCGACCGGGTAGCCGCCAAACAGGCTGCCAAATAGATTCGCCGCGCCAAGCCCGACCAGCTCGCGGTTGGCGTCTACCCGCGGCGTGGGGCCGGCGGCGTCGGGGTTGGCGTACTTGCTGACGACCGCCTTCGCGACCGAGATCGCTTCCATGAACGAGACCAAGGCGATGGCGAAGGCCGTGGGCAGGAGCTCGCGCAGGGTCGAGAGCTCGAGGCTTGGCAGCGCGGGTCGAGGGAGCCCGCGCGGGACCTCGCCGACAATCGCGACGCCGCGGGCGTCCAGACCAAGCGCCCAGACCAGCACGGTCCCTGCGACCATCACCAGGAGTGCGCGCGGGAACCTTGGACGCAGGCGGGCGAGCAGCACCAGCGCGACCACGCTGCCCAGACCGATCGCCAGGGTCGGCAGCGAGGTCTGGTGAATGGCTTGGGCGGCGGCGAGCAGCAGCTCGTGCACGTGGGCGCTGCGGCCCAGCTCGATGCCCAGCAAGTGGGGCAGCTGCGACAACCCAATGATCAACGCGGCCGCCGAGGTGAACCCGCTGATCACCGGGCGCGACAAGAAGTTGACCAGCGCACCCAAGCGGGCCAAGCCCATGCCCAGCTGGATCACGCCGACCATCGCCGCGAGTGAGATCGCGTAGGCGATGAACGCTGGCGTCCCCGCGCGGGCCAGCGCACCGACCCCGACCGCGACCAACAGCGAGTCCATCGCAACCGGGCCAACCGCGAGCTGCCGCGAGCTGCCAAACACCGCGTAGGCCAGCAGCGGAATCGTGGCCGCATACAACCCGTGGATCGGCGGCAACCCGGCGAGCATCGCGTAGGCCATGGCCTGCGGGATCAACATGATCGCCGTGGTCAGCCCCGCGGCCAGATCGCTGCGCAAGTCAGCGCGGCGGTAGTTGGGCAGCCAGGTCAGGATTGGCAGCCAGGTCCGAGCGTTCATGGTGGACGCCAGTGCAGACCACGGGCCAAGCCCTGTCTTGGTCACGCTCGCGCGTTCATGCGATCCGCGAGCGGGCCCCGTGACATCGCGTTGCACACGTTGCAACGTGGCTCAGTCCCGGAAACAATGGGTGCAGGCATGCTGCTCGACCCGATCCCCGTTCCCGCTGAGCTCGACGTCACTGTGTTTCACGGGATCGTGACCCAGTCGCCGCAGATGCTCGAGTTCTTCGAGCTGCTGCGGCGGGCAGCTCGCAGCGGCGCGAGCATCTTGATCCGCGGCGAGAGCGGGACCGGCAAGGAGCTGGCCGCCGCCGCGATCCATCGGCTGTCGCGGCGGCGCGAGCGGCCATTCAAGGCGATCAACTGCGCAACGCTGACGCCGGAGCTCGCGGCCTCGGAGCTGTTCGGTCACGTGCGCGGGGCGTTCACTGGGGCGATCCGCGAGCGCGCGGGCTTGTTTGCCCTGGCCGACGGCGGGACCGTGTTCTTGGACGAGGTCGCCGAGCTGTCGCCCGACATTCAGGCCCGGCTGCTGCGGGTCCTGCAAGAGCGCACCTTCGTGCCGATCGGCGGGACCGAGCCGGTCCAGGTCGACGTGCGCTTGCTGGCGGCCACCAACAAGTCGCTGCGAGACGAGGTGGAGCAGCGGCGCTTTCGTGAGGATCTGATGTATCGGATTCGCGTGGTCCCGCTGTTCTTGCCGCCCTTGGTCGAGCGCGAGGGCGACATCGAGACGCTGATCTGGCACTTCATCCGGCAGTTCAACGCGCGGGCAGATCAGCGCCAGCGCGGGAACCATGAAGACGACGATGTGCCGTGGCGGCAGATCGAGGCCCTCGCCCCCGACGCCCACGCGCGGCTGTTGGCCTATCACTGGCCGGGCAATGTTCGTGAGCTGCGCAATGTGATCGAGTATGTGTTTGCGATCGGTGAGGGCGAGGTGCTCGAGGGCCAGGAGCTGCCGCCCGAGCTGCGCGGCGAGCCGCCGCCCCGGACCACGCGGATCCATCCCTACACGATCTCGCCCGCCGACGACGAGCGCGCGCGGATCCTCGAGGCGCTGCGGATCGCGAAGGGGCTCAAGAGCCGGGCGGCGGAGCTACTCGGCATCAGCCGGACGACGCTGTGGCGAAAGATGCGAGAGCTCGAGCTCGGCGGCTGAGCTGGCGGTCCACGGTTGCGGTGGCCGACCGGCGGAGCGATCACCGCGCAGGCCGGGTCGTAGCGAAGTGTTGGAGGGCTGGCTCGAATTTGACTGGACTCGCCGACCCGAATTCGCATCCACTGCGGCATGCGCTACCTACCCCTGACGTCCTTGCTTACCTGCACCCTGGTGCTTGCCTGCTCTGATGATCAACCGGCCGAGACAACGCAGACGGCGACCGACACGACCGGCGACGGCGACGGCGACGGTGATCCTGGAGACGGCGACGGCGACGGCGACGGCGACGGCGACGGAGACGGCGACGGAGACGGCGACGGAGACGGCGACGGCGACGGCGACGGCGACGGCGACCCGGGCCTGTGCGGCGACGGCAACGTCGACCCCGGCGAAGAGTGCGACGACGGCAACGACCTCGACACTGACGCGTGCACCAACAAGTGCATGAACGCCGAGTGTGGGGACGGCATCACCCAGACCGGCGTCGAGGGCTGTGACGACGGCAACGACGAAGATGGCGACGGCTGTAGCATCTTGTGCCTGCTCGAGAGCTGTGGCGACGGGGTCCTCCACGACGGTGAGGAGTGCGACGACGGCAACGACGTGAGCACCGATGAGTGCACCAACCTGTGCGCGCTGGCGGTGTGCGGCGACATGGTCACGCAAGACGGCGTCGAGGAGTGTGATGACGGCAACGACATCGACACCGACGCGTGCACCAGCGGGTGCCTCGCGGCGGTGTGCGGCGACATGATCATTCAAGACGGCGCGGAAGAGTGCGACGACGCCAACATGGACGACACCGACGACTGCACCAACGCGTGCACGAACGCGGTCTGCGGTGACGGCTCGCTCCACGCTGGGGTTGAAGCGTGCGACGACGGCAACATGAGCAACGACGACGCCTGCGTTGGGGACTGCGTGGCCGCGGTCTGCGGTGACGGGTTTGTCCACGCCAACGTCGAAGAGTGCGACGACGGCAACGACGTCGACAATGATGATTGCAGCAATACTTGCGTCGCGGCGCAATGTGGTGACAACGTCGTCCAGCTGAATGAAGAGTGCGACTTTGGCGATGTGAACCCGGGCGACGGCTGCTCGGACAGCTGCCTGTGGGAGAAGCGCATGGTGTTCGTGACCTCCACGACCCACATGGGTGACCTTGGCGGCCTCGACGGCGCCGACGCGATCTGCAACCTGCGGGCGGCCGCGGCGAACCTCCCCGGCACCTACATGGCGTGGATCTCGACCGCTCAGGGCTCGCCCTCGACCCGCTTCGTGCAGTCCAGCGTGCGCTACGAGATGACCAATGGGAACAAGATCGCCGACGATTGGGCCGATCTGACCGACGGCACGCTGGACACCTCGTTCAACAAGACCGAGACCAACGGGACCCCGACGGCTGCGAGCATCAGCTGCAACAATAGCAATCGCATGACCTGGACGGGGACCAACGCCGACGGTACGGCGGGCGCGAATACTTGTAGCGACTTCACCTCGACGAACAGCACCGGGGCGGTTGGCCGCAACACGACGACCGACTCGACCTGGTCGGTGTGCAACGCGGCGGCGGCCTGTACGGTCACGGCGCCGCTCTACTGCTTCCAGCAGTAACCGCGCTGTCCGATCGCCCGCCCGAAGCTTGGCTTCGGGCGGGATCTGGACCGGGTTCGTGTTAGGGTCACGCAGGTGCCGCCCGAGGAGACTGAGACCGAGACGTGGCGACGAGCGAGGTCGCGGCCGCGCCAGTCGAGCCAGACGACGCGGCCGAAGAGCAGGCGCCCCCGCCACGCTTGGTCTTGGGCGTTCGTCCGCCCGACGCGGTGAGCTGGCGGATCCACGGCCCGCTCGAGCCAAAGACGGCGATCGAGACCGGCGCCTCGGTCTCGTGCACGACGACCTTCACCGCGCGCAAGGCCGAGCGCGCCGCCCTCGCTGGTTCGAGCACGCCGCAGACGGAGCCGCACGGTGTGCTGGGTGGACCGATGCCAGCGCGGAGCCGGTCGAGCTCGCAGGCGCGCGTGATGGTGGAGGTCGGGGACGTCGTGGTGTTTCCGGGGGAAGGCTATGCGCTGGATCTGGAGTTTGCCGCGCAGCCGGAGGGGGTCGGGGTCTACGGCTTGTTCACGGGCGCCAAAGGCGACTCGTGGAAGCTGTTCTTCGAGCGCGCGACCAAGATCGAGATCTCGGTCGCGGGCCATCGCCTGGTCACGCCCGCGTCACCCTGAGGGTTGGACCGGCCGGGCGCGCAGGGATCTTCGCTGCGGTGTGAACCGCTCGGTGTCGCTTCGCCGCCACGGCGAACGTGATTCCAACCACCCCTCGAGCCCGCGCGGCGTTGCGCGTGACCCAGTTCTCTATTCAATCGCGGTCGAGCGCGCGTACAGCCCGGGCCATGGACTCCGTGCACGCCAGGCACCCAGGCATCAGCGCCATCTCGATCTACGTCCCCCGTCACCGCGTCGACCTCGAGCGTTGGTGCGAGTGGACCGACGCGACCTGGCCCAAGGTCGCGGCCGTGGTCGGGCGCAGCTTCCGGGTCTGCGGGCCCGAAGAAAACGCCTACACCATGGCCGCGAGCGCGGTGCTTCGGCTGATCCGAGACAACCGGGTCGACCCGCGGCGGATCGGCATGCTCGCGCTCGGGACCGAGTCGTCGACGGACAACGCGGCCGGAGCCGTGATCGTCCGAGGCATGGTCGACGACGCCCTGCGCGGCCTCGGCTTGCCGAGCATCGCGCGTAGCTGTGAGGTCCCCGAGTTCAAGCACGCCTGCCTTGGTGGGATCTATGCGACCAAGGCCGCCGCCCGCTACCTGGCCGCCGACGGCCGCGACCAGGTCGCGATCGTCGTCAGCTCGGACATCGCCGAGTACCAGCGCGGGAGCTCGGGCGAGCAGACCCAGGGGGCCGGAGCCGTCGCGTTCTTGCTCGAAGCCGCGCCCAAGCTGCTCGCGCTCGACCTCGAGCACGCCGGCTCGGCCTCGCGCTACCGCGGCTACGACTTCCGCAAGCCGTTCGCCCGCCACTTCATGCCCAACTACCGAGCCAGCGGTGAGCGGGCCCGCGACTTCCCCGTGTTCAACGGCAAGTACTCGACGACCTGCTACGTCGACCAGATCATCGCCGCGCTCGACGGGATGTTCGCCGGTCTCGACGTCGAGCGGCGCAGCTTCTACGCCGAGCTCGCGGCGGCCGTGTTTCATCGGCCCTATCAACAGCTGCCGATCACGGCCCTCGCGACCGCGCTGACCTTCGACATCGCCCGCGATCGGGCCGCGCCCGGCCAGCTCGACGAGCTCGCGCTCGCGGCCGGGGTCGACCCCGAACAGGTCCGCGCGCAGGTCGAGCTCCACGCCGCCGCCAGCTTCGATCTCCGCGACGCAGTCGCAGCGCACGGGCCCGATCACGATCCCTTCGCGGCCGTCACGGCGGTTGCCAAGCAGCTGCGCGGTTCGGCGTGGTTTCGCGAGTTCCAGGCCGCCAAGCTCAGTCTCGGCAGTGAGCTCGTGCGTGACGTCGGCAACCTCTACACCGCGTCGCTGCCGGCCTGGCTGGCGGCGGCGTTCGAGGACGCGCTCTGCCGCGGGCTCGAGCTCGCCGGCAAGCCGATGTTGCTGGTCGGCTATGGGAGCGGCGACGCGGCCGAAGCGATCCCGGCGACCGTGGTCCCCGGCTGGCAGCGCGCCGCCGCGCGGATCGGCTTTGCGCGGGCGCTGGAGTCCAGCCACGCGCTCGATCGTGACCAGTACGAGGCCCTCCACGACGGCCGCCCGGCAGCCGGCCTGGCTAACGCCAGCGATGCCTTTGCTGTCCGCGAGGTCGGGGCGAGCAACGAAGACGCGTTCCAGGACATCGGCATCGAGTACTACGAGTACCGGGGCCCAACGTCGGCGGAACGGACCCATTTGGCCTGACGTCGCCGCGTGGGTCGCGTCGGCTGAATCGGTGGTCGGGACGTCGTGGTATTTCCAGGGGAAGGGGTTGCGTTGGACCTGGAGTTTGCCGCGGTCACGCCCCGGTCACCTTGAGCGTTCGACCGCGCCCGGCTATATCGTGGGTGTGTCGGACCCACGCGCCCACGCCAGCATGTACGAGAACTTGAGCCGCCCGCATGGGTTCGAGCCCCTGCGCGTGGAGGGGCAGCTGCCCGAGGGGGTGGCCGGGACCCTGTACCGCAGCGGTCCGGGGCAGATCGAGCGCTTTGGCCACCGCATGTCGCACCCCTTCGAGGCCGACGGCGTGATCATGGCCGCGCGGCTTGACGGCAACGGCGGGGCGCTTGGGGCTGCGCGGGTGATCGAGAGCGCGGGCTACCTCGAGGAGCAGGCGGCTGGGCGGTACTTGTACGGCACTGGCGCGCCCTGGGGGCGACGCGTGCTCAACACTCTGCGGGGTCGGGTGAAGAACACTGGCAACACGCGAGCGTGGACCTGGCGGGGCCGCTTGTTCACGATCATGGAGGCGTGCAAGCCGACCGAGCTGGATCCGGACACGCTCGAGGTGCTGGGTGAGCGGGACTTTGATGGCGCGGTGATCAGCGCGTTCTCTGCTCACCCCCACCGGGTCGCGCGATTGCAGACGAGCTTCAACTTTGGGCTGCGCTATGGCAAGCAGACCATGCTGGATCTGTTTGCGCTGCCGGACAATGGAGAGCCTCGGCTGTTGGGCAGCTTCGAGTGTGGCTGGGCCGGGTTGGTACACGACTTTGTCGTGACCGAGAACCACGCCATATTCATCAACTGTCCGGCGAAGCTGAAGCTGGCGCGGGCGCTGCTGCAGCTCGGCGACTTTTCGAGTTGGTTTGGGTGGGCGCCCGAGCAGGGGTGCGAGATCATTGTGGTGCCGTTTGCGGACCCTGGGGCGGCGAAGCGATTCACCGTTGAGCCGTTTTGGGTGTGGCACTTCGTCAACGCCTTCGAGCGTGGGGACGAGCTGGTGATCGACTATTGTCGGTATGCGGATCTGGCCTCGCTGACCTCGCTGGGGGACGGATCGCGGATCGAGCCGCCAACGCTGCACCGGGGGACCTTGGATCTGCGGACCGGGGCGTGGCGCAGTGAGCAGCGGTGGGAACGCTCGTGCGAGTTTCCGCGGGTTGATTCACGGTATGAAGGGGCGGAGCATCCCCATGCGTGGTTCTATGCGCGGGATGAGGCTGACGGGTTTGGGCTCGCCCGGGTTGATGTGGATACTGGGGATGCGGACGTGTGGGAGCTGGGCGCGCAGGTCAAGCCGAGTGAGCCTGTGCCCGTGGCCCGCAGCGGGGATCCTGACGGGAAGCCTTGGATCTTGAGCCTTTGCCATGACGAGCAAAGTGATCACAGCTATGTCGCGGTGCTCGACGGGGGCGCGCTCGCGGACGGGCCGGTGGCCAAGCTGTGGTTTGATCAGGCGTTGCCGGAGACCTATCACGGCGACTGGGTCGGGTAGGTGGGCGCACCTGTTAGGTGCGCTGCCACCAACCCGTGTCGCGGAGCGGCGGCCAAGAGCTTGTCACTCAGCGCTGTCGTCACTTGGCCCAAACGACAACTGCTTGGGACGGAATTGCTCTGGCGCCATTACGGCGATGTTGATCCGCGGGGCCAGCTTCCAGAAGTCACCGTCAAGATCGACGATGCAGTCAACGCGTGCAACCTTGGCACACGCACAGATCATCGCGTCATATTTGAGATGCGAGAGCGGGATGGTCTGCCTCTCTCGCTCGAGTTTGAGAACTTCATGTTGCGGCCGAGCGTAGCTCCGAGCTGCTTGGCTTGCTCTTCGGTGACGTTGAGCTTCAACAATCCAAAGCGCTCGGTTCGAAATTTTCCCGTCGGTGGATCAATCGATACTTGAACGAGTCGCGCGCGGATATCTGCAACTTCAATGCGGGCAGAGACTTGCTCTGCGTCAGGTACGATTAGTGTTTTCCGGTACTTGCCTATTGAAACGCGAACATGTTGATCTTTGCCCACCAGGCGCAGATGGGACACGACGGTGTCGACCCGTCCCTTGGCGCCGCGTGGCACGGGAATCGAGCCATCGATATACTGATCGGCTTGCTTGACTGCGAGGCGGGCGACATCTGGGCGATCAGGTACTGCGCACAGCCTCACACTTCCTGGCATGATCTCGAGGCCGGTAAATGCAGCGGCACATCGGCCTCGCCTGCGACCCAGACCAACAGTTGGAGGTAGGCCGCGGCAGCTGCGAGCACGGTCGGGACGTCGAAATTTGTGTGGGAGACATCCTTGCCGCTAATTTTTCCTTCGAGGGTCCACTCTACGGCGTCGTTTTCGGAGGGCCTGGCGGGGGGCTTGCCCATGCAAAGGGAGAGTAGCGCATCGCGCGGTCGGAATCCAAGGTCCTCGCGCAAGCGGACGCAACGGTAGCTTCAGCCAAGCGCCCTGGATGTCGAGCGTGGTGTGGCCAAGGCCGATGGCAGAGCGGCGTCGCTACTGACGCCCCCGGGACCCCTGACGCCAAGCCCGCCAGCGAAGCACAGCCTCAACGGCACTGAACAAGCCCAGACCGGCGCCAGTCGCCACCAAGCCGGCTGTCCATGGCCCCGCGTCCAATAGCATCGGGAGCATGAGTGTGATCAGCACACCGGTGAGAAAGGTAAAACGATCACGCTGCCGCCACTTCCGCAAATACGCAAAGGTGAGGAAATGACCCGTGGGGACTGCGTCCTCAATCACAGTAGTCCTCCAGCGCATCGGCTCCAATACCCTGTGCCACCGCGCCCGCCCCGAGGCACAACGGGCAGCCCGCCCCAGCCGAAAGACAGCACACACCCGCGGAGGCCGCCACTACTCCGGACCAGATGTACTTCCCCGCTCGCAGCACTTTCTTGCCCCATGCGCTGCACTTGAACGCTTGGGACTCACCACCGAACGCGTCCATAAGCTCGGTGCCAGGTCCGCCCGCGAGACCAACCAGCGCCGCAGAGGCGAGTTCGCTGGCTTCGGGGGTGGATGATATCCAGTTGGTCAAACCGGTTGAGGCGTCCCAGGTCGAGTGCACGATCGCCTCCCCATCGACGTACAGGTAGCCATCGCCGTGGTTCGCGTCGTCGACAACCAACACAACCTCCGCGGTTTGGCCCTGGGGCAGCGAGTAGCTCACCGATGCCCAGCGTGTGCGGGTGCCATCTTGGGTCGTGTACTCGTCGACGACCGTCACCGGGGGCGGCTCGTAGGTTGGTGACGAAGCCAGCGCGACTGAGAAGATCGCGTGGAGGATCATGGCGAAAAACTAGTGACAGGTCGGGTTCAGGCAACGCGAAGCGTTTGCAGGCTCGACCCAGGGGCCCCTCGTCCCAGAGCGAGCGCTGAACCCGACAACGCGGGGCTACGCCTTGGCGCCAAGCTCGACGATGATGTACCCGCCCGACTTCTCGTCTTTTTGCAGCACCAACAACTCGCGCTGCTCCGCGTCCTCGAGCAGCTGATTGAAGCTGCGGTACCCGTGGTAGCTCTCGGAGAAATTGGGCTTCTTGCGCTGAATTGCCTGCTTGACCATCGAGCCCCACAGCGTGCCGGAGCGATCGCGGAACATGGCCTCGACCGTGTCGAGCGCCAGCTCGATCGCCTCGGCCTTGCGCTGGCCTTCGGTCTTGCCGCTGCCGCCACCACCGCCGCTGTTGCCCGCGGACTTGGGCTCGCGCTTTTCAACCTTGGCGCGCGGGCGCTTGGGTTTGTGCTCGCGGATCAGATCGTCGTAATAGATGAACTCGTCGCAGTTCTCGACCAGCAGATCGCTGGTTGATTGGCGCACGCCGATCCCGATCACGGCCTTGTTGTTCTCGCGCAGCTTGCTGACGAGCGGCGAGAAGTCGCTGTCGCCGGTGATCAGCGCGAACACGCCCACGTGGCGCTTGGTGTGGGCGAGGTCCAGCGCGTCCACGACCATGCGGATGTCGGCGGAGTTCTTGCCGGCCAGCTTCACGTGCGGGACCTCGACGAGCTCGAAGCTGCGCTCGTGCAGCGCGGTGCGGTCGCTCTTGTAGCGGGACCAGTCGCAGTAGGCCTTGCGCACCACCACGTTGCCGCGCTCGAGCAGGCGCTCGAGCACCAAGTTGATGTCGAACTTGTCGAACTTTGCGTCCCGGGCACCAAGCGCGACGTTCTCGTAGTCGGCAAAAACGGCGATGTTGGGGGTGTCGCTGCCGGGTTGGGCCATGTTGGGAGGAGGTACCACGTTCCGCGAGGCTCTCGAAGCCCCCACGCGGGGATGGCAGATTTGCTGGCGTCGTGGGACATTGTCAGCGTATCTGGACCCGCCATGACCAAGCTCGCGCCGCTCTGGATCCTGCTGCCGCTGCTGCCAACCGCGATCGCCTGCGGGCCGGCGGGGATCGCAGCCGACGCGGGCGCGGACGCGGGGAGCACGAGCGACTCCACGCTCGAGTCGAGCAGCACCACGGCGGACGCCACGAGCACCAGCGAGACCCAAGCGCCGTCCACGGAGGACGGGACCGAGACGTCGGGCTTCGTCCCGCCCAACGACGACTCGATGATCGAGCCCTGCGACACGTTCGCGCAAGACTGCCCCGACGGCGAGAAGTGTGTCCCCTATAGCCCGCACGGCAGCGGCTGGGACGCGCACAAGTGCGTGCCGATCATGGGCGACCAAGCGCCCGGCGAGCCATGCATCTCCCACGGCATTGTCGAGGCCACGGATGACTGCGACGGCACCAGCTTCTGCTGGGATGTGCAAGATGTGGATGGCCAGCCGGTTGGGACCTGCGCTGCCTTTTGCACCGGTAGCCCCGACGACCCCCAGTGCCCGCCGGGGAGTTCGTGCCTGATTTCGGGCGACAGCACGATCTCGTTGTGCATCTTCGGGTGCGACCCCACGCTGCAAGACTGCGATGTTGGCCAGGCTTGCTATTGGACCAACAACGGCTTCAATTGCATGTTTACAACCGATGATGCTCCGGCCGGGCAGCCCTGCAACTTTGTCAACGACTGTGCGGCTGGCCTTGGCTGCACGAGCGCCGACGCGCTTCCAGCGTGCGAAGCGGGGGCCTGCTGCACGCCTTTTTGTGACATCGACCTCGGCGACGCCCAATGTGACGCGGTACCGGGCACCAGCTGCGTGCCCTTTTTCGAGGCCGATCCGATACCGGGCCTCGAGCACGTGGGTGTGTGTATATCGCCTTGATCGTCAGTCCATCGGCCAACCCTCGAACAACCATTGAACAACCCGTGATCGAGATAGCGACCCGCGACCCAGCGCGCGAGCGCATCGGCCAGCACGTCACGCGTACGCGGTTGCAAATGAGCGATTTCGAGTAACGCCCTGGGCCCGCGAGATTCTTCGAGGTCAGAGCTTGGGCAGCACGAGCGGGCCGAGGTCGTGGACCTCGCCCGGACGCAGCTTGGCGGCGAAGCTTGGCGGCGTACTCCACCGCCAGGTCCCATCGATCTCGAGCGCGACGCTGTAGTCGCCGATCGGGAGCTCGGCCACACGAACGCGACCCTTCGCGTCGGTCGTGGCTGTGTAGCGCTGCTTGGCGTCGGCGCAGGGGCTGCCCTCACCCTGCAGGCGGACGCTTGGGCACAGCTCGACCGCGGCGTTGGCTGCCGGATCGTCCCCCACGCTCAAGGTGGCGGTCAGCGTTGTCGTTCGCACGGCGCTGGGCTGCGGCAGCTCGGGGCCATCGCCCGTCACGACCATGTGGCTCACGCGCCCCGCGAGGTCGGCGAAGCTCCCGGCGGGATACTCGTGCACGCTGCGGTCTTCTTCGACGACGCTCAAGCCCTCGCGCGAGGCCACCCAAAACCGATGGCGCGCGTCCATGGCCATGGATTCGGCGGTCTGGCAGTCGTAGTCGCCGCCCGCGAATCGCCAGATCAAAGTTGGCGGCTTGGGGTTCACGCGGACCAGATCACACGCGCTGCTGGCCAAGCCCGCGTGGCCATCTGCGGCGATGTCGAGCGCCGCCGTGTAGCTGATCTTCTCTTTGGGATCGATGAGGACCGAGTCGAGGGCGGTCTTGCCTAGACGCGTGAGCTTGTGACCGGTGGTGGTGTTGACCGGGCCGATCGGTGAGGCGGTCGCGTTGAGAAACAGCGGAAGGGTGCGCAGCAGCATGGGATCAACGGGGATCCACTGGTCTGCCTCGCGGTACAGCAAGACCCGCGAGCCGATCACCCAGACCGTGTCGTCCGCCGCGATCGCCAGCGCTGCGCTGGGCTCGACGCCGAGCGCCTCGAAGCTGGTGGTTCGCCACGCTCCGTCAACGCGGGCGCCGATCCCCTCGCTGTTGCTGATCCACGTGGTCCCGTCGCGGGCCAGCGCGAGCGCGTTGACGGGGCCGCCGCGACCGAGCTCGAAGCGCTCGACCTCGACGAGGGTGTCGCCCTCGAGCTTGCGCAGCGAGTGGGCGTCGAGCATGAACACCTCGCCGCTTGGGCCAATGAACAGATCCGAGATGTTGCGCTCGGGGTTGGCGAGCAGCAGCTTGGTGCCGGTGCCGTCGAGCTTGACGAGGCCCTTGGTGTTGATCACGAAGTACACCGCGCCAGGCTGGTCGCTGTCTGGCCGCGGGGTGACGTTGGCCTTGGCGGTCCGGTCGGTTGCTGGGGGTGTTGGCTCGGCGGTGGTGGGCTCGGGTGTGGCGTCTGGGCTGGGCGTCGCCGCTTCGGCTGCTGGTTCGGCGTTGGCGTTGGCGTTGGCGGGCTCGCGCGCACCACAAGCACACAGCAGGGCGAGCGCGGGCAGCAGACGTGAGCGCAGCTTGGACGAGGTCACCCTGCGACCATGCCTTGGTCCAGCACGCACGCGCAAGACCTCAGCCGATCGCCTACCTCAGCGTCATCGGCGGTGGTACCTCGGTCGGTGGCTCGGGCCGCGGTGTGGGCGGTGGTGGCTCGACCTCGGGCGGCCGAGGATCCGGGATCTCTGACGGCGGCGGCGTGATCTCTGGCGAGGGAGACGGCGGTGGGACCTCGGGTGTGGGCTTGACGGGGGGCATCGCGGTATTGATCGTAGTCGGCAATGGCCGGATCGCGGGTCAGAAATTTTGGCATGTGTGAAAAGGGTAGCGAATGCCAGTCGCGCAAGTCATGCGCGTAAATCTTCTTGCAATCGCGTGATGTGAATGTTGTGTGTTTGTAACTCTCGTCGAGCACGCTGGTTGCTGCAAGATCAACGGCCCCAAGTGAAGGTGTGTGCCATGTGTCCGCATAATATCGCAAATAGAGTCTGTCTCATGCTCCCTGTGTCTGTCGCTCTGCTTCAGGGGTGTGATGCACCTTCGGCGAGCGAAGGGGCCGATCTCGGTGTTCGCAAGGGGCGTGCTGGCCCCATGAGCGTGATTCTCGACGAGCCAGAGGAAGGCAAGGGCAAGGGCAAGGGCAAGGACAAGGACAAGGACAAGGACAAAAGGAAGAAGGCCAAGAAAAAACATGATGACGATGATCGCGGTTGCGACGATGACGATGACGACGATGATGACGATGATGACGATGATGACCTGAGATTGGTCGGCCTCGAGCCAATCGGGGTCTACGAGACGGGAGTGTTTGACGCGAGCGCCGCCGAGATCACGGCCTTCGACCCAGACAGCGCGCGACTGTTCGTGGTCAACGGTGACGCCAAGCTCGTCGACGTGCTCGACCTCTCGGACCCGGCTGCACCCACGCTGGACGGCAGCTTCGACGTGAGCCCCTACGGTGACGCGCCCACCAGCGTGGACGTGGCCAACGGCATCGTGGCGGTCGCGGTCGCGGCTGACCCGGCCCAAGCGCCAGGGCGCGTCGTGCTCTTCTCTGCCGTGAATCTGACCTACATCAACGATTTACAGGTCGGCGCGCTCCCAGACATGCTGACCTTCACGCCCGACTCGCGCAAGCTCGTCGTCGCGTGTGAAGGCGAGCCGCAGGACGACTACCTCGTCGATCCAGAGGGAGTCGTGGCGATCATCGATGTCAGCGAAGACGTGGGCGGGCTGAGCGACGGCGACGTGCAGATCGCAGACTTTGGGGCGTTCAACCTGGGCAACATCGATCCGCGCGTACGGGTGTTTGGCGTGGGGTCGAGCGTGGCCCAGGACCTCGAGCCCGAATTCGTCGCTGTGTCTGCGGACTCGCGCACCGCCTGGGTCACGCTGCAAGAGAACAACGCGCTGGCGATCGTCGATCTCGATGGCGCGACGATCACAAAGATCGTCGCGCTGGGCTACAAAGACCACACGATGGGCGCGAACGGTCTCGACGCCAGCGACGCGGACGGGCAGATCAACATCGCCAACTGGCCGGTGCTTGGCATGTACCAGCCCGACGGCATCCATCGGTTTTGTGCGAAGGGTCGCGAGTATCTCATCACCGCCAACGAGGGCGACGCCCGGGGCTACGACGCGCTGAGCGAGGAGGTGCGGGTCAAGAACTTGGTCCTCGATCCCGACGTGTTCCCCGACGCGCAGAGCTTGCAGCAAGACGAGCAGCTGGGTCGGCTGGCGGTGTCGGCGGCAATCGGGGATTTGGACAATGACGGCGATCACGAGCAGCTCTACGCGTTTGGCTCGCGCTCGGTGTCGATCTGGTCTGTGGATGGATCGCTGGTGTGGGACAGCGGCGAGCAGCTCGAGCGGATCACGGCTAAATCGGACCCGGGCCACTTCAACACAACCAACGGCTCGAACGAGGCATTCGAGAGCCGCAGCGACGCCAAGGGCCCCGAGCCCGAGGGGGTGGTCACAGCAAGTCTGTGGGGCCGAACCTACGCATTCGTTGGGCTCGAGCGGGTCGGCGGGATTGTGGTCTACGATGTGTCGAAACCGCTGAAGCCGAGCCTGGTATTCTACGATAATTCGACTCGAGACTACGGGGGTGATCCAGAGCTGGGCACCGCGGGCGACCTTGGGCCCGAGGGGCTCGAGATCGTGACGGCGGCGGACAGCCCAAACGGCGAGCCGCTGTTGATTGTGGCGAACGAGGTGAGCGGGACGGTGCGGGTGTATCAGCTGATCGGCGAGTGAGCGATCACAGGGTTTGGGAGATGCTGACGGGATTCACCCTCGATGGGGCGGACACCGTGCGGGTCGCGGCCGCCGACTCGCAGGGCCATCCAATGGTCGCGGCCGGGAACCGTCTTGTGAATTTTTCGAGTGGCCAGCTGTTTGAGACAGACGGCCTCGCGTGCAAGCTCGTCACCGGAGACCTGCTTGGCTTGGGCTGGGGCTTGGCGTTCGACGGCCACTCGATCGTGACCCGTGTGGACGAGGCGCTCCACGTGCATGCGGTTGGGCAGGACGGCGCCACCACGCGAACCGGCACGTGGGTCCTGGGCGCGAAGGCCGCGGCCGTCGATGGAGACCTCTTGGCGGTCTACACCGGCGAGCTGCGGGTGTTTCGGCGCAGCCACGGCGGGGACACGTGGGACGAGATGACCGTCGCGCCGGTGCCCGAGCGCTGTGGCACACCATTTAGGCCACCCATGAGTCTGCGGGGCAACATCTTGCTCTTGGGGGCTGGCGACGCGAGCGGGGGCAAGGGGATCGATCCCGAGCCGGTCGGGGATCGGGGATCGTCGTCGCTAGAGCGACCAGCTTGCATCGCTTCAGACGGCTCGAGAAGGCATGGGAACGAGGCTACGCAGCACGTCTACGAGTTCTGCCTCGAACTCCCGAAATGCCTCGAGCTGCCGAAGCCGCTCGAACCGCACTTGCTCGCCGAACAGGGCGAAGAAGTTCTCAGGGCGGCGGTGGCGTTGACCGAGGATCGCACGGAGCAGTTGCTTCGGGTCGCGCTCGCGGTCGGGCGCCTTGGGCAGCTCGACCGACAGGCCGAGTTGATCGACAAAGACCCGATCATCGGTGAGCAACCAGGCTTCGAGCTCACGGACGGGAACACACGCGAGGGCGGGCAACGGCTTGTCTGGGATCGCCGTCTGTGCGGCAACAATGCCGGGTTCGACTCGCTCGCTACGCGCCCTGCGAGGATCGCTGTCGCCGTCCGCGTGAATGATCAGGAAGTCGAGGAGGTCCTCGTTCTCGCGCACGGCCGCTTCAATTCGAGCAGCCCGCTGTTTCTCTGCTCCGCTGCTGTCGATGGCTCGGGTGTCTTCGATCTCGCTGGCGACGGGAAACACCCGCGTCGCAGTCTCGCGGAGCAACCGGTCGAGCATGGGCAACAAAAATTGATAGTCGCTCGGGCCTTCGGCGTACAGGCCAGCGCGTAAATATATCATCCGATAGCCTCAGATTTAGCGACGTCGAGGAGTTGTTCGATCTCTCGCGCCGAGATGACGAGGTGGCGATTTTCCTTGCTCGCTCGCCCAACCCGCCTGGCGCGGGAGGCCCGGCGGCCCTCTCGGTGTACGGTGTCCACATAGCGTAAATGGGTTGGATGCTCGCGCAGCGCGGCGAGGATGACGAGCGAGTGAGTCGTGAGCAGGATCTGTGTGGGCACGAAATCGCAAACGAGCGGGTCTGCCTTGGTGTCCGCGATTTGCTCGGTGTGCTCGGCTTCCTCATGGATGCGTCGCTGGGTTTCGTGCAGCAACAGATCAACGAGGGCGCGTAGGCGCCCGGGGTAGATCCCGTTCTCAGGCTCCTCGATGCCGATGAGTTGCGGACGTGGACGCAAATGCAGGGATGTCAGCAGTGCGAGCAGCCGCAGCGTGCCGTCTGAAGTCAAGCGAGCGGGCGATCGCTCACCGCCGGAGAGTTCGAACTCGACGCGAAAGGACTCACCCTCGGGCACCACGAAGAACGACGAAATGCCCGGCACGAGGGCGACGAGATCGGCCCGAACCTCGCCGAGCAACCGCGGGGCGAGGTCGGCGAGCACGGTGGGTAGATTTGAGCCGTCGGGACGCAGCGCCCCGGTGTCAACGCGGTCGCTTGGCCCGGCGAGGTTCGCCAGATCCAGGCGAATCCATTGACACCCACGCAAGTTGCCCGTTGCAAGGTTGAACGGGATCGATTCCCGTGACTGGGCGAGGAAGGTACGGTGAGGGTCAACACGAACCGGCTGTGGCGATACGTCGGGGTCGAGCACCGTGCTGTCGCGCGTCGCTACAAACTGTCGGTCACCGCCGCGGAAGGAATCGGCGACGTTGGCGAACTCGGGGTGCGACCCAATCCACGTGTCCTCGTCGCGTCCGATGTATCGGAGCTCTTCGTGTCGAGCGATCAATCGCTCGGTCCCGGAGTCCTGCTGGCTTCGCTCGATCACCAACTCGTAGCGAAGTCGGCTCGCGGTCGTCCCCGCTCCTGAGGGACACGGGCCCCAGAACAAGAACTCGACCCCGAAACGAATCTCCTGCGCCACCTCACCGCCGAGGTGCGTAAATTGATCACTCGGCCGCCCGCGCCCGTGTCGAAAGGCATCGACGATCGGCTCGCTCGCTAGCCGCGAGAGCAGCCCTAGCGCCTCGAGGATGTTTGACTTGCCCGCGCCGTTCGGCCCGATGAACACGGTGAAGGGCTCGAGATCAACCGCGAAGCCCAGCAGAGACTTGAAGCCGTCGACTTCGAGGCGCGTGATCATGCCGGGCGGATCCTAGCAAGTAATGACCCCCACAGCGACCTTGGCCCTTCGCCGACTGCAGCCGCTTCGCGTCTGGTCGCTTCGCTCCTCGGGGCCGTTTGTTCGCGTTCGCATGTGTGGCGCTCTAGAAGGGGGCTCTGAACGCATTTCCGGCGTCCATGGGACGCACGACATGCGGAAATCTAGCAAGCACGCGCTAGCAAGAAAGTCTTTGACCCCCACAGCGACCTTAGGAGGGGGCTCTGAACGCATTTTCGGCGTCCATGGGATGCACGACGTGCGGAGAAATCTAGCAAGCACGCGGTGAGCGGGTCGCCCGCTCGCGGCGGCCGGGCGCCCGTTGGCCCGCGTCAATCTTCCGACACCCCATACACCCGATCCCGCTCGAGCAACAACGCCGCGATCGCCCGCTCGAGCGCCGCGTGGGCTTCACCGCGACCGTGCGCCGCAAAGTTCTGGCGCGCGATGTCCCCCGACAGCTCCGGGTCCGCCGAGATGCTTCGGGCAAACAAGGCCGCGAGCGCGGGATCTTGCTGCTCGAGCTCCCGCAGCATCCGCTCGCGCCCGGTCTGTTGGGCCTGCTTGCGCACGCGGTCGAGCAGCTCGGCGTCGACACACTGGATCACCGGATCGGGGCTGCGCCGCAAGACCGAGACCAGCGAGTCGGCGGTCAGTGAGCGGTCCGGGGGGACCTCGAGGCGCGGGTGAAACGAGACCATGTAGAACTCGCGCGGGGGCGGGAGCTTGGACCACTCGGCTCGCAGCGCGGTCAAGAAGCGCTCGAACGCGGGGGGGCGGTGCCACGCGTGGCCCGGCGGGATCGGGAAGGTGAGCAGGACGATCTCGGCGTCGCGGTTGGTGTGTACGAGCTCGCCGAGCTGCTGCGCGACTTCGAGCGGGGTCGGATCGTGGGCGTTGGTTGCTGCGAACACCGGCCGGTGCACGCGGCCCTGCTCGCGCGAGCGCCGAGCGAAGGGACATAGGTTCAGGCCCTCGACGATCTCGCGTTGGTAGCGATCGTGGATCGCCTGGATCACGGCCTCGTCTGGCGGCCAGCTGAGGGGGTCGGACACGGGGCACAGCATAGCCGGCTATGCTGTGCCCGTGGCGAGCGCGGACGACGACAACAAGCTCGAGCGCGCGCTCGTGTGGGTCGTCGTGATCTTGGTCGCGTACCGCGTGGCCTACCACGCGAGCTACCTGGGCGAGGTGCCGTTCGCCCACGCGACCTTTGCCGACGGCGCCGTCTACGAACAGGCAGCGCGTGACATCCTGGCCCATCCGCCGCTCGGCAGCGAGGCGTTCTACCTGCAGGGCGCCTACGCGTACTTGCTCGCGCTCGGGATGGCGATCCAAGCGTGGCCTTCGCTGGGCTTGCTCGTTCAGCTGCTGCTCGCGTTCGCGACCTTGTGGCTGTTTCATCGCGTCGTCGTGCGGCTGTGGGGGCGCCGGGCTGGGCTGTTGTCGACGATCGCCCTGCTCGCGCACCCGGGCCTGGCGTTCTACGAGAACAAGTACGTCAGCGCCGAGCTTGGGGTCGCGTGCAACGTGTTGGTGATCGCAGGCTTCGTCGCGCTGCTGCGAGTCACGCTCGGGCCCAACAGCAGCGAAGCGCGTCAGGGTCCGCGCTTGTTGGCGGCGCTCGGCCTTGGGCTCGGTTCGGGGCTGTCGATCCTCGCGCGGCCGAACATGGTGGTCGCGCTGCCGTTCACGCTGATCGCGGTGGCCTTGCTCGCGCGCGAAGACGCGGGGTCCGGTGTTCGCCCGTGGCAGCGGGCTGGGCTCACGGTCGCGACGACCCTGCTCGGCACGACGCTCGCGCTCGCGCCGATGGCCGCGCGCAACCTCGCGGTGACGGGCTACCCCGACGTCCAGCCTGTCCACGGGGGCGGAACCTCGTTCTTGATCGGCAACAACGCCAAGTCGAAGGGCGTGTGGAACGACGCAGATCTACTCAGCGCCCGGCTCGGCACCGAGAGTCAGGAGCTGGTGGTGGCGCTGGGGATCGACCCCGGGCTGCCAACGCGCGAGCGAGCGCGGGCGATCGGTGACGCGCTCTATGCCCGCTCGTTCAAGTGGATCGCGGACCACCCTGGGACCTGGGTGAAGCTCGAGTTTCACAAGCTGTGGCTCACGCTCGGCGACCAGCAGCTGACCCAGGACTACGACTGGCTGGGCGAGCGCGAGCTGCTGCCGTGGGCCCACCGGGTGGGCGTCAGCTTCTCGATGTTGCTGGCGCTTGGGCTGCTTGGGGCCGGCGTGGTGCTGGGTGGGCGCTGGCAGCCGCGCGAGGGCAACGAGCCGGCAACCGGAGCTCCGGCGTTTGTTCGCACCGCAAGCTCGCGACGGGCGCTGGGGTGGTTTTTGGCTGGGCAAGTCGGGGCGGTGCTGGCCGCCAACTTGTTGTACTTCACGTCGGCCCAGCATCGGCTGCCGCTGGTCGTGCCCCTGGCGGTGTTGGCCGGGCCGGGCGTGCTGGGGCTGGTCGCGTGGGCGGGCCCGCGGCTTGGGGCGTTGGTTGGGGGTCGCGGGCACGAGCCGGGGGAGCTGGCACCAAAAGGATCGGTCCAGCTCACGCTCCCGCGCTGGCTGCTGGTGCTGGCCGGAATCGCGCTCTTGCAGGGACCATGGCCGCGCAGTCATCGTGACCAGCCACACCCAGTCCACTATTACAATTTGGCCATGGTCCAAGACGTGATTGGTGAGCCCCGTGACGCGCTGGCGAGCTTGAACCGCGCGCTCGAGCTGCGCCCGGCCCAGCCAATCTTCCTCATGCGTCGCGCCCACCTGCGGTTTCGCCTTGGCGATCTCGATGGGTCGGAGCAGGATCTGGCCGTCGTGTTCGACCTTGCTACACAAGGGGAGGTGCCCGAGTGGGTGCTCGTGCAGGCGCGGATCTATCGCGACGACGTCGCTATCGAACGCCGCTCGAACCCGCGTTGATTCGCGCTCGTACCGGTCATTCGTGACTATGCGCATGCAACGCTCGTTGAGCGTCGTGTTCTTTTCTGCGAGCCTCCGACCCCGAAACTCTCCGGCGGATGATGACCAGTAAATCTCGAGGTATGAGCCCAGCGTCGCGTTGGATCCGATGCTCCATTCTGACCGCTTCTGTCGTGACCCTGCTGGGCTGCGATCTGTCGGCCAGCGGCAGCGCTAGCGCCAGCGGCAGCACTGCACCCATGGAGGGTCCGGCGGCGCCCGAGTACGAGCGCACCTTCGACGAGTTTGCGGATGTCCCGAACCAGATGACCGCGCAGGTCGTGTGGGCGGCGGAGCCCATCGACAACGCGGTCCGTCTCGCCGACGAGATCGCGGCGTTGCGGGCCGAGCTCGACCTCGATCCCGCCGCGTTCTCGGCGATGTGCACGGTCGCGTTCAAAGACGGCCAGATCGAGATCGGCGCGGTCACGGAGGTCGAAGAGACGAAGGCCAAGATCGAGGCGACGCTCGCCAAGATCAAGCAAGTCGGCGTGGATCTGCAGGGCGTGCCTGGCCGGATCAAGGTGGCTGGCAAGAACATCGGCAAGCTGGCCATGTCAACGCCCAAGCTGGCGCTCAAGACCACGAAGGAGCTGTCGGGTGAGCTCGCGGTCGCGGTGGGTGATGGCGGCGTCCAGATCGAGGCCGACATCGCAACCGCCAAGGAGCTCCCGAACACGGTCAAGAACGCGGCGGCCGAGTCCAAGGACACCCTCGCCACGCTGCCCGACAAGGCCGCGAGGGCGACCAAGAACTTGCTGGCCGCCATGAACGGTGAGGCCATCGAGCCCATGGAGACCACCGGCGACGCCGCGGTCGAGGGTGAGGCCGAGGGTGATGTCGCGGTCGCTGCTGGCGATCCTGCCGAGACGCCGACCGACGACGCCGCCGCGACCGCGACGACGGACGCGGGGACAACCACGACGGACGCGGGGACCACCGCGGTCGCCACCGCCGACGCGCCCAAGCCCGTCACCCTGCCGCCCCACGGCGGCGCCGACCAGAGCTCGGTCGCGGGCTTGCCTCCGCAGGCCGTGGCGGCGCGGGTCGCCAAGCTACAAAAGATCGGCAAGGAGACGGGGGACCGCGGCGACTGGCTGTCGGCCGCCGACGCCTTCGAAGAGGCGTACCTGCTCGCGCCCGACAATTTGGTGCTGGCCTACAAGACCGGCGACGCGGCGGCCAAGGCCAAGGACTGCGAGCGCTCGCGTGTCCACCTCGAGCGCTTCGTTCAGTACGGCGACCAGACCCTGTTCGCCCCCGAGCTGGCGCTGGCCAACAAGACCCTCGGCGAGCTCAAGACCTTCGAGTGCCCGCCCCGCACGCCCGCCGACGATGCCGCGCTCGCGGACACCTTGGTCAAGCAGGCCGAGGAGCTGGGCAAGCAAGAGGACTGGGGCGGGGCCGCAACCACCTACGCGATCGCCTACCAGCTCACCCCAGAGAACCACGCCTTGGCGTTCCAGGTCGCGGTTGCGAGCTGGAACTCGCGCGAGTGCGCCGACGCAGACACCTACTTTGCGTACTTCCTGACGGTCGGTGATCCCAAGCTTCATCGCACCCAGCTGCGCGAGACCAAGCGCTACCAAGAAGAGTCCGCCGCGGGCACGTGCCCCAAGTGGGCCGTTGGCGAGAAAGAGACCCACGCCCGCGATCTCTACGCAGAGGCGCAGGCGCTGGACCTCGAGCTCGACTTCAAGGCGGCGATCGGCAAGTACGAGCGCGCCTACTACATCCTGCCCACCAACCATGCGCTGGCGTTTCGGATCGGCGACGCGGCGTGGAAGGGCCAGGAGTGCGAGCGGGCCCAGGAGGCGTTCACCATCTTCACGACCAACGTCGACGCGTCGGATCCTCGCCACAGCGGCGACGTGAAGCTTGCGAAGGGCATCCTCGCGCGGATCGACGCGGCGGGCTGTCCCAACGCGCTGTGGAGCGCGGGCGGTGCCAAGCCGGCCGCCACCGAGGCGACCCCGGTCGCGGCCGATGCGGGCGGCGGCGGTGCAGGCGACGAGAGGCCGCCCAAGTCCGGCGGGGATGGCGGTGGCAGCGTGGCCTGCTCCGTCACGGATCAAGACGCCCCGGCCGGTGGCCTCGCGTTTGGTCTATTGCTGCTCGCAGCGGCGATTCGTCGGCGCAAAGACTGAGTCCACGGCGCGATTGAGCGGGCCGAACTAGCGATCGGCCCGCGACTGGCCCGCGATTGGGTACCATGGCCGGCGATGGCTTGGACCCGCGCCTCTTCCCTCGTCCTTGGGCTGTGCGTGTTGCCCACGCTCGCGTGTGCGGGTGGCGACAGTGACGCGGGGAGCGGCGCGACCACCTTCTCGTCACTGTCGCTGGGCCAGGACACCAACACCGACAACGACGACACGACCGGCGACGGCGACGGCGACACCGATGACGGCCCGACCTGCGGCGACGGTGTCGTCGAGGGCGACGAGTTTTGTGACAACAACAACCTCGCCGGCCAGAGCTGCACGACCCTCGCGTTCGACGGCGGGATCCTGAGCTGCGCGCACGACTGCTCGGGCTTCGACACCAGCAACTGCTTTAGCGAGACCTGCGGCAACGGAGTGGTCGACGGGCCCGAGGTCTGCGACGGCACCAACCTCGACGGCAACACCTGCATGTCGCTGGGGTTTGACGGCGGCACGCTGGTCTGCGGCCAGGGCTGCGCGAGCCTGGACACCAGCGGCTGCACACTCAACACCTGCGGCAACGGTGAGCTCGACGACGGCGAGGCCTGCGACGGCGCGCTGCTCAACGGTCAGACCTGCGTGACCCAAGGCTTCACCGGCGGCACGCTGACCTGCCTGGCCAACTGCGACGGCTTCAGCACCAACGCCTGCACCAGCGAGGCCTGCGGCAACGGGGTGCTCGAGAACGACGAGCAGTGCGACGGCAACAACCTCAACGGCGAGAGCTGCTCGTCCGTTGGCTTCGCCGACGGCACCTTGCTGTGCAACGACAACTGCAGCGGCTACGAGTTTGGGCTGTGCAACGATGGCAACTGCTGCATGGCCAAGATGACCTCGGGCTGCCAGGTGCCGTTCGTTGAAAATTGTGTGTGCGGGCTAGATCCGTATTGCTGCGACACTGAGTGGGATCAGACCTGCGTGGGGATCGCGGTCAACAGTTGCCAAGCGCAGTGCTGACTCGCTGGCTTGGCGCTGCAGCTTCAGCGCGTCTGCCGGGTGTAGATCTCGGCGACGTGCGCGGCGTCGACCGCCCGTTGAGGCGCTCGGTGGCGCTGTGCTGGATCCCGCGCTCTCCAGGGGTGCCAACGAAGCGCGCCGCGTGGACGCTGCGCACGCCGAAACGGCCAAACGAAGCGGCGTGAGGGGCTCGTGCGACGGGCGCTTCGCCCAGCTTGGCCACCGCCGCGCAGGGCGGGGTACTCTCGCGCCGCATGGCGAAGCGAGACGGTCCCGAGCACGACGAAACCCGCGGCCTCACGCGGCGCGGGTTGTTTCGCAGCATCGGAGCCGCGACCTTGGTGGCCGGTTGCACGAAAGAAGATCCGCCGCTGCACCCCGAGTCGCGGGCGGTCGCCGACGTCGACGGGGCGATCGGTCTCACGCCGACGCCGCTCGAGTTCGTGCTCGATGGCCAGCCACAGAAGCTCGAGGTCGAGGCGCGCACGACCTTGCTGGACCTGTTGCGCTTGGATCTGGACCGCACGGGCACCAAGCTCGTGTGTGATCGCGGCGCGTGTGGGGCGTGCATGGTCATGGTCGACGATGTCCCGCGCAACAGCTGCATGATGCTCGCGCTCGACGTCGCCGGGGCGACCGTGACCACGGTCGCGGGGCTGGGTGGGTCGTCGCAGCTGTCGGCCCTACAGCAGGCCTTCGTTCAGCACGACGCGCTGCAGTGCGGCTTTTGTACGTCTGGCATGTTGATCAGCTCGAGCGCGCTGCTGCGACGAAGCGCCGGGCAAACCCTCGAGCGCGCAGACGTAGAAGACGCGATCGCGGGCAACTTGTGCCGCTGCGGGACCTACCCGCACGTGGTCGACGCGGTGCTCTCGGTCGCCAACGGTGGGGGCGGGTCTGCTCACAACGTGGTGCTGCTTCGCGCCAAACCATCCACCAAGTCGGGAGGTGCGTGATGCCAGGCAAGACCAAGCTGTCGGTTGGCTACGGCCCCAACATCAAGACGATCAACGTCGAGCTGCCGCCCAGCGAGCCGCGCCCGTGGGACACCGTCGACGACATGACGGTCGTCGGCACGCCGCAGCCGCGGATCGACGGCCCGCTCAAGGTCAGCGGCGAGGCCCGCTACACCCACGACATCGCGCTCGAAGGCCTGCTCCATGCTGCGGTGCTGCGCTCGCCGTGGCCGTGCGCGAAGGTCTCGCGGATAGACGTGGGGCCGGCCGCCAAGCAGGCCGGCGTTGGCGCTGCGATCGCGCTGGTCGGCGTGGGGGACAAGCTGATCTTCGCGGGCCAGGACGTCGCCGCGGTCGCGGCCACCCGGCCCGAGCTGGCCCGGGCCGCGCTCGCGTCGATCATCGTCGAGTATGAGCCCCAGCCCTTCGTCGTTCAGACCCGCGACGCGATGCGCGACGGCTCGCCGCAGGTCCACGAGGCGGCCGTTGAAGAGCGGCGCACGGGCGCCGACGAGCCTGGGGCCGAGCGGGCGCAGGGCAAGCTGTCGGGCAACGTCCGACCCGGCCGCAGCCAAAAGCGCGGCGACGCCAAGCGGGCGCTCAACAAGGCCCCGGTCCGGTTCGAGGCGACCTACACGACGCAGTGCCACACGCACAGCTGCCTCGAGACCCACGGGGTCGTCGTGCGCTGGAACGGCAAGAAGGCGGCCACCGTGTGGGCCTCGACCCAGTCGATCTTCGGCGTGCGCGACGAGTTCGCGGCGCTGTTTGGGCTCGAGCCCAGCAAGGTCCAGGTCATCACCAACTTCATGGGCGGCGGGTTTGGCTCGAAGTTCGGGGCCAACGCCTCGGGCACCGCGCTCGCAAAGATCGCCGGGGATCTGGCTCGGGCCGCGGACAAGCCGGTCAAGCTGATGCTCGATCGCGCCGAAGAGCACGTGTGCACCGGCAACCGTCCGGACTCGATCCAGCTCGTCAAGCTTGGCGCCACGAACAAGGGCAAGCTGACGGCGATCCACGTGCAGGCCCACGGCACGGCGGGGATCGGGACAGGTGCGGGGGTCGGGCGCAACGCGGCCAGCGTGTACACCAAGGTGCCCGACGTGCTGGTCGAGAGCGCCGACGTGTTCACCCACGCGGGGCCGGCGGTCGCGTTTCGGGCCCCAGGGCACACGCAAGGGGCGTTTGCGATGGAGTCGGCGATCGACGAGCTGGCCCGGCAGCTGGGCATGGATCCGATCGATCTTCGCCTGGCCCACGACGCCCACCCGGTCCGGCGTTGGCAGCTCGAGCTTGGCCGCGAGCGCTTCAACTGGGACGCCCGACGCAAGGCCGCCGCCGACATGCGTGCTCGCAACACGCGGGTCCGCAAGGGGGTCGGCTGCGCGGTCTCGATCTGGGGTGACTTTGGCGGCACCGAGGCCCGCGTGACGATCGAGATTGGCCGTGACGGTCGGGTGGTCGTGAAGAACGGGGTCCAGGACATCGGCGGGGGGATCGGCACCGTCATGGCCCAGGTCGCCGCCGAGGTGCTGCACCGGCCGGTCGAGGAGATCGAGATCCAGATCGGTGACAGCAAGCTCGGCCCCGGGGTCGGCAGCGGCGGCAGCAAGACCACGTCCTCGATCACCCCCGCGGTTCGCAACGCGGCCGAGCTGGCCAAGGCCGAGCTCGCCGAGCTGGCCCAGACCGCGCTCGAGGTGAACTCGACCAAGAACCTGCGCTGGACCGCCGAGGGCGTCAGCGTGGGCCGCCAGACCCTGAGCTGGGCGGATCTGTGCAAGCGCATCGAAGGCGAGGCGATCGTCGCGGTGGGGTTTCGCGCCCGCAACAGCGCCGCGCATCCCCGGTCGTTTCCCGGGTTCGAGACGCCCGAGATCGCGGGGGCCCAATTCGCCGAGGTCGAGATCGACACCTGGACCGGCGAGGTCCGCTGCACGCAGGTGCTGGCGCTGCACGACTGCGGCCGGGTCATGAACGAGCTCACGCTGCGCTCGCAGATCAACGGCGGGATCATCTTGGGGACTGGCTACGCGCTGATGGAGGAGCGGGTCATGGATCCCAGCTTGGGCGTGATGCTCAACGCCAACCTCGAGCAGTACAAAGCCTGCGGGGTCAAGGACGTGCCCGAGATCTCGATTGTGCTGACCGAGGTCATCAGCGGCAACAACAGCACCGGCGCCTATGGGATCGGTGAGCCCGCGACGATCCCCACGGCCGCGGCGATCGCCAACGCGGTCGGCGACGCGCTCGGGGTTCACGTTCGCAGCTTGCCGATCACACCCGCGAAGATCCTAGACGCGCTCGAACAGCAGCAGCGCGCGAGCCAGGGGGGAACGAAGTAATGCAGCCCTTTGCGATCATCCGTCCCAAGCGCGTGGATCAGGCCCGCGAGCTGGTCGTGGGCAAGCCCGAGCTGCGCGTGTTTCGAGCGGGCGGCGTCGACCTGTTCGACCGCATGAAAGAAGGCATCGAGGATCCCGAGCTGCTCGTCGAATTGCGCGACGCGCTGACGGCTGGGGTCGAGCTCACCAAGGACCAGCCCTTGGTGCCGGTCGACACCAACCCGCTGCCGCCCGCGCCCCGCTACGTGTCCGCGGGGGCGCTGACGACCCTGGCGCAGCTCGCTGCCGCGGCGCTACCTGGCGTCGACGCGCTGCATCAAGCCGCCGGTCAGGCCGCGACGCCGGGGATCCGCAACACGGCCACGCTTGGCGGCAACCTGCTGCAGCGGCCGCGCTGCTGGTACTTCCGCAACCGTGAGCTGGTCTGCCTCAAGAAGGGCGGCGACACGTGCTTGGCGATCACCGGGGACAGCCGCTACCACGCGATCCTGGGCGGCGGGCCTAGCTTCATCGTGCATCCCTCGAGCCTGGCGACCGCGCTGCTGGCCCTCGACGCGGTGGCGTCGGTATTCGTCGGTGACGAACAAGCGTCGCCGCAGCCCGTGCTGCCGCTCCACGAGCTGTTTGTTGGCCCCGAGCAGGATCCCACGCGCGAGCACAAGCTGGCGCCGGGCGACTTGCTCACGCGGGTGTGGATCCCCGTGCTCGACGACATGCGCAGCGCCTACCAGGCCGTGCGGGAGAAGCGGTCCCACGACTGGCCCCTCGTTGAAGCGGCGGCCCGGCTGCGCTTGGATCAAGGCGGCAGCATGCGCGACGTTCGGGTCGCGCTGGGCCACGTCGCGCCGATCCCTTGGAACGCCAGCCAAGCGGCCGCGCTGCTCGAGGGGCAGACACCCAGCGCCAAGCTGTTCGCCCAGGCGGCCGACGCCGCGCTCGCCGACGCCGCTGCGCTCGAAGGCAACGCCTACAAGATCCCCATGGCCAAGGGCCTGCTGCGTCAGGTGCTACATCGCGCCTCCGGCCTGGCCCTGCCAGAATGAGATCGCTGCCCTCGATGAGCCAGTTTACGAATGCGTCCGCAAGCGGGTGAGAAGCCCTCACGCCGAGCCACCCCACCCAAGCCCCACGAGAACCCCATGCCCGAGTTCATCCGCGTCGACGACTCCCGTCCGGTCTGCAAGCACCTGCGCACCAAGGCCCTGCACGCCTACGGTGCCCAGACCCACGACGCCTTTCACACGAGCCGGTCGAGCAGCTATCAGTGCCTCAAGACCTGCTTCGTGACCGGGCCGGATCGCCAGCTGTGCGTCCCCGAGGCCTGCCAGCCAGGTCGCGGCTGCTTCGAGCCGCGCTAGATCGGGTATGATCGCGGCGCTCCGGGCTCATGCGATCGTCGCTCAGGATTCACAAGCGCTCAGCGGGCGAGATCCTCGCGCAATTGGGCCCTGTCGTGATTCGGGTCGTCGGCTGCGCCAAGACCCCGCTCGCCCGCGTCCCCGAGCTATACGGGTTCGTCGATCAGGTCCTGTCCGAGTACCCAATCGTGGCGATGTTGATCGTCGTCGAGCATGGTGCCCCCGTTCCTGACGAGGACGTGCGGCGCAGCATCGATGTGCAGCTGCAGGCGCGCGCGGACAAGCTGGTCGTTGGCTACGCGCTGCTGGGGCTGGGCTTTTGGGCGGAGCGGGCGCGAGCCTTCGCGGATCATCGGATCCGCCTCGAGGGCTGCACGATCTTGGTCGACATCAGCTTGTCTGCCTTGATCCAGCGGCTGGCGCTCGAGTTCGTTGGTATCGACCCGGACCAGCTCACGCAGGTCGTGGAGCAGCTGCGGACCCAGGTCGCGTAGCGCTCCCGCGACCCCTCCGCTGGAAGTTGATGCGCGAGGCGACCTTGCCGACGGGGCAGAATTTGGCGGGGCTCCAGTCATTGCAGTTGGGCCGCGCGAACGGGTGTACTCGATGACGACAAAGCTCGGAGATCCCTTGGCCCGGCGGCGCAGAATGCGAGATCTTGACAGCTGCAATGTAATTGCATAAGCAACCGCAATGCATATCAAGAAGGCTCTCGGAGTGTGCTTCGTGACAATTTGCGCCGCGACGGGGTGCGCCATGAGCGAAGATGAGCACGGCCACGACGACGACCACGACCACGACCACGAGACGGAGGTGATCTCGCGCGTCGAGCTGATCTTCACACCTTCGGACGGTGGGACCGCGGTCGTGGCTGCGTTCTCCGACCCCGATGGCGACGGCGGCATGTCGGGTTCGTCCGAGCCGATCGAGCTCTCGGCCGGGACCGAGTACACGCTCACGATCACCTTGAGCAACGACCTCGCGGACCCGGCCGTCGACATCACGGAGGAGATCGCCGAGGAGGCCGAGGAGCACCAGGTGTTCATCGTCGACGACGCCATGCTCCTAACCACCGCCTACGCCGACGTCGAGTCCGACTACGGGACCAACGCGGTCAACGAGGATCTGCCCGTCGGTCTGGCCCACACTGTCACGGCGGGGACCGCGGGCACGAGCAAGTTCCGCGTCATGCTGCGCCACTTGCCCGAGCTCAACGGCACCCCACAAAAGACGGCGGGGCTCGAGGATGACTTCGCGGCGGGCGAGGCCCTGCCTGGTGACGTCGACGTCGACCTCACCTTCGATTTGACGGTAATCTAAGCGGAACGTGGCTTCGCGGATCAGCAAGACCAAGCGTCGAGAGATCGTCGCGGAGCTACATGAAGCGGGGATGCGCGCAACTCCCGCGCGCATCGCCGTCCTCGACGCGGTTCGCCAAGCCTCGGCGCCTCTGACCCACGGCGAGCTCACGCGTCAGCTCGACGGGAACGGTTGGGACGCCGCGACCATCTATCGCAACCTAGTTGCGATCACGGACGCCAACCTGATCGTCCGCACCGATCACGGCGACCGGCGCTGGCGCTTCGAGGACCGAGCCCGCTCGGCCTCGAAGACCGAGCACCAGCACCCACACTTCTTGTGCACGGACTGTGGCTCGGTCAGCTGCCTGCCAGAGGTCGAGGTTCGCCTGCCGCGAGCGCAGGGCCTGCCGCGCTCGGCCGCCGAGGGCGCCTTCGATGTCCAGCTGCGTGGTGTATGCGACAGCTGCTCCGACTGAGCGAGCTGACAAGGCGCGATGATGGCGTGTCGTTGCGTCCTCGAGTCGTGACTCAAGTTGCCAGATCAGACGGCCGGCGGGGCTGATCGCGGCCGGTCTGGGCCGCGTGGTACTCGGCGATGATGCCGGCGTAGTCGGCGGCCTCGTAGCGCGAGAACAGCTCCGCGAGCAGGTGGGGCTTGCGATAGGGCGAGACGCCAAGCTCGGCCAATAAAATATCGAGATACTGCTGAAAGCGAGTATTGACCGCGCACGAGCGGGACGGCTCGAAGTTGACGTGGGCGCGCTTGTACGCCCGAACATGCTCGATCGCGGCCTCCATTTGCTCGACCGAGGGCAGCTCGAGCTCACCGCGGATCGTCGCGCTGATCCACAGCGCACCGACCTCGGCCGCGGGCACATGCATGAACCCATGGTTGTAACCAGCGAACGCCAGCCGGGGGATCCGTGGGTGGATCAAGTGACGATAGAGCTGCACGCCGTCGGGCTCGGCCTCGAGCAGCTCGCGGTAGCGCGCCGGCATGAACGGAAATACTGGAGATCCCGAGCCCAGACACAAGACCACTAATTCGCAGGGTAGCTCGGTCCCGTTGGTGAGCACGATGCCGTTCTCTACGAAGCGCGAGAGCACGCCTCGGTGTGGGGTGATCTCGGCGCGGGCGACGGCCCCAAAGTAGCCTTGCGGGGCCAGGGCCGCGGCCGAGCGCATGTCGGCGACCAGCGAGTGGGTGGGCATCAGCTGGCGGATGCGGGCTCGCGCGGCGGCGCCGTGGCCAAGCGCAGCGGCCCGGTACTGGAGCTGAACCACCGCGCCGACCATCGCCCAAAACCCCGGGACCAGGCCGGCGAGCGAGCTGTGCAAGAACCGCTCAGCCGCGGTTGGGTGGGCCCAGCAGGGGACCATGACCGAGCTAATGCGCGTGAACAGGGCGAAGGTGTAGTGCAGCACGCCCGCGATCTTCAAGGGGATCAGCCAGCGAGGCGTGCGAACCACGTGCTCGACCCGTGAGCCCCGCTTGGCGGCGAACGTGGCCAGGTCGACGGCGGACTTGCCGTAGCCAACGACCGCGACCCGCTTGGCGGCGAGTCGATCGAGGTCATCGAGCTCGCGCTCCGTCACGATCTCACCACGAAACCGCTCGCGGTCGGCGATCTCGAGCTTGGTCTTGGGTTGGGTGTACTGCCCGACCGCGACGACGACATAGTCAAACGCTGCCTCGTGGGTGCCCGTGGGGGTGCGGATCGTCGCTCGCCAACCATGTGGAAGCTCGGTCAACGCCACGACCTCGTGGTCGCAGCGAAGGTCGATCTTCGCGTGCTCGACCGCAGCCGCGAGGTAGCGAAGGATCTGCGCGCCGGTCGGGTGGTCGTCGGGACGAAACGGCCAGGGGAATTCGGCGAGGTGGTACTGAGTCCAAGTGTTCTGCAGGCGAACCTCGGGGTAGGCGTTGGCCCAGACCCCGCCGATCTGGCCGCTGCGTTCGAACACCACGACCTCGTGGCCGTCTCGCTGCAATGTAGCGGCCCACGCGATCCCCGAGATGCCCGAGCCAATGATGGCGATTCGCATGGGGCCAGATTATGCCGACTCGACGTCGCTAGAAAGCTGCTTTCACTGAGCGTTCATCGTGCGAACCAGGGTTGTGTAGACCTCGCGCCACGCGAGCTCGGCCTCGGGCGTGAACGCGTCGCCCAAGAATTTCTCGAGCGTGGTGAGCAGCGCCTGGCCGACGAACTTGTAGTCCTGCAAGGTCGCACCATAGTCGACGTGGCGCTCGCCGAGCTCGCGCACGGCGACCTCAATCTTGCCAAAGTCGTCGAGACCGCGGACCGCGAACGCCAAGGTGTCGACCAGCATCTTCTGCTGCCGCTGCATGTCGGTGTGCTCGAACGCCGCGATCGCGGCGGGGTGGATCTCGAACAGCTCGTCGTAGAAGGCGGCGGCGAAGGCGGTGGCCTTGTCGCCAAGCCGATCGAAGCTGCTCTGGACCAAGAACACGACGTCGCTCTTGGCGAAGTCGTGCACGACCGAGAGCCGCGGCCGGGGTCCTTGGCCGCAGATCAAGTCTTGGCCGCGGAGCAGGGCGGTCGGGGCCAAGACTTGTCCGCGGGTGGCGAGATCGCAGGCGAAGCGGGCTTGGCGGATCGCGGCGCCCATCAGCACCCGGCCGGTGCTGGTCTCGGTGGTTGCCTTGCCCTCGAGCAAGATCCCGCTGCCAAGGCCCGCAGCAACGCCAACCTGCGCGCCAAAGTGCTTGAGCAAGTAGGGGTTGAGGCGCCGGATCCTCGCGGCTGCGCGCAAGGCCACGCGCAGGGCTCGACGCACGCCGTCTTCGCCAAGCTCGAACGCTGCGATCGCGCTCGTGCCATCGAACCCGGCCATGCGCCCGCCGTTGTCGGCGAGCAGCTCTTCGAGCGGCGCGAGGCAGCGCTCGAGCACGTGGATGGCGTCGTCGGGGAACCCGTCGGCGAGCACCTCGTCGATGCCGTCGAGGCGCAACATCAAGGTGGTGGACGGCTGCGAGCGGCTGGCTCCGCCCTCGGTCGTGCGGCGGATGTCGGCCAGCGACGCGTCGTTTGGATCGACGACCAAGCGCTTGACCATGCACGGCCCGTAGACCCTCGCCTGGCAGGCGAGGCGGGTGGTCTCGGGCCACTTGCGGCGCTCGGCGATCTTTTGTTCCGCGGTGGTCCGCGGGCTCAGCTGATCCGCGCCCTGCAGCACGACCACGCGGCAGGTGGAGCAGCGGGCTTGACCGCCGCACGCGTGGTAGTGGGGCAGGCCAGCCGTGAGCGAGATGTCGAGCAGGCTGTCGCCCTCGGCGGCGGTTGCGACCACGCGCTCGCCGGGTTCGCGGAAGCTGACCCGGTACGAGGCGAGGCCGGCTCCGGACTGGCGCGTGACCTCGCTCGAGCCGACCAGGGTCGCGTCGGCGCTGGACATCGCCAGCGTGCCGCCCGGTGTCACGGTCCGCGAGTCGACCTCGAGGATCGCCGCCGACAGACCCGACGGCGGCGTATTGAAGCCACTTTGTGTGGATAGATTGGTGACGCCAGCGTCACGAAACAGATGGTTGAGGGCGACCCCAGCGGCGCGCGCGTTCTGGAAGCGCAGCTCGGGCTCGCGCTCGACACAGGCCGCGAACCACTCGTCGAAGCCCGGGGGGAGTCGGGCCTGCGTGGCTGTCTCGGCGGCGCGCTCGCTGGCCAGCGGGATCGGGTCGATCAGCATCTCTCGCCACAGCTGCGGCATGTCGAGGCCCTCGGCCATCGCCCGCCAAAACGGGCGACCGGTGAGCATGCGAAACACCAAGAGCCCAAGCGACCAGACGTCGGCGGCTGGGCTGAGGTCCTCGCTGGACTGGCTCTGCTCCGGGGCCATGTAGCCCGGCGTCCCCACGGCGACCGTGGCCGAGCGCGCGCTCGAGCGCAGCTTGGCGATGCCGAAGTCGAGCACCTTGACCATGTAGGGCACGCCGACCACCCGCGAGACCGACAAGAAGATGTTCTCGGGCTTGATGTCACGGTGGACCACGCCGACGTCGTGCGCGGCCGCGATCGCGTGCATGATCTGGCCGCTTACCAACGCCGCGTCGGCGAGCGGCAGCGGCCCGCCGGTCTGAATGTGGCGCTCGAGGTCTTGGCCCTGCAGCAGCTCCATCGCCAACCATGGCGTGTGCGTGCGCTCGTAGACCCCAGCCGCGACGACCTGGACCACGTGGTCGCTCTTGATCCGTGCGCCAATTCGCGCCTCTTGTTCGAAGCGAGCGCGAGCTCGCGCATCGACGGCGAAGGGCGCGTGCATGACCTTCACAGCCCGCTCGTGTCCGGTCGTGATCTGCAGCGCAGCAAAGACGACGCCCATCCCACCCTCGCCGAGTCGACGCAGAATCTTGAAGTCCTCGCCGAGGACCGTGCCGAGTTGTAGCTGTGTGGCGAGCCCCATGCCGGAGCGGCGACGATACTGTACTTGGTGGCATCCCGTGTAACGCCGACAGTCGCGGAGCAGCGACTGCCGAGGGCACCAGGGTAGGAACCATCACTGCTGAAAGCAGTAGAGAGCCGCGGTCAGGTTGCAGGCCCCCCCACCACACGCCGTCCAGGTGTCGTCGTCCAGCGCGGTGCTGCGCCCAACCGTGCCGTTCGAGCCGTTCGAGCTCGAGGAGAAGTTGGCGCAGTTGTTCCCGCTGCTCAGCCCGTTCCCCGAAGTCCCCGTCCACACAATGCGCACGCTGTTGCCACACGAGCTGCCAGTATTGATCGACATGTTGCCTTGCTCGGTCCGCGAGATCGAGTTGTCTAGCGAGCCGTCAATCAGGTCGAGCCAGTTGTCGGCGACCTGTAGTCCCGTGACCAGGACGTAGGGCACGTTCGACTGAACGAAGCGCCCAGCGGGCGTGTTCTGGTTCGTCGAGACCCAAGCCATGTAGGTACCGGGCAAGTTGGCCTCTTGCGCGCGCGCGTTGCAGATCGCGTCCGCGCCCGCGAGCCCGCCAAAATTGCCATTGTGCTCGGTGCTTGTCGCAAACACATAGCGTTGCTCCCATGTACAGGTGGGCGAGCACCCGTCGAGCGCGACGATATTCTCGTCGTCGCACTCCTCCCCAAGTTGCAGCAGGCCATCGCCGCACGCCGCCGCGATGCACTCGTTGCTGCACTCGTCGTTGTCGATCTCGTTGGCGTCGTCGCACTCCTCCACGCCCGCGTGCACGAATCCGTCGCCACACACCGCGGGGACGCACATGTCCACGCATGCGTCGGTGTTGGAGATGTTGCCGTCGTCGCACATCTCGACGCCCATCTGAACGATCCCGTCGCCGCAGTCCGCGTCCTCGCAGGCGTTGGTGCAGGCGTCGGTGTCGACCTGGTTGCCGTCGTCGCACTGCTCGACGCCCGCGTGAACGAAGGAGTCGCCGCAGGCCGCCGCCACGCACAAGTTGGTGCAGTCGTCGGTGTTGACCTCGTTGCCGTCGTCACACGCCTCCCCAGGCTGGACCCTGCCATCGCCGCAGCTCTCGAGCATGCAGGTGCTCGAGCAGCCGTCGCCGTTGGTCGTGTTGCCGTCGTCGCACGCCTCGGTACCTGCGAACACGAACGAGTCGCCGCACTCGGCGTTCCTGCACGTGGAGGTGCAGCTGTCGGTGTCGACCATGTTGGCGTCGTCGCACTCCTCGCCGCGGTCGAGCACGCCGTCGCCGCACACCCCGGCGGGATCGCCGTCGCCGTCTCCGGGGTCACCGTCGCCGTCGCCGGTCTCGCCATCGCCGTCGCCGGTCTCGCCGTCGCCGTCGCCGTCGCCGTCGCCGTCGCCGCTCGTGTCCGTGTCGACGGTGTCGGCCTCGATGATCGTCCCGACACAAGACACCGAGAGCGAGCCGAGCAGGGAGCAGGTCAGGAGCGAGCCAAGGCGGAGCCGTTGCATGCCCGCATTGGAGCCGACCTTGGGCCCCCGTGTCCAGGCCATCGAATTAGACCCAGCAGCTGTGAATGGGTCCGGGTTGGCTCGACGTCGCCAAAGCTCGTGCGCCCCTGCTCAGTCCAGGTAGCCGAGCTCGCGCAGGGTCACGGCGGTGAGCTTGGGCCGATCGTCCGCGAAGCTGTCGGGGGCCGGCTCGGGGCTGACCAGCAGCGTCGCAAAGTAAACCCACCCACCGTTGGCCTGGGTCACGGCGCCCACGAACCACCCAAGGTTGCCGTTGAACCCGGCCGCGAGCGGGTCCGCGAAGTCCTCGGACCTGGCCCAGCCGGTCTTGGCCCGAACCGTGCCCGGGGCTGCGCCCGTCCAATCCCCCGGGCGAGGTTCGTAGATCATGACCTCATCGAGAAAGCGCGTGACGGTGGCGGGTGTGAACGGGCTCGCGCCAGTGTCCAGTCGTTGAAGAAATTCGACCTGCTCGCGCGGGGAGATCCGCAGGGCACCGTTGAGCCAAAAGGCGTCGATGCCCCCTGAGATGTCCGCGTTTCCATAGTTGGCCGCGGTCACCCACTTGGCCATGCGGGCCTCGCCGATCCGCCGCGCGAGCTCTTGGTAGTACCAGAGGGCCGAGACCGCGAACGCGCTGCGCAGGTCGTGGTCGCGGTTCCAGCTCGAGGCCCAGCGCTGCACGCCGTCCCACTTCAGCGTGAACGCGGGCGAGTCGGCGACGCCGGTCTCGAGCGCGATCAGTGAGTTCGGGATCTTGAAGGTCGACGCCGGGATGAAGCGCTGCTCGGCCAGCTCCGGGTCCGAGACGATCAGCGTCGCGGTCGCGGGATCCAGGACGACGAACACGCCCTCGTAGCCGGCTTCGGTGATTCGCTTGGTGAGGGCGGGGCGGTGCTCGATCGTGATCGCGGGCGCAGCAGCTGCGGTCGGCTTGGGTTGGGCCACAGGCGGCGTGGGCTCGGCGGCGGGACGGCAGCTGCACAGCAGCGCGGCGACCGTGAGCAGCGAAGCGACCTTGGCACTCACGCGAGTTCCTGACATCGGCGGCCGACGCCCGGGTTTGCGACTTTGTTCCATCGCGCGCGGGCATCCAAGCCGCCCAGATTTGCGCCGCCCGAGCGCCCTGGACCCGCTGGGACGGGCGCGAACCCAAGCTGCGCGTGATCATCGCATTTGACATAGGTTCACAGCATCGGGCACCTTTCGCGTGGTGACTGACAGTCAGTCACCCGCCCAGTCGGAAGCCATGCCCCGCTCCGAAGCAGCCCGCGCGAACACTGGCCCGAACACCGGCCGGCGTCGAGAATTGGTGGCGACGGCCAAGCGCCTGTTCCTGGATCGCGGCTTCGCCCAGACCAGCGTGTCGGCGATCGTCCGCGAGGCCGGCGTCGCGCAGGGCACCTTCTATCTGTACTTCAAGTCCAAGCAGTCGGTGCTGCCCTACCTGCGCGCCGAGGTGCTGGGCCACTACCTGCAGGCCTTCGAAGAGAGCACCGCCGACGCCCTCGAGCCCGCCGACCAGCGCTTGGTCGCCGCGCTGGTCCGCATTCACGCGGTGATGCGCGAGCAGGTCCCGCTGATCCGCGTGTTTCGTGAGGCCACCAGCAGCGAAGAGATCGAGCAGATCTGGCTGGAGGGCCGCGAGACCTTGTCGCGCCCGTTCGCGCGGCTGATCGCCGCTGGCCGCAGCGACGGCAGCTTCGTCGTCGACGACGATCGCATGGCCGCCCACCTCGCGCTGGCGCTGCTCGATGATCTCTTGTTCGAGTCCATGGTCTGGCAGCGCCCGGCCCCGCCCGCGCAGACGCTGGTTCACGCCACGCGCTTCTTGCTGCGCGGCCTTGGCAGCGACGCCGCTCGCATCGAGGCGCTGTGCCCGATCCCAACCCCACCCGCAGAGGAGCCCCCAGCGTGAGCGACTACCGTTCCGTATTTCGTAGCGACCTGTTCGCCGGTCAAACCATCATCGTCACCGGGGGCGGCAGCGGCATCGGCCGCTGCACCGCCCACGAGCTCGCGGCCCTCGGCGCCCACGTGGTGCTGCTAGGCCGCAAGCTCGAGAAGGTCGAGCGGGTCAAGGCCGAGATCCTCGAAGACGGCGGCCAGGCCAGCGCGCTGACTCAAGACATCCGCGAGGAGTCGGGCGTGGCCGCCACGATCGCCGCGATCCTCGAACAGCACGGGTCCGTGCATGGCCTGGTCAACAACGCTGGCGGTCAGTACCCGGCCCCGCTCGAGGCGATCAATCAAAAGGGCTTCGAGACGGTCGTGCGCACCAACTTGACCGGCGGCTTCTTGATGGCCCGCGAGCTGTTCACCCAGCACTTCATGAAGCACGGCGGGTCGATCGTGAACATCGTCGCCGACATGTGGAAGGGCATGCCGGGCATGGGTCACTCGGGCGCGGCGCGGGCGGGCATGATCAACCTGACCAAGACCGCCGCGGTCGAGTGGGCGCGCACGGGCGTGCGGGTCAACGCGGTCGCGCCAGGCTGGATCGCCAGCTCCGGCATGGAGACCTACCCCGAGGCGGTCCGCAGCATGTTCATGCAAATGACCAAGGCCGTGCCGCTCAAGCGGTTTGGCGTTGAAGCCGAGATCTCGGCCGCGATCTGCTTCTTGCTGTCGCCCGCTGCCGCGTTCATCACCGGCCAGACCTTGTGTGTCGACGGTGCCGCGCCGCTGATGCCTCACCACTGGCCGATGCCCGAGCACGACCGGTCGCTCCCTTACAATGGCTTTCATCGCAGCACGCTGCCGGCGGACATGCGCGCGGTGACCAAGCTCGACAAGCTGCCCCAGTCGCCGGGTGAGGGTCAGGACTGACATGCCAACCTTGCTCTCCACCCTCGACACCCGCAGCGAGGCGTATCAACACAACCGGGCCCAGATGTTGGCGCTGGTCGAGGGCTTTCGTGAGCTCGAGGCCAAGGTCCGGGCCCACGGTGAGGCCAAGCGGGCCAAGTTCAACAAGCGCGGCCAGCTGACCCCGCGCGAGCGGGTCGCCCGGCTGATCGACCCCGGCAGCCCGTTTCTCGAGCTCTCGACCCTGGCCGGGTACAAGATGCACGACGACAACGGGCGCAAGGACACGCTCGGGGGCGGCAACATCGTTGGGATCGGATTTGTCGCCGGCGTCCGCTGCCTGGTCACGGCCAACGACAGCGCGATCAAGGGCGGCTCGATCGCGCCGATGGGGCTGCAAAAGAGCCTTCGTGCCCAACGGATCGCGCTCGAGAACAAGCTGCCTTGTATTGGCATGGTCGAGAGCGGCGGCGCCAACCTCAATTACCAGAGCGAGCTGTTCGTCGAGGGCGGCAAGGTATTTTGCAATATCGCCCGCATGTCGGCCGCCGGGATCCCCCACATTACCGTGGTCAATGGCTCGTCGACGGCCGGTGGCGCGTACCTGCCGGGGCTCAGCGACTATGTGATCATGGTCCGCGGCCGCGCCAAGGTGTTCTTGGCCGGGCCGCCCTTGGTCAAGGCGGCGATCGGCGAGGACGCCAGCGACGAAGAGCTTGGCGGGGCCCAGATGCACGCCGAGGTCTCCGGCCTCGCCGAGTACATCGCCGAGGACGACGCCCACGGGATTCGGATCGCCCGTGACGTCGTCGCCAAGCTCGGCTGGAATCAAAATTATGTCCCACCGCCGCAACGCGGGTTCGAGCCGCCCCGCTACGACGTCGAGGAGCTGTGCGGCGTGGTGCCGCCCGACCCCCGCCACCCCTGGGACATCCGCGAGCTGATCGCCCGGTTGGTCGACGGCTCGGACTTCCTCGAGTTCAAGGCCCGGTGGGGTTCGGACACCGTCTGTGGGCACGCGTCGATCGAGGGCTACGCGCTGGGGATCGTCGCCAACGCCGGCCCGATCATGCCCGATGGCTCGTGCAAGGCCGCGCAGTTCATCCAGCTGTGCTGTCAGGCCAACATTCCGATCCTGTACCTGCAGAACACCACCGGGTTCATGGTCGGCAAGCACGCCGAGCAACGCGGCGCGATCAAGCACGGCGCCAAGATGATCCAAGCGGTGGCCAACGCCACCGTCCCACAGCTGACCTTGCTCGTGGGTGGGGGCTACGGCGCCGGCAACTACGGCATGTGCGGCCGGGCCTTTGATCCGCGCTTCATCTTCGCCTGGCCCAACGCCAAGGTCGCGGTCATGGGCGCCGAGCAGATCGGCATGGTCATGGAGATGATCACCAAGGCCAAATTCGCGGGCACGGATCACATGCTCGACGAGGCCGCCCGCAAGATCCGCGATGACAACGTTCGCATGATGCGAGACACGCTGGTCAAGCGGATCGAGTCCGAGTCCACCGCACTGTTTGCGACCGCGCGGCTGTGGGACGACGGCATCATTGATCCGCGAGACAGCCGCCGGGTCCTGGCGATGGCGCTGGCCACCTGCCGCGAGGCCCAGACCCGCACCCTCAGCCCCAACACCTTCGGCCCCGCGCGCCTGTAGGAGACCGCCATGCAACTGTTCGGTCAAGAGCACGCGCTGCTGCGCAAGACGGTCAACCAGATCATCGACAAGCACATCAACCCCTACGTTGACGAGTGGGAGGCCGCCGGGGCGTTTCCAGCTCACGAGGTGTTCAAGCGCTTCGGCGAGCAGGGCTTGCTGGGCCTCAAATACCCCGAGGCGCACGGCGGCGCGGCGCTGGACTACTCGTACTCGGTCGCGATGGCCGAGGAGCTTGGCAACATCAATTGTGGCGGCGTGCCCATGGCGATCGGCGTACAGACCGACATGTGCACGCCAGCGCTGGCGCGGTTTGGCTCGGACGACCTCAAGAAGACCTACCTCGAGCCTTCGATCGCCGGCGACATGGTTGGCTGCATTGGCGTGTCCGAGGTGGGGGCTGGCTCTGACGTCGCCAACATCAAGACCCACGCGCGCAAGGACGGTGACGACTTCGTCATCAACGGCGGCAAGATGTGGATCACCAACGGCTACCAGGCCGACTGGATGTGCTGCCTGGTCAACACCGTCGAGGGCGCGGCCTCGCATCGCAACAAGAGCCTGATCGTGATCCCGCTCGACGCCAAGGGGGTCGATCGCTCAACCAAGCTGGACAAGCTGGGCATGCGCTGCTCCGACACCGCGCAGATCTTCTTTGAAGATGTTCGGGTGCCGCAGCGCAACCTGATTGGGCAAGAAGGCTACGGCTTCGTCTACCAAATGATGCAGTTCCAAGAGGAGCGGCTGTGGGCGGCGGCCAACTCCGTGCGCGGGCTCGAGCGCATGCTCGAGATGACGATCGCCTACACCCGCGAGCGCAAGCTGTTTGGCGGCTCGGTGCTCGACAATCAATATGTGCACTTCAAGCTGGCCGAGCTGGCGACGGAGCTCGAGGCGTTCAAGGCCTTGGTCTACCGCGCGACCGAGCTCTACGTCAGCGGCAAAGACGTGACCCAGCTCGCCAGCATGGCCAAGCTCAAGTGCGGCCGGCTGACCCGCGAGCTGGGCGATTGGTGCGTTCAGTTCCACGGCGGGATGGGCTACATGAACGAAAACCCGATCGTCCGCGCCTACCGGGACTCGCGTCTGGTCGCGATCGGCGGCGGCGCCGACGAGGTCATGCTGGGGATCATCTGCAAGCTGATGGGCACCCTGCCCAAGCAATCAAAGGGCAAGTCATCATGAAATTCACCGAAGAGCACGCGCTGCTGCGCAAGACCGTCAACGGGATCATCGACAAGCACATCAACCCCTACGTTGACGAGTGGGAGGCGGCCGGGTCGTTCCCGGCTCACGAGGTGTTCAAGCTGTTTGGCGACCAAGGCTTGCTGGGGCTCAAGTACCCCGAGGAGCACGGCGGGGCCGGGCTCGACTACTCCTACACGGTGGCCATGGCCGAGGAGCTGTCGAACATTAATTGCGGCGGCGTGCCCCTGGCGATCGGCGTGCAGACCGACATGTGCACCCCCGCGCTGGCCCGGTTTGGCTCGGACTACCTCAAGAAGACCTACCTCGAGCCTTCCATCGCGGGGGACATGGTTGGGTGCATTGGTGTGTCCGAGGTCGGGGCCGGCTCCGACGTCGCCAGCATCAAGACCCACGCCCGCAAGGACGGCGACGACTTCATCATCAACGGCGGCAAGATGTGGATCACCAACGGCTACCAAGCCGACTGGATGTGCTGCCTGGTCAACACCGTTGACGGCGCGCCTGCACACAAGAACAAGAGCTTGATCGTGGTCCCGCTCGACACCAAGGGCGTCGACCGCTCGACCAAGCTCGACAAGCTGGGCATGCGCTCGTCCGACACCGCGCAGATCTTCTTTGAAGACGTGCGCGTGCCGCAGCGGAATTTGATCGGGCAAGAGGGCTACGGCTTCGTCTATCAAATGATGCAGTTCCAAGAGGAGCGGCTGTGGGGCGCGGCCAACTCGATCCGCGCGCTCGAGCGCATGCTCGAGATGACGACCGACTACACCCGCCAACGTCAGGTGTTTGGCGGCTCGGTGCTCGATAATCAATACGTGCACTTCAAGCTCGCGGAGCTGGCGACCGAGCTCGAGGCCTTGCGAGCGCTGGTCTATCGCGCGACCGAGCTATACGTCAGCGGCAAAGACGTGACCAAGCTGGCCAGCATGGCCAAGCTCAAGTCGGGGCGGCTGTGTCGCGAGGTTGGCGACTGGTGCGTTCAGTTCCACGGCGGCATGGGCTACATGAACGAGAACCCGGTGGTTCGGGGGTATCGTGACGCGCGCCTGGTCTCGATCGGCGGCGGCGCGGACGAGGTCATGCTGGGGATCATCTGCAAGCTGATGGGCACTTTGCCCAAGCGAAAGAAAGGCTGAGGGATGATGGACTTCGAGCTTCCAGACACGCCAAACCTCGCGCTGCGGCATGAAGGTTCGGTCTTGCACCTCACCTTCAACCGGCCGGCGGTGCGCAACGCAATGAGCTTTGCGATGGTCGAGGAGATCATCGCGGTGTTCGACGCGATCGCGGACAGCAAGATCTTGCGCGTGGTCGTGCTCCGCGGAGCCGGCGGCCACTTTTGCGCGGGCGGTGACATCCGCGACATGGCGGCGGCTCGGATGGCGCCGCCCCCCGAGGTGCCGGGCAGCCCCGACGATCCCATGGTGATCGGCAATCGCAAGTTTGGGACCATGCTCAGCGTGATCGAGGCGGCGCCGCAGGCGGTGGTCGCGGTGATCGAGGGCGCGGTCATGGGTGGTGGCTTCGGGCTCGCGTGCGTGGCGGACGTCAGCTTGGCCCGGGCCGACGCGAAGTTTCGGCTGCCCGAGACCTCGCTGGGGATCCCGCCCGCGCAAATTGCCGCGTTCATCGTGCGCCGCGTGGGCCTCAGCCAGGCGCGGCGGTTTGCGGTCACGGGGGGCCGGCTCGACGGCCACGAGGCCAAGCACGTTGGAATTGTGCACGAGGTGTACGACGACGAAGAGGCGCTCGAGGTCGCCCTCGCGCAGACGCTTTCGCAGATCCGTCGCTGCGCGCCGGGGGCGGTGGCGGTGACCAAGGATCTGGTGATCTCGTCGCTGTCAGAGAACCTCGAGGTGCTGCTCGATCGGGCCGCGCGGGAGTTTGCCCTGGCGATCCGTGGGCCCGAGGGGCAAGAGGGGACCCGGGCCTTCATCGAGAAGCGCGACCCAAGCTGGGCCCGCGACGACGCCTGACCTTGGTTGTAGGATCGACTGGCCATGCTCACCCGGATCGAGGTTGACGGCTTCAAGAACCTGCTTGGGTTCTCGGCGGAGTTTGGGCCGTTCACGTGTATCGCGGGGCCCAACGCGGTCGGGAAGTCGAACTTGTTCGATGCGATCGAGTTTCTGAGCTTGCTGGCGGAGTATCCGCTGGAAGAGGCCGCGAGCCGTGTTCGCGCGACGCTGGGCTCGCATGAGTCTGCGCGCGCGCTGTTTTGGAACGACGGCGAGGTCTGGGCCGACCGCATACACATCGCGGTAGAGATGATCGTGGACGGCTCGGTCGCCGATGGCCTTGGGCGCGCGGACAAGCTGCGCAACCCCAAGTTACGCTACGAGGTGGAGTTGACCTTCAATGGCCGGCTGCGACTCGCGGGCGAGCGCCTGATCGTGGTGGGGGGCGCGTCGGCTTCGGAGGTTGTTCACTTTCCGCACCATCCCAGCTTCGCCGTGGCGCACCGGCTCGACGACGCGACCCCGTCCAAGGTCATCTTTGATCTCGCGGCGGGGTCGATGCCGGACGCAAGCCTGCCGCCAAACCTCGACTCGGCTCGAAAGACGACGCTTCAACTCTACAATACGATCGAGCACCCGGAGATCCTCGCGGCGCGGGAGCAGATGCTGAGTTGGCGGCGGCTTGCGCTCGAACCCAGCGAGCTTCGCAAGCCCCACGTCATTGGGTCTGCGCAGCGTCTGAGCGCGAGCGGCGAGCACCTGCCGCTCCTGATGATGAAATTCACCCGCCCCGATGGTTCGGCGCACGACGACGTGAGCGCTGCAGACCTATTGTCCGCCGAGCTCGTCGCAAAGCTCGGGCCGATTGTGTCGCTGCGGAAAATTTGGGTGGATGAAGACACCGAGCGTCAGCTCCTGACAATTCGCGCGACCACGCAAAGTGGCGAGACGATCTCGGCGCGCAAGCTCTCCGACGGCACGCTCCGCTATCTCGCTTTGCTATTGCTCGGACACGAAGGTGGGGATCACGTCTCGTGCATCGAAGAGCCCGAAAACGGCGTCCATCCCCGGCGCTTCACGGAGCTGGCAGACAACCTGGTTGATCTGGCCACGGACGCCGAAGTGGACGTGAGTGAGGAGCTGCAAGCGCACGGGAAGCATGACGGGATTCCGCTGCGACAGGTGATCGTCAACACCCACTCGGCCGAGCTCGTCAAGCAGGTCTACGCGCGTCGCAAGGGCGACCTCTTGATGGCCACGACTGCGTTGATCTCGGGACCCAAGGGACGCGACGCGCGAGCGCTTCGATTGCACCCCATTCGTCAGACTTGGCGCTGCCGTGCCGGCGTTCGGGGCGTGACGCTGCCCATCTACAGCTATCTGGACCCCCAAGCGGTCGCCGTCACCACCTCTCACGCGGCTGACGAGGATCGTTAATGCGCGCAGCTTTCATCGCGGAGGGTAAGAGCGAGCGGGCCCTGATTGGGGTCCTCGAGCAGCTGTGCCGGCGCGCTGGTGTCGATGAGGTCGAGATCGAGTGGGCCCAGGACCTGCTGGTCCATTTCGATCGACTTGGAAAGCAGCTTGGTCCGCGGATTCAAACACTGCTGACCCACGACCCCGACTTTGATCTTCTCTTCATTCACCGAGACGCCGACCAGGCGGGCCTGGAGGCTCGTCGAGCCGAGATTGACGAGGCGCTAGCGAGCTGTCCCGGCTCACCGGGTTGCGTGCGGGTGATTCCGGTTCGAGAGACCGAGGCTTGGTTGCTGGCGGACCCACGGCCGCTTCGCGATGTCGTTGGTAATCCTGGGCGGAGCAACGACCTGGGCCTGCCAAGGAAGCCGGCCCAGATTGAAGCTTGCAGTGACCCCAAGCAGGCGCTGCGCGACTCGCTCGCTCGCGCGAGCCTGAGCAGCCGCAAACACAAGCTGAAGACCCTCACCAACACACAGTTCGGCGAATTCCGAGCTCGCTTGCTCGAGCAACTCGACATCGACGGCCCCGTCACGAAGCTGGACAGTTGGCAGCGCCTGCTCGAGGAGTTGGAGTCTGCATGTGCCTGGCTCGCGCAGCGCGAGCTGCCCGATTGATTGATCACCCATGCCCACCTTCACCAAGCTCCTCGTCGCCAACCGTGGTGAGATCGCCGCCCGAGTGATCCGCACCGCCCGCGCGCTCGGTTACGAGACCGTCGCGGTCTACTCCACCCCTGACGCCGACGGCCTCGCGGTCGCGCTCGCGGACGAGGCGGTCCACATTGGCCCGGCCGCAGCCGCCGAGTCGTACCTGAACATCCCGGCGATCCTCGCGGCCGCCAAGCGGACCGGCGCAAACGCGATCCACCCCGGCTACGGGTTCTTGGCGGAGAACGCCGGGTTCGCCCAGGCCTGCGCCGACGCCAACATCGTGTTCGTTGGCCCGCCGCCGGCGGCGATCGAGGCGATGGGTGACAAGGCGCTGGCCAAGGCCCGCATGATCGCGGCGGGCGTGCCCACGGTGCCCGGCTACCAGGCGCCCGAGGGGGTCGAGCCCACGCTCGCGCAACTCCAGACCGAGGCCGATGCGATCGGCTACCCGGTGCTGCTCAAGGCGGTGGCCGGCGGTGGTGGTCGGGGCATGCGGCGGGTGGACGCGCCCGAGCAGCTCGAGGCGGCGATCGCCAGCGCCTCGCGCGAGGCTCAAAACGCGTTCGCCAACGGGCAGCTGCTGCTCGAGAAGTTGGTCGAGGGCGCCCGGCATGTGGAGATTCAGGTGTTCGCCGACGCCCACGGCAACGCGATCCACATGGGCGAGCGCGACTGCTCGGCCCAGCGACGCCACCAGAAGATCATTGAAGAGTCGCCCTGCGTGGTCGTGGACGAGGACTTGCGGGCGCGCATGGGCGCGGCCGCGGTCGCGGCTGCGAAGGCGGTGGGCTACGTCGGGGCCGGCACGGTGGAGTTTCTGCTGACCAGCGACGGCGCGTTCTACTTCTTGGAGATGAACACCCGCCTGCAGGTCGAGCACCCGGTCACCGAGCTGGTCACGGGCCTGGATCTGGTCGAGTGGCAGCTCGAGGTCGCGGCTGGGCACGAGCTGCAGCTCGTGCAAGAGCAGATCTTGCTGCGCGGCCACGCGATCGAGGTTCGGCTCTACGCCGAAGATCCCAACGCCGGGTTCCTGCCGCAGACGGGTGAGGTCCTGGCCTGGCGCCCGGCGGACAACCAGGGCCTGCGCGTCGATCATGGCTTGCTCGTCGGCCGCGGCCGCGGGCAGCAGATCGGCAGCGACTACGATCCGATGGTCGCCAAGGTGATCGCGTACGGCGACACCCGCGAGCAGGCCCGGCGGCGCTTGTTGCTTGGCCTGCGCGACACTGTGTTGTTTGGGCCTGCGCACAACAAGCGGTTCTTGGTCGATCTGCTGCAGCACCCGGCGTTCGTGGCCGGCGAGGTGACGACCGCGTTCGTCGAGTCCGAGGCCGGTCGAGCGCTGCTGGTCCCGCCCGCGCCCGCGCCCGCAGAGGCGCTCGCGCTCGCAGCCGTGATCTGGCTCGAGGCGCTGCGCGATCACTCGCACCCACGCGCGGGGGTGCCGGTGGCGTGGCACAGCGCGAACACCAGCAGCTCGGCGATCGAGCTGCGCTGCGGCGAGCAGATCACCGCCCTGAGCTTGCAGCCAGCGCCCACAGCCCACGAGCGCGCGTGCTGGACGGTCGAGCAAGCTGGCGCCAACCCAGCGAAGCTCACCGTGCTCGCCGACGATGGCCTGCGCCTGCGCTTTGACTGTGACGGCCGCCAGCGCCAAGCCCACTACGCGTGGACGGCCGAGCACGCGCTGCTCGTCGAGCTCGACGGCAGCACCCACGAGTTCGCCGAGCACCGCCCGCACGAGACCACGAACCACGCAAGCAGCGACGGCAGCGATGGCCGCGTGCGGGCCCCGACCATGGGCCGCGTGCTCGCGCTGTGGGCCGAGCCCGGGGCCCGCGTCGAGCCCGGCGCGCGGCTGCTCACCCTCGAAGCCATGAAGATCGAGTCGACGATCACCAGCTCGATCGCGGGCACCCTCACCGAGCTGCGCGCGGCCGTCGGCGATCAAGTCGACAAGGGCCAAGTGCTGGTGATCATCACCCCCGAAGCCACCCCCGAAGGCCCCACCCAAGGTTGATCCCCATGACCGACAAAGCCGCCCTGACCTGCGCCATCACTGGCGTCCTCACCAACCCCAAGCAGCACCCGGTCCCGGTCACCATCCAAGAGATGGCGCAGTCGGCCAAGGACGCGTTCAACGCTGGCGCGTCGATCATGCACGTGCACTTTCGGGATCAGGCCCCCAACATGGGCCACATGCCGACCTGGGATCCCGAGGTCGCGGGCGCGATCATCGACGCGATCCGCGAGGCGTGCCCCGGGGTGATCATCAACATGAGCACCGGGGTCATTGGCAACGACATCTCCGGCCCCGAGGCGTGCATGCGCCGGATCAAGCCCGAGATCGCGGCCTGCAACGCGGGCAGCCTCAACTACCTCAAGGTCCGCAGCAACGGGCAGTGGGCCTGGCCACCGATGATGTTCGACAACCCGGTCAGCAAGGTCCAGAAGTTCTTGAAGGTGATGGCAGAGACCGGCGCGATGCCGGAGTTCGAGTGCTTCGACGTCGGCATCGTTCGCTCGATCGAGCTGTTCGTGCGCGCGGGGCTGACCGATCACCCCGACTACAACTTCGTGATGGGGGTCGCCTCGGGCATGCCCACGGATCCGCGCTTGCTGGATCTGCTGGTCGAGTATCGGCTCGAGCCCAGCACCTGGCAGGTCACCGCGATCGGGCGCGAAGAGATCTGGCCGCTGCACCAACGGACCGCCGAGCTTGGCGGGCAGCTGCGGACGGGCGTCGAGGACACCTTCTATCTGCCGAATGGGGACAAGACGAGCGGCAATGGGCCGCTGATCGAGGCGCTGGCGGCGTGCGCCCGCGCGGCGGGGCGCGAGGTCGCTTCGCCCGACGAGGCCCGGCAGATCCTCGGCTTGCGGCCGGCTGCGTAGAAGTCCGGCGCAATCGTGTCTCGCTCGCACGTGATCGGTTCAATCGTGGCCGCGGCGGCTCGTTGATCCCAATCAAGTCGCGATATTCACTCGGACACCAGCGAAGGATCGGCGCGCGCACACGCGGTGTCGGCTGAACCGCACCCAGGGGGTTGGCGACCACCTGGGCATGTTTGGATGGATGCAGTCTCGGAGTGCGCGGTTCATCGCGCTCACAGTCGCGCTGGGACTTGGTCTCGCGCCGATCGGCCGCGCGTCGGCGGCGTCGCCGAACCCGGGCGCGGAGGGGAGCCCGAGCGACGGCCACTTCATCGTGGTGTCGCCGGAGCCGGAGCCAGAGCCAGGGCTCGGCGACGCCGAGCTGCTCGATCCCACCGATGCGTCGGCGCCGATCGAGGTGGATCCGCAGACCGCACCCGCGCCGATCTTCGAGGCGCAGACCGCCGATGTCACGATCGACGCCGGACCGCGAGTCGTCGACAGCAAGCGCCCCCACTCGGGCAGCGGGCTGATCGCGCTTGGCACCCTGGGCGTGGCGGGGAGCCTCGCGATGGCCGTCGCCGGGATGGCCGGACCGGGCTGGTTCGAGGTCGATCGCAAGCAGGCGCTGGCGATCGGCCTGTCGTCGCTTCCCGTTGGGCTGTTTAGCGCTACGATGCTGGCCGACGGGGCCCGCGCGAACAAAAAATATCGCAATTGGGTGAGTCGCAACCAACTCCAGCCGCCCAACACGGGTACGGGGATGATGATCGGTGGCGCGGTCGCGGCTGTCACATTTGCAGTGCCAACGGTCATCACCGCGCAGACGGTGATCAGGCAGTCGGACCAGGACATCGAAGAATGGATCCCGACCGCCCTGCTTGGCAGCTTCTCGCTCGCGGGCGTGGCCCTGCTCGCGGGCGGCATGTTCAGGCGATCGCAGTTCACGATCTGGGAGCGGACCGGCTACCTGATGCCTGGAACCATGGCGCTAAAAGGTGGCGGCGGCCTGTCGATCTCCGGGCGGTTCTGATGGCGAAGACGTGACCCCCTGCACACCCCCGGCCCGTCTGGGTTGACCGCTCGAGTGGGGCTCACGACCATCGCTGCCGCATGCGCAGCTACGATTATGTCGTCGTCGGAGGTGGCTCGTCCGGCTGCGTGGTCGCGGCCCGCCTGGCCACGGACAGCGACGCGCGCGTGCTGTTGCTCGAGTGTGGAGATCGCGGCGAGCAAAACCCCGAGACCCTCACGGTCGACGGCTACAAGCAGGCGTTCATCAACGATCGGGTGATGTGGCCCAAGTACACGACGCCGCAGCGCGCGTGCATGAACAAGTCGTTGTTCGTTGGCAGCGGCCGCGGGCTGGGGGGCAGCGGGGCGATCAACGCGATGGTCTACCTGCGCAGCTCGGTCTCGGACTTTGACGACTGGCAGGTACCGAGCTGGCGCTGGTCCGCGCTCGAGTCGGCCTACCAAGGGCTCGAGCGCGTGCTGGATCCGCACCGCCGCGATCCAACCGAATTCACCCAGGCGTGCATCGAGGCCGCGGTCGAAGCTGGGTTTCGGCGCGCGACGGACCTCAACGACGGCGACCTCGACGGCGTGTTGGGCTACGAGTGGATGAACTACCGGGGCGAGCAGCGGCGCAGCTCCTATGTCGCGTTCTTGCAGCCGGCGCTCTCGCGGCCAAACTTGGACGTGCAGACCGGGGCCAGGGTCGAGCGGATCGTGATCGACGCCGAGGGTCGGGCGTCGGCGGTCGAGTACAGCGTGGGCGGGGCCCGGCACTGCGTCGCGGTCAGCAAAGAGGTCGTGATGTGTGCCGGCGCCGTCGAGACGCCCAAGCTCTTGATGCTGTCGGGGATCGGCCCGCGGGCGCAGCTTCGCCAGCACGGGATCGAGGTCCGGCTCGACCAGCCCGCGCTCGGCGAGAACTTCCAGGATCATCCCAACGTCACGCTGTTCTACCGCGGGCGGCGTGACGTCGACGCCAAGTACCCGCAGCTCTACGGGTTTCACCGCGCCAACCCAGCCAGCGATCTTCGCCCGGGCCAGCCCGACACTTGCTACGTGTTCTACCCGGCGCGCTCGAGCCTGCGCGAGATGATGATGCGAATGCTGCCGACCTTGGTGCTTCCGCCGGTGTTGCGCGAGCGCGCGCCGCTGACCAAGGGCGTGCGCGGGGCGGTGTCGCTGGCCTTTGCGAGCCAGCGACTGCAGCGCGTGGTCGCGCAGCTGTATGGGATGGTCGTGATCCTGGGCAAGCCCAAGAGCCGCGGCACGGTCAAGCTGGGTGGGCCGCGGGCGAGCGATCAGGCGTTGATCGATCCGGCCTACTTGAGCGACCCCGAAGACCTGGCCACGCTGGTCGCGGGGATCGAGCTCGCGCGGCGGATCACGGGCGCCCAGGCGCTGCGTGACTGGGGCGCGCGGGAGCTGTTCCCCGGCAAGTGGGCGCGCTCGACCAAGCTGCTCGAGGGCTTTGTGCGGGCCAACGCGATGACGACCTATCACTTCGCGGGTACGGCGGCGATGGGCTGCGAGGATCGTGGCGTCGTCGATGAACAGCTGCGGGTGCGGGGCGTGAAGGGGCTGCGGATCGCCGACGCATCGGTCATGCCAGTGGTGCCGGTCTCGGCCCTCAACGCGCCGAGCATGCTGATTGGCTACCGCGCGGCGGATCTGTTGTTGGGTGACGCGTAGCGCCGCGTGAACTCGAGCGGGTCGGCGTGGCCTGGCATCCATCACGCCCGCCGCAGGTGGCGAAGTGCGATGGCTGTGCGGGTCTCAGCAGCGACCGAGCGGGGCGAAGGCGAGCGGCTGCGGGTCGCTTGGCCACGCGCCGCGGACCATGAGCTGATCGATGAGCACGGTCGGCTCGGCGACCAGCGTGTGATCACCCAGGGCGTCCGGGCAAAAGTAGGTGATCGCCGTGTCCACCCCCGGGCCCACGTGCGCGGCGATGTCTGCGAGCGACGGGATGCTTGCGCCGATCACATCGTAGAGATCCAAGAACCGGTCGCGGACCGCATACACCACCACGCACTCGAGCGCGGGGATCCACGCCAAGCTCGGGCCCGTGGTCCACAGCGCGAGGTCGATCAGCGCCAGCCAACCAGGCTCATGGGTTGCCGCCCGCTGGGACACCGGGCTGCGCCGGGCCAGCTGCGCGGTGAGGAATTCCATGTCGGCGGGGTCGTCGCGGGCGAGCAAGCGAACACCATCCTCGCGGCCGCCAACCACGGGGCCGACGAAGATCGACTCTGCCTGGCTGGCGAACCCAAACCGGGTGTAGATCGCGGGATCGTTGGCCCACAGGATCGCGGTGGCATGGCGGGCGTCGATCCACGCCAGCGCGGCCTCCATGCACGCGCGCATGTGCCCGCGCCCGCGCAGCTCGGCGGCCGTACACACGGCGTGGACACCCGCGACCGTCTGCGCGCGCCCGTCGATCACGACCGGGATCTCGAGCACGCCGACGTGGGCGACGACCTCGCCGTCAATCGTGTGAATGAAGGGCGTTGAGCGCTCGCACCAGTCGGCTCCCCACGCGCGCGCGCGTGCGACCGCGGCCGGCAGCTTGGTCCAGATCCCGCTCAACAACGCGAGCGTGCTGGCGCGCAGATTCGGGTTGGCAGGGTAGGCCACGCAGCTCAGGGCTCGCGTGTGATCAGCTTGTCGATTGCGTGGACGGGCGCCGCGTCGCCGGCCATCAAGTGGGCGATCGCCGAGTACACCAGGCGCTGCTTGGCGACCGGCTTCTTACCCGCGAACTCGGCCGAGGTCACCGCCAGCGCGTAGTGTCCGGGCGAGCCGATCGTGACCTCGATGACCGCGTTGGGCAGCTTGCTGGCGATCGCAGCGTGGAGCTGCTTGGCAATGTCCTCGCTCATGGCCGCGATGATGACACGCCGCCGCGCGCCCTCAAAACCGACCCGCCGCGCCAAGCCCCACGCCCCCAGGCAGCGGCACGACCATGGGCATGAGCTGGAGCTGCGCGCCCTCGGCCCCGGGCGGCAGCGGCGGGACCGGCCGGCGTCGCCACCCACCCGTGCGCTCGTAGTCCCGCTGGTAGACCGCGCCCACGACGAACATGATCGGCGTTGCCACGGCCGCGGCACAGCCGATCGCGAGCATCGTCCCGCCAAACTCGAGCTGCCGGTCACGCAGCGCGAACGCACCCGACGAGATGAAGCCGATCGCGCCAAGCAACGCGAACGAGCCGCCGACCCGCAAGCCGCCGCCTTGGGGCGAGCCGATCACTCGGTGGCCGATCTCCCAGCGGCGATAGGTCTGGGCCAGCTTGATGCCCTGGTACAGCCCGCCAGCCGAGAACGCGAGCACGCCCACCGTTGGGACGATCGTCGAAGGCAACAGCCACTCGAGCGGGACGCTGCGCCGCAGGCCAACGGTCAAGCCCACCCCAAAGCCGATCCCGGCCAAGATGAGCGTGGTGCCGCTGAGCGCGAGGGTGCTGTGGCCGTCGTTGGGTGCGTGGCCGGGATCGGGGAACTCGGCGATGTAGCCGGGCACGACATCGGTTGGCTCGTCGGGCTCGGGCTCGGACTCGGGCGGCGGCACGGCAAACTCGATGCCTGGCTCGGACTCGGGCTGGGGCAAGTTGTTCGGGTCGAGCGTGGGGGGCGGCAGCACGATGCCCCGCGTGGGTGGTGGGTCGGCGTCTGGCTGCGCGGGGTTGGTTGGTTGACTGAGATCCTCGGCGGGCTGCTCGGTTGGTCCGGGGCCGGCCAAGCTCGGGACCGGAGCCAGCGTCAGGCTGGCGCCAACGAGCACCGCCATGACGAAGGTCGAGCGCGAGGGCATGTCCCGCGAATGGTACATCGGTATCCGGGCGTCCTCGCAACGCCGCCGCATCGTGAGCGAAATCGCAGCCCGTCGCGGGTTGCCGACGACCGCTGGCCGAGGTGCCCCCGTCCACGCATGCGGCCCGCGAGCGCGCCAGAAGCCTCGCCCGACCTGGCCGAACCCGAGCGAGCGAACGCGGTAGCTTGGTGCCCGTGCTCAGCCCGATGAGCGCCGCCCTGATCTCCACCGTGGCGGTTGTGCTGCTCGCCTGCAAGCCCGACATGGACCCTGCGGTGACCGAGGGCTTGAACGCTCGGGCGGACGCAGAGTGCAAGTGCCTCGACGAGATTGACGACTCCGACTGCCTCACCTTGGCCGCGAAGGCACATCCCAACCCGCAGCTCGAGGACGGCTTCGCCGAGAAGCACAGCAAGCAGACCGTCGCGCAGTACGACGCCGCGATCGAGTGATCCTGATCGCCGATCGCATGCGTCGCTCGTCGTGCGATAGTCGGCGACGATCGCCATGTCACGCACCGCGCTCGACACCGCCCCCGCGATGCTGACACGCATCGCGCGACTCGATCCTGCAGACGCGCTCTCCCAGGTCGCGAGCGTGCGGGCGGCGGTCGCGAGCTGTGGCGTGCCCGAGCGCCTCGATGAGCTCGCGGCTGCGCTGCCAGTGCGGGTCGCCGAGCTGGCGCCAGAGCTGGCGCTGGAGCTGGCAGCGCTCGCCGCTGCGTTGGTCAGCCACGCGCCGCGGCTGCCATTGGACCTCGAGGCGCTCGAGCCCGTCGTGCGTACGGCGTGGCTGCGAGTTGGGCTGTCGAGCCGTGACCAAAGCACGTCACGTGCCACGCTGGCGAAGCTCGACGAGACCTGGCTGCTGCACGCGATCCAGGACTGGTCGCTGAGCGCGGCGGCGGATCCGGCGGCGCTGTTTCGGCGGATGTGCAGCGCCCAGGATCGTCGCCTGCGCGCGGCCGTGGTCCCGGCGCTTGGCGGTGCGGTCGCGGATCTCGCAATCACGCCCGAGCAGGGGTTCGCGTGTCTCGTCGCGCTGGCGTCGGCGACGACGGGCGCGACGCGGCGCGCCGTCTACCGAGCGCTGTCGCAAGAGTGGCTGCAGCAGCTGTCCCCCACGAGCGTGGCCGAGCGCGAGCAGTTGATCCGGGCGGGCTTGGCCGACGACGATCTCGAGCTGGTCGGCGTCTGCGTGGAGTTGGCGGCGAGCCTCGAGCTACGCGGGGCGCTGCTCGAGCTGTTTGATCAGGCTGAGGGTGCTGATGATCTTCACGACGCCAAGCTGGTCGTCGCGCTCGCCGGGCTGGGCAGCGTCGCCACCCGTGAGGACCTCGAGCTCGCGCTGGTCCTCGCGGTCGCCGATCCCTTGCGGTTTGGTGCCAGCGCCCACGACCTGGTGCTCGAGGCTCATCGCCACGGTGTGTTCATTGACGACGCCCTGATCCCGTCCGCGCTCGAGGCATTCGATCTGCATCGTGGCTGGACCGCGGAGGAGTTTGTCCGTGTCACCCACGTCGCTCGGGTGGCGCTGCTCGCCGAGCTTCGGCGCCAGCGCGGGGATGATCCACGCTGGCGTCGACGGGCCGGGATCCTGGCCGCGAGCGTGGGCACGGGCGCGCACGAGCTGCTCGCGGAGCTGCTCACCGAGCTTGGGAACCAACAAGACGTCGACCTGCGCGTGGCGGCGGCGCTGCTCGTGGCTGCAGGTGCGTCGCCCGAGTACGACGCCGAGGCGCCGCTGCTCATGTGGCTGGATCGGCTGCCCGCCCGCGTGATCCCGATCCTCCGGGTCAAGGGCGGCGCCGAGGCGGCGGCGCGCTTGCAGGCGCTGCTCGTGGATCCGACCTGCCCCGAGCCGCTGCGCGATGGGGCGCTGACGGCCGCGTGGGCCCTGAGCCGCGCGCGGCCAACCCTGCTTCGCGAGCTGAGCGCGGCCCTAGGTCCGAACCGATCGGGGCTGTTGGACACGCGCCTGCGGGCGGCTCGCGACGAGCTCGCCGCAACGATCTACACCGAGGCCGCGTGGCCGCCGGATCCGTCGCACCGGGTCGATCCGCGCGCGGCCCTCGAGCTGCTGTGCGAGGCCGGCGAGCTTCGCCATCTGGCCGAGATCACGCGCTTGTTTCGGATCGTCTATGCCCACGTCGTCCAGCTCGCGCTCGACGGCGACTTCCTGATCAAGCGCGCCTCGCTGCCCGAGCTCGAGCAGCAGATCTATCGCTACGGCCGACACTTGATCGCCAGCGGTCGCGCGGTGCGACGCTGGATCGACGCGGCGCCCGAGACAGGCCGTGACCTGGTGCTGGCGCTGGCGACCGACTGGCTGCGCGAGCGGCCCCAGGCGCCGATCTGCGTGGCCTTGCTCGAGACGATCGCGCGTCAACAGCCGCGCGGGCCCTGGCTGCGCTTCATCGAGCCGTTCTGGCGCCACGCCGATCCAAACGTCCAGCGCGCCGCGATCGAGGCGATCTTGTCGGACGAGGGGACGGACAACGGCCCCGCAGAGGGCGGCTCGCCGGGGCTCGAGCTCTCGCTGTGTCGGCTGACCGGGTCAAAGGACGGCCGGCTGGTTCGCCAGGCCCTGGCCGCCGTCGCGCGCTTCGAGGCGCGCTGGGCCGAGCCCATGGTCATCGCTTCGCTGCGTGGCGTGTCCATGTCGATCATGCAGGCGGCCGCCGAGGCGCTCGGGGTTGTCGGGTCGCGGCGCTGCGTGCCCGCGCTGGTCGCCGGCCTGGCGCACCACGAAAATGCTCGCCTGCGCGAGCTGCTGCTCGACGCGCTCGAGGCCGTGGCGGGGCCCGCCCGCGCCGCGATCTTGGTTGACGCCCTGGTCGCCGAGGGCCCGCCGCGTCCACATGATCGGCGCCAGCGAATGCTGCGCGAGGCGATCAGCGGCACCTCGAGCTTAGCGGCCGCGCTGCGCTTGGCCGGCTCGTCGAACCCCGTCCACGCGGCGTTGGTCGAGGCCGCGCTCGACGGCACGATCACCCTCGCCGACGCATCCCAGCAGGCTCTGGCCGAGGCCCTGTACCGGGCCAAGCTTCGGCCCGCGCCAACCAAGGATGATCCGACCAGGCGCCTGCGGCTCGAAGGGTTCTCGCCCGAGGCGGCGAGCGTGCTGGCCGAGGCGCGCGTCGGCATGCGGATCTGGGAGCTCCAGCCGGTGCTCGGGTGTGTTCGGGCGGGGCTCGCCGATTGGCTGGCGTGGATCCGGCCGCAGCAACTCGCCGGCGATGATCGAGCGAGCCAAGCCGCGGGGCTGGTGCTCGAAGCCGCGACGGACAGCGAGGCGCAGCACCTCGACGGGCTGCTCGAGCTCGCGCTGGCGCTGACCCACCAGCCAGAGGCCGAGCCGCCGCCGCCCACCGAGTCGATCGCCGCGTTGATCACCGCGTTCATCGAGCGCTGCGTGGTCCCGGTCAGCCCAACCCCCGCTCAGCGGATGCGCGCCTTGACCTTGCTGCGCGCGCTGCCGCCGTGCGCCGAGGTCCGCGGTGATCGTCGCCATGAATTGCTTGGCCAGCTCGGGGCGGTTCGGACGCGGGCGGATCTCGACGCGTGCCTGGCAGCGTGCCGGATCGGGCCCGACGTGGTCGGCGACAGCACCCGCTTGCTCGCCGAAGTGCTCGCGCTGCCGAGCGAGCGTGAGGACGAGAGCGAGGTCTACAAGCAGCTGCGGCGCGAGATCCAGGCGTGGCACCGAAGCGTGTGTGCCTGCCCCTCGCCCAGCGCCGCGCACCTGCCCGGTTGCCCGGACGCGTGGCTCTTGGAGGTCTTGCAGGGGCGACCGCTTGGCCTGCCAGTTCCACCCGAGCCGCCACCCGAGCGCCGCCCGCCGAGTGATCTGCCGCCCTCGCGCGCGCGGCTCGAAGCGCTCTCGACCGCGCTCACCAACGATGACCCGAAGCTTCGGACCCGCGCGGCCGAGCGACTGTTGGCCTGGCCGGAAGCCCGCCCGCGCTGGGCTGACGTCCTTCACGCCTACCTCGCTGGCAGCATCGAGCTAGGCTCCTGGGCGCTCAGGATCCTCGCCAACCACCTCGAGGCGTGGCCAGGCATCCACGCCGACGCGCCCCCCGACCCGATCGCGCATTCTCGGCACGCGCAGGCGCTGGCGGAGCGGCTCGACGCGATTCAGCAGCAACGCTTCTTGCCAGTGTGGGTCGAAGCGTGGTCGCGCGGGCAGCTCGAGCTGGCGCCGCTGATCTCCACAGTGGATCAGTCGCTGCTGATCCCCCTCGCGCGGACCCAGGCGCTGGCCGGCGAATTTGGCTTGGTCAGGCTGCTGGTGCCCGACGGCTCGCTGGCGCTGGCGACCTTGGTCCGCGAGCTGGCCGAGCGGGCCCCGGACGAGGTCGCCCACCTGATCGAGGAAGACCCAGAGCCCGACCCGATCGACTCCGCTGGCGAGGTCTTGCTCGACGATCCCATCCGCAGCATGAACCTCGACCAGCTCGTCGCCTCGATCGACGAGCACGGCGTCGAGATCGGCCTTGCCGTACGGGCCGTGCACGCGCTCAGCGACCACGGAGAGCGAGCCGCCAACGCGCTCGAGCAGCTGAGCGTGGATCCCCGCGCCCGGGTCCGCAGCGCCGCGCTCCGAGCCTTGCGCAAGGTCGCCCCGCGCGAGCGCTGCCTGGCCACGACCGCCCGGGTGTTGGCGATCGAGACCCGCCGCGAGGTCATCCCCGGCTTGATGAAGACCCTGGCCAACGGCCGCCACGAGCCCGGCGTCACGGCCGTGCTCGCGTACACGACCCACCGCGACACCAAGCTGCGCGACGCGGCCTTCGACGCGCTGGCGATCTGGGGCCGCGAGATCGTGCCGACCTTGCGGCGAGTCTCGCGGCGCGCCCGGCCGGATCAGCGCCGCACCTACGAGCTGCTGATCGCCCGGCTCGAAGACGGGGCGGAGTAGCCGACAGGGTGCGGGGCGCGGTTCAGTTGATCAGCAGCTCGTTGGTGACGTCGCGCGGATACTCGGCGAAGGTCAGCGAGATCTTACTGGCGACGACGGTTGGGGGCATCAGCTCGGGGTCGAGCTGGATCGTGGTGATCTCGGTCGCGGTGAGCGGGATCGGGCCCAGGTCGAAGTAGTAGTGCTCGCTGCCATCGAACACGCTCACGGCCACGCTGCGCAGCGTGTCATAGGCATAGTCGGGATCGAGCGACGCATAGACGATGCTCGAAGTGACATCGAGGGTGCAGTTGGGGCAGCCGATCTGGGTTGGCTGGGGCTCGACGAAGGGCAGGGCCGGCAGGATCGGCGTGGGACAGGCGCCTTGGCTGGACGCGAAGTATGCGGTCTCCGGGTAGCCGCAGCTGGCCGGACACGGAACCGCGGGGCCAAAGTTGGGTGTCAGCGCGTGGTCTGGGACCGCGTGGGCGAGCTGGGCAAACAGGTCGCTCAGGCTCACGGCCGGCGGGGCGTTGATGCACGACAGCTGGTTGGCGAAGGGCACGGCCGGGCAGCTGCTCCCGAGCATGTTGCAGGCGTGCTCGAGCGCCGCGCACACATCGAGCTTGCGGACATTGGTGAGGCCACCGGGGCCAACGTAGTCGGCGGTCATCCCGGTGTTCACGCCGGAGTCGTAGATGACCGACATCACCTGATCGGCGCGAAATTGTGGGTTGTAGGACCAGACCAACGCCGCCGCGCCAGCGGCCGTCGCCGCGGCAGCGGAGGTGCCGGTCACCGCCGTGCTGTCGCCGCGGCCGACCGCGTGGGTCGCCGAAGACGCGAGCCGAGGCATGCCGTCCTCGCGCGAGCCCGGCATGGGAGACAGCGCATGATCGAGGCCGCCGACCGAGTAAACGAGCGGCCGGTAGTTGGTGGTTGGGGCCGGGGAAGCGACCCCGAGCGCGTTGCATCGGGCCTGTGATGGGGCGGCGTGTTCCTCCCACGCGCCCGGCAGCAGCGCCCCGGTGGAGCACAGGTGGCCCTGGTTGCCAGCGGCCGCAATGATGATCGCGCCGTTGCAGGACGCGTACTCCAGGGCGGTGTAGACCGCGGCCACAGCGGGCGAGTCGACCGCGAGCTCGCCAAACTCCGGGTCCCAACCCAGGCTCATGTTCAAGACCACCTTGGGCGTCTGTTGGCCCCAATTGGTGGTCCGCCAGTCTTCGATCGCGGCGTAGATGCTCTTGGCGGTGTCGCCCTGCGAGCCGAAGTAGCCACCGTTGACAAGGTCGATCTGCTGGGCGGCGAGCCGGGGCATGGCGAGACCACGCACGACATCGACAACACACGGCTTGGTTGGATGCGGACACGCGATGTCCTGAATCATGCGGACCATGATCTCACCGTGCTGCGAGCTCGGGTTGGCCGGCGCGGGCTCGGGGACCGAGTCGAGCACCGCGACCACGACCGGCACACGCGACGCCTCGGAGGTGGAGAGGGACAGATCCGCAGCGCTGGCCCAGCCAATCGACTCGTGAAACAGATCCAAGATGTCGGGATCGAGCTCGGACCAGACCGCGTCGTGGGCGGGCGCGCCCTGTTCGAACACGACCTCACAGTCGGAGCCCACCGCCGCCAAGCTGGGGTGGTTGACGAGCGGGGCCACATCTTCTTGGCCGGGGACGCCCTGCCAGGTGTAGGTGCAGTAGTTGCCGAGCACGCCCCCGGCGCCCGCAAACAGCTTGGTCGCCTGCCAGTTGGCTACGACCGGGCAGTTCTTGACCAGCTTGCGGGCGATCTGACGGTGGGCTGGACACGCCGCGTCGCTCAGGCCACCAGCGCGCAGGAGCGCGTCGTCCGACTCGGGCTCGACGTCGTCACAAGCGACGGCCGTCAGCGCCAGGAGCGGGGCGAGGATACGGAGGAAGCGGGTGTCTGCGGTCATGTCTGTCCTTTGGCTTCTACGGGGCCGCCAATGACGGGAGAGCAAGCGGAGGTTTGTTTTGTCATCGCAGCGGGCCTCGTCGGCAACGGGGTCGGTGATCACCCACGAGCTCCCTCAACCACTGCACTGCGAGACCTGAAAAATGATACCGAACACGCGAACCCGTACAATCTTGACTGTCTGCTTGCCCGCCCTGGCGCTGCCCTTGACGCTGGCAATAGCGAGCACGGCTCAGGCCGCGAGCCTGAGCATATCGAACGGCTTTCGGTCGGCAAAGCAGAAGACGTCGGTCGGCTTCGACTTCAGCTTGGATGCCCAGGGGACCGCCCAGCTGGGCAACAAGAGCTACGCCACATCGATCAGCCTGGACTGCGTTGTCGACGACAATGACGAAGTGCTCGACTGCGTGGGCATCATGACGCTCGGCAGCGCCCAGGCCGACATCGTCATGGACGTCCATGGCGACACCCAGGAGGCTCGGTGGGCGCTCGAGGCGGGGGCACCATCCATGTTCAAGCCCGTCCACGATCTGTGGGCTGACGAGATCGTCCCCGAGGCCTGCGGGCTGCCCTTCAACTGGCAGGCTGTCGACTACTACGCCGGCGGCGGCTGGACCTACTGGTATTTCTCCACCACCTGGGCCGAGACCTTTCAGGCGATCACCGGGATGCCATACCCCTACAACCCCTGGTCGTGATCGAAACCTCGACCCCGGGCACACGAGGTCTGTGCATGAGCGTTCACTCGCGGGCCCCGGGCGGGTTTGGTATCAAGCATCGGTGTCTAGCTCCCCGGACGACGAGCGCCTGGTTCAGGCGGCGCTGGCTGGGAACGCGGTCGCACGGCGCGAGCTGGCCGGGCGCCTGCTCGACACGATCCAGCGCGAGGTCAGCTTCGTGCTGCGCCGACTCGCTCCGGCGCAGCAGCGGGACCCTCGCCAAGAGGTCCGTGACCTGGTCCAGGACGTGCTCATCTCGCTGTTCGAGCGGGATGGGCACGAGCTTCGGCGTTGGGACCCACAGCGCGGGCGCAGCCTCGACAGCTTCGTCCGGTTGGTCGCGCGCCGGAAAGTTGCGCGCATTCTTGGCCAGCGCAAGGGCAACCCGTGGGCGGACGAGCCGATCGATCCCCACACGATCGAAGGCGACACGGACACCGAGGGTGACGCGGAGTTGGTGCTCTTGTTGGAGCAGCGGGCCGAGCTCGGCGCGGTGCTCGATCGGCTGTATGCAAACATGAACACCCGGGATCACGAGCTGTTCGATCAGCTGTTCGTGCAAGAGCGCGACCCCGCCGAGGTCGCGCAGAGCCTGGGTATGACCCGCGGAGCCGTGAACGCGTGGTGCTATCGTACGCGCAAGTTGGCTCGCGCCCACGCCCTCGAAAAGACTGCATCATCGTCGGGCACCGCGGCGACAAGGGGAATGGCGAGTCATGACTGACGAACTCCTGCATGCGCTCGGACGCCACCAACGCGAGGACCTCGCCGCGGACGCCGACCTCCCGATCAACGAGGGCGATGAGGTCGAGGACGAGCGCTCGCGGCCGTTCTCGGATGCGGAGCGAGCGGATATCTTGGACGCGATGGAGGCGATGTTCGCGGAGCCGCAGGCGAGCGTGGAGCCGGAGCCAACGCCGGAGCCAACGCCGGAGCCGGCCGAGTCGGAGCCGGTCGAGTCGGAGCCCGCCAAGGTGATCGAGCTCGCGCCTCGTCGTCGCTCGGTGGCCGCGATAGCGATCGTACTGGCATCGGCTGCCGCCGCCGTCGCGCTGATCTGGCTGGGCGTCTCGGGCGTGGGCCCAAGCTCCAACCAGGACCCGCAGCTGGCCATGGTCCCGGACTACGAGATCACCCAACTGCGGGGGGGCGCGGCCAGTCAGCGCTCGGATCCCGACCACGCGATGGGCCAGGGGGCGCCCACGATCACGCTGCGGGCCAGCGATGAAATTGACTGGCAGTTCACGCCGAGCGAGCCCGTGCGCGCTCCGGTCGCGGTGGCGCTGCTCGGCCGCTCGGCCGACGGCGAGCTTCGGTTTACGCCCCAGCTGGCGGCGCAGACATCTCCAGAGGGGGCGATCCGCGTGCGCGGGCAGCTCGATACCCACCTCGCGCTCACGCCTGGCGACTGGACCCTCGCCCTGTTGATCGCCGAACCCGATCAACTCCCGGGCAGCAGCGAAGCGGCTGACAAACCGGGTGCGTGGCGCCGCGTCGAGTTTCGGGTGATCATCGTCGCCGAGTGACGCGTCGCGCACTGTGTTCTCAGCTCCGGCGCGGCTCCTCGCCCGCTCGCGGTCGGCGTTGGTGGACGGGTGCACCCCTGGCAGCGAGCGTTCTCGCCTTGCTGGCCAGCGCTTGCCAGCGGGAGTCCGCGGCCGAAGGGGCCGCGCGCGAGCAGCTCGTGTTGGCTGCCGTGCCACCACCCACGATCGAACTCGCGGGCTGCCGTCACATCGAGCCTGGCACATGTCACCTCGACGAGGGCAGCGACGCGACGCTGCAGGTCTGGGTCGACATCCAGGCCAAGGCGGAGCTGCGCGTCAGCGTGGATGGGACGCGGCTCGAGACCCAGAGCTTGGCGGTCGATGGCGGGCAGCGGTTCGCGCTGCCCGTGGCCGCCACGGCCGGCGCCGTTCAAATCGAGGGCATCGAGCCGCCGTGGACCGCTCCGTTCGAGCTGACCCTGGTCCGAGAGCCGATCGTGGCCGAGCTCGCGCGCGCCGAGCAGCTCAGCCGCGGCGGCGACCCCCGTCAGGCGATTGAGATGCTGGGCGCCGCCCTCGAGGGCGGCGCGCTGGCTCCGACCCAGCAGCTCGCGGTGTTGCAGCGCCTGCGGCGACTGCTTGGTGGCGTCGACCCCGACCAAGCGTTGGTGCGCACCGAGCAAGCCGCCACGCTCGCGCGCTCGATCGGGCGGACCCGCGATCTCGCCGACTGCGCCGCAGCGGCGGCGGCTCTGCGCATGCAAAACGGTGATCTGGCCGGTGCGCACGAGTGGGTCGAGACCCTCGAGCACGCGGGCGCCAAGCTGCCCGAGGCGAGGGTGTGGGGGGACTACTACGGCGGCGTGCTCGCGGCCCTGACCGGGGATCTTGGCGGATCGGTGCGCGCGCTCGAGGAGGCGCGCCGCGGGGCCGAGCGGCTGGGAATGTTTCGAACCACCTTGGCTGCGAGCGAACAGCTGGCGACCTCGCTGGCCCAGCTTGGTCGCGGCGACGAAGCGCTGGAGGTCGCGCGCGACGTGGAAGCCAGCGCCGCGGCGCCGGGCGTGAGCTGCAAGGATCGCGCGCGCGCGCAGGGCAACGTTGGCTGGATCCACCTGCTCTTGGCCGAGGCCGGGCTCCCTCACGATCCACCGCGTGAGCTGATGGAGGCGCAGCTCGCCGCGGTGGATGCTGCGGGTCGGTGCCCGGATCCCTACAACGCCGCGCGCGTGAACCTGGCCTTGGTCGCGCTCGCCGAGCACGAACCCGAGGAGGCCTGGGCGTGGATCAGCGAGGCCATTGTCGCGGGCGTGCCCACGTACCTGCAGCCCTGGGTCGCAGAGATCGAGGCGCAGATCGGCGTTGCGACCGGGCGCGAGCAGCTGATCCCGCCGCTCGTTGGCCGCCCGGAGATCGGCGAGGGCGAGCCGGGGTTGCGCTGGATCGCCACGGTTCGCCACGCGCGGACCCTCGAGGCCTACGGGCTGCGCGAGGCCGCGATCGACTCGCTCGAGGTCGCCGAGCTGTTGCTCGAGGACACGCTCACCAGCGTCGGGGTTGATCCAGGCCGCGAGTTGTTCTTGTTCGGCAAGCGGGCCAGCGCCGAGGGTCTCGTCGATCTGCTGATCCAGACTGGAAGGGTTGACGAGGCGTTTTGTCGGGCGCGGCTGGCTCGCGGCCGAACCCTGCGCACGATCGATCGTGCGGCCCGGATAGCGAGCCTCAGCCCCAGCCAACGGGCCGATCGCGAAGACCTGTTGTTTCGGTTCGTCGCCGCGCGCGACCAGCTGGCGGCCGAGCGTCGGGAAGACTGGCAGTTCTCCGCGCCGGAGCGCGAGCGTCGCGAGAGCCGACGCGCCGCCCGGATGACGGAGGCCATGGCCCTGCTCGACCTCGCGCTGGGGATCGTCGCTGATCAGCGCGAGCCGCCGGGCTGCGAGACGCTGCCGCCGATCCGCCCCGATGAACTCACGCTGATGCAGTTTCCCGCGGGCGGGGGCGGCTCATGGGTATTCGTCGCCGACAGCGAAGGTGTCAGCGTGGCCGCGGCCGCGGACCCGCCCGTGGACGGCCACACCGACCACGCGTGGGCCGAGCAGGTCCTGGCACCGATCTCCGCGCGCCTGCGGGCCGCCAAGCAGATCCGCGTGATCCCAACTGGCGCGGGCTGGGGCTTGGCCTTCCACGCGCTCGCGTTCGAGGATGGCGTGCTGCTACACGCCGCGCCGATCGTCTACGCCCTCGACCTGTCGACGCGCCCACACACGGGCCCAAGCGCGGTCGAACCAGCGCGAGCGGTCGTCGTCGCCAACCCGTCCAACGATCTTCCGCAGGCGCAGTCCGAGGCGATCGAGGTCGAGCGTGGCCTGCTCGCGCGCGGCTTTGAGGTCGAGCACTTCAACGGCGCGGCGGCCACGGGCCCGGCGCTGAGCCAGTCGCTGCCGGGGGCGGCGCTGCTTCACTACGCCGGCCACGGCACCCACGGCGGCCCAGGCGGCTGGGAGGCCGCGCTGGTGTTGCACGACAGCGACCAGCTCAGCGTGATCGACATCCTCGCGCTGCCGCGGGTACCAGCCGCCGTCGTTCTATCTGGGTGTGACACCGCGACCGTTGACGATCAGACCCTCGCGGGCGGGATGAACCTCGGGCGGGCGTTCGTGCTGGCGGGCGCGCGCTGGGTGCTGGCCGCCGACGGCAAGGTTGACGACGCCCTGGCGCGAGAGATCGGGGTGTCGCTCTACGAACAAGCGACCGGCGCCGCTGCACGGCTCGCTCCGCCCGAACAGCTCGACGGCGCCGCTGCGCTGCGCGACACGCAGCTACGCCTGCGCAGCGAGGGGGTCCCCGGCTGGCAGGCGTTTCGCGTCGTCGTGCCCTGAAGCTGAGCTCTGCTCGCTCAGTTACTCTCGTACACGCGGTGGGTCAGGTTGAGGCTGAGCGGCCCATTGCCCGCGCTGCAGCGCACGAAGTCCCACGCGTTTGGCGTTGCCAAGCTGACCGCCTGAGAGTTGACCGCGACGGTGTTTGGATCCCACTCGATGTAGCTGAGGTCGTCGAGGAACACCTGGCCCTCGCCGCCGCTGTTCGGTGGATAGTGCCGATAGTAAACCTGCATCGAGTCCGCACCATTTGGCGGGGTCAGGTTGATAGCGAAGCGCGACCAGTCATAGTTGGCGCTAAAATTCTGATACTCGGTCGTATGCGCGACCGTGTTGCCCGCCGAGCTGAGCCAGCGCACCGTGATGCGGAACTCACCCGCGTTGTCGCCCTTGTGCCAGCCGGCGACCGTGATCGGGCGGTTGCCCTTGATCTCGACCTTGTTGCCCATCCACAAGCTGGTGCGGTCGTTGTAGGTTGACTTGCGCAGCAGCACCGCCGCGCCGTTGCCATTGTACGTCTCGCTGCCCTGCACGTAGCGGGCGCTGGACTGGACCCACAGATCACCCTCGAGGTAGGCGTCGTCGACGTCGGGATCTTCGAAGTCGCCGATCCCGAGCAGGTCCAGGCCAAGCTCGCAGGTCGCGGCCGCGCTGCTCGACAACGCCGCGAGCGCGTCGGTATCGGTATAGGGATCCAGCGAGACGAGCCCGGTTGAGCCGCTGGCCACCGTGAGCGAGCGTGCGTCAATGAGGTCCGTGGTCTGCACGTCGCTCTCGTCGGCGGCGACGACCAGGCGACCGCCCTCTGCGAACACCACCGCGCGCCCAAACCCGCTGACCGGCGCCTCGGCGGTGGACAGGTGCGCGAGGTGGCGGCCCATGTCGGCCAACCCCGCGCCAACGAGCGGGCGGGGAATGTAGCCGTCCAGCCGATAGGGCGCGAGCTGGACCCGCTCGACCTCCGGGCCGCTGGGACCCTCGTTGATGTCGACGATCGCCAGGTACGAGCGCATGGTCTCGTACACCTCTTGATCGAACACGAGGTTGCCGAGCGAGCCAAACACGAAGCGCGGGCCGTCGCCAGCGTCGATCACCGAGACCCCGTGGGCGACGTGCGGGTGGTGAGCGATCACCAGCCCGGCGCCGTGGTCGACGAGCCGCTCGAAGTCGTAGTGGCTGCCCGAGTTCTGCACCCACTTGTACTCGTCGCCGCCATGGATCACGGGAATCGCAAACCGGCCGGCCGCGACCTCGGTGTCGACGAAGTCATCCAAGTTGGCCGAGAACGAGGGCAGGGCACCAGCCTTGAACGGATTGCTGCGGGTCACGACCTCATACAGCGGCCCGTAGGAGTAGCCAATGAAGTTGCTAAACCCTTGCAGGGAGATCTCGACGCCGTTGATGTCCGAGCGCAGCTTTGTGGCGGCCGCGGCGTTCGGGTTCATGCCAGCGCCAAAGTAGGGCAGGCCGATCGCGTCGAGGTGAAACAGCGTGTCGGACACGCCGATCTCGAGATAGTCGTAAATGTGGTTGTTGCCCAGCGAGACCGAGTCAATCCCCACCCCGGGCAGCTCGGCGGCGCTCTCGGGGTAGGCGGCGAATACGTAGGACTTGTTGGGGTGGGGGGTCGAGAAGTCGTCGGTGACCGGGGTCTCGAGGTTGATCGAGGTGTGGTCGTCGGCCTGCAGCAGCGGCTGGATGTAGCGAAACAGCGCCTGGGTGTCCTCGCTCAGGTTGTTGAGGTGTAGGACCCCGTCGTCGAACATGCGCCGATCGAACATCGTGTCGCCGCCAAAGGTCAGGCGCGCGCGACCGAATTGCTCAGCGACGAGCTCGATATCGCCAAGATCCACAGCGGCTTCGCCAAGCTCGACCTGAAGACTGACCGGCAAGATCTCTGTGTAGTAGCCGTCCATGCTGACTTCTAGCAGCACGTTGCGGCGGGCGAGGCCGGCCAGCTGGAAGTCCCCGGCTTCCCACGCCATCGTTGCTTCACCATCGTTGATCAGGCTGTCGCCCCACGCGATCAACCGTAGCTGCGCACCCATGATCGGCATGCCCTGGGCATCGATGACGCGGCCCTCGAGCGCGATCGGGGTGGCCAGGACCAGATCTTGATAGTCGCTCTCGTCGTCGTCGAACTGATACCCAGCCTGAACCGGGGACGCGACGGCGAGCGACACGAGGAGCCCGGCTGTCAGGCCAGCCCAGCGAGCCTGCGTGCGGGGGGAATGGAGCATGGTTGGCATGGCTGGTAGTGTTTTGAAGTGCATTGTTGGGTTCGCTTAATTTGAGCCCGATCGTGTGCCTACCGTTACCATAATATGGGATGATGAACAGTCGTAATTTGTTGAGAGTCGTGGCGGCGTTGGCCTCTGGTGATAACATCAGTGATGCTCGTACTTGCTAATTTGTATGCGGATTCAGGCAATTTTCAGAGGTGGGGAGATTCGCCACAGTCAGAGAAATGCGCATGATCGAAAATGAGCACCGTCTATCCGAATCGTGCGATACCCACCAGCGCTTGGTTCCGCGCGCAGCCCATCACGGGTCGCCGTGTAGACAACAATGTCACGTCCACATACACACGAGATCGGCGTGCGCAGCTCGGACGAGGCTTCTCGCCCCCACGCGAGCGAAGACCTCGCGCGCTCGCGTAGAAGCTGGCTTGACACAGAGAGACAGTGCGAGTAAACCAGCGCGTCGAGGCCTCGTATGTACGCACGCCACCTCCCTCCCACACGCTCGAGCGCGCCAACAAGTGCGTGCTCATTGTTGTGGGGAGCTGGCGCTGCCGGGGTCTCGAGCGGTTAATCGCAACCGTAAATCTCGAGCCGCCGAGCGCCCGGAGCCTAGCTTCCGCGGCGCTCTTCTCATTTTCTCGCCCTCCAAACCCACCGTCCAACCAACCCAGAAAGGAACCATGCCATGCAAAAATTCACGCACATCGAAGCGCTCCATCAAGTCGCCCGCTACATCGAGATTACCAACGAAAACCCGGATTGCCCGGAGATCCACAAGATCCGAACCCCGGTAAAATTCCGCGCCACGGTCAAGCTCCACGGGACCAACGCGGGCGTAAATTGCTCGCCAGAGGGTCTGGTGATGCAATCGCGGTCGCGGGTCATCACCGTTGGCGACGACAACGCTGGGTTCGCGGCTTGGATGGCGGAGCCGCAGCGGGTCGCCGCGGTTCGGGCGATCGAGGCCTCGGTTCGCGCGGCCGGGGGCCTCGACGCGGCGACCCCGGTCACGATCTTTGGCGAGTTCGTGGGCCCGGGTATCCAGAAGGGGACGGCCGTCAACGCGCTTCCAGCTCGGCAATGGGTGGTGTTTGCGGCCCGGATCCTGAAGGACGAGACCGACCACGACGCTGGCTACCTCGACGTGATCGGCCCGTTTGAAAATGCCTACGCCGACGCGGACATTCACTCGGTGTTTGACGCGCCAACCCACGAGCTTGGGATTGACTTCGACTCGCGCGAGAGCAAGCTCGAGGCCGCGAGCCGGGCCGAGGCGCTGACCCAAGCCGTTGAAGCGCAGTGCCCGTGGGGGGCCCGGTTTGGGATCCAGGGCATTGGCGAGGGTCTGGTCTGGACCCCGATCGGGCCGCACTGGGGCCACACGGGGCTGTACTTCAAGACCAAGGGTGAGCAGCACAAGGGGACCAAGCGGACCAAGTCGCAAGGGCCGCAGATCGACCCAGAGGTGCTCGCGGGCATCGAGGCGTTCATCGAGTTCGCGGTCACGGACAACCGCCTCGAGCAGGGCCTGGACACGCTGGGCGAGCAGGGCCACTCGCTCGAGATGAAGAACATGCGGTTTTTCCTGCAGTGGGTCGGGCAGGACGTGAAGCGCGAATGCTCGAGCGACCTCGAGGCCAGCGGGCTCGAGTGGAAGACCGTCAGCCGAGCGGTCACCACGAAAGCGAAGAACTTCTTCGTGAAGCGTATCAGCTTATGACCCCCACAGGCGCCTTCGCACTTCGCAGGCCTTCTATGACCCCCACAGCCGCCTTCGCACCTCGCAGGCCTTCTATGACCCCCACAGCCGCCTTCGCACCTCGCGGTCACTCGCTTCGCTCGCTCCCAGTGGGGCGTTTGTTCGCAGGGGCATGATTGGCCCCCTAGCAGGGGGCTCTTGTCTGGCCACCTGCAGCCACCGGGTACCTCTCCACTTACGTGTCCGGTTGTGGTCTCACCGAGACCTTGGACTTCGCCGCCTCGGTTGCGTCGCCTGGGACTTCGGTCCCGGGCGACGCTCTTGATTCCGATCTCCGTTCCGCGAAGAAGAGCGAGCTATCGGCACCCGTGGTGTGCTATTGGAGTTCGCAGATGACGAGAGGTCGGCTTCGCTCCTGGATCTGTGTGCCCTTGCTCGCGCTGCTTGGCTTCGCGCCAAGTGGGTGCAGCTTCGCTCGGGTCGATGTCGCCACGCAGTTCGCCGAGCTCGACGACGCGCTCGTCGGCCAACGGATCGCGCTGGGTTCACCCGAGGACTTCAGGGGCGATAGCGATGGCTCGCGCGCCCGCGAGGGTGCACGGGTGGCGTTGGCGCTGGGCAACCATGACGAGGCCGCGGCGTTTGCCCGCGCGCAGCTGCTCGCGGCGCGCGGTCGCTATGCGATCGCCCGACTCGAGAGCGCAGACGAAGCCGAGCTCGAGCGGGTAATGGGCGAGCTCGACGAGGCCGCCCGCTTCGCCGTTGGGATCGGTGATGCGGTGCTCGACGGCTCGCTGGTGCTCGAGGCGGCGCAGTTCATGGCCGCACCCAGGCGCGAGCGCAAGGCGATCGCGCGCGCCGTTCGGCTGACGGGGTATGCATCGATCGCGTGGGGGTACGATCGGCTGTGGGAGGCCATGCGCGGCGACGAGGCCAGCCGCGCGGGGCTGCAGCGGCTGCGCGGGTCCAGCGGTCCGTCCGCAGAGTCCGGCGCAGAGCGGGCGGCCCAACTCGCGCCCAAGACCCTCGCCAAGCTCGGGCCCGTGGCCGTGGACTTGCTGTGGGGCCAAGCCCACCGCGCCAGCGAAGCGCACGACAGCGAGCTGTTCGCGGCGCGGGTTCAGATGATCCTGCGCGCCGATCCAATCGACGTCGACGCGCTCGCAGCCCAGGTTGCCCTTGCCGCTCTCGACCGCGGCGCGTTCGAGGCCGACCCCGAGTTGCTCCCCGATCTCTCGCCTGATGGCGCCGACCCGCTCGGCGCCCACGCCCGCATGCTCCTGCGCCACCGCGGCGCGCCAGACTGCCTCGCGCTGGCCCTGGTTCGCGCCCGCTTCATGCTCCGCGATGGTGGCTTTGGCGACGCGGGGCAGCTCTTGGAATCGGTCGCCGACGCGCCAGCCACCGCCGACGAGCGCCAGCTCGCCGACGCGCTCATGGCCATGGTCGAGCTCGAGACTGGGACTGAAGCAGGACGCTCGCTGTTTTCGAGCTGGTATCGCCGGGCCCGCGCCCGCCGGTCGACCTCGGTGTCGAGTTGGTTGAGCGCGTTCGATGCCGAGCTCGCCCCGGCCGGTCACGTTGCCCTTGCCCGCGAGGCCAGCACCCAGCTGGTGACCGAGGCCAAGGGCCACGGCCTGCCGCGCAGCTCGATGGCGGCGCTCGTGTCGGCGGCGCGCTCTAGCAAGGCTCCCCGACGCGCGCGCAACCAGGCCCTCGCCGCCGCGGTCGGGCAGGACCCAGACTTTGGCGGGCTGCTGACGATCTGCCATGAGCGCGGCTTGGTGGATGAGGACTGCGCCGAGCTGGTCGAGGAGCTCGCGCCGCTGCAGTGGGGTGAGGAAGAATTCGACGAGGCCCTCGACGCGCTGGCGGTCTCACCCAACACCCGCGCCACATGGTTCGCGCCGGTCCAATGGCTGGATCTCGAGCAACGAAGCGCGGCGCTCGAGCAGCTCGAGGCCTTCGCCGACACGCGCGTGGCCATGACCACCGGCTACCAGACCAGCGCGCTGTGGGCCGAGATCACCACCGGTGAGCTCGAGCGGGCGCGCGCTCGGCTGGCGCGCTTTGGCTCGCTCTTGACCGACAGCGATCGCCTGTTCGCGCAGCTGGTGTTCGACGACTTTGACGCGGGGCGGATCAGCGTCGAGCAGCTTGGGTCCTGGTCGAACGAGCTGTTGACGGATCACCACGAAGCCGCGCGAATGTTGTCGCCCTGGCAGTGGCAAGATCTCAGTCAGATCGCCGAGACCTTCAAGGGCCCCTCGCACCTCGCTCGAGTTGCGCGCGGCCTTGGCTACGCGCGGCGTGGCGCCTTCGATGTTGGGGCCGCCGAGCTCGCGCCGCTGCTCGATGAGCTCAACGGCCCTGTCCAGATCGCGATCGCATCTCGCTTGGCGTTGGCCGCTGATCTCGCTGGCAACGCGCGCTTGCGCGACCGCGCCTTGGCGATCGCCGAAGCCGACGGCGAGCCCCAGTTCTTGCCAACCTTGGTCCGCGCGCGGATCGCCGAGGCCGCTGGCGACACGGCCCGCGCGCACGCGCTGTACCTCGAGCTGCTGCGTCTCGATCCACGCTCGACCGAGGCCCTCGACGCCTCGCTGCGCACGCTTGGCGCCCAAGCGGAGAAGCTCGAAGCCTCGCAGGCGATCTCCGACGTCTTGCTCGCGCTCCCGCAGGTCTACTGGAAACTCGATGAGCTGATCGAAGCCAGGGCCACCGGCAAGATCGACGAAGCCCAGCTCACGACTGTGTGGCTCACCCGCGACGACCCCGAGGCCGTCATCGCGCACCCGGAGCTCGCGGCGTCGCTGCCCACCTTCGCCCGCCGCGGCTACTTCTACTTGCAGCGCCAGCTGCGTGGGCAGACGAGCCTGGCTGATGCGAAGGTCGTCGCGGCCCAGCAGCTCGCGTGGCTCGACGCCCTGGCCCCCAAAGACCGCGCGGCTGAGCTCGAGACCGAGCTGTGGCTCACCTACTTGCTTGGCGACGACGCGGGCCTCGCCCAGGTCCACGCAAAGACCCCCCAGCCCTACGGCTACCGTCGCAGCGTGGAGCCCCTGCACGCGGCCCTGCGCATGGCCGAGATCCGGGCCCGCGGGGCGCTGGATCCCGAGCTGGAGTGGGCAATCGTTCAACGCGAGCTGTTCAACGCCAACCCGGAGCCGTTGCTCGAGCGCTTCTTGGCGCCGCTCACCGACCCCGGCCTGGCTGCGTACGCGTGCAACTACCTCGCGGACCTCGAAGATCCCGAGCGGGGGATCGAGCGCTGCGTCGAGCTATGGCTGCGAACGAGCGACCCCTTCATCGCCAAGCAGCTCGCCTACCTGGCCTTGAACGAGCCCGAGCGGGCGCGCGCGCGGGGCCTCGATCTTACGCAATTCTTCACGACCGCCGCGGCCTCACCGGCGCTGCAGCGTGATCCTTGGTGGCTCTACTACGAGTCGCTGTGGCACACCAAGCAGGGCGATCACACCCGCGGCGCCAACACCCGGATCGCGCAGCTCGGGCTTGGCAGCGTCGCGCGCGAGGTCATGAGCAGCGAGCTGCTTCAAGCCCAGATGCGCGGGCCGTTGCTGCGTCAGCAGACCTTCAACTGGCTCCCAACTGGGGACCCGCGGGCCCAGGCGCTCGCGGCGATCTCGGCGTTGCGTGGGCTCGATCTCGACGCCGCGGATCGCTACGCCCAGCGCATGCTCGCGTGGCTCCCCGCGCAAGATCCAGACGACCCCGAGGCCACGCCGCGCTTCGTGCATCACCAGGCGTGGATGTTGAACAGCGTCGCCTTGGCCGAGACCGAGGACGAGGCCGAGCTGCGCGCGATCGGGCTGCTCACGCTCTCGCTGTCGGCGTTGATCCGCGACGACCTTGACCAGCGCAAGATCCCCCGCGACGCGATGATCGAGATCCTGCGCGCGCGCGGGGAAGCTCGCGGCCCGCAAGAGCTCGAAGCGCTCGCCCAGGCCCACCCCAACAGCCACGTGCTCGAGTGGGTCCGCCTGGTCAGCCAGCGCGGCCCACGGGTGACGGATCAGACCCGCGCGCGGGCGCGATCTCTCGTCGCGCTGCACCCCGACAACCCGTTGATCATGCTCGACGCGCTGCCGTTGCTGAGCGAGCCGGGGGAGCTCGAAGCGTCGACGCGCGCCCTGGCCCACGCCCGGCTCGCGCAACCTGATCACTTTTGGCTCAGCGACGCCGTGATGCCCACGCGGCTGACCGGCGCCGACGATGGCCTGCCCGACTGGATCCGCAGCGCCGAGGCGTTTGATCGAGCGCTCGCGCGGGTCGATGACGCCAGCATCGCCAAGCTCGAGCCCGTGCGTCACGCTCGGGTCGACACCAGCGCCGAGCTGTTCTTTCCGGCCGCGCTCACCCTCGACGCGAATCGGCTTGGCGTGAGCGAGCCGCTGACTTCGACCAAGGGCGGCAAGCCAAAGCCCCAGGATGAAGACGAGGATGAAGACGAGGACGAGGCGCCCCCTGAGGCGATCCGCGAGCAGTGGGTGTTGCACAGCCCCCGTGACACGCGCTGCATGGGCATGGACTGCGCCGAGGAGTGGTTCGACGCGTGGTTCAACAACGACTACTCGCTGCTGTGGTCACGAGAGATCGAGCTGCACGGTGGACCGGCGATCGAGTTTGCTGTGGCCAGGCGCGACCGCGTTGTCCACAGCCTGATCATGCCCACGGGCGGCAGCGTGTTCGTGCTGATCACCCGAACCACGCCCGAAGATCTCGCTGGCCTCGCGCCGCGGATCAAGCTGGCCCGCGACAGCGTTCGCCCGCTCGACTGGTCTGTGTCGGCGGGCATGGCCGAGGCGCTGCGCGGCTACAGCGTCATGCCCGACGCGCTCACGCGGCTGCGCGGGCGAGCGTCGCTGAGCGCCGCTCGCCCTGGCCCCAAGCCCAGCTGCCCGCTCGCCGCCGACGCCCGCGACGGCCTCGATCCACGGCGTGAGGCGGGTCTGCTCCTCGATCTGTTCCTCGCCACCCGCGACCCCTGGCAGCGCCGGGCGCTGCTCGCCTGCACCACGCCGCAGGCCCCCGCGGCCGAGGGCGTCGCGCTTGCGAGCCTGCTCGACGCCGATCCCGATCTCCATGAATTTGGCCGACAAGCGACGGCCACCCACCCCGAGCGCGTGCTGACCGACGCCCGCCGCGTGCTCTACGACCAACACGAACAAGCCGTCTCCAACCCGGCGCTGACAGCCGGCAACAAGCTCGCGCCCTACGGTCTGCTGCAGGTCCTCACCGCGCTGCCCCCGGCCGAGGCCCAGCAGCTGTCCCGCGAGATGCTTGGCGGCGACACCCGGGTGCGCGCGCTGGCCCTGGCCGCGAGCGCCGTGCTCGACGAGTTCGAGCCACTCGCAGACGGCGAGCCAAACCCGGGGCGGGTCGACCTCGAGTCGCTGCGCGCCGTCCTGCGCGAGGGCACCCACACCAACGCGCTGCTGGCCGCCAACAGCCTCGCGCGCGAGCCTGGCCCCAAGGACCTCGCCCTGCTGCGCGAGCGAGCCGACGCGCTGAGCAAGGCGGGAATCGCGACCAAGGACGATCGCGGCCTGGCCATGGTCCTTGCCGTTCAGCTTGGCAGCGTGCTCGACCGCCAGGATCGAAAGCGGCTGCAAGCCCTGATCGAAGCGGTCGATCGCGACCCAGCCGACGGCGACAAGACCCGCGCCAGCTCCTCGCGCCGCGCCCTCGAGAGCGTGCTCGAGGACTATGACCGCGGCCGCAAGCTGCTCAGCAAGGGTGACCTGCTCGCCGGATCCCGGGCCGCCGACTGGGCCCGCGCCCGCGCAACCAAGACCGCCCCACGCTCGCGCCAGCAGCTGCGCGATCTGTCGCTCCCCGAGCTCGCGCCGGGCCATCAGTGGAGCTACTTCCGTGTGGGCCAGCTCGGTCTGTTCGTCGCCAGCATCGAAGATCTGCTCCGCCGCCTCGCGCCGGGCAGCGGCATTGACACCACGATCGTCCGCGCGCTCGTGACCGAGCTCCTCGTCGCGGGCCCGTTCACCCTGCTGCGCGAGTCCGGCGGCCTCGACACCCGGGCGGCGATCGACTGCGTGTCACCCGGTGGTGATCGCCGGTTCGCCTGCTCGGCCACCGTGCTCGATCGAGCCGCCGTGCTCGAGGTGCTTGGCCGCCGCGAGGCCGGCGAAGATGCCGGCGTCGCCACACCCATGGCGATGTCGCTGATGGCCGTTGGGCTCCCGCTCGTCGCGGGCGTCCTCCCGGTCTTCTTGCAGGACATGCTCGAGGCCCCGCTCGAGAGCAACACGGGCGGCTCGGCGCGGTTGACCAGCGAGCGCGTGCGGCTGACTCGGACGATCGCCGGTCACCAGCTCGAGCAGTACGCCACCGTCAGCATCTTCGATAACCAGCTCCTGTCCGACTCGGAGCTGTACATGTTCATTGATGATCGGCTGCTGGTGTTCTCGGATCAATTCGTGGCCGAGAGGATCCTGCGCGAGCTCCCCCGCGGCGTCGAGTCGCTCGCCGCCAGCTCGGCGTTTGCAACGGTCGTCAGCGATTGGCACGACGGCGCCGCCCTGCAGTCGCTGCAATACCAAGAGACCCTCGCGCAGTTCTCGATCGAGGTCGCCTTCGACTCCGAAGGTCTGGCCTTCTCGGGGCAAGTCGTGGGTAAGTCGAGCGCCGCCGGGGATCTGGGCGCGCTCGCCCAGCTGATGCCCGCGTCACCCGTGAGCCTCGCCGGGTTGGCCTTCGAGCCCGACGACCTCGACGAGATGTTTGACGGCCCATCGTGGCGGCGCTGCCGGGGGCACGTTGGCGCGGGGCCGTTGAGCATTGAGCAGCTCCGCGCGCTCGCGGACGGCGAAGAGCCGTGCGGACTCGCGGCCACCGACAAGCTGCCGCCAATAGACGTCGTCGCGCAGGGCTCCGCCGTGCTCTTGGGTTGGTACCCCGACGTGGGCCACTCGCTGTGGCAGGACTGGGTCCTGGCGGTCCCCCGCGACGCCAACCTTCGCAAGGCGCTGCAGCGCGCGGGCCTTGGTGAACTCGAGCCCGGCCACGCCAAGCAACACGATGGATTGTGGTGGCTGATCCGCGACGGCGCCCTGTTCGTCGCGTCCACCCCCGAGCTCGCTGCCGCCGTTGAGGCCCGGCCCGCGCCCACGATCACCGAAGGCGCCGACCCCTTTGGTCTGTTTCGGGTAGACGGTGCCCGGGCCGCCAAGGTCGTCCGCGAGCTCGCCCAGCACTACCCCGGGCAGAGCCGCGAGTACGGCGTGCTTGGCTGGGCCAGCATCCTTGGGTTGATGCGCCAGAGCGAGGTCCGGGCCGACTGGGACGCCAGCGACAACAAGGCGCACAGTCGGGCCAACTTCAGCGCCAAGGTCAGCCTGAACCTGACGGAGTCCGAGCAGGACCTCGCGCTCATCGATCAATGGGTGGCCAGCCCGGAGGTCCAAAACGCCAGCATGCTCCCACGCTCGCTCGGGCGCCACGAGCTGGCCTCGACCCTCGTCTATCACCTGCGCGTCGACGATGCCGAGGGCTTCGCACGTCGCACGCTCCGCGACGGCAACCCGCGGATCACCGCCGAGGTCATTGACGAAGACGAGCTACGCCTGACCGTGCTGCCCTCGCTGGCCGTGCCCACCTCGACGCGCCAGGAGCTCGTTGGTAGCGAGCGCCAGCGCATGCTCGAGCTCGACAGCCGGATCCGCGCCGACGACGAGCAGCTGCGCAAGATCGTCAAGAAGCTGCAGGTCGCTGGCGACGACGAGGCCACCGTCGCCGCGGTTGTTGCGTGGGCGCACGAGCACATTCAGTACGAGCTCACGCCGAACAGCCCCAACGTCGTCGAGCTGATCGAGCGCGGCAAGGGCGACTGCACCGAGTACGCGCTGCTCACCGTCACGCTGCTGCGGATCGCCGGGATCCCGGCGCGGCTCGAAGAGGGCATGTCTGCTGGCGGGGCCGACATGGGCGCGCACGCGTGGTCGGCCTGGCACGACGGCCAGCGCTGGCACGAGATCGACGCGACCGCTGGCACGACCACGGTTGGCTCGGGGCACCTTCGGCTGCCGGTTGTCGATGTGCTCGCGCGGATCTCTCTTGGGCAATTCGAGGTGCTCGCCGTGGAGGCGGCTGCTCGCTAGCCTAAAGCCGTGAACAGGACCAGGCCCAGCACCATCAGCACGCCGCCCGCGATCATCCACAGCGCGGTGTAGCCAACAATGTCACGGGCGCGCACGCCCGTGACCGCGAGCAAGGGCAGCGCCCAAAACGGCTGCAACATGTTGGTCCATTGATCGCCGTAGGCCATTGCCATGAGCACGTGACCGGCATCCACCCCGGTCTCGAGCGCCGCCTGCATGATGATCGGGCCTTGCACCGCCCACTGCCCGCCGCCCGAGGGGACCATGAGGTTGAGCAGGCCCGCGCTCAGGAAGGTCACCGGGGCGAGCAAGGTGGGACCCGCTGAGCTGACCAGCTTGGTGAGCTGCGCCGAGAGGCCCGACGCGGCCATGACCGCCATGATCCCGGCGTAGAGCGGGAACTGCAGCACGATCCCCGTGCAGCTGCGCAGGCCCTTGGCGCAGGCCGCCAAGAACAGGTGCGGGCGGCCGTGGAGCAGCAGCGCGAGCACCCACAGCGCGAGGTTGACGGTGTCGAGGTCGATGCTCGACACGCCCTTGCGCGCGACCCCGGCGACCAGCGCCGCGAGCAGCGGAAACGCGAGCGCCCACACGACCACGGGCGAGCGCTCGATTCGCTCGAGGGTGTCGGCGGGCGGTGGATCTGCGGGGAGGGGGGCTTCGGCGAGATCGTCGCTCTGGGGTTGTGGGGCGGGGTCTTCACCGTCGGGCGGGGTCAGGGCCGCGAACAGCAGCGGTCCAAGCAGCAGCAGGCCCACGCTCACGAATAGGTTGAGCGGGCTGAGCAGCGTGTGCTCGAGCGAGATTGTGCCGACCTTGGCCGCGAGCTGCTCGCCAAGCACCTCGACCATGTCCTTTTGGGTGGTGGCCTTGAGCGGCGCGGTGCCGCTGAGCCCACCGTGCCAGACCATGAGGCCCGAGTAGGCGGCGGCGCAGAGGATGGGGTAGTGCAGCTGCCAGCCGCGGAGCTTGGCTTGGCGACCGCCCTCGCGGGCGAGGATCGCTCCGCCGATCAGGCTGAGCGACCAGCTGAGCAGGCCCAGCGCGATCGAGACGCAGGCCGTGATCGCCACGAGGACGCGGGGGGTGCTGGCGAAGCGGGCGAGCTTGGTGATCCCGGCGCGGACGACCGGGGCCTCGGCGAGCGCGGAGCCGAGGACCAGCATCATCACCATTTGCATGGCGAAGCTGAGCAGCTTCCATAGGCCGGTGGTGCCCCAGGCTTCGAGGCCGGCGGAGATGCGGAGCGCGAGGCGGTCGGCGCCGGGGGTGGCGGGCCAGTCGCCGGCGAGGATCGCTGTGAGCAGGGCGAGCAGCGAGAGCGCGACGGCGAGCACGAATGGGTCTGGCGTGACGCGGCCGAAGCCGCGGCGGGACGCTAGGCCTAGACGTGCGAGGAGGGGCATTGGGGGGAGGGTGCCGGGTGGTTGGGGGGTTGTCGAGGTGGGGGGTGCTGGTGGGACGCCTCGGCGAGTCAGTCAGCACTGATCTTGGAGTCTGAGAAGTGTCAATCGCTACGCGGGGTGACTCTCGGTCGTGCCGTCTGGGTCCCGGGGTGGTCCGTGGTGTAGCGAGCGCATGGCACCGCTACCCCCGCGTTGCGTCCCGAAACGAGAGGAGTGGTATCCGCTCAGTAGAGATTGTCCAGCACATAGTACCCTGTCGTCGTCTCTGAGTAGCGAAACCCCGGAGGAGCGTCCCTTTCAACCAGCGCTCGAATCTCCCTCGCGGCGATCACATCGTGTCGAATCATGTAGTGAGACAAGGGGACGGTCTCCAACAATGTCCCCGCTCGCAGCGCCTCGAGAATTTTGCCCAGATTCAACGGAGCGAAGAGTTCATCGCGGTGGGCATCGTAAGCCGAGCCAACCGTGCCTAGCGCGGCATTGGTAGCAATGAGGAAGCTCCGGACCCACTGGAGATTTTCCCACTCCTCGCTCTCGAAGTACAGATTGCCCGCGTGGAGTTCAACAGAAAGACACGTTGTCTCTCGCTGACGCCACAGGTACACGAAACAGGCGCCCCCCCCAGGAGGAAGCAAGAGCTGCAGCGCAATGTCACCCCAGTCTGCGACCTGCGCGCCGGCGACGGCGAAGTTCGTGCACCGCTGCTCCTGGCCCTCAAATCCGAAGCGACCGTCTTCGGTGTCGTAGCCAAGGCGGGCGATGGCTGCGAGTTCGGTATCCAGGGTATCCAGGGCACCACCAAGGGCTTCAATGACCGTCCTGGGATCTTGGCTGAGACAAACGAATTGAACGACATCTGGTGTGGCCATGAGTGCTCCTAAATGGCGATGACCGAAAGGCTTCGCTGCGCCCCGGCTTCCTTGAACGCGGCCCTGATGGCGCGCCCCTTTGTGCATCGGCGGCGACCAACGCGACACCGGACCGCGCTGCCGGTCGAACTCTCGTTGCTCCACTGGGAGCCCGCCGTGGTCGGACCCACGAACCCAGTCAAGACGGTCACACCGCACTCTCCACCTCCGGTGTCGGCAGCAAGCGGGTGCCAGGGACCTTCTCAATCTCGAGTATCGCGCCGGTCCGCTCGGCCAAAGCACGCACACCATCGTAGTGGTCGGGGTCGGGATCGGGGTCATTGGCCCAGTATACCCTTATCTTGTCAAAGGTCGCGGGCACGGGGGGAACGTCCAAGTCTTCGAGCACGTGGGCGTCGCCCTCGACCACGCCAAACCGACCAGGGCCGGTCCGGTATAACACCAGCTCACCACGACTCGCGTCGCTGTACCACCGAAACTCGTCGAAGACCGATCCCTCGACCAGTTCGACGAGCTCGCTGACCGGGCGATTGCAGACGGCGTCGTCCGACCACAGAACCTCGAGACGGCGGACCCGGGCGCGCAGGGGCGGTCGAGCAAGCAGAAACGCAATTGGCGTCCCATAGCTAGCCGAAACGCCGACGGTGGTGAGCTTCGGCAAGCGTCCGCACAGCTCCATGAGCGGGTCCATGAACCATTGCCCGAGCACAGTGATGCCTGACCTCTGCCGCCGAGCAGAAGTCGTCAGTGCCTCGAGCATGGCGACGGGCGCAGTGATACGGCACAGACCCGCCATCCATGGCGCGTCGACAAGCGGCGCGAGCACATTGGGCACGTCGCATTGCCCGGAGTTACGCATGAACAACTCCTCGACCGTCGACCAAGCCGTCTGCGGGACCCGGCACCCTCGCGCCACACTCTGGGAGTTGAGAACGACGCGTGTTACAAATCCGCGCTCGAACACGATGTGATCCGCGAGCGCAGTGCTGGTCGAGTAGCGCTCGCTCGCGGGCGAACTGCTCGACCGTCGCCTGTCCTCGAAACCGGTCGACCTGAAGGTGGATGAACTCTCCGCGAGGGTCCCCCCGGCCAACCAACCAGTCGGCGTAGACACGTCGGGCGTCGTTGGCTCGAGGATCGTCGTAGATCGACTCGAGCAGTCGCTGCTGGTTGGACGCGAGGGCCATGGCAGCACCAGCATAGCCTCCAATGTCGACTGAAGGTCACACCAGTCGCGGGACGGCTGTACACCAGACGACCCCCTGTTGATCTATTCTGGACAGCTGTCGACAACGGGACGCAACTGCTCAATCTCCGCCTTTCCATACGCGTCCTTCGCCGCATCATAGGACATCCGGGCCCGGGTCGTCGGCTCTGGACAGACCTGTTTGGAGCACTCCCGCGCGGGAATGGCGAACTGACCGTCGACCTCGCACCAGTACGCCGTCAGCCCGTCGGGTGTGAGCGTGTAGCGCTCGTGGATGCGGTCCGCTTCAAGCAACACGCCAGGGGTACTCTCGAACATCTCCACGTGAATGTCGGTGTCGAGCTGGCGCGACAGATCACCGCGCAACACCGTGAGCCGACGACGAGAGAAAATTTCGTCGGCGTACGGCTCGTCGGCTTGTTCTTGAGCGAATGTGGTGAGCTCTACGTAGCTCGTGACGATCTCAATCTCGAGCTGCCCATCACCGTCGACGTCAGATACCTCGGCGTGCTCGAGCACGATACGGGCCATCTCCGACCACATTGGCGCGGAGGTGTTCATGGTGCCCGCAACTTCACCACAGGCGGCGAAGAGCGAGCAGGTATCCTCGAGCACGCGCACTCGTTCGACCCGTGGCGCGGCCGGGTTGGTGAACGACACGACCGCGACCCCAAGCAGCTCCTGCACGCTCCACTGGACGACGTCCTCATCCGCGATAAAGCTGCAATCGTCCCACTCTGTCTGTGGCGTGAAGGCGCGACAGTAGTCTTCGCCGTCTACCCTGAAGAGCACCACCTCACGCCATGCGCCAGCGACAAAGCTCGCGGGACGGGAATCCATGAAGCCCACTTTGGCTCCAAGCGCCAACTCAATCAGCTCTTGAACCTGTGCGAAGTCTAGCGGCCCGGGCCGAGGAGGTTCTACGGCCTCGGGAGAGCGCGGATCCGGCAGCTCAGGGGCGCCGGGCTGGTCCGTGCCTGCGGGGGCGGGTGTTCGGCAGCCCAGCAACGCGGCAGTAAAGAGACAGACAGGTAGGCGGTGGTTTGTCATGGTGCCCCCGGGATGGTGTCGGGCGGAAGTAGATCGAGCAGGTCCTTGACCAAGTCGGGGTGTGTGCAAAGGCTGTATTCTGCCTTGATCGCGTTGAGTTCGGCTCGCAGCTGCCCCAGGTGATCGTCAATCTTTGGTGCCTTGTTTGAGGTGATGCCATATTCGGCATACATTTGAGCAGCGCCCGGCCCGTTGCGAACACGAGGTCTTCCGTCTCGACGACGTGAACGATACGGGCCAACGTGAAGGGCGCTTGGTCTCGATAGGTCTCGTCATGGACGAGCTCGACCTTGGCCGGGCCGTAGCGCGGAGATAGACGCTCGCCCTGGTGCGCACCCGCCTGAGTTACGACGCCGTCCCACTCGGCGTTGTGCGGACCATTTTGGGTTTCGGCCGCAGTCAGGGGGCGCTCGTGGACGACGCGCCCCGGGAAGCTTTCGGCAACGATCTTCAGCGACACTGGCCGTCCCCCGAGACCACGCAGTAGGTAGGTGAACTTCAGCGGGTCATGTGCCAGCACCGGGTCGCAACGCGAGATGAGCAGCGCGAGCTCGCGGTCGTCGATCGGCTCGGGCACCAGATCTGGCGGGGCCAGTTCGTCGGAGTCGTCGACTGGGTGGTCGTGTGAGTACCGCGAGATTGCTCGAGGGCGCTCGGCCACGATCACGCGACCGAAGCGAACTTCTGATTCGATCTGACTCCACTGCTCGCGGGTCGTTCGGGGCACGGCACTTCCGAGACCGGCGCGACAGATGAAGCTGTAGATGCTGCGTAGACTGAAGGTGATGCCGCCCGTGGACCGGCGGAGGATTGCCAGCGCTTGGGCGGGCGGGAGCTGGGTCCCATCCTCGATGGCGCCTCCGATGCAGAGCCATCGTTCAACGGCGGCAGAGGATGGCAACTGGAGCATCTCGCGTCGAGGTCGGCGGCGGGACACAACCTGACTCTACACGGCTGTTGCGCGGCTTGAAAGTGGTTCGGGGGCTTGCCACCGAACAACCTGGACTCAGCGGCGGAACTTCGGATTGTCGCCTTCTGGGTTCCGGCGGATGACGCTGACGCTCGAGCTCACTCCGCGTCCGCTTCATCCTCATCACGAATGATGATCACCTTCCCCCGCTCGCGCTCCCCCTCGGGCTTAGCGGCCTTGGCCTCAACCTCAGGCTCGGCCTCGGCCTCTCCGCCAACATCTGAACCCGCGTCACCCCAAACCCCAACCGTAACCGGCACCAACAATTGCCCACCCCCCTGCGGCATCGCCCAGGTATACGCCTCGACCCGCAAACAATCCTCCACAGCCCCATGGCTCTCCCCCAGCGCGGTCACATCAACCTGCTCCACCCGCCCACTCTCTGCCACGGTCATCGCAATCACCCACCGCGCCCCCTCCAGCTCCTCAATCCCCAACAGCAACGGCCGCAGACACTCACCCACGCTGGCGTGGTGACTATTGAGCACCGGCCGCAGCAGCCGTTCTTCCCACGTCCCCACAATCACCTCGGGCGGACCCAGCTGCACGCTGCCGCCAAGCTCCATCTCATCGCTGGCCCCAAACCCGCCAGCCTCAACCGCGTTCGCAAGCGGCTCCAACGCCTCTGGCTTGACGCACGCCAGGGCCGGCTCGTCGAGGGGCCGCAGCTCGCCGCTGAGCACCAAGGGAAAGCAGCGACGATTGTCCCAGGTCTGGCCAACGCCAACGGTCACGGCCCAGTCGCGCAGCACCTCACCCGCGAGCTCGCCGTCGGTCCAGCGCAGGGGCGTGTTTGCAACGATCAAATAGTCGGCGTCCGGCGGCACGATCGGCGCTGGCTCGGGCGGGGGCGACTGATCGTAGAACACCTCGAGCGCGAGGGCGCGCAGGTTCTCGCGCTCGACCGGCTCGTCGACAATACGCCGATGCTCGCCGCACTCGTTGCGGATCGTGAGCTCGAGCCGCGCGCCGCCGTCGTCGTCCAGCCACAGGGTCGAGCCCTCGGCGTCGCGCAGCAGCGGCTCGCCGGCGCTGTCGAACTTGGGCGTGTCGGTGGGGTCCCAGGCAAACCCAATGGCGTCGTCGGGGATCGGGGCCAGCACGCGAATGCCGTCGGCGTCGATCCACCGCCAGCGCGTGTTGGGGGGCGCGACCGGCAACCCGTGGGTGGACGACGCTGGCCCCACGCGCACGCCCGCGCCAACGCTGACCTGCTCCACGTCGCCCGCCGCAGAGAAGGGCGCGAACTCCAGGCTGCGGGTGGTGACCTCGGCGAGGTGCACGGCGGGCACGTAGAGCAGCGTGCGCAAGTGCGAGAGGTCGACGAAGCGCGGACCACAGCCGCGGGCGGGCTGCTCGGCCTCGCCGTCGAGATCGTTGGTGATCGCCAGAAACTCTGCCGGGCTGTCGAGCGAGCCCCCAAGCGAGGCGTCGCCGGTTCGGACCACGCCAACTACCCGAAACGCGCGCGCACGCGCGGGTCCGTTGGAGCTCAGTCCGCTCAAGGGCGGGTCCGGCAAGGTCAGCGTCCAGCTTGGGCTGGTGTAGGTTGGCCGGGCGTAGAGCCGCGCGCCGGTTGGCAGGGCGACGCGGCCCTGCAGGTGCGCGGGCGCGGGCTCGATCGTGACCTTCAGCGTGGCGTCGGCGAACTCGCTGGGGACCTGTCCGGTGTTGTTGGTGGTCTTTGGTGTGCAACCAAGCGCGAGCGCCAAGCCAGCGAACGCGACGATGCTGCGCGGAGTCACCACGCGGTGGTTTAGCAAGTCTGTCCCATGTCGGCGACCGCTCACGAACCCGGGGACTTCTCCGGGGGTGGATCGCCCGGGTCGGCGCCCGTCCAGGTCTCGCCGGCCTGCTCGTAGCGATGCTCCGCGACCAGCTGCGTGCCGACAAACACGACGCCCTCGGCTGGCGCGTCGAGCTCGCCGCGCAAGAAGGGATCCAGCGCCGGGTGGCTGACCGCGTAGTAGCCCGCCACGTCCTTGCACTGATGCACGCGGCCGCTGTGTTTGCAGGCCTCGCACCAGCCGAACATCTGGCGGGTCTCGCCCTCGTCGTTCTTGGCCTCGAAGTAGGCGAACCCGCGGGCGTCGCAGCTGGGGCAGTCGATCTCACCCACGCGCTCGCGCGACGCGAGCCGGGCAGCTCGCTCCGCCGCCGCGGCCTGCTCGGCGACATGCTCGGCGACCGGGAAGCCGCAGTCGGGGCACGCCTTGGCCCGATCCGAGACCTTCCGCTCGCACTCGGGGCAGCTGATCAGCATGGCGGGAGTGTACCTGAAGTCGCGCGGATCAGTCGGGCCGATCAGTCGGGCCAATCAGTCAGGCCGATCAGTCAGGTCGGTACATCACGATCGTGGCGTCGTGGGCCCCAAGATAGTGCTGACAAAAGATCACCCGGGCCGTCCGCGCCAGCGCCCACGCGATCCACCCCTGGGTGTCGCGGCGCGGCAGCCGAGTGCTGGGCCGCTCCCAGTCGCCGCCGCCCGACAAGAAGTTGAAGCCGAGCACGCCACCGGGCTGGGCGTCGAGGGCCGCCCACGCGCGCTCGAGCACGGCCAGCGCCGCGGCTTCGTCCAGGGTGTTGAGCGAGCCGCTGAGGACGATTGTGTTCGCGTTGTGATCGCGCACCAGCGCGTCGACCCGATCGGGCGCGGCCACGAAGTCGGCGAGCACGAACGTGGCCCGGGGCTGCGCGCGCTCCGTCATGCGCTTGCGGGCGATCTCTGCGAACTCCGGGACCGCCTCGAGCCCCAGGTAATCCGCGTACTCGATGTCGCGCTCATCCAACCAGGTCAGCAGATCACCGTGCCCGCAGCCAAGATCTGCGATCCGTCGACCGGCCAGCGAGATCGCGCCGCCGAGCACGGCGAAGCGACGCTGCTGATGCTCGCGCGAGCCAAACAACAACGCAGGAAACCCCGGACCGTGGCTGATGACGGCTCGCTGGTAGGGGCCAAGGTAGTCGCGCCGGTCGTCGGTCATATAGAGCTCGAGCCGCTCGACGAGGGACTCGAGCACGGGGGGCGTGAGGCGGGCACGACGTTGACGCTACCTGCCGCGCGCCGCCGGTTCCAGGCGGTGATCAAAACGAGCTCACGATCACGAACACCCCATTGGCCCACGGCCCGACCAAGCTCAGCGGGACCCCCTGCGGCTGCACGGGCCCATGCAGGATCCACCCAAGCTCGGCGTTGACCGCCAGCCGCACGAAGCGACCCATGCTCACGCTCAGCTGCGCGGTCGACAGCGGCCCGGCGTAGGCTTGAAATCCGGCAGAGTCGCCAAAGCTGGTGCTCCGCATCCGTACGCCGCCAACCCGAAACCCGGCGCCCCCGTAGATCGCAACCGTGCCCGCGCCGCGAGGGCCGCGGCCTGGAAACTCGCCCCAGGCGAGCAACGAGGGCGCCACGCTGACCGTGAAGGTGTTGACGAGGCCCGCCTCCTCGCCGACCGCGACGGGGACCCGCCAGTAGCTGAGCTCGCCATCGGCCTTCCAGGCGAAGTGTCGGCGCGGTCGGTGAAGGACCTCGGCCTGCTCGCCCAGCATCAGCGCGGGGCTGCGGCGGTCGAAGTAGCTGCGGACCACAAATCCATCGCCCAGCTGCCAGGGTGAAGGCGGTCGCTGGGCCACGCGCGCGGCTCGACGCGAGGCGCGGTCTTGCTCGCCCCCCAGGTTCATCCACGTTGATCGCAGCAGCGCGGCCGCGGCCCAACCCAGCTGTTCACCGCGGCGCGGCGGCGCGGGCAGGTCCACGATCTGGGTCGTGCTGATCTGCGTGAGCGGATCGATCACCGTGATCTCGACCCGCTGATCAACGCTGCAGTCGAGCAGGATCTGCGTGTGTCCAGCCTGGGCCGCCACATCCCCGCGGTAGTCGAGCCCGGCGCCAAGCTGATGCTTCACGGTGTCATGCAGCAACGCGGTGTCGAGCTCGAGGCAGGGATCCGCGTGCACCGTCAGCACCGGTCGGTCTTGCCCAGTCGCCGCAGCGAACAACAACCAGGCCAGCCACGCGGACATGCGCCATGCTACCCCAGCGCCGCCGGAGCGGCGAAAGGATCGCGCGCGCGCACCCGCCAGCCCAGCACGATGGGCACGATCGTGTAGGGCACGTTGACGAGCACGACCATCGCCAGGTTGGCCCGCTCGCGCTCGGCCACGAACTCGTAGCCAAAGTAGACCAGCGTCGAGTAGACGATCGCCGAGACGTAGAGCAGGGCGGGGATGCGGATCCATGCGTGCCCACGCACGAACGCCCAGATCAACACCAAGTAGAACGGGCCGAACACGAAGCCGTCGATCCCGCACATGATCCGCAGCCACAGCGGGGTGTCGAAGAACAGCGGATCCCACTGGGCATAGAACCGCCACGCGCTGCCAAAGGGATCGGTGGCGGCCCGCAGGTCCACGCCAAACACGATGTACATCTCCATCACCAGCGAGGTGAAGGCAAACACGCAGAAGCAGGCGACCAGCGCGAGGTCGAGCCGGCGCTGGGACAGGGGGAGGACAGACCGCGCTTGCACGAGGTGGCAGTCTATATCTACCGTCGTCGCGTGACCGAAGGGATTCCTGGATCTCCGACCATCGAGCTGCGCCTGCAGATCGCCCGTGAGCTTGGCTGGCGCGCGCGTTGCCTGGACCCGGAGACCGGCTGGCTGTGGCTGCTCGAGCGTGGGGACCAACGCCGGGTGTTGCACGGGGCCCACACCCCCATCAATGATCACGCGGCGGCGACCCTGGCGCTGGACAAGTCGCACACGGCGATGGTGCTCGAGCACTTTGGCGTGCGCGTGCCACAGAGCGCTCGCTGCATCGCGCCGGGGATGATCCTGGATGCGCTGGGGCGCGATCCCTATCCGAGCCAGCGCGGGTTGGCCCCGGCGTTGGCGATGGCCGAGCGGGCCGGCTACCCGTTGGTGGTCAAGCCCAACCGTGGGTCGCGGGGTCGCGGGGTCAGCCTCGCGGTCGATGAAGCCAGCCTCGCGGCGGCGGTCACCGAGGCGTGGACGATCGATCGGATCGCGCTGGTCCAGCTGCCGGTGCCGGGCTTTGATCTGCGGATCGACGTCCTCGATGGTGAGCTGCTGCTGGCCTACGTCCGGCGCCCGCTCGAGCTCGTTGGCGACGGGCGCTCGAACATGATCGAGCTGCACGAGCGCACGGACACGCGCGCGCTCGATCCCACCTTCGCGGCCAAGCTTCGCGCCAGCGCGCCGTGGATCGAGACCCTGCGCGAGGCTGGGCTCGGGCCGGACTCGGTGCTGCCCGACGGGCAGCGGCTCGAGTTTCGGACCACGATCTACAACCTGCATCGCTGCTGCGTGGGCGAGCTGGTCCGCGACCTGCCGGATCACTGGCTCCAATTGACCCTGCAGATCGCCAAGCACATGGGCCTGCGCCACGCGGGGGTGGATCTGCGCGTGCCCATGGCCAAGCCAGATCCGCTCGCGCAGCCGATCGAGGTCGCAACGGTGCTCGAGGTCAACGCCTCGCCCGCGGTCGGGCAGATCGCCAAGCTCGGCGGCGCCGCCGAAGCGCTGGCCACCGAGCGCAAGATCGTCACGCTCGCGCTTGGCTGAGCTGCTCGAGCGCGGTGGCCAGGTGCTCGTAGTCGGCGGCCTCGTTGTAGACGTGGCAGCTGATCCGCGTGTAGCGGACGCCGGCGAATTCCATCACGGGGATCTCGATCGCAAATCGCTCGAGCAGCGCGGCTTGGAGTTGTTCGGGGCCGCGGTCGTCGGCTTGGGGTTGCAGCGAGTCCGGCAGCCGCAGCGTGGCCATGCTGCCCAGCATCGAGCCGTCGAGCGGCGACAGCGGAGTGAGCCCCAAGCGCTCACACAACATCGCGTGCATGTGGGTCGCCAGCTCATGGTTGTGGCGTCGCACGGCGTCCCAGCCCCCAAATCGATCCATGAACGCGATCGCCTCGGCGGCCAGCAACCATGGCGTGGGATCGATCGTGCCTTGCCAGTCGAGCTCGGCGGTCAGGCCCTCGTCTAGGTGATGCGAGATGATCGGCGCGTGGATCTGCGCGGCCAGATCCGGGCGAACGGTCAACAGCGCGCAGCCTCGCAGGGCGCAGGTCCACTTGTGCAGGTTGCCGGTCCACGCTGCGGCCTGGGGCGCCTCGGCGGCGGGCTGATCGAGCATGCCGGGGCTGTGGGCGCCGTCGATCACGACCTCGACCCCGCGCGCGGCCGCGGCCGCCACAATGTCCGCGACCGGCAACCGCAACGCCGAAGGTGAGGTGATCTGATCGAGCACGAGGACCTTGGTCGCAGGCGTCACGGCGGCCATCGTGATCGCCACGACCTGCTCGGCGCCGCTGACCGGCAGCGGCAGCGCGACCTGTCGGATCACGACGCCGCGACGCCGCGCGATCACTTTGAGCGTCTGCCAGATCGCGTTGTATCCGTGGTCGAGATGGAGCAGCTCGTCGCCGGGTGACAGCGGGATCGATCCCAGCACCGCGTTGATGCCCGCCGTCGCGTTGGTGACGAAGCCAGTCGACTGCGGCGGCGCGCCAACAAACGCCGCGCACTGCTCGGCCACTCGACGGATCTGGGGCATCGCTCCACGCCACACCCCGTCGATCGGGTTGCGCTCGATCTCCCTGCGCAGCTCCGCCGATCGCTCGAGCAGCTCGAGCGGCACGGCACCGAAGGACCCGTGGTTGAGGAAGGTCAGGCGCTCGTCGAGCCCCCAATGGACCCGTGCGCCGCGACCAAATGGACTGGCGAGATCGCGCATGAGAGCGAGCATAACTGCCCTCGCCCGCGGCCCAGCGGCTTGCCCGTGGGTGTCGCGGGTAGTCCGCGGCGCTTGCTCACGAAGCGAAACGGGCTCTGAACTGTGTCTAGCTCCCGGTCGTGGGGGCAGTGGGGAAGATTGGGCAAACGGTTTGCCTTCGCCGCAGTGACGTGCGAATTGTCTGAAATGCGCAGCCGCTTGATCCTTTCGCTCGTCCCCGCGCTCCTCCTCGTCGCTGGTTGTGGCGATGACATCCCCGGTGAGTTCGACTCTGCGGGTTCGCCGACCGACAGCTCGGGCACGGCGACAGACACCGGTGTGCCGGCCGACCTGCCAGAGACCGGCGGTCCGGGCGAGACGACCGGCGATGGCGATGGCGACCCCGGTGGTACCGGTGATGGCGATGGCGATGGTGATGGCGATCCGGATCCGACCACGGGTGGATCCGTGTGTGGTGATGGGGCGGTCGATCCCGGCGAGCAGTGCGACACGGATGACCTCAAGGGGCAGACCTGCGAGTCGCTTGGCTACGCGTCGGGGATGTTGGCCTGCGACCCGGTGACCTGCACCTACGATGCTTCGGACTGCATGATCGACATGGACGGCGGCAGCGGCGGCACTACGGGGTAGTTATTACCCCCACAGGCGGTTTCGCACTTCGCGGTCACTCGCTGCGCTCGCTCCCAATGGGGCGTTTGTTCGCAGGGGTATGATTGGCCCCCTAGAAGGGGGCTCTCGTCTGGGTACCTACGGCCACCGGATGGCGCTCCATCTGTGTGGGCGGCTTCGCACCTTTGGGCCGCTGGTCTAGGATCTAGGAGGGGCTCTTGTCTGGGTACCTACGGCCACCGGATGGCGCTGGTGCCTACGGCCACCAGATGGCGCTCCATCTGTTTGGGCGGCTTCGCACCTTCGGGCACCCACACATGGCTTCGCACCTTCGTGTGTTTTTTGTTTGGGCTATTCGGGGTGGTCGGCGAAGTAGCGGTTCCAGTATTTGGCGCAGGTTGGATAGGTCTTTTCGATGTTCTGCTCGGCGGTTCGTTCGAGCAGGCCGCCGACGCCGAAGATCGAGCAGTCGATTGTCATCTCGGTTCGCCAGCGCATGCGGGATTCGCCGATTGGTTCGGCCCACATTTTTGCGCTGAGCTTCATGCGCTCGCCAAAGATATTGGTGCGATTGCTGAACTCGAAGCGCTGGGTCTTTCGATCGAAGCGACCTTTTTCTTGATAGCCAAGCTGCTCACCGATGAGCTTGGCGGCTTTGCCTGAGATGTCCAGCTTGGGCTGGGCCGAGAGGTGACGGATGATCTCGTGCTCGTCGCTGCGAAACTCCGTGTACTTCGGGGCGGACCAACCCAGGCCGCGCTCGAAGGTCTCGCGCGTGAAGTCTTCGTCGAAGTAGAGCCGCCAGAAGCGGTCGGGGGGGCAGTCGAGCTCGAGGGAGATGTCGCAGCGCCGCATGAGGCGAGTTAATACTCGAAATTTTGGTCGAGACTCAGTCTGGGTCTTCGTAGGTGTCGTAGCGGATCCCGATGATCGTCAGCTCGAGGTCGCCCTTGGGCCGACGGACGACGACCTCGTCGTCAACGCGCTTGCCCAGCAGCGCCAGGCCGATCGGGGACGACACGCTGATCTTGCCGAGCTTGACGTCCCACTCGTCACTGCCGACCAGCTGCCAGGTGTTTTGCTCGCCGTCTTCGTCCTCGACGCTCACGTGGGCGCCGAAGTAGACCTTGCCGTCAGTCGGCGAAGCGCGAACGATCTCGAGCGCGGCGAGCCGCTTGTTGAGCCAGCGGACGCGGCGGTCAATCTCCCGCAGGCGCCGCTTACCGTACTGGTACTCGGCGTTCTCGGATCGATCGCCCTGCTCGGCCGCAGCGGTGACTTCGCGGGTGACCTGCGGCCGCTCGACCTTCCACAGATGGTCGAGCTCGGCCCGCAGCGCAGCATAGCCCGCTGGCGTGATCTTCTTGTCGAGGTCAGCCATGTCAGTGGTTGTCTTGGATGGCGCGGGCACGGAAGTTCCACAAGCAACTCCCGCGGACCCGGAGGGCTCGGCCCGACCGCCGGGGTGGGGGCCCCATGACGGCTCCGCCGGCATGGGGGAGGGGCTGTGAAGCCTCATCGAGATCGAGTAACGAGGGCACGGACACGGAAGTTCCGCAAGCAACTCCCGCGGACCCGGAGGGCTCGGCCCGACCGCAGGGGTGGGGGCCCCATGACGGCTCCGCCGGCATGGGGGAGGGGCTGTGAAGCCCCTCAACCAGAAATAGAGTCCCTAGTTGGCTGGGTCAGGAGGAACTCCTGACCCATCCAACTAGGGCAGCGCGCCTTCGTCGATCCACTGCTCGATCAGCGCGATCGTGTCTTCCGGGAGCGGGGCAGCGCCGCTGCCGGCAGGCATCGAGGCGCCCTGGCCACCGAACTCCATCTGGGTCCCGCGCAGCTTCGCGATGACGTAGCTGTTCGCCGAGTTGCCGGCTTCCACGAAGGTCTTTCCGGCCGCCTGCGTGGTCGCGCTGCCGATCAGGTTGTCGGTCGCGTCGACGCTGAGGTCGAGGGCCGCGTAGACGCCACCAGGCATGTGACACCCGGTCACGCAGTTGTCGTCCCAGATGGGTTGGATGTCGGCAGCGTGGGAGAGCCCCGCGTCGCCGTCGCCATCGCCGTCGCCATCGCCGTTGTCGGTCGTGTCGCCGGTGGCTTCACCGTCGCCCATGTCGTCGCCGCTGTCGCAAGCGAGCGCGCTCGAACCAAGCACGAGAACGAAACCGAGCGCGGCTGCGCGGACGCCAGAGCGATTCAGGAGGCTGTTCATGGACTCCGTTATCACCCTCCTTGCTCTGCTTGCAAGAACTCCATGGTTGGTAGGGCTGAAAATGAAATTCAACACTGCTAAGGTGCCGCCCGTGCGGGCCTGGTTCCTACCTGTGGTGTTGTTCGTGTGTCTCGCTGAGGGGGGCTGCGCCAAGGATCCTGGTGACCCACCTGCGGGCGAGGCCAAGTCGGATCAGCCCGATCCTGCAAACTTGCGCGAGGCGCAGGACGAGGCGAGCCCAGCCAAGCAATCTGACGACGCGTACACACCCACGCTGCCCAGCGTCTCGCTCGAGGCGGCCGCCAGCGGCTACGAGCTGCTCGCGGTTGGCAGCGAGCCTGTCCAGCGTCTTCGCCTGGTGCCCGCGGCGGGACAGGTCGAGAACATCGCGCTCACGATGGGCTTGCGCATGCAGATCACCGGGCCCGGGATTGCGCCGATCGTTCAGAACCTGCCGCCGCTGCGCCAGATCAATTCTGCCCAGACGATCTCGGTAGGCGAGGGCAGGATCGAAGCGAAGATCGTGTCCGAGCGGTTCGCGGTCGACGGCGCGGGCGCGAACAGCCAGATGGCGGCGATGATGCAGGCGTCGATCGAGCAGATCCGCGGGTTCGAGCAGCGCTTGGTGTTCGATGATCGGGGCGCGGTGATCGAGGGCGCGCTGGCGATCCCGGAGGGCGCGAACCTGCAGCTGGCCCAGACCTTCGAGACCATGCGCCAGACCTTCGAGCAGGTGCTGGTCCAGTTCCCCGAGCCGGGCGTGGGGATCGGGGCCAGCTGGCGAGAGACCCGGGCGCTCGCCAACAACGGCATCGAGCTCGAGCAGACCTCGCAGTTCGAGCTGGTCGCGCGCGAGGGCGACGCGCTGACCCTCGAGATGCAATCCAGCCAGCGGCCGCTGACCGACAAGTTCACGCCTCCCGACAAGCCCGATGGGGAGGTCTCGCTACTTCAGTTCGACTCGCGCGGAGGCGGGCGCGTCGTCTACGAGCTCGCCAAGCTGATGCCGATGTTCGTGCACACCAAGACCATGACCGAGTTCACGATCGAGGCGTCGATCGGCGGGCGCACGCAGCAGCTCACCACCAAGATCGACATCGAGCTGAAGCTCGAGCGGCTCGACTGAGCCGGCCGATCGCCATCACATCGTCTGCATCCAAAACCACACCGGGATGTCGACGCCGGCCTCGAGCTTGGGGGCGTCGACGTCGGCGAACTCCAGCACGCCGTGCACGCACGCGTTGCCGAACACGTCGCCCAGGGTGCCCGCGCTGACCTGCACCGCCCCGCGCTTGTCGCCCGACAGCTCGACGTGAAAGGTCAGTCGGGTCGCGTCGGTCGGGCTGCGCGCGAGCACGTCGGCGTAGCAGGCCTCGAGCGCGGGGCGGACGTCAGCGACCAACTCTCGGGCAAATCGGCGCGCTGCTTTTCGCTCGGCTCGGCTGTCGGCGCCGCGCACGGAGATCGATCCCGCCCGCACCAGCGGTCGGCGGTGCTCGGCCTCGGAGTCGTCGAACAGCGAGCCGCCCACGCTGCTGCCGCTGTGGAAGTAGGCCTGGACGCGAGGGTGGTCGAGCCCCGGAAACAACCAATCGGGCCGCTTCTTGGTTCGAACGACGATCTCGATGGGCTTGTCTGCTTCGCTGTCGCAGCGCTCCGGTTGGGCCTCACAGCGGTCATGCTCGGGCGGACTCGCGGTCTGCAATGGCACGGCAAGCAGTGACAAGCTCAACAGCACACTCGATGACGTCGACATCTGGCGAGCAACGTGTGCTCCGGCCCGCACTTTCATCACCACCTATTGGATCGGCGCCGAACACGTGGGCTCTGGCGTGGCCAGTCGTCTGGAGCTTCGGTTGCCGGCGTGATAACCAAACGTCACGCATCCCGGTAACCGTGGCTCGACCAGTTGTCGTGCGCCCAGGTCCGAGCGAGTGACGGGGTCCTCGCGCTGACGGCCTGATACGGCGTCACCCTTCCCACAACTGCGAACGTGGCCTGGTTGCCGGGATGCATCTCACTGGCCAAATGTGCCGTTCGGTTGGCGCGTCACGCGATGCGATAATGCCGGGAGCTCTCTTGGAATGCGCCGTCCGTTCAATCGCCTGTTCTTGCTGTTCGGGTTTCTGGTCATCACGCTGCTCATCGCGGCGAGCGGCTACATGCTGGGCATGCGCCACCTCGAGGGGCAAGAGCGCGACTTTTGGAGCAGCTTGGAGTGGGCGTCCGAGACCCTGACGACGACCGGCTACGGCAACGACTCGCACTGGGATAGCCCGCTGATGGTCGTGTTCGTGGCGTCGGTCCAGTTCTTTGGGCTCATGGTCACCCTGTCGATCGTCCCGCTGGTGCTGATCCCATGGTTTGAGAGCCGGTTCGAGGCGCGCTTGCCCTCGGCGCTGCCGGTGCTCGAGAATTTCGTGCTCATCTATCGCTGGGGCCCGGCGGTCTCGAGCTTGGTCGTTGACATGGGCAGCCAGAGCATCGCGGCGGTGATCCTCGAGGAGAACGAGACGCGCGCGCGGTGGCTGCGGGAGAAGGGCCACCGGGTCGTCTACGCGAGCCTCGAAGAGGGGCAGCTGGATCTGGCAGGGGTCGAGCGCTGTCGGGCGATCATCGCCAACGGCGAGGATCACGACAACGCAACGGTGATCGCGATGGCGCGCCAGCGCGGATTCGAGGGCCAGATCTTCGCGCTCGTCGACACGCCCAAGCACCGTCGGCCGATCATCTTGTCCGGCGCCGACGCAGTCTACAGCCCGATGCACTCGCTGGCCGCCGGCCTGGCCGCCAAGGCGAGCGAGCGCATCGCTCCGCGGGTCACTGGCGTCCAACTGCTAGGTGACGACGTCGAGATCGCCGAGCTTCGGATCCCGGCCAGCTCGGAGGTCGCGGGCAAGACCCTGGCCGAGATCGGCCTGCGCCGTCTGACCGGCGCGACGATCGTTGGCCAGTGGTACGGCGGCGACTTCCACGGCCAGCCCAGCCCCGACACCAGGCTAGAGCCTGGGGCGATCGTGGTCGCGCTTGGCAACGAAGAGGCGCTGGCGAAGCTCGGTGAGCTGGCCACGCCGCTCGAGCGCAGCGGGCCGCTGCTGGTCATTGGGTTTGGCGAGGTCGGCCAGAAGCTGGTCGAGATGCTCGAGAGCGTGGGCGAGCGCGTCATGGTCCTGGCCCGGGATCCGCACGAGCGCCTGGACCTGTGTGGCGACGCTCTGGATCCGCAGGTGCTCGAGCAGATCGGCCTGCTGCGCGCGCGCTCGGTGATCCTCGCGTTCTCCAACGACAGCACCACCTTGTTCGCGGTCACGATCATCCGCGACCTCGCGCCCGACCTACCGATCATCGCCGCGGTCGACCGCGCCGAGAACATCCCGCGGGTCCACCGGGCCGGGGCTGACTTCGCGCTGTCGATCTCACAGGTCACCGCGCAGCTGCTGGGGCACAAGCTGTTCGGCGAGAAGTTCATCGCGGTCGAGCCCCGGATCCGCGTGTTCGAGGCCAGGGCGACGCCCTTTGTTGGGCTGACGCTGGGCAACGCCCGCATCCCGGAGCGCACCGGGTGCACCGTGGTTGCGATCGATCGCTACAAGAAGACGATGACCGAGTTTGGGGTGGGAATGACCTTCTCGATCGGCGACAAGATCTTCTTGTGTGGATCCGGCGAGGCCCACGATCGCTTCTTCGCCGAGTTTCCGAAGGCGAAGCCAGAGTAGCGACTCAGTTGACCCAATCGTTGCCAGTTCCCTGCGGGGAGGGGCCGGGCTGTGGGCCACGCTCGCAGCCGCGCACGCTCACTGGGTGCCGAAGTTCTGGGTCCAGTAGTGAGCGTAGTCGCCGCCCGGGTAGTAGCCGACGCCGATCTCCTCGAAGTCCGGGTTCATCAGGTTGGCGCAGTGGCCATCGGAGTCCATCCACGCGTTGACGACCGCCAACGGCGAGGCTTGTCCGGCGGCGATGTTCTCGCTGGCGAGCGACCACGGATAGCCGGCCAAGGACATGCGATCCCATGGTTGCTGGTTGTCGGGGTTCACGTGGGCGAAGAAGTCGCGCGTGACCATGTCTTTGGAGTGCCTGCGGGCCGAGCAGCGCAGCGCCGCGTGCATGACCAGGGCGGGCGCCGGGCCAAACACGCCCTGGCTGTGGCAGTTGGCCCCCGCCGCGCGCTTTTGATTGGTCCGAACCAAGACCTGCTCCTCCCAGTTTGCCCACGCCGCGTCCCAGTTCTTGACCGAAGCGCAGTAATTATTGTTGGGCACCTCGGACACGCACACGCCGCTGCAGCCGTCGTTGCTTTGGTTGTTGCCGTCGTCGCACTGCTCGACGCCCTGGTTCTTGAAGCCGTCGCCGCACACATTGTTGACGCAGGTGTTGAGGCAGGCGTCGTTGTTCTGGTTGTCACCGTCGTCGCACTGCTCGACGCCCTGGTGCTTGAAGCCGTCGCCGCACACGTTGTTGGCGCAGCTGTTGAGGCAGGCGTCGTTGTTTTGGTTGTTGCCGTCGTCGCACTGCTCGACGCCCTGGTGCTTGAACCCATCGCCACACTCGGCCAACACGCAGCTGTTGAGGCAGGCGTCGTTGTTCTTGTTGTTGCCGTCGTCGCAGGCTTCGCCGGGCTGGACGACCCCGTCTCCGCAGCTTGCGAGGGCGCAGCTGTTGGTGCACGCGTCGCCGTTGTTGGCGTTGCCGTCGTCGCAGGCTTCGCCAGGCCCAACGAACCCGTCGCCACAGGTTGCCGCGCTGCAGTCGTTGAGGCAGGCGTCCTCGTTGCTGGCGTTTTGGTCGTCACATTCCTCGGCGCCCTCGTGGATGAAGCCATCTCCGCAGCTCGCGGGCGTGCAGGTGTCCAGGCAGGCGTCGTTGTTGTCGGCGTTGCCGTCGTCGCACAGCTCCGTGCCCTGGACCGCGCCATCTCCACAGGAGCTGACCTTGCACTCGTTGGTGCAGTCGTCGTTGTCAATCGCGTTGCCGTCGTCGCAGCCCTCACCGGGCCCGACGTAGCCGTCGCCGCAGACGTTGGTGGTGCACGCTTCCGTGCACGCGCCCACGCCGTTGAGGGCGCCCTCGTCACACTCCTCGCCAGGCTGGAGCTGACCGTCGCCACACGAGGCGTCGCCGTCGCCGTCACCCGGATCACCGTCACCCGGATCGCCGTCACCCGAATCACCGTCACCCGGATCGCCGTCACCCGGATCGCCATCGCCGGCATCCCAGCTGGTGCTCAGGCCGTCTTCGGACTCACTGCCGCTGGCGCCTGTGAATTGCTCGTCGAAGTCGACGCCCGTGTAACAGCCAGACAGCGGCAGCAGCAGCCCAGAAACCACCGCGATGCAACGCAGATTGCTCACCGCGACACTCTATGTCAGTCGCGGTCTGCCTCCAAGCTGATCGTTGCTCTGGACGTCCGCGGTTGATGGATCAGCTCGCAACGGCTGCGTCCAGGCGCTCGAGGCCACGCTCGAAGTCCAAGCCGATCGCGTCCTCGAAATTCATGAACACGCCAACCAGCTCGACCAGCTCGACCAGCTAGACATGGCGCGCGGAGCATACCGCGGCCCGTGGAGTGATGGCACGTGATCACCCGCAACGGCGGCCGCTTGAACGGGTCCGCGGGCACAGGTACGCGACGAGTCCCGCGTGGCGCAGACGTCTCGCTCGCGGCGGTATAGGTTGCGGGCAGCCATGATCTACCCCCACACCAACGAGACACAGACCCGCTGGGACCGCGGTGAGTACAAAGTCCAACTCAACCTCCCCAACAACCCGCGGCCGATGGGATTTTGCGATGGCTCGGCGGCCGACCTCGCGGAGCTCGAAGCGATCGCGCAAGCAGAGGGCGCAGGCGGGACGCGGATCGAGAAGAAGGTGCTCAAGACGGGTCGCGAGATCTGGACGCTGTACGGCGAAGAGTGAGAGCCGGCCGCCTTTAATGATGCTCGAGGTAGGCCGCGATCACGACCTCGAGCCCCCAGATGTACGGCAGCGATCGCAGCTGCGCCCGACTGACCACGGCGCCGCGCTCACCCTCCAACACGGGCGCGCGCTCGAGCAGGTCGATCTGCGCGTTGGTGATCTGGACCTCGAACAGCGAGTAGGCGAAGCCGGTTGGACCGACGACGTGTTCGCCGACCAAGCTTGGACCGACGGCGAGTAGCTCGTGGGCCGCGTCTTCGAGCTCCTCGACGAGCTCGCGCGCGAGCGCCTGCGCGGGGGCTTCATCGGGCTCACACGCGCCGCCGAACAGGCTGTAGGCCAGGGGGTAGTGGGGGTAGCTCGCGTCCTTTTGCTGGACGTAGAAGCGAGTGCGTGCGTGGTTGCTGACGATCAGGCCGACGCCGTGGTGCGCGTGCGTGGTCATCCGCGGGCTCAGGGATTCCCCGCGCATTCCGACACGCTGTTACCCGGCGGGCTGCAAGTGTCGAGACCCATCTGGTCGACGACGCTGGGCAGGCAGCCGTTGAGCTCGACCCGGATGTAGAAGTCCATCTTGCACCAATACGGGCTCGCTGGTGGGTCGCACGCGGGCTCGGGTATGCAGCCGTCGTAGACCGGATCCTCGACGCAGTACCCGTCGCTTGGGTCATTGAGGAGCGGCTCCATCGGCTCGTAGTACACCCCCAGGCAGCCGTCGGTTGTCTCGCACTTCGCGGGGCCGAGTCCCATGCACGGCATGTCGTTGCCGGTCTCGGACGAGCCGGTGTCGGTCTCGGTGGTGCCGTCGCCGTCGCCGTCGCCCGGGCCGGAGTCGCCGTCGCCGTTGTCCGTGCTCGAGTCGCCGTCGCCGGAGTCGCCGTCGCCGTCGCCCGCGTCCAGGTCCCCGCCACGGGTCTCACTCGTTGCTTGCCCGTCGTCGTTGCCATCGCCAGCGCTCAGCCGCGATTCGTCAAAGGCCGGGTTGTCGAGCAAGCAGCCAGCGAGCACCAAGGCCACGATCGGGAAACACGAGCACCGCCAACGTCGCCATGCCATGACGGTAGTCTACCAGGCCGGCGAGCGCGCCGACGCGGGGACTCGATGCACTACTGCTCAAAGCTCGTCTCGAAGTCGATGTTCGGCGTCCCAACGGCGCGGATGTCCGCGAGCGTGTCACGGGCGAAGCCACGGCCTGGCCAACGGATCATGCCCTTCGACCGATAAAACAGCTCCTCGCCCAGCGCCTGATGGTGACGGTCATGAAGACTGGACAAGCACGAGCGCAGACCGTTTGTGCCCCCGAACAGCTCTCCGTGGAGGTAGCGACGATCACCCGAGAGGGTCGGGGCGAGGCGCACCCAGTGGTTCAGCAGCGCCTCGGCAGTCTTCGCCCCGTTCGGGGGCCGGCCGATCACATAGCTCAGCGCGCTCGCGGCCAGCTTGTCACCGCGCGTGTCTTGCAGACGCCGGGCGGCGAGCGCAGCGGCGGCTTTGCGTCCCGAACGGCACAGCCGCCACAGACCCTCACCTTCGGCGTTGGTGGGCCGCTGCATCAGCGCTGCGAGGTCGCTCGCGCTTCCAAGGCTGGCGACGAGCTCGGTCGCCCGAGGGCACCCGTGCGCGTTGGCGAGCTGGCGGCATCGGCCCCAGGCGCTCGACTCACGATCGAACAGCGCCAGCTCGACGGCGGCCAGGTGGCGCGGGCGGTCGCGCGTGTCGACGAGGTGCGGGGCGGCGGCGCTTCGGCGCAGCTCGGGGTCGCCGTGGTACCTGGCGAGCTCGAGTCCACGCACGAGCAGCTTGGGATCATCTTCGGCCAACAGCTCGCGCAGCAATTCGGACCCGGGATCGAGGCGCCGGCTGTCGAGCAGCGTGAGCCAGTACCCTCGATTGTCTGCGTCCGCGCGCGCGCGCTCGCACAACCAGCCGTCGACTTGCCGCCCTCGCCACAACGACAGCGCCTGGTGGGGCGCCAGCGCGGCCGCTGGACCGCCCAGAACCCGATCGATGAGCCGCAGCGCGTGGGTCTCGTCGCGCTGCAGCAGCGCCAGCGCGGCGACTTCGTGGCAAAGCCCGCCGCGCTCGTCTCGAGTCAACGCGGGTTCGAGCACCGCCGCGATGGCTTCGTCGCAGGTGGTCGCCATGTCGGCGAGGGTCTCGAGCAGCAGCTGCTCTGGACCCTTGGCGAGGTGCTCGAGCGTGAGCGTGTCTCGCTCTCGCAGCCACCGGGCAAACAACCGCTGCGCGACATCGAGCTGGATCCGCAGTCCGTCGATCGCCAGTCTGGTGGTCGGGGAGATCTGCGGCGCCGCCGGGAGCGGGGCCTCGGCCGGGCGCTCGGGATCGGGCGCCCGGCTTGGAAGCTGGGGGCTTGGAAGCTGGGGTCGCGCGAGCAGGGTCTCGCGCACCGGCAACTCGCCCCCCGCGAACGCGACCGGCCGTGAGCGCGCGTGCTCGCGGGGAGCGGCGCCCGCTGTTGAGAGTCGTTGTGCGAGTGAGCGTTGGTGAGCCGCGGCGAAGATCTCTTCGCGCGAGACATGGCTGGTGGGCTCGACCTCGACGCCAACCCACGGCGATCGCGACTCGGGCGCAGCGAGTGTGCGGCGCTCGGAGGATCTCAGCCCAGGGTGTTGGTGGCGAAAGACCAGATACGCGAGGCCGAGACACCCAGCCGTTCCGAGCAGGCAGAGCAGGGCGAGTGCGACGTGAAACATGGCGACTCACGACGCTACGCTCGCACCCTCGCCGCTGCAACGGGGTCACAGCGGATCCGGTCCGAACGAAACCCGGCGCGGACGCAGGGTGTGCCTGTCTAGGCCTAGGCCTGAGCCTTCATCTGCGCCTGAACCACGGTCAGCGCGACCATGTGCACGATCGCGTCGATCGAGCAGTCCCGCTCCAGCACCGAGATTGGCTTGGCCATACCCAGCAACACCGGCCCGACCGCCGGCACGTCGCCAAGCTCGCGGATCAACTTGTAGGCCACGTTTCCGGCCTCGAGGTTCGGGAAGATCAGCACGTTCGCCGGCCCATCCAAGCGCGTGAACGGGTAGCTGTGTTTTTGCAGGTTGTAGTCCAGCGCGACGTTGGCCTGCAGGTCACCCTCGACCTTCAGATCCGGCCGCCGGCTGGTCAGGATCTTGGTCGCGAGGGCGACCTTGTCGCTGGTGTCACCCTTGGCCGAGCCAAAGTTCGAGTAGCTCAACATCGCGACCCGCGGGGTCACGTCAAAGGTGTTCTTGGCCGAGTCGGCGACCAATTCTGCGACGTCGGCGAGCTGCTCGGCGTTGGTGTCCAAGTTGACGGTTGTGTCGGCGAAGAACAACAACCCGCGTTTGTGCAGCATCAGGTACATGCCGGCCACCCGGCGGATGCCCGGCGCGAGCCCGATGATCTGCAGCGCGGGGCGGATCGTCTCGGGGTACGAATACTGGATCCCCGAGACCAGCCCGTCGGCGTCGCCGCGCTCGACCATCATGGTCCCAAAGAAATTGTTGCGGCGCATGACCGTGAGCGCGAAGTGGGGGTCCACGCCCTTGCGTTGGCGCCGCTCGTAGAATTGCGTGGCGTAGTCTTGCAGGCGCGGATCCGTCTGCGGGTTGATGATCTCGTACGCGCCGTCCTCGAGGTCGATGTCTTGCTTGGACATGAGCTCGCGGATCTTGTCCACGTCGCCGAGCAAGATCGGCCGACCCATGCGCTCGTCGATCATGATCCGGCAAGCCTCGAGGATCCGTGGATCCTCACCCTCGGGGAACACCAGCGTCTTGGGCTGCTTCTGCGCGCGGCGGGTGAACCGACGCATGACGGCGGTGCTGCCACCAAGCAGGGTCCGCATGCGCTCGCGGTAGGCCGGCTCGTCAAACGGGATCTGGGCCACCCCACACTCGACCGCGGCCTTGGCCACGGCGGGCGCGACCCACTGGATCACCCGCGGATCAAAGGGCTTGGGAATGATGTAGTTGCGGCCAAAGCTGAAGTCTTCGTTGTAGGCCCGGCTGACGATCTCGGGCACGTCCTTGCGGGCGAGGTCGGCCAGCGCGTGGGCGGCCGCCAGCTTCATCTCTTCGGTGATCGAGGTCGCGTGGACATCGAGCGCCCCGCGGAAGATGCCCGGGAACCCGAGCACGTTGTTGACCTGGTTGTCGTGGTCGCTGCGCCCGGTGGCCACGATCGCGTCGGGCCGGGCCTTGCGGGCTTCCTCGTAGGGGATCTCGGGCTCGGGGTTGGCCAGCGCGAACACGATCGGATCCTTGTTCATGCCGGCCAGCATCTCGGGCTTGACGAGCCCGCCAACCGACAGCCCAAGCAACATGTCGGCGCCGTCGAGGGCCTCAGCCAGGGTCCGCTTGTCGGTCTCGCGGGCGAACTCTTGCTTGGTCGCGTCGAGGTTGTCGCGGCCGGTGTGGATGACGCCCTTGCTGTCGCACATCATCAGGTTCTTGGGGTTGACCCCAAGCGAGACGTAGAAGCGAGAGCAGGACACCGCCGAGGCCCCGGCCCCGCTGACGACGATCTTGATGTCCTCGAGCTTGCGCCCGGTCAGCTCCGCGGCGTTGAGCAGGGCCGCCCCCGAGATGATCGCGGTGCCGTGCTGATCATCGTGGAACACCGGGATCTTCATGCGCTTCTTGAGCTCTTGCTCGATGTAGAAGCACTCGGGCGCGCCGATGTCCTCGAGGTTGATCCCGCCAAAGGTTGGCTCGAGCGCGGCCACGCAGGCGATGAACGCGTCGGGGTCTTTCTTCGCGTCGATCTCGAGATCGAACACGTCGATGTCGGCGAACTTCTTGAACAGCACACCCTTGCCCTCCATCACCGGCTTTGACGCGAGCGGGCCGATGTCGCCAAGCCCGAGCACCGCGGTGCCGTCGGTGATCACCGCGACCAAGTTCGCGCGCGCGGTGTAGAGATTGACCTTGCTCGGATCCTTCGCGATCTCGAGGCAGGGCTCGGCGACGCCGGGCGAGTAAGCGAGCGACAGGTCGCGCTGACTCGTCAGCGGCTTGGTGGGGACGACGGCGATCTTTCCGGGCCGTCCTTGGGTGTGGTAGTCGAGGGCTTCCTTGCGCGTGAGCTTGGCCATCTGCGGCGCAGTCTATCAGGCCGGTGACTGCCGCCGCGGGCGGTACAGCGCCGAGCCGTGCCCAGCCGGGTGAGCTTACTTCCCGCGGAATTTGGGGAGCGAGCGGCGCTTGGCCTTGGTTTCGTCGCGGACACGCAAGGGTTGGGTCTGCATCACTTGACCGCCCAGCAACCCAAGGCCTGCGAACAGGGTCGTGGGCAGCTGGAGATCCAGGCGCTTGGCGATCGTCCGCATGTGCTCGAGGATGTCGCTTGGCGGCTCGAGCCGGGGCGTGACCGCGTCTTCGGCCTTGGGGTGGTCGACCCTGCACCAGCTGGGATCGGTGATCGCGTGGTGCATGCGGCAGGTCAGCGGTCGCCGGGCATAGATCCGGCAGCGCTGGTCCGCGTCGAGAAACATGCACGGGCGCCCGGCCTGGCGATAGCCCAGCTGCGCGCGCGCGTACGTGGGGCTGTCGGAGCGGACCACGGTCTCGCCCGGCGCCTCGTTCGCGAGCAGGGCCATGAACGCGTCGGAAAGATCGCACGCGAGGTTGTGGAGCGTAGCGAAGTCCTCGAACTCGCGGTAGCTGGCGTAGATCGCCAACAGCTCCACGGCCTGCACCCCGGTGGGGACGTCGTGGCAGCACGCCGAGCAGCCGGCCTGACATTGAACCGCGAGCGTGCGCGGCCCCGTCGTCATGGCCTGCACGTAGGCGTCGTACGAGGCGAGGGCCTGATCCCACAGGGGCAAGAACTGGGCGGGGAGCGTGCGGGTGCGCTTGACGTCTTCGAGGCCGGGGAGCTCGGCGAGCTGCTCGAGGGCGTCGTCCATGGCGAGCAAGTGATCCGAAGCCCGCTCGGCGACCTCGCGGGAGACCGAGACGTCGAGCTTGCGGCGACGCAGCAGCTTGTCGAACAGCCGGGGCACGGACCGGGTTTGGCATTGGCGCGTGCACGCTGCAAGCCCCGTGGCGCGGCGGAAACTAAGCGTCCCACACTGCAGCCAACCAGGCGTATAATCTGGGGCGGCGACCTCAAATGCTCCCGATCCACATCTTTGACGGCTCCGAGCGCTACCTGCTGGTCCGCGGCGGCACCAAGCTGGGCAACGCCGCCGATCAGGTCGAGCCCGGTCGCGCGCGGGCGTTGCTCGAGGTCGCGCTGCGGCGCCAAGATCCCCAGCTGATCCAGCGGCTGTCCGTGCTGCTCAACCTTCGCGACGAAGAGCCCCGAGACGTCGCCGCCCAGGCGCTCGCACGGGTCGCCGGGATCGCGGCGAGCGGCGGCGACCTGATGCTGTTGCGCGCCCGCCAAGCCGAGGTCCAGCGGGTCCTGTCTCCCAAGGCGATCGAGGTCGAGGCCCCGCGGCTCGAGGCGCCGGCCGAGGAGGTGGAAGAAGAGACCCCGCCGCTCGCCAAGACGACCATTCGCGTCAGCCTGTTCTTCGACGGCACCGCCAACAACCGCGCGAACACCCGCGATCGGCTGCGCAACAACGCCACCTACCAAGACAACGTCGGCGAGGGCAGCTTCGAGAACGACTACACCAACGTGTCGCGGCTCGAGACCCTGCTGATCGGCGACTCCAACTTCGAGCACTCGTACTCGATCTACGTAGAGGGCATCGGCACCCAGAACCACCAGGGCGACTCGAACTACGGGATGGGGACCGGGCTTGGCGACACCGGGGTCGTCGCCAAGGTCCAGGCCGGTGTTCGGGAGCTGCTGCGGGGCATCCGCGAGCTCGGGCTCGCGAGCGGTGTCATCATCGAGCGCATCCACCTCGACGCGTTCGGGTTCAGCCGCGGGGCCGCGGGCGCGCGCCACTTCGTCCACGACGTGCTCAACGGCGACAACCCGCTGCAGCCCAGGATCGAAGCCCTTGGCCACACCGTCGAGCTGCTCGAGGTCAATTTTGTCGGGTTGTTCGACACCGTCGCTTCCTACGGCGTCAAGCACACCAACGACACCGCAGACCTCAACCTCGACGCGGTCCGCTCGGCCAAGAAGGTCGTGCAGCTCGCAGCCGCCGAAGAGCACCGGGCCAACTTCCGGCTGACCAACATCGCCAGCGCGATCGGTGCGGGGGTCGGGGTCGAGATCTACATGCCGGGGGTCCACTCGGACGTTGGCGGCGGCTACCGGGACAACTCCGAAGAGGTCGGCCTGCAGATCCTGGACTTCGATCAGTTCTCCAACGACGCGCTGGAGCGTCGGTTCGCGCGTGAGCGCGCGTGGCTGATCGACTCGGGCTGGTATCGGGCCAGCGAGATCGCCGAGGTCAATTTCTGGAACGAGCTCAAGGTGACCCGCCGGGGGATCCGCAACGGCTACAACCGGATCCCGCTCAAGCACATGGCGGACTTTGCAACGGAGACGGGGCTGACCTTCGAGTCGGTCACCGCCCACCACCCGATCCCAGGCGCGCTCGCAGAGATCTACGCCACCGTCAACGCCCACGTCGCGGCCCACCTCGCTGGCACGGCCTCGACCGCCGAGCACTGGATCAACATGCGGACGCCGGCCTACCGGCGGCTGCGCCACGACTACCTGCACTTCTCGGCCTCCTACGGCGGGTTCAACCAGCCGCAGTTCAGCGCTGGCGGGGCCATGAGCGGTCGGCGTCAGCGCATCGTGCAAGCTGGCTGAGCCATGACAACGCCTGGATCATCGGACACCTTCGAGTGGCTCCCGACCGAGTGCGCGGACGAGCGCTATCCCATGCAGTTGATCGCGGGCCAGGCGGAGTGGGCCGGCGACAGCGTGCGGGTCCCGTCCGGCAAGATCGTCAACAACGGCTGGGGCGAGATCGGCTCGCGGCACTTGGTGGGTGAGCCGCAAAAGCCCGTGCCCGCGCGCGTCACCCTGGCGTGGTTCTCGTACACCGAAGATCAATTTTTCGCGGGCACCCTCGAGCTCCCCCACGCCGAGCTGACGGCGCTGTTTCGGGCCGGCTTCAAGGACCCGCTGACGGGCAACCGGGCCAGCTGGGACAAGCTCATCGTCGGGATGGGGCTGGGCGGTTGGACCAGTGCGTGGTTGGCCGGCAGCGGGCACGTGCGAGCGGTCGCCAGCGCGCAGCTCGAGCCGACCCAGCGCGACTGGTCGGAGGTCCTGGACAACCCCGACATCTCGCGGGCCACCTTCATCGGCTCGAAGCTGCGCGCGCGGCTGAGCGACGCCCAGCTGCGGGCCCACGCCAAGCACGGTCCACCGGTGTCGGCGTGGCCAAAGTACGCGCGGCGCTATCGCTGGCGGCTCCACGTCGAGGGCGTGCAGGTGCCGTTGCACGTGTCCATGCGCAGCTTCAACGGCGAGCGCGACACCTACGACTTCGCCCGGCAGCCGCCGCCCGACGAGCTGCACACCGTGCCCAAGCAGCTGCAGATCACCTGGCTGACCCGCGGCGCGGGCAAGCTGCTGACCAAGATCGCCCTGGATGAACAAGAGGTGTTTGGCGCGTTCGACAAGGCGTGCACGGCGGGCGCGGACACGCCAACGCCCACGCTGCGGATCGAGCTTGGTCCGCGCAATCGGGTCTCGATCTCGGTCGGACCGAAGGACGGCCCGATCTCGCTCACGCGGGCGAAGATCGAGCTGCTGAGCCTGCCCGAATAGGTGGCGGCGAGCGGCTCTCGAGGCCCAGGCTCCCCCTCGGCAGGCGCCTGCCACGGCTGTTGACCAGACCCTGCTAGGGTCTCCGACAGCACCCACTCTCGGCGCCTGCAAGGGCGACATGCGCCTGGTGGAGGTCATCAATGACAGCGACAAGATCGCGCGCGCCATCGCCGAAGCTGGACTCGGGCCGAGGCCCCCGCCGCGACCGCGACCCACCCCGCCAGGCCAACTCTTGCTCGACCTCTGTGGCCTCGCGGAGAGCCTCTCGTGCGTGACGAAACTAGCGAGAGGGTTGCGCTGTGCGCGCGGCGTCGAGGTTGGTGCGTCGGCGGCCGTAAGCGCCGGCCTCGAGCGCCACCCATCCCCATTCACACGATCGGCCACTATGACGACTTCGGCCCCCTGGTCGATCGGCTCGATGGCGACGAGGACATGTCGATGGCGTCGGCGTCCGGTGCTTCGTAGACTGGGTACCGTGACCGATGCCGCGCGCACAATCCTCGACCAGGCGCTCTCGCTGGCAGACGAGGAGCGCCTGCGCCTCGCTGAGGCCCTGTTCGACAGTCTCCCGGCCGACGCCCAGGAGCAGATCGATCGGGCCTGGCGGGATGAGGTTCTGCGCCGCATGGGTCAGGTTCGTCGGGGCGAGGTCGAACTCGAGTCCTGGGAAGACGTCCGCCAGGCCGGACGCGAGGCCCTCGCACGCTGATGCAGCTCCGCTTCCACCCTCTCGCCCGCGTCGAGTACGTGGAGGCGATCGTCTACCTCGAGCAGCGCCGCGAGGGCTACGGCGAGCGCTTCGAGGCTGAGGTCGACGCCGCCCTCGACCGCGCCCGACACTTCCCCCGAAGCGGCGCCCAGGTCCCCGACTTCCCGTCCCAGGTGGATGTGCGCGCGTTCCCGCTGCGAGTCTTCCGCTACACGTTGATGGTGGGCTTCGAGGGTGACAGCGCCGTGGTCTACGCCGTCGCGCACCAGCAGCGCCGGCCGGGCTATTGGAAGGACCGTGCCTGACTGCGAGTTCCGGAGACACTTGGGCACCGATTCCGGGGCCCACTTGGGTCGTCGACGGGTTCTCTCGGCAGCCGTGACCCGCACTGTCATCATCGAGCCCGAGGCCCACGAAGATCGACTCTAGTCAGCGGCGAGCCGCTCCGAAGGCGGCAACCATCTCGTGGAGCGCGGACCGACGCAGCGGTACGCGCCCGAGTTCACGTTTGCTACTGCTGGAAGCAGTAGAGCGCCGCTGTCAGGTTGCAGGTTGACTGCCCGCACGCTGACCAGGTTCCGTCGACAAACGCGGTCGTGCGTCCGACCGTGCCGGTCGAGTTCACGGAGCTCGACGTGAAGTTGTTGCACTTGCCGCCGGAGGCCATGCCGCTGGCGCCGGTTCCCGTCCAGACGTTGCGCACGCTGCCGGCACACGAGATGCCCGTGTTGATCGACATGCCCCCGAACTCGGTCCGGGCGATCGCGGCGTCGAGGTTGCCGTCGGCGAGGTCGAGCGAGTTGTCGGCGATCTTGGTCCCGGTCACGAGCAGGTAGGGCAGGTTCGTGGGCGTGAAGCGGCTGAAGGGGGAGCCCCCGTCGGTCGAGAGCCACGCCATGTAGGTGCCTGGCAAGTCGGCGGCCTGTGCTCGCGCGTTGCAGATCGCGTCGGCGCCAAGCAGCCCGCCGAGGTTGCCGTTGTACTGGGTGCTGGTCGCAAACACCCAGCGTTGCTCGAACTCACAGATCGCCGAGCAGGTGTCGCCGTCGATCAGGTTGCCGTCGTCGCACTGTTCACCGGGTTGCACGAAGCCGTCGCCGCACGCTGCGTCGGCGCAGGTGTTCGTGCAGCTGTCGGTGTTGTCGTTGTTGCCGTCGTCGCAGTCCTCGACAAACGCGTGGACATAGCCGTCGCCGCAGGTTGCGTAGATGCAGTTGACGCAGACGTCGGTGTTGACGTTGTTGCCGTCGTCACACTCTTCCATGCCCTCGTGAACGGCCCCGTCGCCGCAAAACGCGTTGGTGCACATGTTGGTGCAGTCGTCGGTGTCGACGTTGTTGCCGTCATCACACTCCTCTACACCCTGGTGGAGGAACGAGTCGCCACACGCGGCGAACTCGCACGCCGACGTGCAGTCGTCGGTGTCGATCATGTTGCCGTCATCGCAGTCTTCGACGCCCGCCTGGACAAACATGTCACCGCAGGTCGCGACGGCGCACAAGCTGGTGCACGCGTCGGTGTCGAGGTCGTTGCCGTCGTCGCAAGCCTCGCCCGGTTGGATCACGCCGTCGCCACAGCCCTCGAGCTCGCACACGCTGGAGCAGCCGTCGTTGTTGTCGGTGTTGCCGTCGTCGCAGCCCTCGACGCCCTCGTGCACGAAGCCGTCGCCGCAGGTGGCCATGATGCACGACGCCGTGCAGGCGTCGGTGTCGATCATGTTGCCGTCGTCGCACTCCTCGCCGGGGTCGACCATGTTGTCACCGCAAAAGGGGTCTGGGTCGCCATCGCCGTCGCCGTCGCCGTCGCCGTCGCCATCTCCATCACCGTCGCCGTCGCCGTCGCCATCTCCATCACCATCTCCATCACCATCGCCGTCGCCGTCGCCGTCGCCATCGCCTGGGTCGCCGTCGCCGTCGCCATCGCCGTCGCCGTCGCCGTCGCCTGGGTCGCCATCGCCATCGCCGTCGCCGTCGCCGTCGCCGTCGCCGTCGCCGTCACCAGTCGTGTCCAAGGCCGAGCTGGTGCCTTCGATGATCGTGTCAGCGGTGCAAGACGCGACGAGCGAGCAGAGCAGTGAGCCGGTCAGGAGGGAGCGAAAAGAAAGCTGTTTCATGGCTGCGCCTATGCCCAGGTTTACCACGCCTGTCCAGCAAAACGACGAACCAAGATCCGCGGCGATGGCTCGTCGCGCCTGCGCTCAGCCCGAGTTCACAACCCGAGCAGGGACGCCGCGTTGTCGTGGAAGATCATCTGCTGTTCGGCTGCGCGAAACCCCAAGCCCTCGACGTCGTCGATCGCCTCGCTGGGCGTGCGGGAGAAGGGGTAATCTGATCCAAAGAGCACCCGATCCATGCCGATCGCGCGGGCGACAAACGCCAGCTGTTCAGCGTAGGGCGAGCGGGTGTACATGCGCGCGACGCCGGACAGCTCGACCCAGATGTTGTTCTGAAACCAGGTGTACTGGCTCAACATCGACAGCAGGAGCAGGTCATGGAACTTGGTCCCCCCCATGTGCGCGAGGACCAGCTGCGCGTCAGGGTTCTTCGCGGCGAGCATGATGTAGGGCCCGAGATCGCTCGCGTTGAACAGCCCGGAGAAGTCAAAGAGGATCGGCAGGCCCAGCTCGCCGGCCTTGTGCACGACGGCGTTGACCTCCGGGCTGGCAAGATCGAGCTGCTGGGTGTTTGGATGGAGCTTGAGCATGGCGAACCCGAGCTGCTCGATCCGCGTGAGCTCGGCGAGGGCGTCGTCGCCATCCGCGGGGTGCACGGTGCCGATCGCAAGCAGGCGATCGGGGTGGGCGGCGACGAGCGCGGCGAGCTGATCGTTGAGCTCCCGCGTCCGCTGGATGCCGGGGGTTGGCGCGATGACGATGACGCCGACTCGCTCGAGCCGTGGGTCCTCGAGCAGCGCGAGCAGCTGCTCGGGGTTGCCGCCGCCGTGCGCGAGCTCGCCGCTCTGCTCGTCAAACAACACGTGGGTGTGCAGATCGATGACCGGACCTTCGTAGCGCGCTTGCTCAGGCGTGCGCGCCGACGCGGGCCCGCTGTTGCCCACGCTGGGGGAGACGCAGGACACGCTCAGGCCAAGGCCGAGCGTGCACACCCAGACGGCGGCGCATCGCATGCAGCCGCGCTCCTAGCATGGAGACTTTGGGGCCACAACCGCGGGTGCCCGCGAGACCACGCGATCGTGGATCTCGAGCAAGACGTCGACGCCAACCTGCATCGTATGCAAGGCGCTCAGCCCGATCATGCTCTCGTGCGCGCGGGTGAGCGGCAGCTCATTGATGAGATCATAGAATTCGCGGCGGTGTCGAAGATCTAGCACTGCGTGCCGAGCGATCGCTCGAAACGCCGACTTGGGATAGCCGGTCAGCCCTTGCAGACGCTCCGCGAAGCCCGGTGGCGGCGGGTAGCTCTCGATCGCGGCGATGTGCCCGAGCAAGGCCACGGGGTGGTGATGGTGCAGCCAATAGTATTGAGCGCCGACCAAGGTCGCGATCGTGGGCGACGGAATGCCCGTGAGTGGCTCGTCGGGGTCGGCTCCAGTCGCGGCGAGATCCTCGAGCAACCATTGATCGTGGCCCGCCTCTTCGTCCCGGTGGCGCCCAAGGTATGCGGCGAGCTGGACGCCGAGCGGATCATGCTTGCCAAGCGCGAGCGCGCGATCACGGGCCGCATCCATCAGCGGCACCGCCGAGCGCACGATCATGTGCATGGCACCAAGGTAAGCTGGGTAGATCTCGCGGATCCGGGGGCTGCTCCACAGCCGCTCGGCGGCCGCACCAAAGCTTGGCGCGGCCAGTTGTAGCTTCGCAAGCAGGCGTCTTCCGGGGCTGTGCATGGGGTTCACAGGTCGTCGTCTTGTCGGAGCGACGCGATCGCGTCGAGCAAGGGGTCGCTGCCCTCGGGCATGCGCTCGAGCAGCTTCCAGCACAGATCGCAGTTGTTCGAGAATCGCTGGCTGGCGAGATCCGCAAATCGTGGATGTTGCGTCAGCACGCCAAGCCCGACGTCGCCGATCACCCGCAGCAGCGAGTCGGCGTGGAACCCGTCGGTCGCGGCGTCGAGACTGTTGTGATCGGTGGCAGCTCTACGCAGACGCGATGGACCCTTGGCCATGATCACGCTCTCGTTGCAGCAGGCCGAGACCGCGCCGTCGTAGCGGACCATCGGCGAGCGGGCCAGCGAGCAGGGGCCAAACGCGCGGCCCTCGACCCGGGCGAGGCGGCTGAACACGTTGGCGCCGCGACCGTGGGTGAGCGGCGTCACCAGGTTAATCTCGGCGTGTCGCTGCCAGTGTCGACCGAGCGCCTGCTCGAGCAGCTTGGCGGCCCGCTCTTGCTCGAGCTCGTCGTCGAGCACCTGCAGGACGATCCATGGGTTGGCGGCCGCGATCGTCTGCGCCGCGCGGACCAGGCACGCATCGTCGATCGCCTTGGCGTGAAACGCATCGGTGCTGAGGTACACACAGTCGCAACGATTGAGCACGGCGCGGATCCACTGGGGCACACGCTCGCGTGTCGCCCAGACCCCGCTCGTGAACACGACTTGACGCTTGCCCGCGTCGGCGAAGCGCTGGGTTGCGATCGACAGGCCGCGGCGCTCGACGAAGGGCTCGCCGCCAGAGATCCCGATGACCTCGAGCTTGGCGTTGGTGGCGATCCAATCGACGATCCGATCGAAGCGCTCGAAGTCGGTGATCGACGGGCTGTCGGCCCGCGAGTCGACGGAGCAGTGGCCGCAGCCAACGGGGCAGCGGTCGGTGACGAACAGCAGCATCGATCGCCCGCGCTCGGCTCGGATCGCGTCGACCTCCCGGTGCGTCAGCTTCACGGCTTGGACCCCAGCGCGATGAGGTGTGCGTAGCCACCAAGCCCCTGGCGCCCAGCAAAGCCGAGCGCGCCGGCTCTGTGGATCAGCTTGGCGGCCTCGGCCTCGACGATGCTGGTTGACGGCTTGGCCATGCGCTCGGCGACGCGAGGCGCGACCACTGGATCTTCGGGCAGGCTCATGCACGTGTCACAGTAGCCACTGCAGCCGGGCCCAGAGCCGGGCCCAGAGCCGAGTCCAGAGCCGAGTGTGGCCGCGACGTACTTGGGCCCGTACAGGCGAATCGCCCGGAGCATGGCAGACTCGAGGCTGCGCGCGCGGATCGTCGCCCAGTCGTCGACGCTCGCGTGCCCGAGCCGCAGGTGCGCCGGCCGTTGGTCGAGGGCGTCGTCATTGCCACACGCGACGATCGTCCCGTCAAAGCCGACGACTGGCCAAGCTGCCATTGCGCAGGGGTTGGCGTCGATCACCGCAGGGCGATCGGGGAGCTTGCGCGTCAACCACGCCCGCGCGCGACCGAAGGCCGCGGTCAGGTTGACGAGCATCGGGATCGTGTCGGCGTAGGTCCTGCGGACGTCGCCAATGACGTCTTCGAGGTAGGGGTCGTCAGGGCTGCGACCGACGATGTGCAGGCTCAGGTCGACGCCCTCGCCGAGCAAGGCGTCGAGCACCCGAAACACGTCGGCGCGGGCGACTTGGCGCTCGTGGAACACATCGAGGCTGACCGAGAAATGATCGACAGCCCGGATCGCGGCGAGGATCGACGGCGGGATCCGGGCCGATGACGCAAAGAACAGCCCCGAGAGCACCGACGAGCGGGTCCCCGCCTCGCGGGCCCGTTCGGCCAATTGTCTGACGAGCGTCGGACGCAAGAGCGCCTCACCGCCCGACATCGCGAGGATCTGCGGGTGGCTGTCCGGCGTGAAGGTCTTGACAAAGCGAATGAAGAGCTCGGCTGGGTGCTCTTCACTGGCCATCGTGGACGCGGTCGAGCAGTGCTCGCAAGTCAGCGGGCACCGCCGGGTCAACCCAAGCGAGACACCGGCGCAGGGCTCGGAGCGAAGTGCAAGGAGTTCAACTAAGTGCAATGTAGATCCATTGAAGTGAGACGAAGGTGCGGGAGGACGCGGAGCTGGAACCCCGCAGCGGTTCCTGCCCCGCGTTGGTCGGGCCAATGCTCGATTGGGTAGTTGCTACCAGACGAAGCCGCCGACGGTGTCAGCCGCCTGCTTGATCTTGTCTGGGAGGCCCGAGTTGAGCTTCTCCTTGATGCTGGCCAGAATCATGATCTCGTCGTCGCCGAGCATGTGCGCGCGCTCTTGTAGCTCCTTCCTGAGGGCGAGCACGTGGAGATTGCCGGACTCGAGCTTGTAGGTCCGCGCGAGCGAGGTCTGGATATCCATGTTGTTGGGTGTCTCGGCCATTGATCTATGCCTTTCTTGGGTCGGTATGTGCCAACGGGCGGCAGCCGCCGCGTATGTGGACACCCAGATACGTAGGGGAGCGCCGCGGGTCTGCAAGGCTGCCCGAAAATTGCTCTACCACGCCGACGAGCCAAGCGGACATGTGGACGCCTTGCGGCGGTCCCGATCGGTCTTCTGGCGACGACGGTCAAAATCACCGCTCGCGAAGCCGGCCGGCCTCGCTCGACTGGCGCCGTGAGCGAAGCGAGGGGGGACTCGTGAGGCGGACGGGGGCCCTGGGCCCCACGGTTTCCACCCGATCGGAGAGCCGTCAGCGATTCAGCAGCTTCTCGAGGTTCTGCCGCTCCCACAGCACCGCTTCGGCGTACTGATCGAACTTGGCCTCGGCCTGACGAAACGCGCGGGTGTGGTACACGCGGCGGCCGTCGACGATCGGCATGTCGTGAACCTCGTGGAGCATCTCGTGGTAGACGACCCACGCCAGATAGTGGCGGGGCACGTCGGCGGCGTCCAACACTGGGTGGATGCGGATCAGCTCGTCTTCGACGGTGTAGCTGCCAAGCTTGATCGACGCCCGGCCGCGCTTGCGGTTGGTGCGGGGGCCCCAGGTGATGCGGGCTTTGATCGCGCCGCCAAAATAGTCGGCGTTGAGGGCGTCGAAGATCTCTTGCAGGTTGTGGTAGCGCCCCTCGACGTCGACGGTGAACGGCCGCGGGCCGCCGCGCTGGCGGATCACGTCTTCGTTGGCGTCGATGAAGTTGCGCAGCTGCTCTGATGCCTCGGCGTCTTGCTGCTCGGCGTAGGCGACCACGGCCCGCAGCATGGCGGGCGGCGCGTCGATGAACATGTGGTGCAGCCGAAATGTGTAGACCCCGTGGCCGCGCTTGACCGACATCATGGTGCGCAGGTTGTCGGTGATCACCACGCGGGCCCGGCCGGCGCTGAGGTACGCGCCGAGCCGGTGCTGCAGCTCGGCACGCAGGGCCTCTTGGTGGTTGGCCGGCAGCTGCGGGTAGGGCTCGTCGGCGATCTCTAGCTCGAGCGCGGCCTCGACCTCGCTGGCGAGCTCGTGGGCGCGATCATCGTTGGCCCACGCCTGCTCATCTGGCTCGGACGCCGGGTGCGTCTGCGCAGCTTGGTGCTTGACGGCGCTCGATCGTGACATCGTTTCAGCGCTGTACAAACGGGGTTGGGGGGTGATGCGGACCGCGATGCCCTTCGAGGCGGACGCCTCGAAGGGCGCGGCGGTGGTCCGCGAGACCAGTTTTAGGGTCGGCGAGGTGGGTACCAAGGGAGTCTCCGACGCGGCTCGGCGCTGGTTGGCGACGCTGAGCCCAGGTGGCGCGATCAGTATGGGAGCGCGCTAGCGCGCGATCGAATTTCGCGGTTCCCCGGCGTGGGTCGGAGATGATCATCTCGAATTTGCGTTCAGAGGATGGGTCTGGCTGGCGACCCTCGGGTCGAGTTTGCCCGATCCAGACCACCCCACTATATCTGAACCAGACAACGTGCGGCGACGAACTATCAGGAGGCACGCGTGCGAGTGACAGTGTTGTTGTTTGCCGGGCTACGGCAGCGAATTGGCGCCGCTCAGGTCGAGCTCGAGCTCAGCGAACCCGCTACGGTCGGGCAGCTGCGCGAGCGGATCTGCGCTGCCCATCCTGAAGTTGGGGCCGAGCTGGCGCACTGCCGGGTGGCTGTGGATCACGAGTTTGTCGGTGAATCGGGGTCGATCTTGGCGGGGCAGGAGGTCGCGCTAATTCCGCCCGTCAGCGGCGGTGCGCCGGTGGATCACGCGGGGCAGCGCTCGGTTCTACGCGAGACGGCGCTGTCGCTCGCCGAGGTGGTCGCGGCGGTCGAGCATCGCAACGCGGGCGGCGTCACCACCTTCACCGGGAACGTGCGCGAGCACAGCCGCGGCAAGACCGTTCGCTGGCTCGAGTACGAGGCCTACCCCGCGATGGCGGTGGCCAAGATGGATGAGATCGCGCTGGCGGTCGAGGCCGAGATCCCGGGGGCGCGGGTGGCCTTGCAACACCGGGTGGGGCGGCTGGAGATCGGCGAGACCGCGGTGGTGATCGCCGCGAGCGCGCCCCACCGTGACGAGGCGTTCCGGGCTTGCAGGGAGGTGATCGAGCGGCTCAAGCAGGACGTGCCGATCTGGAAGAAAGAGATCGACAGCGACGGCGGGGAGTGGATCGGGCAGGGGCCCTAGGCCCGAGTCGAGCGCGCAGCGCTTGATTCGGGACTAGATCCGCCGAACCCCAACGTCATCGAGCAAATACTCGACCACCGCTTTTTGCATCTCGATGCGGTGCCGCTCTTCGAACCCCATCCAGGTCTCCACGCAGATCCCCACGCAGCCAATTGCATCGACGATCACCTCGGTCGACGAGGTCGAGACCGGGAAATACTGCGGATCCCACCGCTCTTGCGCCGACTCGAACCGCCGATTGAGCCGCTCGATCGTGCGCCCAATAATTGGCGGCATCGGCTCGACACCATAGACCAGGGTCTGGCCAAAGGTTGGGTGATCCGCAGCTTTGTCGTAGCGCTTGTGCGACTCGTGCAGGGTAGCCATGAGCGCCGGCCGCTCGTCCTCGACGAGGTCCATGAATTGCCGGGCGAGGCGTCGCTCCCAGGCTTCGGCGTTCGCGTCGCCGGGGAAGCAGCGGTTGAGGTCCAAGCCGCCCGCGGCGGCCCGCTGCCGCTCCCGGTACGCGCGGGGGTTCATGATCGGGCAGACCAGCAGCCGGCCATGCGTGGGGCGCAGGTTGGCCTCGAGCAGCTCTTGCAGCGCGTGCACGCCCGCGATCTCGTCGCCGTGGATCCCGGCTTGGATCAGCGCGGACGGGCCTGGTTGGTCACCCTCGAACACGTAGATCGGGATGCTTGGCTTGAGAAAGTGGATGCCGGGCGCGAGGGCCATGCCGGAGGATAGCGCTGCCCGATGGTCCGGCGCGAGTGGGGCCCAAAGGACCCGTGAGGGCCGGCGTACCCCGTCTCCCGGTTGGATTGCGGGGACCGCGTGGCGCGTGATACATCCACACGATGAAGCGATATCTCCCTGTTGCCATCGCCGCGTTGCTCGTCAGCCTCTCGCCGGTCACCCACGCTGGGCCCAGCAAGGACAAGTACCCCGCGCCCAAAGACGCGAAGGCCGGGGAGCACACCGGCGTGATTACATCAATGACGGTCGGCAAGGATGGCGACATTTTGGAGTTCTACGTCAAGATCTCGGGCAACGTGCGGACCGAGCGAGTCGCCGGCTGCGGGTCCATGAGCGCCGGCCAGCCATTGCTGAATTGGGCATTCCAGAACAATCGCCTGGTCCACGTGTTCGTTGACGCCAAGGGCTGCTACCAAAACGTGAGCATGTCCGCGCCCTGAGAACCAGCCGTGCCACACGCCGCCCGCCTTGGTGATCCGCACACCTGCCCGCTCGCAAGCCCCAACGCCCACGTTGGCGGGGTCATCCTCGCGGCGGGCTCAACCTCTGTCGTGATCGACAGCCGCCCAGCCGCGATGCAAGGTTCAACCTGCGCCTGCGGACCGGGGCCGGTCAACGAGGTCGCGGTGGGGTCGACCAGCGTGACGATTGATCGCAAGCCCGCCGCCCGGATCGGTGATCCAACCACCCATGGCGGGGTCATCGTTGGGGGCAGCGCGACGGTCTTGATTGGTTAGCTCTCGCTCGACGGAATGACGCCAACGGGCAGGTGTGCCGCCGCGGCCAGGCTCGAGCCAACGCTGGAGATCCACATGCGCTCGGCCAAGCTCAGCTGCCGCGAGCCACACAGGATCATGCACGCGTCCAGCTCCCGCGCGGCGCTGACCAGCCTGGGCACCGTCTGGCCTTGGGCGAGCAGCGTGTAGGCTGTGAGCCCCGCGGCGTCGCGCCACTGCACGATCTTGTCCTGGGCGTCGTCGCGTTGACGGGCGTGAAGATCGTCCCAGCTGCCCTCGGGCAGATACTGCAGGCCGATTGGATCGCCGGTGTCGATCACGTGGACCAAGCGGGCGCTGCGACCGAGTCGCCTGGCGAGACGCTCGGCGTAGCGGGCCACCTCGACGCCGCGCGCGTCGAGCTGGACCGCGCAGAGGATGGGCCCAGGTCCAACGTGGGCCAGCTCGAGATCCGGCGGGACCACGAAGGTTGGCGCCGGCAGCTTTCGCAGCAAGTTGCGCGCGACCTTGCCCAGCCGGATCAGGGCGCCGTGCTCCCCGGGCCCGCGCCGACCCAGGATGATGCCGTCCGTGATCCACAGCCCGGCGGCGGTGCTGAGCACGTCAACGACCCCGCGATCGACAGAGGGGATCGACTCGACGACGTTGACGCTGTCGAACGCCTCGCTGGCGTTGCGAACCGAGACAGCCACGCGCGCGGCCTTCAGCGCGTCGCCCACGACCTCGGCGCGCGACTTGCCACCGGGCAGGTTGAACATCCGCGCCTCGACCACGTGCAGGCCATCAATGCGCAGCTGCTCCGGTTGCTTGTCGTGGGCGCGCAGCCACTGCGCGAAGTTGATTGCCCCGTGGCTGTGGGGACGAAGGTCGAGGCCCACCACCCAGCGCATGATTTGTCGATCGTCCGGCATGCTCAGCTCATGCTTTCACTGCGGCCGAGGACCGCGCAACACCAACACCGGACACGGGGCGAGCCGAACCACGCGCTCGGCCGTAGAGCCGATCAGCCAGCGATCGAAGCCCTTGCGCGCGTGCGAGGAGATCACGATGAGCTCGATCTGCTCGAAGTCCGCGTAGCTGACGATCTCTTCGGCGGGGTTCGAGGCCACGCGTACGTGGGGATCGAACTCGGGCGCGCCGGCGTCGGCGAGCGCCTCGCGGAGCGCGGTGAAGCCCTGCGCGATCGCCCGCTCCTCGTCGAAGGGCCCACGCAACAGCCGCCCCGGCGCGGTGATCGGTGGCGGGGTGATCACGTGGATGACGGAGACCGTGCCGCCGTTGGGCTGGCCAACGTCGGCCACGAAGGTCCGCGCGACAGCCAGCGCCTTGCGAGAAGCCTCGGAGAAGTCGAAGGGGACCAGGACCTTGCGCTTTTGCAGGGTCCACGCGGCCACGGGATCGATGGTGCTTGCTTCACTCACGGTGGGACTCCCCGAACCTTAGGACATGTAGTCTGGGGGCACGACCGCGACCGGACAGGGCGCGCTGGCGCTCAGCTCGCTGCCCACGGACGTGACGAACAGGCGCTCGATCGCGTTGAGCTTGCGCGAGCCAGTGACAACCATCAGGGCGTCTTCGGCCTTGGCGAGCCGGCCGAGTTCGTCGGGCACGATGCCCTCGGTCACGACCCCGCGCAGGCCCGTGATCCCATGCTGGCTGGCCCAGCGCTCGAGGGTGCGCTCACCGCCAGCGCGCAGGTCGGCGCGGACCTGCCTGACGGAGGTGGGCGGGAGATAGCCGATGCTCCAGCCGTAGGGCATGGGCACGACGTGGGCCAAGATCAGCTCGCGGCCAAGCAGCTCGGCCATCCGCAGCGCGAAGCGGGCGGCGCCGATCGAGTCTTCGTGGGCGTCGGCCGCCAGCACGATCGGACCCTTGCCAATGTTCTGCGCGCGGGTGTCCGGCGGGACCACGATCGTTGGGGCAGGCAGCCGGCGAAGCAGGCGCCGGGCGACGCCGCCCAGACGCAACAGGCGATCTTTGCCGCGCGGCGCGAGCCGACCGATGATCAGCCCTTCGCTGTCCGTTGCGGCGCCGGCGAGCACGTCTTCGGGGCTCCCGACCTCGACCAGACGCACGTTCTCGAGGGCCGTGTCGGCGCCAACGCGCTCGAGCGTGCGGGCCAGAGCGTCCTCAGCGAGGGCGACCGCTTCTTCGTGCTTGTCGGCGCTCGCCAGCAGCCGCCGCTGGTCCGGCTCGATCACGTGGATGGGCACCAGGTCGGCCTGAATTTGGTTTGACAGCCAGACGGCAAAGACGAGCGGCCCTTCGGCGCCCTCGCGCAGATCCAGGCCAAGGGTCCATGTAGTGTTGGAAGGCATTCGGGGAGCATCCAAGCCCGTCCGGGCTGCCAGCGAAACCCATCCGCACGCGCAATTTTTTCGCAATTCCAGAAATATGTGCGCTCTAGCGACATTTATGCATAATTTGCGCGAAAGTCTCGTTCTCTTCTACCGGTTTTCGGGGCAGGGATAACAGGATGGTCGACAAAAAAACTGCGCCCGCCCGAATTCTCGTCGTCGATGATGAGAGCGCTGCACGATCCGCGCTCACCGAACTCTTGCGCGAAGAGGGATACGAGGTGGTGTCTGCTGGGGACGCCTTCAAGGCGCTCGGGAGGATCGAGGGGTGGACCCCCGAGATCGTCATCACGGACCTCAAGATGCCGGGCATGAACGGCATCGAGCTCATGGACAAAGTGCGCGAGCGGATCCCGGATGTCTCGGTCGTCGTCATGACCGCGTTCGGCACCGTAGAGAGCGCGGTCGAGGCGATCCAGCAGGGCGCCGACGACTACCTGACCAAGCCGCTGCACCTTGGACAGCTGTTGGTCGTCGTCGAGCGCGTGCTGCAGCACCGCGCCTTGCGGCTCGAGGCGGAGCGCCTGCGCAGCGAGCTCGCGCGGCGTGACGGCCTCGACGAGGAGGCCGACTACGACAACCTGATCGGTCGGTCACGAGCGTTCCGCGAGATGATGAACCTCGTCGAGCAGGTCGCCGGCTCCGACGCTTCGGTGCTGCTCATTGGTGAGAACGGGACTGGCAAAGAGAGCGTGGCCGTGACCCTCCACGAGCTCAGCAAGCGCGGCAAGGGCCCGTTCGTGCCGGTCCACTGCTCGGCGATGAGTGAAGAGACCCTCGACCGCGAGCTGTTTGGCTACGAGGCTGGCGCGTTCGCGGGCGCGGTCGAGCGCCGCGAGGGTCGGTTCGTGCAGGCGGCCGGCGGCACCTTGTTTCTCGATGAGGTCGCCGATCTGCCCATGCCCACCCAGGCCAAGATCTTGCGCGCGCTGCAAGAGGGCGCGATCGAGCGAATGGGCGGGACCGAGAGCGTTCCGATTGACGTGCGGGTGCTCGCGGCCAGCGACCGCGAGGTCCACGACGAGGTCCAAGCGGGGGCGTTTCGAGAGGATCTGTTCTACCGGCTCAACGTGATCTGCGTGCGCGTTCCAACCCTGCGCGAGCGTCGCGACGACATCCCGCTGCTGGCGACCCACTTCCTCCAGCGCCACGCCCGAACCAACGGCAAGGCGGTCACGGGCTTCGCCGAGCGGGCGCTTGGGGTGCTGCTCAACTTCGACTGGCCGGGCAACATCACCCAGCTCGAGAGCTGCATCGAGCACGCGGTCGCGCTCGCGCGCGGGGAAGAGATCGAGCCCCGCGAGCTGCCGCGCGAGCTGATGAACTCGGGGCGCTCGAGCACGGGGTTGCCGACCGTACCGGGGGCGAGCCTGCGCGAGCTCGAGCGGTATTCGATCTTGCAGACGCTCGAGCACGTTGGGGGGTCAACGTCCAAGGCGGCTCGGATCCTGGGGATCTCGCCGCGCAAGATTCAGTATCGGCTCAACGAGTATCGCGAAGAGGACAACGCGGCCGCGAAGTAGACGGCTCCCTCGAAGCATGTAGTTGGGATGGCGACGGGGTCAGCGTGGACACGCACCATGGCAAAGGTCTTGTTCTACGGGGCGCGTGTCGAGCTGCTGCCCCGCTCGCGGATCAACCCCGCTGGCGGCTACGCCTACTGCGGCTCGATCGAAGCTCGAGCTTCGCGTTCAGGCGAGCTAACAAGCGCCCGATTCTGCGACCCACAGCTCGCAGACCCACAGCTCGGCCTCGAGCTCGAGCAGCTCTTCGGGCGTGAGCGAGGCTCCGCGCGCGCGCGCCAGCTCGAGCCGCTCGAGGGTTGCGACGCGGTCCTGGACGGGCAGCGGAGCCGCAGCCACACACGCGATCAGGGCCTCGATCGCATCGCGTGGTGGGGGCGAGCTGGTCACCAGCCGGATCCGGTGGCCCACCATCGCGGCGACCATGGCCGAGATGTCTTCGTCGTTGTTGGTGTTTCGTCGATCCAGCCGCGCGAGCCAAATGTGGGCACACAGGCGCCGGTGGCCGTGGCGGATCAAGGGCACGCAGACCAGCGCGAAGCCAACGAGAGCCCCAAGCAACACGCACACGCCGGGGCCGCCGAGCGCGTCCTCGAGCAAGGAGTCGGACGCGGCGCTCACGGCTGTCAGCAGCGGGACGGCGGCCAGCAACAGCTGGCACCCGGCGATGCTGGCCAGGAACCAGGACGTGCGCTTGCAGGACAGCTGCAAATAGGTGGTGTTGAACGCCACCGAGTAGGGCGGGGCAGCCGGCGCGTCGTTGGCCGGGCAGGGCAACGCGAACTCGAAGCAGCGCGCGGCGACGCTGCGGTGGGCCAAGCCGATCACCCACGCGACGATCGGCGCGAGCGTCAGCAACGCGGCACCGACGAGGTCCCACTCGAGCCAGGGCAGCGCGAGCTGACAGTCGCCAACGCCTGGCATGCATAGCTTCAGAGGGACGCTCGTCGTGGCGAGGCCAACCCCGGTCGTGATCGCGACCCAGCCCAACACCGCGGCGAAGATCGCCCAATTGCGAAGGCCGTGGGCCTGATTGAGCTCGCCGTCCCGGGCCTGGCCGCGGCGTAGCCAACCCAGTCCAATGCTGTCGACCAGGCTGCACGCGCCAAGATCTGCGCGGTAGGGATCCGCGCTCGGCCGGCCGATGATCGTGGCCTGGATCTGCATGAGCTCCCGATGGATGCCCCGGCGCAGCTCTGGGTCGAAGCTCTGCGTCGCGTCGACCCAGGTCGCGGGCAGGCTGCGCAGGCGGGTTGAGTCGAGCCCGAGGGTTGCGAGGCGCTCGAGCTCGTCGGGGGTGAGCGCCTCGAAGCGCGCGGTGAAGTCGTAGTAGGTCACCTCGAATGGTTGGTCGTGGCCGCGCTCGAGCTGGGCGATCGCTTGCTCGATGAGCTCGACCACGCGCTCGAGCCCGGCGCTGGCCAAGCGCGGGCGCGTTCGCGGTGGAGCCGGGCTGGGCAGTGAGGCTTGGAACACGACCCACGCCAGCAGGCCGACACAGATCAGCAACATCGCGGGCAGCACCGCCCCCCCGCGACGATCGAAGGATTCAGCCAAGTGGATCGCGCTGAGGTTGATGAGCACGATGACCGCGCCGGAGCCGACCAGGCCGCTGAGCCACAGCCACCTTCGCGCCCGGGCGAGCGCCCGATGGCCGAGCGCGAGCGCGGCAGGATCTGGGGTCAGGCGCGGGCGGGTGTGGCCACGCTGGCGCGGCGGCGCTGAGGTGGGGGATGAAGGCTTGGGCTTTGAAGCCTGGCTGCGGCGCCGCTGGGCACCCGCGCGGCCAAGCAGCCCAAGCCGTGCACACAGCTCGAACACGCCGAACGCGACGATGTAGGCCACGCTGGGCAGCAGCCACGTCCGCGGGTACTGCGACGCCACGTGGTCCTCTATGCCCAGCCAGGCGAACGGGGCAGCAGCACAGGCCGCCAGCACACAGGCCAGGCCCACCCGCCATAGCCGCCACGAGCCCCGGCCCGCGCGAGGGGAGCGGGCCAGCGTGTCGACCACCGCGGCTTGGATGCGCAGCACCACCGCGAGTTGGCCGGAGCCAACGAATGCAGCCTGGTAGTCACCCGAAGGCCAGACACAGCCGAAGTCCCAGTGCTCTCGGGCGACCCCCAGCTCGATCGCCCGCCGCAGCAGCGCCATGTCGAACGAAGTCAGCGCGGCCATGAGCGTGAGGCCAAACAAGCCGACGAGCCCGATCACGCGGCGGCGACGGACTCGCTCGATTGCGACGCTTGCCGGTGCCCGAAGCCATCCGCCAGCGAGGAGCGGCGCGAGCCCGGCGATCACGGCCACCCCGATCAGGAACCGCTTGGGCGGGGTCCACAGCAGCTGATTCACGAGCTCGCCCGCAGGGTTCGAGGGCGCGAACAGCCAGCTGATCCCCAGCTTGGACAGCACCACGGCGACGGCGAGTGCGACCCAGGCGGCGATCGTCAGCTTGCGGGCGGTCGCGCGCAGTCTTGGGTCGTGGGGGACGGAGACTGCGGGCGCGACGGCTGGCACGGCCCGCACCAACGGGGTGGGGCTTCGTTCGGTCCACAAAAACACTCGATCGGCGGCGACCCATGGCTGGCGGACATCCACGAACCTGTCATGTGCTGGCCCCAACCAGCGCGGCCAACAGCTCATCTTCGAACAACGCCAAGCTGCGGCGACCGAAGTCCCGCCAGACATCCGGCTTCACGACCGGCAGCACGCGCAGCGCGTCATTGCGATCCACGATCGTGTACATCACCGAAGATCGGTTGCCCCGCAGCAGCTCGAGCAGGGTCGACATGTAGCGGGCCAGATCGTTTGGCGGGCGCGGGTTGGGGTCGCCCAGCTGCGCGTCGCGGCGGGCCTCCCACGCGAACGCGGGGCACAGCGCCTCGACCCGGGCGACGGCCTCGCGCATCGGGCCCTCGCGGCCGGCAGCGTGCTCGAGCAGCGCGAGGTTGACCCACGCGCCCAATCGCTCCGGCCTGGCCTGAACCGCGAGCTCGAGATCCGGCCGGGCCTGGTCGAGCTCGCCGCGCTTGCGCAGCAGCTCGCCGCGATAGCAGTAGGTCGCCTCGGCGTCGATGTAGAGGTAGTGAGCCTTGCCCTCTTCCCACAGCTCGAGCGCCCGCTCGTCGCGGCCAAGCAACATCGCGGCCGCGCCGGCCCCCACGTAGCCCCAGCGCGTGCGGGTCGCGTACCAGACCTGCTCGAACAGCAAGAACGCGCGCTCGTACTCGCCACGCCACATCAGCAGCTCGGCCGGGTAGGTGACGAAGAAGGGGACGGCTGGGTGCGCGGCGGCGAGCTGCTCGAACGCGGCGACGACGTCGTCGATCGGGCGGTGGCAGGCGTGCAGCTGCAGAAGCTCGGCGCGGTGGCGGGGCGACTCGATCTCGAGCCAGCGCAGCTCGCCTTCGGCGTTCGCGGTGGTCAGCCGCTTCGAGCGGTTGCCCCCCAGCCGCGCCAGCGCCCGGGTGATGCTGGCGGTTGCGATCTGGTGGTTGGCCTTGGTGTTGGCTGGGGCTTCGTCGCCAAGCAGCGCGCGGATGTTGGTGTCGACGATGAACCAGGTGTCGTGATCGATCCTGCGGTTGGGCGTGTGGTGCTCCTCGACGAGGGCGCGCAGCAGCTGCCAGGCTGGGAAGTCGCCGATCGAGACCTCGTTGACCTCGAACCGGGCGGCCGAGTAGTCACCGAGCTGATCGAGGATCTCGGCGCGCCACAGCCTGGCCTCGTCGTCGCGCGGATCGATCTCGAGCGCGCGGACCAGCAGCTCGAGCCCGGCCGGCGAGCGGCCGCCAAGGTGCAGGGCGACGCCGAGCGTGCGCAGGGCCGCGGGGTCGTTGGCGTTGGTGGCGAGCAGGTCCCGGGCCAGCGAGGCCGCGCCCTCGTGATCGCGGCGCCACAGCTTGGAGGTTGCGAGCTCCAGCGTGGCCGTGTGTCGCGTGCGTTCGTGGGCGTGGGGGTGGTCGCGGACCAGCTGCGCGAGGGTGGCCTCGGCGAGCAGGAACTCGCCTGCTTCACGCTGCATCCGGGCGGTCGCCAGCAGCTGTTCTGGGCGGCGGGCGAGCTCGAGCATGCGCGCGGCGGCGCGGCGGGTTTGATCGGGACCGTGGGCGGCGGCGGCGACGTACGCGAGCCGAAAGTGGACATCGAAGGCGCTGGCGTCCTCACCCGCGTCGCTGGCTGCCACGCTCAACAGCGGCGCCGCGAGCTGGGGTTGGCCAAGCAGCTCGAGCAGCTCGCCAGCGTGGCGGGCGTCGCTGCCGTCGCGGGTCTGGGCGGCGAGGCGCTTGGCGTTGGCGTGGGCGTTGGCGACGTCGCCACGGTAGGCCGACATGATCGCCGCGCACGCGAGCGCGCCGCGGCTGTCGTCGGCTTCAATCGTGGCGGCGTGGCGGCCCCAACATGCGAGCGCGCGCTCGAACGCTCCGCACGCAAGCAGCAAGGCCACACTGAACTGCGCGAGGGTGGACGCGCCGAGCTGCTGGCCGGCCCCGGCGAGGGCCGCTTCGATGTTCGAGAGCTGTTCTGGCTGCTCCGGCTGCTCCGGCCCGAGATGTTCGCCGCTCCGCACCCGCGCCGCGTGGCCAAGCAGCTCGTCGACGCCGCGGATCAGCGGATCCGAGCTTGGCCCGGCGGCGCCAAACACCTGCATGCCCTCGAGCCTGGTGACCCACGCCTGGGCCCCGGCCAGCCACGCGCGCGCAGACGGAGAGCGCAGCAAGCAGCGCTCGACGGCCTTGCTCAAGCGCGCGAGCGTGGCTGGATCAGGCCCGGGAAGTCCACGCACGCGCAGCGCGGAGGGCCGGCGGAGATCGATCGAGGCCTCCACGCGAAACCACCGATCACCGGGCGCCCGATACAGAAACTCGACGCCACGCGTGTTGGCGCGCAGGCTGACCGGCTGCACGCCGGACGGCCACGCCAACATCCACGCCGGGGCCGGCAGGCGCGGGCGCGGGCCCGCGTGATGGGCCGCGCTGGAAGGGTGTTGCTCGTGCTCACGCATGCGTTGCGACGGCGGGCGGCGTCGAACGCTACGCTATGCGCTGCGTGAGGGCGCATCAAGTTGGGCGCGCGAAGGTGGTGCCTGCGCGCTATGATGCGACGATGAGGTTTCGGCGCAGCGTTGTGGCCACAGGCGTTCTCTTGCTAGTTGGCGCGTGCGGGCCTGGCTCGGCGGACACCAGCAGCGGCGAGTCGACGACCAGCCCCGAGTCGAGCAGCGACGCGACCACCACGGCGACCAACCCCGAGACGAGCGACGAGACAACGGACACCCCCACCACCACCGAGGCCGACGACTGCGACACGGGCGGCCTCGACTGGTGCGACGACGGGGACTTTCAGACGGTCATCACCGACTGCGACATGTTCGCGCAAGACTGTCCAGACGGCATGAAGTGTGTGCCCTTCGCGGAGAACGGTCCGTCCTGGGACGGCACCAAGTGCGTGCCGGTCAACAGCACGGGCGCGCCCGGGGAGCCGTGCACGACCGAGGGCGTGATGCAGGCCAACGACGACTGCGACGCGACCAGCTTTTGCTTTGGCTACGACCAAGACCTCATGGGCGGCACCTGCCATCCGTTCTGCACTGGTGACATCTCCATGCCCGCGTGCATTGACGGCTGGGTGTGTGCGGTCGCGGCCCAGGGGCCCTCGCTGTGCGTACAAGCGTGCGACCCGCTGATCAACGACTGCGGGGCCGGCTCGGAGTGTGTGTGGACCGGGTCGTTGTTTGGCTGCGTCGATGAGGGCGAGTCGGTGCCGGCCGACCAAGCGTGCATGTTCGTCAACGACTGCGACGCGAGCTTGGCATGCGTGGGCGCCGACGCGGTTGCGGACTGCGCTGGCGATGGTTGCTGCACGCCCTACTGCAATCTGCTGGACGGCGACGGCCCGTGTCAGATGGTCAACCCGGCCCACGTGTGCGAGCCCTTCTTCATGGAGGCGCCGCCTGGATATGAGGATGTTGGGGTCTGCGTCGTGGGGCTCTAGACCCAAATCAAGCGCTGAATTGGAAAAGGTGAATGATTTGGGGCTAGTACGAGCCGACAGGCGAGCGTTTGGGGTGAGCGAAGGGGGCTCCGCCGCCGAAGCGAGGGGCTTTCGAAAGCCCCCTTGAAGACATAGTAGGCCCGAGTCGAGCGCGCAGCGCTTGATTCGGGTCTAGAGCGCCAATCAACAGCGAATGATCGGGCTCCCGTGGGTAGACTGAGTGGGTGAGCGAGGACAGTCAGCGGCGTGCCCGTGCCCGTGCCCGTGCCCGTGCCCGCGCTGGGTGGCCAGGGACGGTGACGACGCTCGCAAAGCAGTCGGACGCCGCGCTCGTTCGCCATGGCACCCCCGGCGAACGGGTCGCCATGGTCTGGCAGATGACCCTCGATGTATGGGCTTCCTCCGGCAAGCTCATACCCGAATACACACGCGCCAACATGCCTGGCCGCTTGCTGCGCCGAGACGACGACGAGCGCGGCTGATCGACCCCATCTCAACGACGACTCGCCCGCGCACGCCCCTACCTGAAACCGAGCAGTGTCATGGTGACCAACAGCACGACGAGCATGTTGTCCGCCGATTCCGCAGCCTCTGGGTTCCGCCTGCGTTGCCTCCACCACTCCAGAAGTCCCGCGGCGGTCACCACGACCACCATGAGCGACCAAACCCAGCCCCCATCGAGCGCTGCTAAGACGGCGATGGTGGCTCCCTCACCCGCGACGCAGACCGCGATGAATCCCGCTAGAAACCGGGACATTTGATCTTCTCCGTCGGCTCGGTTGGGGGGTGTTGCAGCACTCCGATTGTGGGTAGCGCAATCAACATGCTGGTGTTGTTGTTGCCCGAGTTGGGGCCGCGCAAGTCTGTGGCTGAATCAGCCAGATCAATCCATCACGAACGCGCCCGTTCCCTGCTCAGCAAGCCCGCAAAACTCGTGTCGTCGCTGTGGCACCGAGTTCTTGCCACGTAGCGCATCCGACGTTCAGCCCTGAGCGGCGGTCGTGCGCGACCTACCCGGCCAGGACGTCAAGACAAACTCCGCCGCACCCGCCAGCCGTCGCCTCGGCGGCATCGGCCCGCGGGTCTCGCCAGCGCCGTCGCTGTTGCATGACGGCGTGGTTTGGCGCCAAGCGAACGAGCGTTCGCGCGGTCAATCGAAGGTTTTCGGCTCGGGCGAGGGCGTCTCGCGTGGTACGATCGCGCGCATGGACCCCGCCGGCACGTCCACGATCTTGGACCCGCGACGGCGAGCGCTCGAAGGGGTGCGCACGGCAGATCGGATCCTGGGGAGCGCGCTCGGCACCTTGCAATTCGTCGGGTTCCTGGCCCTCGCGCTTGGCTACGGACTGTTCGCCCCGATCTCGACGGTGTCGTGAGCCATGGTCCGGGTGGGTGGACCGGGCGAAGGCCCAGGTCGGGGGCCCGGTCGAAGGGCTTGGCGGTGGCTGGCGGTGTGCTCCCTCGCTGTGGCGCTGGCGTGCGGACCCGCTTCGCCCAGCGGCAACGAGCAGGCCACCGCGGACCTGCGTCAAGATCGGGCCACCCCCCAAGTCATCGCGCTCGACCCCCCTGAGGACCGCGCGCGATCACCCCACACCGGCTGGACCCGCGCCCACTACGAAGCCGTGTTCGGTCGCCTGCTGCTAGGCTTTGTCGCCAATCGTTCCCCCGCGGGGGCCCGGACGCGCTACGCGGGCGGCGAGAAGCTGCCAGCCTCGATGGAAGGGGCGATCCGCATGTTGCCGGCGTTGGGCGCCTGGCTTGCGTGCGCGTGCAACCCCGATCGGGTGGTCGTGGCCGGCAACGAGCTGGACGTCGCCGCGCTCGCGCGGGACATCGTCGTCAACGGAACCGACCCGCGCAGCCCCGACTACTGGTACCCGATCGGCGAGGGCTGGACCCAGCGCAAGGTCGAGGCCGCGAGCGTGGCGGCGTTCTTGGTGCAGACCCGCGCGCGCATGTGGGATCGCTGGGGTCCGTTCGAGCGGGCGCGTGTCATGGCGTGGCTGCGCGCCGCAGAAGTGCCGCTCGCGGCCAACTGGCTGGGCTTTCAGATCGCCCGCAACACCGCGAGGATCGCGTTTGAACAGCCGGTTCCACGCGGCGCGCTCGAGCGGCAGCTCGACCTGCTCGAGCGCGACTACGTCGGCGACGGGTTCTACAGCGACGGCGCCCCGCACCGCTTCGATTGGTACAACGCGTTCGTCATCCACCCCGAGCTCACGTTCTGGCGCACGGCGATCGAGCACGAGGGCGCGCCCGAGCAGGCGCGGGCGCAGCGGGTCGCCGCGCGGACCCAGGCGTTCTTGGCCCAGCTCCCGTACTTGTTCGACAGTCAGGGGCGCGTACCGCCTATCGGTCGCTCGCTGGCGTATCGCAGCGCCGTGCTGGCTGCCCTGCACAGCTCGGTGGTCGCCGGTGATGACTTCGTCGAGCCTGGGCTCGCGCGGCGGATGAGCTCGGGCAACCTGCGCTTTCACGTGGACGCGGGCATGTTCGACGCCAACGAGGTCCTGACCCGCGGCCACCATGGCGAACAGCCGCGGGTGCTCGAGAACTACGTGCGCCCCGGCTCGCAGTACTTCATGACCCGGGCGCTCGCGGTCTTGGCCCTGCCGCCAGACCACGAATTTTGGACCGCGCCCGAGCAGCCGCTGCCGGCCGACCTTGGCGACTTTGTCCACGCGATCCCGGCGATCGGGTGGATGGTCGAGCACGACCGCGACGGCGCAGGGCTGGTGCTCCACAACGTTGGCTCGAGCACGCGCAAGGCCAGCTACCACGATCGCTACAAGAAGCTCAGCTATGCGGCGACGACTTGGTTTGCGAGCGAGACCGAGGGGGCGCGGCCCTACGACGCGACGATCGTCACCGCGCTGGATCAGCGGTTCGAGATGCGGCGTTCGGGCGCCTACGCGTTCGAGGTGGCGCCCGGGTTTGCGTGGTCCCGGTACGCGGTTCCCCCGGAGCAATCCAGCGAGCAGCGGGCGAAGTTGCCAGCAGACTGGATCTCGAGCGCGATGCTCTCGTCGTCCGTGTCGCTCGATCCCGCCGACGTCAGCCCAGGCCCAAGCCCGAGCGTGCGGGTGAGCTGCGTGTACCCGGGCCTCGACGCGGCCGCGCGCCCCTACGAGGGCAGCTTGGCGCTGCGCGAACACGCTGTAATCGAGCGCGGCCAGACCGATACGAGCGCGCCGTGGTGGTATGTGCAGACCACTGGTGAGGACGCTGGGGCGGTGCTGCTCGCGGGTCTGGAAGGCTGGACGCGCGCGGGCCCGCGGCTGGACTTCGCTGGGCCAGCCCGGCACGTGCTTGGCGGTGAGGCCGTGTGGATCGGGCTGGGCGTCGAGCAGCCGCACACCGGGTCGCGCTGCTTCGCGAGCTTGCAGCAAGTGTCCACCCAGCCGTTTGATCCCGCGCCCGTGCTGGCGGCCGCGCCCACGGTCGAGTTCGAAGCCACCCGGGCGACGGTCAGCTGGGCCAACGGTGCGCTGGCGTGGGTCGACCTTGCGCGCGTGCTCGACGAGCGCAGCTTGGAGCTCGGGCCCGTTGAGCTGACGGGCCCGCTGCGGATGGCGAGCAGCTCGGAGCGCGACGGGGTCCGCACGATCGTGGCCCACAGCCTGCGGACCCTCGCAGACGAACGCGGTCCGCTGCTGCAGGCCACCAACGGCCCCGTGACCCTCGCGTGTCAGATCCAGCCCCAGCGGCTTCGCTGCGAGATCGACGGGCCCGTGTCGGTTCAGCTGGGTCCGGCTGCCGGTCCGGCCACGCTGCGCTGGTGGCCCTCGGGCTGGACGGGCGCTCCGTCAAACAGCGACGCGCAGACCGTCACGGCCGAAGCCACCGGTTGGCTCCCCCTGGATCCGCCGCCGCACGAAGCCACCACGGTGATGTTCGAGCTGACGGTCGGGTAGACTCCGGTCCATGCAAAAGTACGCGCTCGCGCTGACCATGGCTCTGACCTTCGCGTTCACGGCCGTCGCCTGTGACAAGAAAGAAGAGAAGAAGGACGACGAGAAGGCTGACAAGGCCGACGACAAGAAAGACGGCGACGACAAGGCCGAAGAGAAGAAGGCCGACGACAAGGAAGACGGCGGCTGGTAGTCACGCCTCAGCGAGCGATCGTCGCCGCCTGGATGGCGGCGGCGCTGCTTGGCTGTCGTGAGCCCGAGCCGGTCGTCGCCGAGGTCGCCCAGGAACCCGAAGCAGATCCACACGCCGAGGCGCGGGCTCGCTTGCTCGCGCTCGAGGATGCGCAGCGCGGGCAGCTCGACTTCGCGGCGATCCCCGCTTCGGACCAGCGTCTGGGCGCGAACCCCTACCGCGTGCTCGCCCTGGATGATCGCCGGTTCGCGGGCTTGCTGCGCGGGGCCGATCAGCTGGTGGTGTTCGATGAGCACGGCGCGGTGGTGCACACGGCCGCGACGCCGCACGACCCCACCGACCTGGCCACGCGGGGCCGCGAGCTGTTGGTGGTGGGAACCGGTGAGGCTCGAGTGGCGCGCTACGACGCGACGACGCTCGAGCGACTGGGGGACATCGCGCTGCCCGGAGGCTTGGCGCCGCGGGCGATCGCGGCCACACCGAAGGCAGCCTGGGTCGCCGACGAAGGCCACGGCCAGCTCCACCGCTTGGAGCCCGGCGACGACGGCGAGCTCGAGGTGGTCGCGCGGCAGCCCTACTGCCGGGGACCGATCGCGCTGCATGCAGAGCCCGATCTGTTGGTTGGCAATTGCCTGCTCGAGCATCGGATCCGCGTGGATCGGATCATGGATGGCCAGCTGCACGCGCTTCCGGGCCCGCAGCACGACGGGCCGATCTGGTCGTTCGAGCTGGGGCCTGCGGATCCGGTGGGGGATCGCTTGCTGGCGCTCACTGGCGTCGAAGATCACCCACTCGAGCGCCGCGACGGGGGCTTTGGCTACATCGACTCGTTCGTGTTCGTGTATGCGCTGCGCGAGTCTGGGGTCGAGCGGCTGACCAGCGTCAACGTCTCGGAGCTCGGGGTCGTCACGCCCAAGTGGTCGCGGTGGCGGATCAACGCCAGCGATCCCACGCCCACGCCCGCGCTGCAGCTGGCCGGCTACGCGACGCCCGATCTGCTGACGCTGCGCTGGGCGCAGGGGTTCGAGGCGGCCCCAGAGGTCGAGCGCTGGCCGGGCCTGCCGGGGACCACCGACGTCGCGCGACTTGGCGCCGAGGCGCTGTGGGCTGCCGATCCGCTCCTGGATCGCTGGCTGCACATCACCGCGGACGCCGTGACCTCCAAGCCCGCGCCGCCCGATGATCGCAGCTTCGAGGAGCGACTTGGCGAAGCGCTGGTGTTCACCACCGCGATGGCGCCGTGGAACGACGCGACCGGCAAGCGCAGCCGCTTCACCTGCGAGACCTGCCACTTCGAGGGCCGCGGTGACGGCCGCGTCCACTTCACCGGTCGAGAGTTCGAGGGCCGCCCGATCCACGCCAGCAGCAAGCCGCTGATCGGTCTGGTCCCCAACCGCCCGCACTTTAGCCGCGCGCTGGACCGGACCACGACCAAGATGATCGACAACGAGTTTGGCGTGGCCAACCGCCACAGCGCCCGCGCGCCCTGGTTTGCGCTGGATGTCGACGCGCTCGGGTGGCTGGCCGAGCTCCCGGGCTGGCCTGCGGGCGGCGTCGATGGCGAGACGCTGCGGCGGGCGTTGCTGCGGTTCTTGATCCGGTGGTCGATGCCAAGCAACCCCGCGACGCGAGGGCGCGCGCAGTTTGATCCGCTCGAGGCTCGCGGCGCGCAATTGTTCGCGAGCACCTGCGAGGGTTGCCATCAAGCCCGGCTGGTCGCCGATGATCCAAGCACCCGCGTCGCGCTGGGGCCCGGCGGTGATCTCGAGCCGTGGCGGCGGCTGATCTTCAGCGACAACGCGCCGCTGGTCTGGGCCAGCAACGCCTACGCGAAGACCGGCATCGTCCCGTGGGTCCACCCCGAAGGTGCGCGCGTGGCTGCGCTGCGGCGGCTGTACTTGAAGTGGCCGTACTTCACCAACGGCGGCGCCGACAGCCTCGAAGCCGTGCTCGAGGGCGTGCGCCTGCGCGAGGATCTCGAGCGTTCGTGTGATCACGAGCTTGGCCCAGCAACCGGCGATTCGCGGGGACTGAGCGACGACCAGCGCGCGGCGTTGCTCGCGTTCTTGCGCCTGCTCTGATCGTGCTCCGATCGCTCGCGTGGCGACCCAGCCGAAACCGCTGCAAAAAATCGCGGTGATCTTTGTCATCCGCGCGCAAGTCCGCGGGCCATGGATTCGCGCGTGCCAGCGGTCGTTTCGCGCAGCGGCCCCGAGTATGCTCGGCGCGCAGGCGCGAGCCCATGACGTTGACGACGATGCCGAATGCTGCGGCGCCCCTGTCGGGTGCTCCGGCATCATCCACGGATGACGAGTCCACCTTCACGCGCCGGCCGAGCGAGCGCGGCGGAGTGACGCGGGGCAGCGAGCAGCCAGAGGGTGGTTGGGCCGGTGACATCGAGGGCCAGCGGCTGTTCGAGTTGGTTCGTTCACGCATGTTCGCGGGCCGCGGGGCCCTGCGCGTGGGCCGTTATCGGATCGTTCGGCGGCTCGGCGCGGGGGCGATGGGCGAGGTTCAGCTCGCAATTGACGAGCAGCTCGATCGCGCGGTCGCGGTCAAATTTGTCCACGCCCATCTCGCCAACCAGCGCTTCACCGAACGTCTGCGGGTAGAGGCGCGGGCCCTCGCTCGTCTCGCGCACCCCAACGTCGTGCACGTCTACGAGGTGGGGGAGCAGCACGGCCGCGTGTTCTTGGCCATGGAGTACGTCAACGGCGGCAGCCTGCGCGATTGGATCGCCCACGCGCCCGGCTGGGAGCCCGTGCTCAGGGCCTACCTCGACGCCGCGCGCGGGCTGGCGGCCGCCCACTCGGCTGGGGTCGTGCACCGTGACTTCAAGCCCGACAACGTGCTGCGCAGCGCGGAAGGCCGGGTCGCGGTCGCGGACTTTGGACTCGCGGCGCTCGATCGTCAGTCCTCCACCTCCGAAGATCTCGAACAGACCTGGGATCTGGATCGCTCGCAGTCCATCACCGATGACGCTCGGCGTTCGCTCGTCAGCCGCAGCGGCGAGGTCAAGGGTACGCCGGCCTACATGCCTCCAGAGCAGTTTCAGGGCTGGTCGGATGCTCGCGCGGATCAGTTCGCGCTGTGCGTGTCGCTCTACGAGGGGCTGTGGGGGCGGCGGCCGTTTGCGCGGCGCACCCTCAACGAGATGCTCAGTGGCGACGTGGACTGGCGACCGCTGACACCACCTACCAAGCAGCGCGGTCGGGGTTGGGTCCCCAACTGGATCTGGCCGCTGATCCGTCGGGGTCTCGCGGAACAGCCCGATGACCGGTGGGAGACCCTCGACGATCTGGTCGCCGCGTTCGAGCATGGGCTGGGTCGGCGGCGGCGTCGGTCTTGGCTGCTCGGTTCAGCCGTGGTCGCGGTGGGCGTCGGGCTGTTCAGCGGCGCGAGCGTGGCCTGGTGGGGGGACGACGCGAGCGTCGAAGACTGCGCGGGGGTAGCGAGCGAGCTCGGGCTCACGTGGGATCGAAGTCAGCGCGCGCAGCTTGGTCAGGTGTTGGCCGACGCGGCGGCAGCACCCAACGCGACCTGGCTCGTCGACAGCGAGGCCGCGATCGTGGCGAGCCTCGATCGCTGGCGCGCGCGCTGGATCGACAGCCGCGCCCAGCTGTGTCGCGGGCGCGCTGGCGGTGATCCGATCGTGCTCGATCGCCTCGGCGCCTGCCTCGAGCGCCAACGCCGATCGACCCAACACCTGGTCGAGCTCATGCTCGCTGGCGATCTCCAGACGCTGCGCGAGGCCCCGCGGGCGGTGCTGCGGCTAGACGATCCACGCGCCTGCGCGCGCGAGGCAAGCCAGGGAGGCCCGCCCGATCCCCCAAGGGCGCTCGCTGCCGCGGTCGAGCGGGCTCGCGACGAGCTCGCGGGCATCGAGGCCGAGCTGCTGATCGCTCACCATGAAACGGCGCTGGCAAGGCTCGAGCAGCTCACCGCGCAAGTGGGTGAGCTCGACTATCCGCCGTTGACCGCCGAGCTCGCGCACGCCCGAGGTCGGGCGTTGCTCGATGGCGGCCACGCGGCCGCGGGGCTCGAGGCCCTCGAGCAAGCCGCCGATCTCGCCGAGGTCGCCCACCACGATCGTGTGGTCGCGGACAGCTGGCGGCGGATGGCAAGCTTCTCCGCGACCCAACAGACGGACGTAGAGGCGGGACGTCGGTGGCTGCGGCGCGCCGACGCGGCGGCCCGGCGTGTCGGCGCCGATCACCTCGAGCCGCATGCCATGGCCCGGCTCGACTATGTCCGCGGCAACCTCGAGCTGCTCGACAAGCAATTCGTGGCCGCGTTCAACCTGCTCGAGCCGCTGGTGGCGGTGTTCGAGGGCGACCCAGACCACCAAGACCTGCTGTTCGCCGCCCACACCAGCACTTCGCTGGGCGTGGTCGTGCTCAACCAAGGTGACCGTGATCGCGCGCTCGAGCTGTTCGCCCACGCGCTCGACTTGCTCGAGCGCGTCCACGGTCCACGTCACCCCGACGTCGCGCTCGCGGCCTACAACCTGGGGCAGCTCGCGCTCGAGGCCGGGGACGCCGAGCTCGCTCAAACCATGCTCGAGCGCGCCGTGCAGATCTGGGCGCACGCCAAAGAGCTCGAGCTGCGCAACACCGGGCGCGCGCAGCTGGTGCTGGGTCAGCTCGCGCTCGCTCGAGGTCTCAGCGACGCGGCGCTCGGGCATGGGCGCGCGGCTGCGGCTGCGTTCGAGCGTGTGTCGCAGACATCCATTGAACAGGCCGAGGCTGCTTCTCTGGTCGCGGCAGCCCACTACTTCTTGGCGGAGCCCGAGCCGGCGATCCTCGCCTACCGGCGGGCGGTCCAGGGGTATGCGGACGCCTACGGGGCCGACGATGTCTACGTCGCGTACTTCCGCGCGGGCCTGGGTTGGGCGCTGCTCGCCACGGGTAAGATCGACGACGCGCGGGTCGAGTTCGAGTCGGCGCTCGCGGTGATCGAGGCCAAGGGCGGCGGCGACGAGCAAGCCGTGGACGCCAGGTTTGGGCTGATCAGCGTCGATGTCGCCTCGGGCCAGCTCGAGTCGGCCCGGGCGGGGCTCGCACGCTTCGACGGGCAGGAGCTCGCGGGCATGGAGCGGATGGAGCTCGAGTTGTTTCGCGGTGTGCTCGCGTTGCGTGGGGCGCCCGCGGATCGTGCAGCCGGAGCAGCGGCGCTCGCGTCGGCGCGTGCTCACGCAAAGACGGTGGCCATGGGTGAGGCGACGCTGGCGATCTTGCTCGACAGCGTCAGCGCGACTGGCGACGAGCGCCGGTTGGCGGGCGAGTGAGGCCAAGCCATGAGATGACCTGTCACCAGTCCAGCTACACCATCTCCGTCGGGGGCCCTGTGGATCCACAGAGCCTGAGCTTCGAGACCCACTCGACGATCACGGTCACCTTCGTCAACCCCGGCCACAGCATCTTGGGGGTCCTCTACACCCCGGCTTCCACGCCGCCCACCGCGTATCCGTTGCCAACGACCACGAGCAACTCGATCACCTTCAGCGACCCCAACGGCGCGACGATCGACTTCAGCGTCGATGTTCGCGACAGCTCGCCCGGCGAGGCCGTGGTCGGCACGATGGGACCCACGACCACAATCATCTTCAAACCGCGCACGACCTGTCCGTCCTGAGCAGGTCGAACCACCTGACGCGAGGGCAGGGTGCGACGCAGTCTCCGCTCGATTATGATTGGCACGGCGAGCGGTGCTCGCGGTGTCGATCATCATGACCGAGTCCTCGAACCACCCAGCCACCCCGACCAGCGACGCCGAGCTACTCGTTGCGTGGCGGGCCGGCGATGCTGAGGCGGGAGAGCTTCTCTTCGTCCGGCACTATCCGCCAGTCGCTCGCTTCTTTCGCAACAAGGTTGGGGCGGACCAGGTCGCTGACCTGATCCAAGAGACCTTCACCGCGACCCTCGAAGGTCGGGACAGGATCGCGGACGGCAGCCGGTTTCGCGGCTACTTGCTGTGCATCGCGTATCGCGTGTTTTGTGCGCACTTGCGAAAGACCTACCGCAAGCCGGGAGAGGTCGAGCTCGACGAGGTCGCGATCGAAGCCGTCGACCCCAGCCCGACCTCGGTGATCGTTCACGCGCAAGAGCAGCGACTCTTGCTCGAAGGGCTGCGGGCGATCCCGATCAACTACCAGGTCGTGCTCGAGCTGCACTACTGGGAGGAGCTGAGCACAGAGGAGATCGCGCGGGTGCTTGGCATGCCATCGGGCACGATCCGCAGCCGACTGATCCGGGCTCGTGACGCGCTCGAGGCCGCGATGGCAGGCATCGCGCGCTCGGCCGAGGTGCTCGACAGCACGCTCACGCGCCTCGACGACTGGGCCGCCGGGTGCGGCCCCCGGCTCGCGCCCCAGCGCCCTTCCTAGTAGGCCCAAATCAAGCGCTGAATTGGAAAAGGTGAGTGATTTGGGGCTAGTACGAGCCGACAGGCGAGCGTTTGGGGTGAGCGAAGGGGGCTCCGCCGCCGAAGCGAGGGGCTTTCGAAAGCCCCCTTGAAGACATAGTAGGCCCGAGTCGAGCGCGCAGCGCTTGATTCGGGACTAGGCGGGCGAGGAGCCCTCGCCCGAGCTGAAGACACCCTGGATCAGTCGGTGACGGTGACGCGGATCATCTGCACGGGCGTGCGCGGGCGATCGTTGCCGTCGGTCGGGGTCTGCTCGATCGCGTGGACGACGTCCATGCCCTCGGTCACGCGGCCAAACACGGGGTGCTTCGACTGCCCTGCGCTGAACCAGTCGAGGTAGGCGTTGTGCACCGTGTTGACGAAGAACTGGCAGCTGCCGCTGTTCGGGCGGCCGGTGTTGGCCATGGACAGGGTGCCGGGCTCGTTCGAGAGCTTCGCGTTCGCGGGGTGCTCGTCCTGGATCGTGCCATCGGGGCCGTCCCCGGTGCCGGCCCGGCGGCTGTTGGGGTCGCGGCTGTGCGGGCAGCCGAACTGCAGCATGAATTTGTTGATCACGCGGTGAAAGTGCAGGCCGTCATAAAAGCCGCTCTTGGCCAGCTTCACGAAGTTGCCAGCGGTGATCGGCATCAGGTCGGTGTAGAGCTCGATCTTGAAGGTGCCGAGCGAGGTCTCGAGGGTGGCGGTCGGGTTGGCCATGGGCGCACGCTAGATCGTGCTGGCGCTTGGGTCCAGGATCGCCGCAAACATCGTGATGTTGTGCGCAGCGAGGCTGGTAGGCTGGGACAGATGACCTGGCGATCGATGCCCTGGTTGCCCGTCGCGGCTGCGTGCTTGTTGCTGGCCTGTCCGAGCGCGCCCTCGCCCGGGGCCGCCGCGGTCGTTTCCGCGAGCTCCGATCCCCCCGCAGCAGCAGCAGCCGCGTCCAATGAGTGGGCGCCGCCACGGGTGATCGTCACGCCGGGCGCTGGGCCCAACGCCGCGCCGAGCGTGGCGATCGAGGTTCCAACACCAAGCTTTGCCGCCGGGACGGGCCCACGGGTGGCGATCGACGCCGGCCACAACAACTATCGTATTCGCTCAAACTACGCGGTGTTCGCCGAGGCCCTCACGGGAGATGGCTTCACGGTCGAGTTCGTCGACGCCCCGTTCAACGCCACGGTGCTGGCGAGCGTCGACCTGCTGGTGATCGTCAACCCACTCAACGCGAAGAACGTGGGCGACTGGTCGCTGCCAACGCCCTCGGCGTTCACCCCAGACGAGATCGCGGCGGTCGGCGACTGGGTCGAAGCTGGCGGCGGGCTGTGGGTGGTCGCGGATCACATGCCGTTTCCCGGGGCCGCCGAGGCGCTCGCGGCCCGGGTTGGGTTTGCGCTCAACAATGGGTTTGGGTTCCGCGAGCGCGAGCCGGGGCAGATCGAACAATCGATCATTGGATTTAGCCGGGCGGACGGGACGATCCTCGCGGGCCATCCCATCACCGACGGCGCGCGGATCGAGGAGCGGCTCGAGCAATTGCAGTCATTCACGGGCGCGACCTTCGAGACGCCGGACGACGCCACGGCGCTGGTCGTGATGCCAGCTGACGCCGTCACGCTGATGCCGGAGGTCGCTTGGGAGTTCTCGGAGCATACCCAGCGGCGCGCGGCCGGGGGCTGGGCGCTGGCGGCCGTGCGCGAGCTTGGACGTGGGCGGGTCGCCATGTTCGGCGAAGCAGCGATGCTGTCAGCGCGCTACGTTGACCACGAAGGCGAGTGGTTTGGCGTGGGCGTGCAGCACCCGGACGCGCGGGACAACCTGCAGCTGGTGTTGAACACGGCGCGATGGATCGTGGATGGGCCAGGAAGCCGGGCAGCCGGATAGCCCGTCATCAGGCCGCGCTCGGGTCGGGGTCGAGCGCGCCCCACTCAGCGTCCCATTCATCTTCTTCTTCGAGCACCGCGAGCACATCGACCTCGGGCTTGATCTTGTCGTACAGCGTGGGAAACGCCCCTTCCGCGGCGTACTTGGCCCGGACCTCCCGGTACAGCGACAGGTCGAACATCTCCTCGAATTCCTTGGGCGTCATGAAGGTGTCCGCATACAAGAACGGGAACCCACGCACGCTCTGGGTGAACGCCTCCATCTCGCGCATCGCGTGCACGGTCTTGAACTTCTCGCCCCGCTGGATCGGCCCTGGCACGCCGTAGACCCCAAGATCAAAGTACATCGCGTAGTCCCGACCCAGGACCCGATCCTTCGCCGCCGGGTTGCGCAGCTGCCCGCTGCCCGGCCCGCGATCGTAGACCCGGCACGGGTACAGCAGGATTGGGTACATGTCGAACAGCTCGTCGGACTTGTTGACCGCGTCCGCCATCGCGCTCATGGGCAGGGTGATGTCCTGAAACACCTGCATGGTGAAGGTCATCTTGCGCACGGCCGGCGTGGTCGAGAACTTCAAGAAGGCGATCTTGGGCGGCATCATCCAGCCCAGCAGCGCACGAAACAGCGGGTGATTGCCGCCGGGGATCATGTGCTCGACGACCCAGAAGATGCTGCGATTGTGGCGAAGCAGATAGTGGCGAAGCGGGATGTACTCATCGCCCCCGCCATTGAGGTATTCGCGCACGTGGGTGTAAAACCACGGCTTGTACCAGCGGCCAATTGGGTTGATCTTGGCGCGCTGCTCGGGCGTGACCGGATCGGCGAATTCACCCTTCATGATCACGGCCTGATCCCGCGAGTACACGGTGGCCTCGATGAAGTCCGGCCCGTCGTCCATGGTTGACAGGTCGTACATGCGGGCGCAGTACTCCGCCTGCGAGTGGGTTGGCTCGTAGCGCATGTGCACGTGCGACTTGACCGGGATGATCTTCAGCTCGAGGCCCACGAGCAGGCCCAGGGTGCCGTGCGACCAGGGCAGCGCGCGGTAGAGCTCGGGGTGTGAGTCTGCCGTGACCCGCAGCAGCTCACCGCTGGCGGTCACGACCTCGTAGGCGACCACCGTCTCGCTGAGCAGCCCGACCTTGTGCGAGTGCGTTGTCATGCCCACCGCCATCGCCAGGCCGCCCAGCGTGGCTTCCGCGATCTCCAGGTTGACGGCCAGCATGTGGCCGCGATCGATCAGGTAGCTTGTTGCCTGGCCGACCGTCACGAAGGGCTCGACGTGGATCGTCTTGGCCTCTACGTCGACCCGCAAGATGTCGCGCAGGTTGCCCATGCGTATCTGGTGCCACTGGTGCTTGGGCTCGAACCGGGTCGAGAGGTTCATCCACGTCTTGCGATCCGTGCACATGGGCTTGCGCTGATCCGCCGGCTGCGCGGCCCAGCGGCGGACCTGATCTTGGACCTCGGCGACCTTCTCGTCGTGGCGCTCGGGTGCGGCGCCCAGCAGATCGTAGACCTTGGCGCGCAGGCGGAGGCCGGCATCGAACGCGAGCCCCACGGGCAGGCCAACGCCAACGAGGATCACGGCGCGGTAGCGAGTAGCGAGATCGAGTGCGAGCTTCTTGATGTCCATGGCGGCCGGATCGCATTGACTCACGGGCGGACCGGTGCGTCAACGCTGCGTCAGCTCGCGCTCGAGCAGCTCCAGCCACAACCGCCACAATCGCCACCGGGTCGACCGCGTCGGTGGTAGCTTCGACGCGCATGTCGAGCTCCCGCACCATTCGCGAGCACGAGGTCGATCAGCCCCGCCCGATCTACACCGTTTGGGAGATCACGCTTCGCTGCGACCACGCCTGCGCCCACTGTGGATCCCGAGCCGGTCCAGTGCGCGACGACGAGCTCGACACCGCCGAGCTGCTCGCGGTCGCCGACGCGCTCGTCGAGCTTGGCAGCCGCGAGGTCACGCTGATCGGCGGCGAAGCCTACCTGCGCAGCGACGTGTACCAACTCGTCGAGCACCTCGCCAAAGCCGGCGTCCGCGTGACCATGCAGACCGGCGGCCGCGGGCTGACGGCTGCTCGGGCTCAGCGTCTGCGCGACGCGGGCCTGGCCGCCGTCGGTGTGTCGATCGACGGCACGGCCGCGGTCCACGATAGGCTGCGGGCCAGCCCAGGCAGCCACGACGCGGCGATGCGAGCGATCGAGCACGCGCGCGCGGCCGGCATGGTGGTGACCAGCAACTCGCAGATCAACCAGCTCAACATGCACGAGCTCCCGGCGATCGCAGCCGAGCTCGAGGCCGCTGGAGTGTTGGTCTGGCGTGGGCAGCTGACCGCGCCGATGGGTCGCGCGGCCGATCACCCAGAGTGGATCGTGCAGCCCTACATGGTCCTGGAGATCATTGACACGCTCGCGCAGATCCAGGCGGGAGCCAGCGCCCGCGCGCAGGCTCGCGGCGCCTCGGAGATGGAATCGTTTCGCGTCACGCTTGGCAACAACCTGGGCTACTACGGGCCGCACGAGCCGCTGCTACGCTCGCGCCCGGATCGGCGCGACCGGTTCTTTCCCGGCTGCCAGGCTGGCCGTTATGTGCTGGGCATCGAGTCCGACGGGACCGTCAAGGGCTGCCCCTCGCTACCCACCGCGCCGTATCAGGGCGGCAACGTGCGCGAGCTCAGCCTCGAACAGATCTGGGACAGCGAGGCGATCAGGTTCACCCGTGATCGCAGCACCGACGAGCTGTGGGGCCACTGCGCGAGCTGCTACTACGCCGACGTGTGCCGGGCCGGGTGCTCGTTCACCAGCCACAGCACATTGGGGCGGCGGGGCAACAATCCGTTTTGCTATTACCGGGCCGACAAGCTGCGCAAGCAAGGGCTGCGCGAGGTGATCGTGCACGCCCGCGCTGCGCCGGGGAGCCCCTATGACTTTGGCGGCTTCGAGCTGCGCGAACAGCCGTGGTCGGACCTGCCGCCGCCCGCGGGCCGGCGCTCGCTGCCGGTCGTGACAAGCTGACACTAAGTGTCGGGGTGTTTTCAGCTCGGGCGAGGGCTTCTCGCCTGCTTGCGGACACCTTCGTGGACAGGTTCACCGATCGCCCGCTTGCGGACACCTTCGTAGTCAGGTTCACCGAGGGCAGCGGGCTGATCCGCATGGCTCGCCGGCCGCGGGTTTGCTCGACCAAGCCATGCTAGAAGCTCCCAGATGGACAGCAAAATCCTGGTCGTCGACGATGATCTCGACACCCGCGAGCTGCTGTGCGCCAACTTGCGAGCGCAGGGCTATCAGGCCAGCGCGGTCGGTTCTGGTGAGGCCGCGCTCGAGCAGCTCGAGGCCGACCCTTTCGACGCGTTGCTGACCGACGTCCACATGGACGGGCTGAGCGGGGTGGAGCTGTGCACGCGTGTCCGCGCGCGCTACCCCAACATGCCCGTGCTGGTGATGACCGGAAAGGCCAACATGGCCACCGCGGTCGCGGCGTTGCGCGCGGGCGCCCACGACTTTGCGAGCAAGCCCGTCGATCTTCAGCAGATCCTTCATCGGCTCGAGCGGGCGCTGCATCAGGCCGCGCTCGAGGACGAGGTCCACCGGCTCAGGCGGATGATCCACCGCGCCGACGCGTCGACCCTGATCGGCGAGAGCAGCGCGATGGCCCGGACCCAGAGCCTGATCGAGCGGGTCGCAGATGCCGACGTTCCGGTGCTCGTGACCGGAGAGAGCGGGGTTGGCAAGGAGCTCGTGGCCCGCGAGCTGCACCGCCAGAGCGAGCGGGCCGAGCAGCCCTTCGTCGCGATCAACTGCGCTGCGATCCCGCCTCAATTGCTCGAGAGCGAGCTGTTTGGTCACGTGCGTGGGGCCTTCACGGGGGCCCAGCGCTCGCGCGACGGCCTGTTCGTTCAAGCCGGGCGCGGGACCGTGTTCCTCGACGAGATCGGCGAGCTGCCGATCGAGATGCAGCCAAAGCTGCTGCGGGCGCTGCAAGAGCGCAGCGTTCGGGCCGTCGGCAGTGACAAGACGGTGGCGGTTGGGGCTCGCGTGGTCGCGGCGACCAACCGTGACATCGAGACCGAGGTCGAAGAGAAGCGCTTTCGCGAGGACCTGTTTTATCGGATCAACGTCGTCAACATTCACGTCGCGCCGCTGCGGGTCCGGGGTCGAGATGTGCTGCTGCTCGCGCAATTCTTCTTGACGCGTATCGCCGAGCGCAGCGGCAAGCCCGTCAAGGGCATCACCGCCGCCGTCGCGGACAAGCTCTTGGCCTACGACTGGCCGGGCAACGTCCGTGAGCTAGAAAACTGCATGGAGCGCGCGGTCGCCCTGGCTCGCTACGACGAGCTCACCCTCGCGGACTTGCCCGACAAGGTCACCTGCTACGAGCACGCCAAGTTGGTCATTCACGCTGCTGAACCCGAAGAGCTAATCACCTTGGCCGAGCTCGAGGGTCGCTACATTCGACGGGTCCTCGAGGCGGTGGAGGGCAACAAGACGCGGGCCGCCGAGGTCCTCGGGCTCGCGCGGCGTACCCTGTATCGCCGGCTCGGGCGGCTCGAAGACGGTCCAGGCAACGAAGCGGAGCAGGAGGGAGGGCAGTGAGCAGCAGGCGGCCCAGCGAGCGGCTCGCTGGCACCCGGCGCTCGCTGACGCTCCTGCGCGAGGACCTGGCCCTGACCTACGCCATGTCAGAGGCCGCCAACGAGTCCGGCAACCTCGAAGATGTCGTCGCAGAGGCGCTCGAGATGATCTGCGAGCACATGGGTTGGGCTGTCGGTCACGCGCTCGCCGTAGACCGCGAGGACGCCCGCGCCCGCGGCACGCAGCTGTGGCACTTCGCTGGCGGCCCCGAGCTCGAGCGGCTTCGCACCGACTCCGGGGAGCTCGAGCGGTTCTCGCTGGCGGATCGGGCGATCCACGATCAGACCCCGCTCGTGCTCCACCACCTCGAGGCAGAGCACGGCAGCGAGCGGGCTGAGCTGGCCGCGACCCTGGGGCTGCATCACTACTTTGTGCTCCCGATCATCTCGGGGAGCGTCGTCGTCGCGGCCCTGGAGTTCTTTGCGACGAAGCCAGACGCCCGCGGCGACCTGGCCCTGGTTCAGCTGCTGGCGAACCTCGGGATGCTGCTGGGTCGCGTCGCGGAGCGGGAGGCTCGCGCGGAGCAGCGGGCCGCCCTGCGTCACAGCGCCCGCGCGCGAACCGAGGCCGAGGCGCGCGCGCGCGAGCTGCTGCGGGTCAGCACGGAGCTGCGTCAGGCGGTCGCGGCCCGGGACGGGGTGCTCGCGGTCGTCTCTCATGACCTTCGCGGACCCCTCAACAACATTCAGCTGTCGCTCGCGCTGCTCGAGAACGAGGACCCGGGCACGCGGCGGATGGCGATCGACAGCATTCGGCGCGCGGTCACTCGCTCGAATCGACTGATCACGGATCTGCTCGATGTCTCGCAGTTCGAGAGCGGGAAGATCGAGCTGGAGCTTCGGGCGCTCGACCCTGGCGCGCTCGCCCGAGCTGCGCTCGCCGAGGTCGCGGCGCTCGCCCAGCGCCACGGCAACGAGCTCGTCCTGGAGGTCGACGACGGCCTGGGCGAGATCCAAGCCGACCGCGAGCGCCTGATTCAGGTGATGGACAACCTGCTGCGCAACGCGATCAAGTACGGTCCAAGCGCGAGCCAGATCGAGGTTCGCGTGCGGGCAAGCCCAGCGAGCACCGACTGCGTCGAGATCTCGATCAGCGATCGTGGCCCCGGCATCGACGAGCGAGATCGCGGCCAGGTCTTCGAGCGCTTTTGGCAGGCCGAGGATCGGGCCAAGAGCTCCGGCTCCGGGCTTGGGCTCGCAATCGCCAAGAGCCTCGTGGAGGCCCATCACGGCCAGATCGCGGTCGATCAAGCCGCGGAGGGCGGGGCCCGCTTCTACTTCACGGTGCCCTTCGTGGATCCGCGCTGAGCCGCGCTGACCCGAACCAGCGACTCGCGGCGGTTCATTTTGGCACACAGGTGCGCCACGCCGAGCGGTCGCGTCACACCGCCCTCGACGGGCGTGCACACAGAGCCCGCTCCCAGTCTGGTACGCGTCGTGCACAACAGCGCCGTGCAACATGCACGGCCACCTTGAAATAGAATCTGTCCTCGGTCTCCACGCCACATCGCCAGCGCTTCCCGAGACGCTCGCCTCGGCCCTCGATGGTCTGTACGGCAAGCTCACCAGCTGGACCGAGACCTCGATCGAGATGTTGCCGAACTTCTTGCTCGCCGCCGTGGTCGTCGCGCTGTTTGGTCTCCTTGCCCGTCACGTGGGCAACTGGACCCGGCGCGGCTTTGACAGGGTCACCAACAACGAGGCGCTGTCGGCCCTGCTGGGGAGCGTCGCCAAGGTCGGGGTTGTCATCGCAGGGATCTCGGTCGCGCTGAGCCTCCTGCACCTCGACAAGGCCGTGACCTCGCTGCTGGCTGGGGTCGGGGTGATTGGACTCGCGCTTGGCTTCGCGTTCCAGGACATCGCCGCCAACTTCATGGCCGGGGCCATGCTGGCGTTTCGCGGCTCGTTTGAGCCGGGCGACATCATTGAGATTGGCGACAAGATCGGCACCGTCGAGGAGACCCACCTGCGCCGCACGGTGATGCGCACCTTTGACGGGCTGCACGTCATCGTGCCCAACAAGGATCTGTCTCAAAATGTGATCACGAACTATAGTCGCACCAAAGAGCGCCGCGTCGACATCGAGCTGGGGGTCGCGTACGCGGACGACCTCGAGCGCGCGCGTGAGGTCGTGATCGAGGCGCTCGAAGAGGTCGAATGGCGAGATCGAGATCGTGATATCGAGGTGTTCTTCAAGAGCTTTGGCTCGAGCTCAATCGACTTCGACGTTCGGGTGTGGCTGGGTGACCCCGCGCAGTTTGGCTACCTCGAGGCGCGCTCGGACATGATCATTCGCATCAAGCGGGCCATTGATGAGGCCGGCCTGAGCATTCCCTTTCCAATCCGCACGCTCGACTTTGGCGCGCAACAGGTCGGCGGCGCGTCGATCGACGCGAGCACGCTCCACGTGCAAAACGCCGCCAACGCCAGCGAGCCGGGCTGAACACGATTTTACACATCAACTCACGAAACGGAGCAACAATGAACACACTCAACATCTGGACGCCAATGGCCATCTTGCTCGCGCTCACCTTCTCGGTCAGCTGCGAGGGGACCAAGGTCGACGACCAGGCCAAGAAAGAGGCCGAACAGGCCGGCGACAAGATTGAAGCTGGGGTCGAGAAGGCCGGCGATAAGCTCGAGCAGGCCGGCAACGAGATCGCGGATGAGGCCGACGACGCCAAGGCCAAGGCCAAGGCCAAGGCCGACGAGTTCGCCACCCGGGTCGAGGCGGCGAAGGCCAAGGCGAAGGCCGACGGACGCGAGGTCGAGGCCAAGGTCACGCAGGAGCTCGACGCGGCCAAGGCTGACGTTGACGCCAAGCTCGAGGCTGTCGAGCAGGCCACGCTCGAGACATCGCAGGACGCCGTCCGCAAGCTCGATGAAGCCCTCGCCAAGCTCGAGGAGCGACTCGATGCCTACGAGTCTTCGTAGCCCAACAATCGCGGTCGTCGAGCGCAGCAATTCATATCACCAAGCATGAAAGGACACCAATGAACTGGACACAGATCGAAGGAAAATGGGATGAGCTCAGGGGCCAGGCCCGGACCAAGTGGGGCAAGCTGACCGACCAAGACCTCGAGCAAGTCAAGGGACGCCGCGACCAATTGGTCGCCAGGCTTCAGCAGCGCTACGGCGAGGCCCGAGAGTGGGCTGAGCAGCAGGCCGACGATTTCATCGCAAGCATCTAATTCGAGTTTTTCGTATTCGTGTGAGAGTCGGGCGGGCGCGAGTGGGGTTCCAGTCGCGCCCGATTTTTCGAGCTGTCGGGCAAGGTGCCCCGTATGTAGTCACCTCTTGCGGCACAGGCTTTGCAGCTATTTGAACCGTGCGTCATAGCTTGCTCGAGTCCGCGCTCACTCGGCCCCGCGCTCACACTGGAAGCAGGGGACACCGGTGAGGCGTAGCTTCGAGTTGGGCCCGACCGCGAGGAGGCCGGCGGTCGCCGACAAGGTCGAGCGCGATGGGGCGAGCACGATCCGATACCCCTGTGGTCCAGGCCAACCGTCCGGGGGCGAGGATTCATGAGCACGCAGGCGCACGCGCTCGCAGGCGTTCGCGTGATGCTGGTCGATGACGATCTCGACACGCTCGAGCTCCTTGCGATGATCTTGACGCTGTCTGGGGCGGTCACGGCGACCCGCACGACGGCGCAAGCGGTGCTCGACGACTTGGTGAACTTTGCGCCACATGTGCTCATGAGTGACATCGACATGCCGCGAATGAACGGCCACGAGCTCATGCGCCGAATCCGGCAGCGGCCCACACACTTGGGGGGAGCGGTCCAGAGCATCGCGGTGACGGCCGACGGCAGCCAGCGCGCGCGCGCGCTCGCCCGCGAGTCGGGCTTTGGCCGGCTGATCCAAAAGCCGATCGACGTCGCGCACGTCATCGGCACGATTCAGGAATTGGCGCACCCGGCTGGAGCGGGCGGGAGCCGAAGCTGATCGTGCTACGGGGACGTATCGGGCACGCCGTACTCCGGCTCGCCAACGGAGTCGGTCCCGGAGTCGGTATCCGAGGTCATCCCGGTGTCCGTGTCCGTGTCCGTGTCCGTGCTCGTCGTGGTCTCTTCTAGCCCCGTATCCGGCACGCCGTAGTCCGGCTCGCCAACGGCTGGGCAACCGGCCAGCGCCAGACCCATCAGCACGACCGGCAGCTTGGGCGCGGCGGTCCGCAGTGATGCGCTGCAGTGGGGGCAGGTGTGCTCGTCGACGAGCACGTGAGAGTGGCAAGCGGGGCAGGGGATCAGGCGCGGCATGGATGGCTCCGAGGTGGGGCTCATAGTATCGCGGATCTGGCGGGTGGGTGGTCGCTTTTGTCGCTGGGCTCAGTCCATGGCCATGGCGGGCTCCGTGGCGGGCTGGGCGAAGACCACCCCCACGCGTCGGCTGGTGTGCAGCTCGCGGTGAGTGGCCAGCCAGACCGGAACCGGACCGGTTCCATGCTTGGCAGCACGCGCTCGATCCCAGCCTCACGGTCGCCGACGGTCCGGGGCCGGCCGATGCGGCCGAGGGATGCCCACGACCGGCGTGACCTCATCGAGGGCACCTCAGTCGGCGGTCGTCGGCAGTGGATCGCTCACGCACCGAAACCCCAACATCGCCAGCTGCGAGCTCCGGTCGGCCCGACTGACCAGGCCGACCGAGACCGCGCGCAGAGTCTTCGGGATCGCCGTATCGACCGGGTCTGGCGGGATCGAGGTTGACGCGTCGGCGGCCTCGGGATCACGCGTTGCACTGCGCCCGAGCACGCGCAGCAGCACGTCAGGGTAGTCCGTGATGATCCCGTCGACGCCCATGTCCCTGCACATCGAGCGAGGCGGGTGAGGTGGCCGGCACGACCGGCGTGGGCGGGCCGGGGCGGCAGGCGACCATGGGGATCGCAACGACTCCGAACATCGTCGCAGGGCCCCAGGGGCCACGCCGCCGCCGAGCTCGATCGAGTGTTGACGCAGTGGATCGCGGCACGGGGATCCTGAGTACCGCAAACTCGAGGGGCGCGTCGGCCTCGAGCCACCGCCTGGCCCCGACGGCCGACGATCAGCGACGAAGCGCGTACTGGGCCGCCAGCGGTCCTTGGTCACGTTGCCCGGCGTGCGATCCTGCTTGGCCAAGGTCACAGCTTGCGCGGGCGAGCGAGTTGGACGCACCATCGAGGCGGGGATCGAGCGCATGGCAAAGGCGAAGAAGAAGGGGCCGCACGACGAGGTGCTGTTGGCGCTGCGGGCGTTTGGGATGAGGTATCCCGGCGTCCACTACAAGAGCCCGTGGCCGGGGCACATGGACCTGGCCGTCAACGACAAGACCTTCGCGTACCTCAGCCTCGAGGGCGAGCCGCTGAACATCTCGTGCAAGCTCCCGCGCTCGAAGGACGTCGCGCTCATGCTGCCGAACACCAAGCCAACCGCGTACGGCTTGGGCCGCAGCGGCTGGGTGTCGGCGAGCTTCGAGGACGGGCTGGGGCCTGATCTGGCGATGTTGCAGGCGTGGATCGACGAGAGCTACCGTGCCCAGGCGCCCAAGCGGTTGATCAAGCAGCTCGATGGAGACGCTCCGGCCCCGGTGGCTGCGAAGAAGAAAGCTGCGAAGAAGAAAGCTGCGAAGAAGAAAGCTGCGAAGAAATAGGCTGATGTGTCGCTTCACTCGTTGTGGCTATATTCCCACATTGTCGCGGAGACGCGCTCGAGATCCAGTGAATTGGCGACCGCTGTCAGCCACGGTCAGCTCAACAGCTCGTACGGTCCGCCGCGCTCGAGCGCCCGCTCATACGCCGGCAGCGCGTGGATGCGTTGCAAGAACCCGTTCAGCTTTGGGTACTGCGAGGCCATGCCGCTCCGCGTCGCGGCGGCTTCAACCGGAAAGCTCATCAGAATGTCGGCGGCCGTCATCTCGGGCCCGGCGAACCACTCGGTGGTCGCCAGGGTCGACTCCATGAAGTCCAGGTTGCGCTTGACGTTGGGGCTGATGAAGTTGGCGCGGACCTTGTCCGCGATGTTCTTGGCGATCGGCTTGATGAAGAACGGCATCGGCGCTGTCTCCACGCGATTGAATACCAGCGTCATGACCATGAGCGGCATGAAGGTGCCCTCGGCATAATGCAGCCAATAGGTGTATTGCAGCCGCGCGGGCGTGTCCGCGGGTGGGATCAACCGGCCCGCGCCGTACTTGGCGACGAGGTACTCCGTGATCGCGCCAGACTCCGCGACCGTCACGTCGCCGTCGGTGATCACCGGCGACTTGCCCAAGGGGTGAACGGCCCGCAGCTCGGGCGGCGCCAGGCTGGTGTGCTTGTCCCGTTGATAGCGCTTGATCTCGTACTCGACACCGAGCTCCTCGAGCAGCCACAGGATTCGCTGGGAGCGGGAGTTCTCGAGGTGATGGACGGTCAGCATCGCGGGGGAGAGTAGCCTAGAACGGGCATCAACCCCTCATCGTAGGGGGAGCCCCAGCTATCCATCGCTAGGCGACTCATGGCGGCCCGCCGACCCTCCGTAGTGCGGCTGCGTTGCCGCGTGAAGCTGGGGTGATCCTCGCCCGCCGCGGCGAGCTCTAGGCCGAGGACGACGAGACCGCGCCTACTACGGCCGCAAAGACGACCGCAAAGACGACCGCAAAGACGGCCGGGCCCGGGCTCGGCATTTCCGCGCGGAAACAGGGAGCCGGCTTCGCTCACTGACCGTTTCTTTGTCGGCGAGGGGCTCAACTCTATACTGGGAGCCGGTCGCCCGCGAGACGTGGACGAGCCTCCCGCGTCGCGCCATGTGTACGTTCTGCAAGATGGGGATCTGCGTCAATCCCGAGCACGCGCGCGGTCCCACGCTCACGCCGATGTGCCCATTTTGTGCCTTGGGTGTGTGCACGACCCACCTCACCGGTTGTGGGCCCGTCAAGCTGTTCGACGTCTCCAACCAGCGCTCGTCACAGCAAGCGCCGACGCTCAATCTCGGCTCTAACTTCGGTCTCGAGCTGGACCTCGATCTCGATCTCGATCTCGATCTCGACCTCGACTCATCGCTCGACGTGAGTCCTTCCCCGCCTGGCCTGCTTCCGTGTCCAAGCTCATCACGCAAGCCCAGAATGGCTCGGGCATGTTCAACGCCCTGATCGCCTCGCGCCATGACACGAGCCACCTTCGCTCAGCAATTCAAGAGTACGCGAAGGCGAATACGCTGATCTCTGGGATGACGCTGGCGCGCAATCTGCTGTTTGGTGCCTCGCGAAATGGCAACCTCGACTTGGCCATGGCGCTCAAGGTGCCGCCATACGTGCTACGTCTCGAGCCTGATACCGACGAGAGCAACCTGTGAGGGGCCAGCCCACGTCGATCTTGAGTTCGAGCGTGGACGTGCACACGGTGCACGCGTCGGCCCCGGGGTGCACCGCATCGCGGCAGCTCGCGCTCATCTTTGGACACCGAGCTGTGGTGCACGAAGACCTCTGTGCGAGTCGAGCACGTGTCTGTACCGCTGCGTCCCATCGAAGTGCCCACAGATAGGGGCAATCGCTCAATTGGGGGGCACCACGCGCGTACCCACCGCCCGGCTCTTGTCGGCGATGAACATCCAATCCAACGTGTCCGACAGATTCATCGGCCGACCATCCCACTTGGGCGTTGCCGTGCTGGCGTCGATGTGTAAGTCCGCCTCACGCAAGAACCGCTCGAGCGCCTCTAGTGTCCTTGACACCCCAATTTCGGTGTATTTGAGTCAAGTTTGGTTCAAGCGGCGAGCCTCCCAGTCTCCCACAGCTTGGTC
>NZ_JMCC02000109.1 GCF_000737335.2 Enhygromyxa salina | reverse complement strand
GCTCCCGGGCGCTCCGCGGGCGCTCCCGGGCGCTCCGCGGGCGCTCCCGGGCGCTCCGCGGGCATGGGGGCGGGTGTGGGCCCCGGCCGCTTCGATCTGGTACTCGTCGATCCACCCTACGAGCAGCTCGATCTCTACGCGGCGGTCCTCGACGCGCTGGTGACCCACGAGCACCTCGCTGACGACGCGGTGATCGTGATCGAGTATCAAAAGCACCGCGGCCGGGCGCCACAGATCCCATTCCCTACCAGCTTGCGCAGCGAAGCCAAGCGCGACCACGGCCAGACCGCGCTCGAGTTTCTCCGCTACCAACCGAGCCAGACGAGCCCTTCATGACCAGCCAACCCTCGCACCCACTGAACAGCAACGCGGTCGCCCGATCGATCAAGCCTTCTGCCACCTTGGCGATCTCGGCTCGCGCAGGTGAACTCCGCGCCGCCGGTCGCAAGATCTTCAACTTCAGCGCAGGTCAGCCTGACTTCGCTCCGCCCGCGGCCGTCGCCGCCGCGGTCACCAAGCGCCTGGTCAACGCACCCGTTGGCTATGCGCCAGTCCCCGGCTTGCCGCAGCTGCGTGAAGCCGTGGCCGCCGAGCTCGCGGCCTACCACGGCGTCGAGATCTCGGCCGCGCAGGTGATCGTGTCGTGCGGGGCCAAGCACAGCCTCGCCAACTTGTTCATGGCAACGCTGGATCCCGGCGACGAGGTCGTGTTCTGTGCCCCGTATTGGGTCTCGTACCCAGAGATGGTCCAGCTCGGGGGCGGCACCGCCAAGATCGTCTCGTGTCCGCGCGCGCAGAATTTCAAGCTGACGCCCGCGCAGCTGCGCGAAGCCGTCGGGCCCAAGACCAAGTATCTGCTGCTCAACAGCCCCTCCAACCCGACGGGCGTGGCCTACTCGGCCGCAGAGCTGCGGGCGCTCGCGCAGGTCTTGGCGGACCACGCCCCGCAGACGTGGATCCTGACCGACGACATCTATCGCAAGCTGACCTACGGCGAGCCGCACGCTTCGGTGGTCCGCGCGGTGCGAGGGATCCCGGGGATCGAAGACCAGATCGTGATCGTCGACGGCGTGTCCAAGAGCCACGCGATGACAGGCTGGCGGATCGGGTTCTTGGTCGTGCCCGAGCCGATCGCCGACGCGGTCACCGCGATCCAGGGACAGATGACCTCGGGCGCGAGCACGCCGGCGCAGTGGGCTGCGATCGCGGCGGTGACCGACGCCACCGCCAACGCCGAGGTCGAGGTCATGTGTTCGCGCTTCGCTGAGCGTCGCCTCGCGATGATCGCCGGGCTGCGCGCTGCGGGGGCCGAGCTCGTCGAGCCCGATGGCGCATTCTACGTGTTCCCCGACTTCTCGCGCATGTGTGGCGAAGGCGCTCGGTTTGCAGACGACCTGGCGCTGGCGACTTTCCTGCTGGAGGACAAGGGCGTGGCCACGGTGCCCGGTTCGGCCTTCGGCGCGCCGGGTCACTTGCGGCTGAGCTTCGCGTGCTCGCGCGAGGACATCGAGGCCGGGCTCGAAGCACTCGGCGCGGCGCTGCGCCAGGGCTGAGTCTGACGGCTCGCCGGCGCCGCCGCCGTGGTAAACTGCCGCGCGTGACGGACGATGACCGAGTTGGCGTTTGCCTGCTCGACGCAGCCGGGAACATTGTTGATATCGACGAGGAATTCGTCGCCCTGCTCGCGCTCCCGACCCCGTCATCGTTGGTGGGGCGGGCGTTCGCCGACGTGAGCGTTGCCGGGCCCGCGCTGCTCGGACTCGCGGAGCCGTCCTCGCCAACGCCAACGACGCGCGCACGGCTGGAGGTCGCTGGCGCGCTCGTCGAAGTCACCTGCAAGGCTCGCGTGGCGCCGCCCGGCCACACGCTGCTGGTCCGTCCGCTCGTCAGCGCTGGGTTCGCGCCCGACCCCGAGGGGACGCGGCGGCGCTTGGACCTGATCCTCGAGTCCTCGCCGCTGGCGATCTTGTGCCTCGACAACGACCGAAACGTGACCGTGTGGAGCGGCGCAGCCGAGCGCACCTTTGGGTTCACGCGCGACGAGGTGCTCGGCAAGCCTTATCCGCTGGTGCCCGCCGAGCAGCTCGCGAGCTTCGATCAGCTGTGGACCCACGCCATGACCACGGGTGAGGGCTTCACGGCCGTAGAAGGCACCCGGCAGCGCAAGGACGGCTCGCGGATCGAGCTGCGCATGCACACGGCGCTGTTGCATGACGACGACGGCGCGGTGACCGGCAGCATGGCGTTGCTCGAGGATCTGACCCAGACCAGGCAGCTCGAGCAGCGCATGCATCAGAGCCAGAAGCTCGAGGCGATCGGCAGCCTGGCCGGCGGGATCGCCCATGAGTTCAACAACCTGTTGGCGGTGATCATCGGCATGGGTGAGCTGCTCGAGCTCGACCGCAGCCTGGGTCCGGTCGCGCGCGACCGGGTCGTCGAGATCCAGCGGGTGACCCGAGCGGCGCGCGAGCTGGTCGCGCAGGTGATGACCTTCAGCCGTCGATACGTCGTGCGCCCGGTCGTGTTCGACCTCAACGAGCGGGTCAGGTCGGGGGTCAAGATCATTCGCCACATGCTCGTCGAGTCGATCGAGTTCGTGGTCGAGCTCGGAGATCAGCCGCTGCCGGTTCGCCTCGATCCGATGCAGTTCGATCAGCTGTTGCTCAACCTCGCGATCAACGCCGTCGACGCGATGCCGGGAGGTGGGCGCCTGATCTGCAAGACGTCGCGGGTCGAGCGCTCGACTGGCTCGCTCACCGCCCCGCGCTTGGCGGCGCCGTTCGTGTGTCTCGAGGTCCGCGACACCGGGACCGGCATCGCGCCAGACGTGCTCCCGCACGTGTTCGATCCCTTCTTCACGACCAAGCAGTCGGGCTCCAGCACCGGGCTGGGCCTGGCCAACGTGCACGCCGTCGCGTCCCAAGAGGGCGGGCATGTCGAGGTGCAGACCCGCGAGGGGGAGGGCAGTTGCTTCTCGGTGTTCTTGCCGCTCATGCCGCTCGAGCAGGTCGCCGCGTCGCCCAAGCCGTGTCCGGCGTGGGCCTCGGCGCCGCGTGGCAAAGAGCGGATCTTGCTCGTCGAGGACAACGACGGGGTCCGCAAGTCCACGGCTCGGCTGTTGCGCGTGCTTGGCTACGAGGTCGGGGTCGCTGAGGACGGCGTCGAGGCGCTCGAGCTGCTCGAGGGCGGCCTCGTCGTCGAGCTGGTGCTGACCGATGTGTCGATGCCGCGGCTGGGTGGGGCCGACCTCGCCAAGCAGCTGTACGCGCGCGCGCCCGAGCTGCCGATCCTGTTCATGTCTGGCAACCTCGACGTCGCCGAGCTGCGCGAGCAAGTCGAGCAGGGCCGGATCAGCTTCTTGCAGAAGCCTGCGACGTTGCAGGAGCTGGCGATCGCCACTCGCGAAATTCTCGACGCCGTGGGCTGAGCTGGGCTGAGCTGAGCTGAGCTGAGCTGGGCGGGGGCGGGCGCACGCCCTGCGGACTTGCGTGGTCAACAGCGATCCTGGACCCTGCGCTTCACATGATCATCGAGGTCGAGAAGGGCAACGAGACCACGCTTCAGCAGATCCGCGACCTCGCGGCCCGCTGCGGCAACAAGGTCGAGGTCGAGGACGCGCCGTTGTTCGTGACCGCCTGCGTCGTGGGGGATACGCGGTCCTTCGAGTCCCGCGCGGGGTACCTGCGCGGCCTGCCTGGCGTCCGCCAGGCTTGGGCGGTGGCCAGCGACTACAAGAACATCGCCCGGGTCGTGCGCAGCGAGGACGGGCGCGCCCACATCCGCGAGCGACGACCGGTCGAGGTCCCGGGCCTCGATGGCCTGGTCCGGCGGATCGGCGCCGGCAAGCACGTGTTCATGGTGGGGCCCGACTCGGCGCAGGAGCTCGAGCAGGTGCTGGCGATCGCCAAGCTCGCCAAGGCGATCGGCGAGCGCTTTGGCGTGCTCGATCGCATCATCTTGCGGGGCGGCGCGTTCAAGCCCCGGACCCGACCCACCGACTGGCGCGGGCTCGGCATGAAGGGCCTAGCGATGCTCGACGCGGCCCGCGAGGAGACCGGGCTGCCCTACGTCACGGAGGTCATGGATCACAACCTCGTGCCAGAGATCGCCGCGCACGCGGACATGCTGCAGATCGGGACCCGCAACGCGCAGAACTTCGATCTCCACGAGGCGGTCGGCCGCTCGCACAAGCCGGTGATCCTCAAGCGTGGGTTTGGCAACGAGGCCAAGGAGTGGTTCTTCGCCGCCGAGTACATCGCCAACCAGGGCAACCTCGACATCGTGCTGTGCGAGCGCGGCATGAAGACGCTCTACGTCAAGGGCGGGTACTGCCGGTTTCACCCGGACCTGAACGTGATCACCCACGTTCGCAAGCAAACGATCTTGCCGGTGATCTTCGATCCCAGCCACCCGGCGGGCGATCACCAGATCGTCGGGCAGAACATGATCGCGTCGCTTGGATATTTGGTCGACGGGACCATGACAGAGACGCTGCACACAGAGAGCTTTCGCGAGCAGCAGTTGTGCGACGCGGCGCAGGCCCTCGACATGGACAAGTACGCGCGCCTGGTCGAGGCCGTGCTGCGCTTCGAAGAGCACATCGAGCCAGCGCTGCGGGCCGTCTCGGGCGAGTGAGGGGGGTCTCCAGCGCGGCACTCGCTTGTGTGCCGTGACGAGCGCGAAACTGACCTCCCGTGCGTGAGGTCGGGCTTGACGGTGTGATTTGAAATACAAAAACGACAGCGATATAAGGGCGGTCATGTGGCTCGTGAATCGAAGTGCAGGGCTTGTGACGCTGAGCTTGTCCGGGCTGCTGATCGTCAGCGGTTGTGCGTACTTTCAGAACTCGAAGAGCAAGCTGGAAGAGGCACAGATCGCCCTCAACGCGGGGGACGAGGCTACGGCCGAGACCCTGTACCGCGACACCATGCGCTCGAAGGGCAAGGACTCCGACGAGGCGCGCGCGCTGCTGGTCAACTTGCTGATCAACCGTGGCGGACGGCTGATGAACGAGGGCAAGTCCGACGACGCGATGGGGCACCTGCGCGAGGCGCTGTCGCTCGACGCAACCCGCGACGAGAGCCGCATCGCCTACGCCCGCGCCCTGATGAAGGTCGAGCGCTACACCGAGGCGATCGACACGTTGATGGAGGGCAAGGGCTGCCGCGGCTGCAAGACCATGATCGCGGTCATCTACCTCGAGCGTGGCCAAGCGGGGGTCCGCGACGGTGACTACGCGGACGCGCTCTCGGACTTCGAGCTCGCGCTTGGCATGAACCGCGATCCGATCACGGTGCTCGCCAAGGTCGACGTCTACACCGTGGGTCACTACGGAACGGGGATCGAGGCGGTGGGTTATCTCGATCACGCGCAGCGCCTGATGCCGCCCGACCAGGTCGGCGCCCAGCAAGTGTGGTGGGACAAGCGAACCGCGATCATCTACAACGCCGCGCTCGCCCACGAGGACGCCGCGATCAGTGCAGCGCTCGCGCTCCCGGATCCGCGTCGCAAGGTAGCGGCGTCGCAGCGGATCATCGACAAGCTAGAGTTGAGCATGTACGCGGCCTCGCTGCAGATCTACGCCCGCGACTACGATCAGGGCACGCAGCGCGGGCTTGCGACCTACGCCGAGGCCGAAGGGGCGATCCCCGACGCCGATCTGGCCAGGCTGCGCGAGACCCTGATGAACTTGTTCATGCAGCGCGCGGCGATCCACCTCGCCGCCGACGAGGACGGGGCGGCCCGCAAGATCCTCGCGCAGGCCTTGGAGCTGGATCCCGGCAACCGGACCTTGAGCTTTCAGAACATCATCGCCACCGCCGCGCGCAGCACCAGCGAGGCTCGCAAGCTGCTCGCCAAGTGGGAGGGCGACGAGGCCCACCCGAAGCTCAGGGCGTTGCTCGAGCTGGTCTATGTGCGCAACATGATGGGGATCGGTCAGTTCACCGCCGCGCGCGCTGGGCTCGAGCGAGCCGAGCGCTACGCCCCCGATCTGCTCGACAACCACCTCGCCCGCGCAGAGCTCGAGGCCCAGACCCGCTTCGAAGGGCTGCGCACGGTCTGGTACGAGCGCTACCGCGAGCTCGAGACCTTCAGCTACCCGGCCGGGCGCATCAACTACTACGGTCGGGCGCTCGCGCAAGTGCGCTTCGTGCAGGCCGCCTACGACGACGCGGCCGCCCGCGACTACCTGCGGATCCCAGCGTTCGAGACCCGGCTAGGTGAGCTCGAAAAAACCATCACCGAGTTTTATCCCTACGACGCCGCGCTGGCGCCGGCCGACAAGCCCGACGCGGCGCTGCTGCTGCTCGATCGCAAGGAGAGCGGCGAGTTCGAGGCCAAGATCACCGGTCCCAAGCAAGAGCACGTGATCAAGGTCGCCGGTGAGTCGCAGAGCGAGCTCGAGCTTGGCGCGCCGGGGCTCGCGGTCGTCCAGGCGCCGACGGGTCCCAAGGCGGTGTTCGCCGAGCCAGGCGTGAAGATCATCGTTGGGATCTAGAAAGGCGAACCGCTAGATCGCGCGTGCACTGGTGCGTGGGATGTAGCGGTTCGCCTCTCTCGCCCCACGGCCATCCGTGGGGTGTGGGGACCCCACTGGCGGTGTTGTTGCTCACCTCGCGCAGCGTGGTCTCGCTTGATGGGGGTACATGTCGGCCCTCGATCCGTCCTACCATTGGCCACCAGAGACGAACATGAGCCAGCGCTGCCCCTACTGCCACGACCGCGACATCGAGACGGTGGCGACGATCCCCTACGTTCGCGGCCGGGTCGTCGCCCACACCCTTGGCGTTCGCAAGTTCATGGGCTGCCGTCGCTGTGTTCGGCGGGCGATCTACAAAGAAGTTGGGGTCTCGTCCTTGATCGGTTGGTTCAGCGTGACCGCGGTCGTGCTCAATCCCATGATGATCACCTACGGGGCGGTGCGGGGGCTGTTTGTTCGGTCTGACGAAGCGGGGGTCAAGCGCGCGCTCGAGCAAGCTGGGATCCCCGATGACGGCGCCGAAGCGGATCCCTTGCGCGTGGCCTATGGTCTGGCCGCGGCCATGATCGCGGCCGACGGCAAGGTCGAAGACGAAGAGGTCGCGGTCACGCTCGAGGTCGGGCGCCAGTTGTTCGTGGACTTCGTGGCCGACGATTTTTTCAAGGTCTTGGCCAACCACAAGGATCTGCCGGGCGTCTCGGAGCTCGCGTTCTTGCTTGGCGGGATCCTCGAGGACCAAGAGAAGGCGCTGGTGTTCGGCTACCTGGCCGAGATCGCGGCGTCCGATGGGCACGTGGCGGACGAGGAAAAATTGATGCTCGAAGAGGTCCGCACCAAGCTCGGGATCTCCGAGTCGGCGACGCTATCGTTCGCGCGCGGGCAGCTGCCGCCGGCGGTGTGACCCCCTCGGTGTCACGGACACGGTTGTCAGCGCTCGCCGATCCGACGTCGCAGCACCCACTCGCCGCCGAACGCCGCGATCGCGACCAGCAGGGCGATCCAGCTGTCCCATAGCGGCACGTCCTCGCGACCGGTCGCGGTCCGCTCGAGCGTGTCGAGGTCCGCGAGCCTGAGGTCGGTGGGCAGCTCGTCACCGTTGATCGCCTCGATGAAGTCGCCGCCGCTGCGCTCGGCGAGGTCCCGGAGCAGCGATGTCCCTGGATCTGCGTTGACGAGGGCGAGCTCGCGGCCTCCACCGCCGATCAGGAACACGCGCCTGGCCGCTTGGCCCAGCTCCGATGCGTGCGCGCTGTCGTCGGCCGGGTCGTCGGCCGGATCGTCGGCCGGCGCGGCCTCGTCGGCGCGCCAGGCCACGGCTTCGTAGGCACCCGCGGACAAGCCCTCGATCCGGGTGTGCGCGCGGCCCAGACCGTCGGTGGTCAGGCGACCCGCTGCGGCGGCGGCGGCCTGCTCGGCGCGGATGGGGTCGAGCGGGCGGATCTGGTAGTCGACCTCGACCTCGGGCTCGGGCGCGTAGCTAGCCGACAGCGTACGCACCGAGAGGCCGACCGGATCACCGACGGCGTGCTCGGACTGGGCGATCTCGAGGACCAGTCGCTCGGCCGAGGCGTCGCGCAACAGCCAGCGAACGGCCCCGAGCCACAGCAGATCGTAGGGCCGCGCGCCGTCGATCAAGGGCAGATCCGGGGCGAAGCCAAGCCGCCAGGTCGAGCCGGTGGTCAGCGTCACGACGCGGCCCTTTCCGGGCTCGGCGACGGCGAGCAGGGGCATCAGGCGGGTGTCGGCGGCGTGGCGATCGGGGTGGACCAAGAGCGCGGTCGCGTCGACTTGATCGCCCTCGCGCGCGTAGCTGGCTGGGTTGAAGCTGTCGAGCGGCGGCAGCCCGTTCCAGTCGCCGCGGCCGGCCTCGGCTAGCCACGCGGTGATCGGGTGGCGGCGGCCGGACTCGGTCAGCTTGGGCGAGAAGGGCTCGCGCACCAGCTCGAGCGGCGAGCGCATGTCGATCGGCATGAGCTTGGTGAAGGCCGGCACGGCGAAGTCACCCGAGCCGAGCCCCAGGTCACCGCCGATCACCACGAGCGACCCGCCCTCGCGCACGTACTCGGCCACGTTACCGAGGTAGTCGCCGTGGGTCGCGGCGTCGAAGTTGTGCATGATCAGCAGATCGAAGCTGCCGAGCTCTTCGCGGAACAGCTGCTCGGTCGGGAACGCGATCAAGCTCAGCGGCGCGGTCCCGTCGTCGCGCATGGTGTCTTCCATGTCGCGCAAAATGTAGTAGCTGAGCAGCTCGACGTTGGGGTCGCGCTTGAGCAGGGTCCGCAGCGCGCGGACGTCCCAGTCGGGGCGCCCGGCCACGTGCAGGACCCTGACCTTGTCGCGCAGCACCTTGATCACGAAGGCCCTGTTGTTGTTGTTGACGCTGGCTTCGCGGGCCAGCGGCGTCACGCGAAACTCGTAGACGAACTGCCCGGTGCGATCCGGCGCGACCTCGAAGCGAAGCTCGCGTCGCTCACCGTCGGCGCCAAGCCGCACGCGCTGGGTGGTCACCAGCTCGCCGTCGCGCAGCAGCGAGATCTCTGCGCGCTCACCCTCGCAGCGGTGGGCGACCAGCTCGGCCGAGAACTCCGTCAGGTTCTCGACAAACGCGAACTCGCCCACGTGCAGGGCGGCGATCGAGACGTCGCGGATCGTGGGGCCGCCAGCGGCGACGCTGGTGACTGGGACCTCGAGCGCGTCGACGACCGCCCCGAGGTGCTGGGCGCCGGCGCGATCGTGGCTGACGAGCCCATCCGAAATCACGACGACCCCCGCCAGCGGTGCGCCCTCGCCCGCGTCGGCCTCGGCGAGCTCGACCAGCGCGCGGGTCAGCTCCGAGGCGCCGCCGTTGGGCTCGAGCTCGAGGGTGTCGGCCCCGGCGCGGGTCAGCGGGGTCACGTCGCTGGCGAAGCCACGCACCTCGACGTCGACCCCGTCTTCGCGCCAACGCTCGCGGGCGTCGGCCCCGGCCGACCACAGCGCGCGGACCCGATCGAAGCGGGCGGTCGTTGTCTCGCCGGGCTTGGCGTCGGCCGGGCTGTCGGCCAGGGCCATGCTCGCCGAGTGATCGATGAGCACCACGACCCGCCGGCTGGTGCCGGAGAAGGTCTCGACGCGCACGCCAAGCTCGAGCACCACGGCGAGCAGCGCGATCACGGCGAGCAGGCGCAGCGCGACGACCGAGGCCAGCGCCGCGCGGGTGCGCTTGGTGTCGGACGTGGTGCTGGCCTTGGAGGCGCCGCGAGCGAGGCCGCGGCGCACGACGGTGGCGAGCTCGACCAACGCCAGGCCGACGCACGCGATCAGCAACAGCCACGCGAGCAGCCCAGGCTCGTGCCCGATCGTCAGGCTCCAGTCGCGCTGCATGAGGCTGTTCATACCCCAGACGACGGCGAGCGGGCGGCGGCCCCGAAAAAAGCACGCTCGAGGTCGGCTCGTTTGGCGCGGATCGCCTGTCGCTGGCAGCTCAGGCCGGGCACCACGGCGCATCGCCATGCGGCCCGGCGGCCACGTCGAGATCACACCGTTCGATGGCCGCGAGCATGCTCGATGGCCGCGAGCATGCTCGAGTCTACCGGCCCCTGTCGCTGCGCATCAGGGTCTCGACGTGGGCGCGATCCGACTTGTAGTCGGTGCAGGTGGCGTAGAGCAGGATGTTGACCGCGAACCGGATCGCCCACTCGCGCTGGACGCTGCCGCCCGGGGTGCAGTTCCAGCGGAAGTAGCCGTCGTCACCGCGGGCGAGCGCGCCGCCAAGATCGTTGGGCATGACCAGGATCTTGATCCGCCCCTCGTCTTGGACGCCGAGCACGTGGTCGCTCGTGCGGGTCCGACCGGCCGGGAAGTCGATGATGTAGAAGCTGCGAAACAACACGTGGTCGGCCCCCACGCGCGAGAGCTTGGTGCCGGGGAGCATCGCCCCGACCAGTGAGTCCACGTCGCGGCCAAACCCAAAGTCCGCGCCGCCGTCGGCGTCGTCGAACACGATCATGCCGCCCAGATCGACGAAGCGACGCAGCTGCCGCTCTGCCTGTTCGTTGCCGACCAACCCCGGGAGCCCGCCGCGGCCCGCGATGTACACGAACGGCGTCTGGAACAGCTCGCTGGGATCGAGGCTGACGATCGAGGGGTCGCGCATCGGCGCGAGCCGGGTCCGCAGGCGCAGCTCTTGGCCAAGCTGCTTCAGCGCGCCGGGCCGGGGGTTCCAGTCGCCGCCGTACTCGAGCTGGGGGAGATCGAGCTCGAGCTGCGGGCCGCTGCGTGGCGCGAACAGGTCGAAGCCGAGCTCGTCATACTCTTCGAGCAGATCTGGCGGTAGCTCGGGCTCGCGCGGCGGCGCGGCGTGGGCCCGATCGGCGATCATCAGCGCGCCGAGACCACCAGCGGCGTGGAGGAAGCGCCGACGTGGCCACGGCTTGCTGCGCGTTCGCATGCGGGCGCGAACTATAGCGCCCGAATCGATCGCGGGGGAGTGCGCGCTGTCGCGGATCGCGGCGCGGCGGATCCCATGGCTGGCGCGACCCCTTCGGCGGTCGCGCCGTGCATGGTGGCCGCCCGTCAGGCTGGGCTTGCGGCGCTTGGCCTCGCGAGGTGCTCGACCATGTCTAGGCAGGCGAGGCTGAGTCGCTCGAATTCGGCGGGCTCGAGGGTCTCGAGGTTCTGGGCGATCCAGCGATCGGTGTGGACCAGCACGCCGATCACCGCGGTCGCCAGAAACGACAGCGGGATGTCGCTGCGGACCGCGTCAACCCGCTGCCCGGCGGCGAGCAGCTCCGTACACCAGGCCTCGCCGCGCTCGATCAGCGGGCCGAGCACCTCGGAGCTGCTGCCCTCGCCGTAGATCAAGCGCGTCAGGTCGGCGAGCTCGGGCATTGCCAGCATCTCGAGCGCAGCTCTCTCTGCGTAGGCCCGAATCTGGGCCCAGTAGCTGCGCGCATCGTCAAATGGGCCGAGCTCGCCAATCGCGTGGGTGAGCTGCACGACCACCCGCTCGATGACGGTGCGGCACAGGTCCGCCTTGTCGGCGAAGTAGTAGTACATGGCCCCCTTGGAGAGGCCGGCTGCCTTGATGATCGTGTTGTAGGAGGCGTTCGCGAACCCGTGCGCCGAGAACTCCGCCCGCGCGGCCGCCAAGATGGTCTGCTGTCGGTCGGGCTCGAGCTTCTCGAAGCGTGGAAGGGGCATCGCGGGGGTATTACTGGACCGGGTGGATTGACGGGACCAGCAGTTCGACCAGCGGTCCGAGTTCTAGCCCCGGTGTATGAGTCGGTCAACCTCAATGACCTCCACAGAAGCCAACGCGTCTTGCGTCATCGATGAACATCGCGCCGATGCGAAACCCGCCCGCCGCGCGGGCACTTGGAAGCTCAGCATGGTTACCCGCGCCTGGGTGACTCGTGTTAGACGAGTGCATGAGCTCATTGCCGGTTCGTGTTCGTCGTTCGCGTGTTCGTCGTCGCCGTCCAGCGCCGGGCGATGAGTTGGTCTCGCGTCGCCGCGCGCTGCAGGGCTTGGGCGCGTTGGTGGGGGCCGCGACGATCGGGGCGTGCTCGGACGCGGGCGGGCAGGGCGGGAGCGGGACCGAGAGCGGAACCCACGGCGGCAGCGGCAGCGGCACCAGCGAGAGCGGCGACGGCGACGGGGACACCGGGACCGGGGACACCGAGACCGGCGACACCGAGACCGGCGACACCGGGACCGACACCGACACCGGTGACGGCGACTACGAAGTGTGCGAGTCGAGCGAGCTCAGCCCCGCTGAATTGCTGTCTGGCATTGATCACATCGTGGTCGTGATGATGGAGAACCGCAGCTTCGATCATTACTTTGGCGGCATGTCGTTGGCGGAAGGGCTGCCGGTCGACGGGCTCACCGGAGCCGAGACCAACCCCTCGCTGCAGGGTGAGCCGATCGGCGTAGCCAACACGCGGCTGTGGATCCACGACAATGATCCGCCCCACTCGTGGGGGTCCTCGCACGCGCAGTTCAATGGCGGCGCCAACGATGGGTTCGTGACCGAGTACCAGAACAAGGGCGCGCAGGAGTTCGCCGAGGTCATGAACTACTACCTGCGGCCGCAGCTTGGGGTCTATCACGCGCTGGCCGACGAGTACGTCCTTTGTGATCGGTGGTTTTCGTCGGTCATGACGTCGACCTGGCCCAATCGCTTCTACCTGCACTGCGCCGACTCGGACGGGATGCAGACCAACGAGCCGATCGACGGGGTCGCCAGCATCTTCGACCAGCTCGCGGACGCCGGCATCTCGCACCGCTACTACTACGCCAACCTGCCGATCGTGATCAGCTACGGGACCCCCGGCAACGCCGAGCACGTGACCCACCTCAGCCAGTTCTACGTCGACGCGGAGAACGGCGAGCTGCCCAGCTTCAGCATCATCGATCCGGTGTTCTCGGCTGGACCGGTGATCGGCAACGATGATCACCCGCCCGCCGACGTGCGCGACGGCCAGGCCTTCATCGCGATGATCTACGCGACGCTCGCGGCCAGCCCCAACTGGGGGCGCACGCTGATGGTCGTCACCTACGACGAGCACGGTGGGTTTCACGATCACGTGCCGCCGCCGCTGACCGTCGACCCGCACCCGGGCTTCGAGCAGCTTGGATTTCGGGTCCCGAGCTTGGTCGTGGGTGGGCAGGTCCGGGCCAGCTGCGTCAACGGTACGGTGTTCGATCATGTCTCGGTCGCCGCCACGGTCGCGGCCCGCTGGGGGCTGCCGCCGCTCAACGAGCGGGTCGCCGCGACCGCGGATCTCTCGAGCTGCATCGATCCAGACCTCATCGACAACCCGCGCCCGCCGATCTCGCTGCCGGTGATCGTGGCGCCGGCGGATCCAAAGGTGTACGTGCCGGGGGCCAACTTTGGCGGTCAGCTCGAGCTCGCGGCGATGGTCGCCAAGGGCCAGCGGGCGGGGGACGACCGCGGCTGGATCCGCGCGTCACGAGACAGCGTGGAGCTGCTGCGCGCGCGCATGGCTTCGCGTGGGCTGCTCCGGCTTGGGTGAGCGCACCCGCAGCCAGGCAAGCAGCAACGCGAGTGTGAACAGCAGCCCGCGCGGTTGTTGGGAACTGATCGAGCAGCCGGCGGGCGCGGGCGATGAGTCCGCTGGCTCGACCGGGTCGACGGGGTCGACCGGGTCGACGCAATTGTCGGGGTCGGGGCAGGGCAGCACCGACACGCGCGCCGGCGCGTGGCCGACATACTCGCGCCCGAGCGCGTCGACGATCCGCGCGCGGATCAGGATCTGCGAGTCCGCGGCGGCAGCCGGCGCGACCAGGTCGACCGCGAGCGGGCCATCTTCGCTCGCGGTGATCGTTGCGAGCGGCTGCCAGATCAGCGACGGCGCGAACGGGGCCCACTCGATCGTGACCTCGGCGGGCCCGTGCGCGTCGACGCAGGCCTCGAGCACGATCGCGTCGCCCGGCGCCACGACCTGCTCTTGCCCGAGCAGCGCCAGCGCGGGCAGGTCCTGCTCTGGGTCGCGAGGATCATCGACCACCTTCACGAACCCCGGCCGCTCGCGCCACAGGTTCAGCGCGGGCTCGAAGGTGTAGCCGGCGATCGACCAGACCCCGCGCTCGACCGCGCTGGTGTCCCACTCGACGCCGCTGGCGGCCTGCGCGAAGCTGATCGGCCGGCGCTCGTCGTCGGCGGTGATCCGCGTGAAGCAGCCGGCCCAGACCGTGGTCTCGTCGAGGATCTCGCTCGAGGTGACGGCGTTGGCCTCGAGCAAGCCAAGCTCGACGCTGCGCTCGACGTCGTCGCGGGTGATCCACCCGGGCAGCAGCTCGGTCAGCGGGTGCTGGCGACACACCGCGACGAACTGGTGGGTGCGGCTGTCGGGCAGCTCGTCGGGGCCGATCGTCGTGTCTTCGGCTGGGATCGCATACTCGAAGCGCGCGATCGGATCGACGCTGCGATCGACCACGCGCCCGCACTGCGCCGGCCACAACACGGGCGTGCGAACGTGGGCCTCGTTGGCGGCGAGGGCCGACCCCACCCCCGGGCCGGCTACCAGCCCCGCGATCACGACAAAGCCGATCGCGCCCGCGATCAGCCTGGGTCGAATCGCGGGTCGCACCACCACCCCAGCCTGCAACGGCGGCCGCGCCCGAGCAACCGCAGTTGTCGGGGTTGCTCTGGCTGTGAGAAGCTCGAGCGTGTGGGTCCGTCGCATCCGTTTGGGAGGTGTCGAGTACGAGTTCGGCGACGGTCGGACGCGCGCGCCTACTGGGGCCCGCAAGTTGACGGCGCTCGAGCTTCGGCGGTTGCTCGCGGCGTACCGCGGTGATCCAAGGCTCAGCGGGATCGAGCGCGAGCTCGCCAGTCCACGCCCCGAACGCGCGCGGCACCATCGGGTGGGTCGAGCCAGCGTGGCTGAGGCCATGGGCGCCGATCCGTCCGCGAACAAGCTCGTCTGCCACGAGCTCCCCAGCGTCGTGCCCAGGGTGACGCCCGGCGTGATCGAGCGCTACGAGCCGCCGCAGGCCATGTCCAGCGAGCCGCAGCCAATGTTCGACGAGCAGCCGCACTGGGTCGAGATCCTGTTGGTCGGCGAGGACGACGTCGGGATCGCGGGGGCCGAGTGCGAGGTCACCCTCGCAACCGGCAAGGTCGTCCGCCGCCGCACGGATCGCCACGGGATCGTGCGGATCGAAGGCATCACCAGCGCCGCCAACTGCAAGGTCTCGTTCCCCCAGATCGACGAGGCCGCGTGGGCGCCCGCTTGACCCGCGCGGGCGCGTGGCTGGTTCTAGGTGGGTCTTGCGGCGCCGCGCTCGGCTGCCATTCCTCGCCGGGCGTCGAAGCGGGCGACGGGTCGAGCGAGTCGGCGACCGACGGCGGCGACGCGTCCGAGTCGTCCAATCAGGCCCCCAGCGCGCCAACCCTGTCCAGCCCAAGCGACGGCGCGTCCAACGTTCCGGTGGTCGCGGAGCTGTGTTGGGACCCAGCGCAGGATCCAAACGGCGACGAGCTTGGCTACCGCGTGTGGGTTGACGACGTCGAGCTGGCCAACGGCGAGACCGGCGAGTACGGGTTCGTGGGGACCTGCACGGGCCCGCTCAACCTGCTGAGCGAGCGCAGCTACACCTGGCGCGCGCGCGCCTTCGAGCGCGACAACCCCAGCGTCGAGTCACCCGACAGCGAGACGTGGAGCTTCACGACCGGCTGGGAGGGCGACGCCAAGGTGTTGTTCTTCGACGACTTCTCGCGGGACCTGGGCTGGACCGTCAGCGGCGACGCGGACACCGGCGCGTGGATCCGCGGCACACCGCAGCAGGTCTACGACGTCGACGCCAAGCTCGCCCAGCCGGGCGACTGCCAAGTAGGCGAGTGCTACTTCACGGGTGACAACCCTGGCGGCACGCTTGGCCAAGCCGACGTCGACGGCGGCTCGGTGGTGCTGACCTCGCCGCCCTTCGACCCCAGCGCCGCGACCAGCATCAGCGTCTCGCTCGCGCGGTTTTTTTATCGCTCGGATCTGGTCCCGACCGGGGTCAGCCTCGAGCTCGCGCTGTTGGTCCCAAACCCAGAAGCCCCCGACGGCGTCAGCGTCCACGTGCTCGAGAAGCTCGACGGCGGGGCAGGGGCCAAGCCCGAGAACCTGTGGACCTCGGTCGCGTTCGCGGGCTGCGGGATCGAGCTGGTCCCCGACACGCGCCTACGGATCACCGCGACGGATCTGGTGGTCCCCGAGGCCGTGGTCGTCGAGGCCGCGATCGACGAGGTCCTGGTCGAGGGCTACCCCAACACCGACGTGTGCTCGCAGGGCCTAGGCGCCCTGTGTGATCCCAACAACCCCGCGCCGGCCTGCGGCGCCGACCTGCTGTGCTGCCCCAAGGGCCCGGTCTACGACGGGGTCTATCGCTGCGACTACCCAACCCCCGAGCTCGGCGACCAGCCGCCGCTTCAACCAGGCGGCCCGCTCACCGGTCCGCTCGGCTGCGACGCCCCGGACCTGACCGTGCTGGATTGGGATCTCTCGGTCTACACCCAGCTGATCTGGGTCGACCCCGGATCGTGCTCCCTCTACGAGGGCTGCGTCGACGGCGAGGGCTGGCGCAGGGTCCTGCGCTTCGACACCAAGACCGCCAACATCGGTTCGCGCGACCTGGTCCTTGGCATCCCCGCCAACCACCCAGATCTCTACACCTACTCCCCCTGCCACGAGCACCACCACTTCGACAACTACGCCGCGTACTACCTGCTCGACGGCGACGACGTGGTCGCCGCCGGCCACAAGCAAGCGTTTTGCCTGGTCGACTGGGAGGGCTGGGCGTGGGATTTTCTAGGCGAAGAAGACCGGGTCTACACCTGCTTCAACCAGGGCCTCACGGTGGGCTGGTCCGACACCTACGGCGCACACTTGGACTGCCAGTGGATCGACGTGACCGACGTGCCGCTCGGCGAGTACACCCTGCGCATGGAGGTCAACCTGCCCCCAGCCGGCAAGGCCCACTCCACCCTGGTCGAGCGCCGCTACGACAACAACGTCCTAGAGATCCCCGTAACCCTCAACTAAAGAGCGAGCGAGTAGCGAAGCGCGCCCTCACCATCCCCCCTACTCCTGCTCGCAACAGCACTTGACTGCTT
>NZ_JMCC02000108.1 GCF_000737335.2 Enhygromyxa salina | reverse complement strand
CCCCCCCCCCAACCCCAGCAAGCAAAGCGAAGCAAGCAAAGCGCGCCCACCCCTCCCCAAGCGAGCGAAGCGAGCGCGCGCGAACGATCAGAAGAGCCCCCTCCTAGGGGGCCACTCATACGCCCGCAAACAAACCCCCAAGCGAAGTGCGAAGCCGCCTGTGGGGGTCTATCACAGCTCCATGAGGAGCTGCTGCCCGCGCTCGCGGAGCTCGAGGCTGTCTTGGACCCACTTGACGAACAGCCGCGCGAGCTCGACGTCGAACTCGAACGCGTTCGCAAGCGACAACAAGGCGTCCATCTCGCCGTCGACCAGCACGTTGTCCGCCATCGCGGCGCACACGGCCTGGTAGTACAAGAAGATCCGCGCCTCGCGATGTTTGACGCCCTTGGCCACCTCGACGATGTCGTTGGGCTTGTCGAACTCGTGGCGGACGCGATCGCGCTCTTCGGGGAGCAGCATCATTTGCCCCATCAGCTCTTCGACAAAGTGGCGTTCGCTGTCGGCGACGTCGTCGTCCTTGGACGCCATGATCGCGACGCAGCGGGCGACAGCCACTTGTTCTTCAGGCGTGATGAGCTCGGCGATGGGGAAATCGAACATGGCTCGGCGCGCAGCGTACCCCAGGACCGGGCGTGCTGGAAAGCGTTCACTCCGCCGGCACTAAAATTGCGCGATCACCGGGTTCCACGGCGACGAGGTGGAGCGCCAATGCTCAGAAAACCCAGCCGAGGCCCGCACCAGCGTCGTAGATGACCGATCCGCCCCCGCCTCCGTCACCCTGGGGGACGACCGAGTAGGACAAGGTTGCGTCGATCAGCAAGAACAGGTGGGCGGTGAGTGTGACAGCGATCCCGGGGCCGATCCCAACCACGGCCCCCGGATCCCACCGGGCCCCGGCGATCTCGCGTGGCTCGGCCTGGTCCGGGATGGCCTCGAGCTGCGCTTCGTGGTGCTGCATGACCAGTCCGGCCGAAAGTCGCACCCACCCCCACAGTCCCCCGCGAGCGCCGCCGATCCGCAGCTCGGGGACCGCGCGGATGTGGGCGCGGTCGACCTGGGCGCAAAACGGCGAGCAGTCACCGGACTGGGCGAACAAGAAGCCGAGGTCGGGCAGGTGATCGAACTGCAGGCCCAGCGCGACGCGGAACTCGCTGCCAAAGCCCCACAGGTAGCCCGCGCCCACGCCCCAGCGGCCGTGCTGGCGCAGGTACTCGCCCGAGCTGATCGCGTAGCCGCCCAGACCAAAGATGTACGGCCCGCGAAAGTCCTGGCGCTGGCGCGCGCTCGGGGGGCGCGGCTCGGGTGGGTCGGGCTCGAGCTCTGGCTCTGGCTCTGGCTCGGGTGGTGGCTCGGGCGCGGGCGGTGGCGTGGGCGCGGGCAGGCGTGACCACTCGCAGGCCAGGAAGGTCGCGTCGAAGCTGGGCTCGCAGTGGCGCGGATAGTGGAAGCGCAGCTCGACCCGGCGGTTGCGTGACTTGGCCTGCTCGTCCGAGCCCGCGTCGCTGGCGTCCCACTCGCCGCGGGCCTCGACGCGCACACGGGCCGCGAGCGCGGGGGCGGTCGCGACGAGTCGGTCGCGCACGCGCTCGGCCCGGCGCAACGACAGCGCGCGGTTGTACTCGTCGGTGTTGTCCTCGTCGGCGTGACCAACGACGAGCAAGTGCAGATCTGGATCCGCGAGCAGCGACGCGGCGGCTCGATCGACCTCGGCCTGGGCTTGGGCGCCGCGCAGCTCGTCGTCGTCGACGGCGAACTGGACCGGCTCGGCTCGCGGGACGCTGATGCACGCGGCGCTGGCCAGAGCGAGCAGCGTCGCGGCGCTGCGTGATCGCGTGCGAGGTCGAGTCATGCGCAGGGAGGGCGGGCCCGATCGTACATCACAACCCGCGCCGATCTGGGTCCTCACCGTTGACCTCGCCGCAGAGGCTCTCGAGCTGACTTTGGAGGCGTGCGGCCGCATCGTCGCGGGTGATGAAGCGCAGTCGGGTGCCGTTGTCGATCTCTTCAAACCACAGCCGGCCGCGCTCGAGCACCCGGACCAGCGCGCTCGCATCTTCGAGCTCGATCGGCGAGCAGGGCCGGTAGCGCTGGCCAGTCGGAACTGGCGCGCGCAGGTCCAGCTGCGCGAGCACGCGGGCGAAGCTGCCGGCCGGGACACACACGCCGGCGACGCGATCCCAGTCACCCAGCAAAGTCTGCAACGCGGTCACGCACGCCTCGGCGTCGAGGATCGAGAACCAGCCGTTCACGCCAGCTTCGAGGTCCAACACCTGCGCCGTGAACCGCCGATCGACGTCGTCGAAGACGCCGTTGGTTGGCGGCGGGCCGCTGTAGAACAACACCCAGCTCTCACCCGGCTCGAGCAGTCGCTCGAGCAGCGTCGCGACGCAGCGTCGGTAGCGCGCGAGCTCGTTCGGTGCGAGGGCGTCCGCGATCGAGCAATACCGACGCAGCGTGCGGCTGCCGTCGTCGTCCGGCGAGATCATCGAATAGTCCGTGACGTGCTGCTCGTCGTCGAGCACGGGCCCGTCGACGAGGCGCAGCTCGATCGCCCGGAGCGGCGCAGGCAGATCGAGCTGCGGTTGCCACTTTGTGTAGCAGGGACTGGTCGCCTGCATCCGCTGAAAGTAGACAGCGTTGTGCGACATCGCGGGGAGACTACCGAGCCCAGACCCGCGGCGACAGGTCGGGCCGTCCGGATAGCTCCTGCAGTGTTCGCTCGTGGGCCGATCCCTTCATATGGACTAGAGTTTCGCGGATGCGGGTGGCGATCACGGGAGCGACGGGACTCATCGGCGCGGCACTGGGCGCAGCCTTGCGCGAGCGGGGTGATGAGGCCGTGGGTGTCTCGCGCTCGCCGGGACCTGCGATGATCGGCTGGGATCCGAAGCAAGGGTTTACGGACGCCGACGCGCTGTCGGGATTTGACGCGGTGGTCAACCTCGCGGGCGAGAGCATCGCCGGTCGGTGGACGGCAGCGAAGAAGCGCCGGATCTTGCAAAGTCGCATTGACGCGACCTCGGCGGTCGTCCGCGCGATCGGATCGGCGCGCGAGCGGCCGCGCGTGCTGATCAACGCTTCGGCGGTCGGGCTCTACGGTGACCGGGGCGCCGAGCTCCTCAATGAGCGCAGCGAGCCCGGCCGCGCCAGCGAGTTCTTGGTTGGCGTGACGCAGGCGTGGGAGGACGCGGCCCGAGCGGTGGAGCAACTCCCCGGGGCCGAGGTTCGGCTGGGTCTGGCTCGGTTTGGCGTGGTGTTGGACGCCAACGGCGGCGCGCTGGGGAAGATGTTGGGGCCGTTCCGCATGGGCGTTGGCGGCAAGATCGGGTCTGGTGCGCAGTGGATGGCGTGGGTCCACGTGCGTGACGTGGTCGCTGCGCTCTTGTTCCTGATCGACCGCAACGACTGCAGCGGGGCGTACAACGTGGTCGCGCCCCATCCAGTCGACAACGCCGCGTTCACTGCGGCGCTCGGGCGGGTGCTCGATCGGCCAACGTTCATGCGCGTGCCCAAGCTCGGCGTGAAGATGATGTTCGGGGAGATGGGGCAGGCGCTGCTGCTCGACAGCCAACGGGCGCTGCCCCACCGTCTGCTCGCCGCAGGGTTCGAGTTCGAGTTCGCGGAGCTCGAGCTGGCGTTGACGGATCTGCTGGGTTGATCGATCGGCGACCGCCGCTCCGTTGCTCCGTTGTCGCGACCACCCAGTCGCGGTGCAGGTGCCTTCACCGTCCATCAAGCGGCCGAGGGCGGACGACGGACATCGCGCGAGCCAAGATCAGTTTTTGCGGGGCGCGGAAATTGGCACTGAGACAGGCTCGGCCACGATCGGGCGCCACGGCTCGGTCCAGGCCTGATCACACTGGGTGATCTTGGCTATGCTCGCGCGATGCGCTTCCGTTGGCACTTGTTGATCCTGCCCCTCGTGTCCGCTCCGCTCGCCGTCGGGTGCGGGGACGACTCGATCGTGGACGGCTCATCTGGCGCCACGGACTCCGGTACGGGGATCACGACCGAGACGGGTGACACTGGGGGCAACAGCAACAGCGGTGAGGGGAACGGCGACGGCGACGGCGACCCCGGCGATGGCGACGGTGACGGTGACGGTGACGGTGACGGTGACGGCGATGGCGATGGCGATGGCGACGGCGATGGGGATGGCGATGGCGATGGCGATGGGGACGGCGACGGGGACGGGGACGGGGACGGGGACGGGGATGGTGATGGCGACGGCGACGGAGACATCCTCAGCTGCCCGCTCGTCAACGAGTGTGTGCTCGACTGCATGGGTGACATGCAGTGCCAGGAGCAATGCGTATCCCAAGCCACAGTCGACGCAGCCCAGGAGTCCGAGGTGATGGTCGCGTGCATCGTCGACCACGGCTGCCAAGACCAGAACTGCATCGATCAGAGCTGCCCCTTCGAGGCCTTCGCGTGCTACACGGGCGACGACACCTGTCTGGATCTGAACGCCTGCATCGGGCAGTGCGGGGGCGACGAGGCGTGTGACGCCGCGTGCCACTACGAGGCTTCCCCTCTGGCGCTGAACCAGATCGACGCGCTCGAGTCCTGCGCGCTAGACAACGCCTGCAACGACGACGCCTGCTTGCTCGAGTTCTGCGGCCGTGAGTACATCAGCTGCTTTGGCGGCCAGAGCGACGGCATGGCCTGCGTGCCGCAAGCGACCTGCATCATCGAGTGCCAGTACGATCCGCTGTGTGCCCTGGAGTGCGCGCCGCCGCTCAGCCCCGAGGCGCAAGCCGAGACGGACGCGCTGATCGCCTGCGCCGAGATCGCGATGTGCGACACCTTCGACTGCACCGAAGAGCTGTGCTCCAACCAGTGGGGCGCGTGCGTGTCGGGCTTGCGGTCCTGCGCCGACATCTATGCCTGCGTGGCCGACTGTCAGGGCGCCGGGCTGTGCGAGACCAACTGCAGGCACGAGGGCGACTTCCTCGACCAGTACTTCTTGTACTTGCTCGAGGTCTGCGTCGATCAGTACGACTGCCAGGATCAGGACTGCATCGACCAGAACTGCGCGCCCCAGGCGACAGACTGCGGCGTTTAGATCGGTTCAGGCCGCGCGCGGACGGCCGACTGGCGATGTGGGGCCGCGGCTCACTCGGCGTGGCCGTGCTCGACGACCAGGGTTGGCGAGCTTGGGGCGCTGCGCTTTTGCGCCTGCCGAGCCGCCTCGAGGATGCCCTCGTCGATGCTGCCGTCGGCCGAGAACGCCTCGAGCTGCTTGCTGACCAACGCGAGGTAGCGCTGCTTCTCGTGGAACGGCAAGAACCCGCTCTTGAACCCGTTGAGGATGATCTGGCGAATGTCCGAGAAGCTCAGCCCGATCTGCGTGTGGGCCAGCCACATCTCTTTGGACATGGTCGTGTCGGTGATCAGCCGGTTGTCCGTATTGATCGTCACGCGCGCGCCAAGGTTCTTGTAGAGCCGCAGCGGGTGGGTCTGCAGCGACGCGATCGCCCCGGTCTGGACGTTTGACGAAGGGCAGCACTCGAGCGGGATCCGGTGGTCGACCACGTAGTGCAGCAGATCCCCGTCTTCGCGCAGGCGGCAGCCGTGACCGATCCGGTGGGCGCCGCAGTCGTGCAAGGCCTGCGCGATTGAAGGGGGCCCATAGGCTTCACCCGCGTGGATCGTGACGTTGATGTTGTTGCGCCGGACCAGCGAGAAGGCCTCGTGGTGATCCTTGGCGGGGTAGTCGTACTCGGCCCCCGCGAGATCGAAGCCGACCACGCCGCGGCCCTTGTACGCGACCACCAGCTCGGCCATCTCCAGGCTGCTCTCGGGCGAGATGTTGCGGATCCCACACAAGATCAGCTTGCTCTCGATCCCGTGGTCGGTCTCGGCTGCGTGCAGGCCCCGGAGCACGGTCTCGACCACCTCGGTCAAGCGCAGGCCCTCGCGCACGTGGAGCATGGGCGAGTAGCGGACCTCCATGTAGCGGACGTTCTCGGCGGCCGCGTCCTCGGCCAGCTCGTAGGCCACTCGGTACAGGGCGTCGTCGGTCTGCAGCACCCGCAGGGTGATGTCGAAGGCCTCGAGGTACTTGACCAGGCTGCCGGTGTTCTCACCGGCGTGCATGGCCGCGCGTAGCCCCGAGACGTCGCGGGCGGGCAGCTCTACGCCTTGCTCGTCAGCGAGCTCGAGGATGGTCTCGGCACGCAGCGAGCCGTCGAGGTGGACGTGGAGGTCCGTCTTGGGCAGGCGCTGAAAAAATGACAGAGGAAGCTCGTTCACCTGCGCCCCAAGATACCCCTTTTTAGGCCGGCGAACAGCCTGGGCAGCTCAGACCCGAACCCGGGCGCTGAACCGCCCCTCGCGGGCGCGGTGGCGATCCAACAGCCGCACGAGAGACTCGAGGTAGTCGTCGACCTGCTCGGGCGAGCGGCCCACGTAGCGAGCTGGATCCAAGCTGGCGTCGTCGACGTGGGCGCCGAGCTGCGGATCAGCCTGCATGCGGGCGATCAGATCATTGCCCCGCCCAGCCTTGAGCTCGCCTGCCGCCTCGAGGCTGAGCACGCGGATCCGCTCATGCAGCGCCTGGCGGTCCCCGCCGGCTTCCACGGCGCGCATCATGACGTTCTCGGTCGCCATGAACGGCAGCTCGTCGGCCATGTTCTTGCGCAGCATCGCGGGGTTGACCTCCAAGCCCGCGGTGACGTCAACGACCAGGTTCAAGATCGCGTCGGTCGCCAAGAACGCCTCGGTCAGGACCAGGCGACGGTTGGCGCTGTCGTCCAAGGTTCGCTCGAGCCATTGGTTGGCGTGGGTCTCTCGCGGGCTGGTGGCCAGCGAGTGGACGAAGCGGGCGAGCGAACAGATTCGCTCGCTGCGCATCGGGTTGCGCTTGTAGGCCATCGCCGACGAGCCGATCTGCTTGCTGCCAAGCGGCTCTTCGACTTCGCGCTCGTGGGCGAGCAGGCGCAGGTCGGTCGCGAATTTTGCGGCAGACCCAGCGATGTCGGCCAGCGCCGAGACCACCCAGGTGTCGAGCTTGCGGGTGTAGGTCTGGCCGGAGACCGGGATCGAGCCCGCGAAGCCCATCGCGGCGCAGACCTGCTCATCGAGGGCGCGGACCTTGGCGTGGGGATCTTTGGCGCCCGCGAACAGCTGCAAGAACGAAGCTTGGGTGCCCGTGGTGCCCTTGACCCCGCGCAGTGGCAGCCGCGCAACCAGCTGCTCGAGGGTCTCGAGATCAAGCTCGAAGTCCTGCGCCCACAGGCACGCCCGCTTGCCCACGGTCGTCAGCTGCGCCGGCTGAAAGTGGGTGTAGGCCTGGATCGGCTCGGCCCGCCAGCGCTTGGCGAACGCGGCCAGCTGGGTCAGCGAGGTGTAGAGCCGGTCCATGATCAGCTCGAGCCCGGCGCGGATCATCACGAGCTCGGCGTTGTCGGTCACGAAGCAGCTGGTCGCGCCGAGGTGGATGATCTTGCCAGCGTCGGCCCCGGCGACCTCGCCGTAGTGGTGAACGTGAGCCATGACGTCGTGGCGCAGCTCGGCCTCGAGCGCGGCGACCCGATCAAAATCGATCTGCTCGCGGCTGCGCTCGAGCGCGGTGATCTGCGCTTGCGTGATCGCCAGCCCGAGCCCGGCCTCGGCCTTGGCCAGGGCGATCCACAGATCGCGCCACAGCAGCGCGCGGCGCCGATCCGAGAAATTGGCGAGCATCGCCTTGGTCGCGTAGCGGCTCGCTAGCGGGCTGCGATAGTCGGGCGCCTGACTTGGCTCGCGGGTTGGGGCGCTCGTTGGGGCGGTCATCGCCGCGAGGATATCGCCCGGCTCGTTTGTCACAAGCGTCCTGGTATGCTCGCCGATGCGCCCGGCACATGCGGATCCATAAATTACTAGACGAGCTAGCGTGCTACCTGCGGCCGCCAGGGCAGGGGATTCACACCGTCTCGACCGGCAAGGCGCAGCTCGAGGCAAACACCCGCGCGTACCTGGGCCCGAGCTGGGATCCCGATCGAGCGTGGCGCGAGCAGCTCGGCGCCGTCGTCGACGCCAAGGTCGCGATGCTGGCGATCCCCAGCGACACCGGGGCGGGGATCGTGCGCGGCGCGGCGCGGGGACCCGAGGCGATCCGTGCGACCCTGGGGCGCGCGCCCGTGCTCGATCTCGGCGACGTGTTCTCGATCCCGCAGCTGCTCGACGAGGGCATGCTCTCGGTCGCCCAGCGCGAGCGCTCGCAAGACGCGTTGTGGCCCGCGCTGCCGCTGGCGCAGCGCCGCGCGATGCCGGTCTCGCCGCTGGGGATGGCCGAGCGGGCGCGGCGGTTGCTCGCGCAGCTCGCCCCGCAGCTGCGGGTGTTCATGCTTGGGGGCGATCACACGGTGACGTGGCCCGTGCTGGCGCCGCTGTTGGAGGGTGATACGAGCGACCTGGGCATCGTGCACTTCGACGCGCACACCGACTTGCTGCCGGAGCGGCTTGGCGTGACCTACTGCTTTGCGACCTGGGCCTACCACGCCAACGTCGCGCTCGGCGGGGGGCAGCGCCTGATCCAGATTGGCATCCGCGCCAGCGGTCACCCGCGGGCGCACTGGGAGGCAACCCAAGACGTGCGCCAGATCTGGGCCGACGAGGCCCGCGCGCTCGAGCCCGCGGCTCTCGCTGCGCAGGTCGTCGAGCACCTGCGCGCGCGGGGGGTCCGTCGGATCTATCTGAGCAACGACATCGACGGGACCGACGCTCGCTTCGCGGCTGCGTGTGGCACGCCAGAGCCAGACGGTCTGCTGCCCGCGCAGGTCGAGGCGGTGATCGAGGCGGTCGGGGCATCGTTCGACGTGATCGGCGCAGACCTGGTCGAGGTCGCCCCGGGGCTCTCGCTGGATCACGAGCTGGCGGGGGAAACCCTCAAAACGTCGTTCGGATACACCCTCGCGACCCTTCGCGCGATGGGGGCAAACCCCCAGGAATAGTCATGACCGACCCAAGTTCGCCACCGCCAATGGAAGCTGCCGCACGGCGCGAGTTCGAACAGACCGCCCTCCCGCTCATCAACAACCTCTACGGCGCCGCGATGCGCCTGACCCGTGACCCGGCCGAGGCCGAGGACCTCGTGCAAGACGCGATGGTCCGGGCCTTTCGTTTTTGGAGCTCGTTCCAGCAGGGCACGAACATCAAGGCGTGGATGTTCACGATCCTGCGCAACACCTTCATCAACGGCTATCACCGCCGCGGTCGCAAGCGCAGCTTCCAAAATGACGTCAGCGCCCAGGTGCGCTCGCTTGGGCCGGCCGTCGCGGTTGGCAACTCGACGAGCCCGCCCGGACCCGAAGAGGCCATGGCCTCGCGGATCACCCACGCGAGAATTCGGGAGGCTCTCGAGTCTCTCCCCATTGACTACCGCACGGCCGTGACCCTCGCCGACCTCGAGGGGCTCTCGTACAAAGAGATCGCCGATGTCATGGAGTGCCCGATCGGCACGGTCATGAGCCGGATCTATCGGGGCCGGAAGATCCTCCACAAGCTGCTCTACGACCACGCCCTCGAGATCGGGATGGTCGACGAAGATGACCCACCGGCGGGCGAGCGCGAGTCGACCCGTCGCAAGCCGCCCAAGTCGGCCGCCCAAGCGAAGCGAGCGAAGCGAGCCGAGCGAGCCGAGACCACCGAGAAGCTGTCAAAAAACCCCGACGCCGTGGATCTCGCGGCGTACCGGGACGCGAGGAAGAACGCATGACTTTGGATTCACTCGAGCCGGATCACGCAGAGACCGTGGCGCTGCTGCAGCCCTTCGTGGACGGCGAGCTGTCCGACGACGAGCGGGAGCTCGTCGCCGCTCAGATCGCCCGCAACCCCGAATTTCAGGCGATCGTGCGCGAGCAACAGGAGGTTCGCGCGGCGCTTCGGGAGCTCGAGCGGGAGCTCGCGCCAGACGGTCTGCGCGCGCGGATCCTCGCCGATCTCGACGCCGTGCAGGCGGAGCAGCGCGCGGCCGAACACAGCGGCTGGCTCGCGCCGGTCGCCGGTCGCATCAAGGCGTTTGGGCGCGGCGCGTTGCTGATGGTCCCGGCCGTGGCCGCAGCGGGGCTGCTGTTCGTGATCGCCAGCAATGCCGACTGGGTCGGCAACGAGGGGTTGAGCGGCGCGCACATCGACGGCGGCCTGGCCACGTCGATGCCAGCACGAAGCAAGTCGTCCCCCGAGCAGGCGTCGGCCAAGCTCGCGCCAACCCAGCCGCCCGCACCCGAGGTCGCTCCCGAACCCCCGCCCGATCCCAGCCTGCCAAGCGGCGAGCGGCTCGCCGAGAACCAGGGCTTCGCCGTTCAAGTCGCCCCGCCCCGCTCGCTGCCCAAGAACGTCGCGCTCGTCAGCGACTCGAAGACGGCGCCCGCTTCGTCGGCCATGGTCCGCTACCGCGATGGCGCGGGCGCCCTGATGGTCGATCGTCAGCGTCGCGCGGGTGTGGCCGCCGAGCTGCACGGGCGTCAGCTCGCCGTGCTCGGTCACGACTACTACCTCTCGCGTGACGAGCAGGGCCGGGCCCAGGTCGAGTTTCGGCTGGGTGCGGTCCACCACAGCTTGGTGCTCGAGGGCGCCGAGGCGCGGATCGACGGGGCGATCAGCGTCGACGAGCCGGACTTTCGCAGCTTGCTGCTGCTCGCCAACGCGCTGCGGCAAGCACACGCCAGCCCCTAGAGCGCCAATCAGTTTGAATTCACGACGCCAGGCACATCTGGGGCCGCTCCTGCCGTTGTCGGTCGGCACTCGCAGTATGCCGGATACAGCTTCGGCCTCCCTCCTAGGCAGGAACGGCCCCAGACGCACCTGACGACGCGACTCCAAACTGATCGGCGCTCTAGACGCCCGTGGTGGAACCCCTCGCGCCGCCTCGCGCCGGAATTTTCGCCGAGGGCAGTGTCGCCGAAACTTGCAGTACGCCCGGTACAGCTGCCATGGACGATAGGTTGGCGCCTCGCCCTCGTTCCGGCGCGAGGCGACATGATGGGTTCCACCACGGGCCCCTAGACCGATTCTTCAGCGCGCCACGCCTAACACGAACGCCAGCGGGCCGGCGATATATCGTGCGAAGGCCCGCCACTTCGCCGCTCGCATCATAATTTCGACAGCGCATCACGGGGCTGGTGAAGCGCATCTAGAGCAGATAATCTCGCCTGCCGTGTTCGCAGCGCTGATCATCGACGCCGACGCCGACGCCCGTTCCGTAATCGAGAGCTCGCTAACCCCCTACGGGCTAGAGTTCTCGATTTCACATGACCCAGGCGAGGCGATGACGCTCGCGCGGACCGGGACGCCCGACATCATCTTCTTGCGAGTCGAGCTGCCGGGCGCGTCCGGTTTTTCGGTCTGCAACAAGCTGCGGCGCAACGACGATACCAAGTACATTCCGCTGATCATGTACGCGTCGGACGTGGCCGACGACGTGTTCGCGCAGCACGGCAAGCTCAAGACCCGCGCCGACGAGTACATGCGCCTGCCGGTCAACCCAGAGGGGCTGCTCGACATGGTGCGCACGCTGCTTCCGCTGCCTGGCCAGCCGATCGCAGCGGCGGCGCCCTCGCCCGAGGCCCAGGCAGTCGCCCAGGCAGCGGCGGACCAGGCCGCGCACGCCGACGACGACATCGAAGACGTCGATCTCGACGCTGGCGACGACGCTGACTTTGGCGACATTGACTTCGACGAGTCCGAGCCGCCGCCCGCGGAGGAGCCAGCGGTCGAAGCGGCCGCGCCCGTCATTGACCTGGGCGAAGAAACCGACGCGGCCTTCGACGCGCTGACCTTCGACGACGACGACGACGACGACTTCGAGATCGCCGCCGAAGAGGCGATCCAGCCCGGCGACTTCGCGCCCGAGCCCGCGCCCGAGCCCGAGCCCGAGCTGGCGCTCGAGCCCGAGCCCGAGCCCGAGCCCGAGCTGGCCCTGGATCCCGTCGACGACTTCGAGCCGGTCGACGTCGACGACGACGACGAGCCGCCGGCCGCCGCCGTCGACTCGGTCTCCGTCGAGCTCGAGCCCGCCCCAGCTCCGGTCGCGCGCGAGCGTGAGACCTCGAGCGGCAACCTCTCGGCCCGGCGCGAGGTGCTGCGGCTCAAGTCCGAGCTCAACAAGAAAGATCGTGAGCTGCTGGCCCTGCGCGACGAGCTCGAGGGCAAAGAGCGGGCGATCCTCGACGCCAAGCACCGCAACCGCGAGCTGCTGACCCAGGCCAGCGAGGCCGAGGGCAAGGCGCTGCAGCTCGAAGAGCAGATCATCTCGGCGCAAGAGCAGAGCGAGGCCGCGACCCGCAACGCCGACACCACGCGCAAGCGCGAAGAGGGCCTCAAGAGCCGCCTCGAGCTCGCGCAGACCAAGCTCAAGGAGCTCGAGGCCAAGCTCGACGACGCCGACAAGGGCAGCCGCGAGCTCGAGCAGGCCAAGTCCGAGTTTCAGGCCAAGGCCGACGCGTTCGAAGCCGCCGCCCAGCAGCTCGAGGCCGACCTCGCGTCCGCGCGCGAGGCCGCTACCGCTGCCGCGACCGAGCGCGACGCTCTGAGCACGCAGGTGGCCGAGCAGGCCCAGGCGCTCGAGGCCGCGCAGGCGCAGGTGGCCGAGCAAGCCCAGGCGCTCGAGGCCGCGCAGGCGCAGGTGGCCGAGCAAGCCCAGTCGCTCGAGGCCCAGCAAGCGCAGGGCCAAGAGGTTGGCGCCAAGCTCGAGCAGGCCCAGGCCGAGCTGGCCGAGCAGACCCAGACCGCCGCGGCGCTGGCCGAGCAGCTCGAGGCCGCACAGGCCCAGGTGGTCGAGCGCGACGAGCAGCTCGCCGAGGTCACCGCGAAGCTCGCCAGCCAGACCCAGGAGAACGCGTCGGAGCTGGAGTTCCTCGAGCAGCGCGCCGATCAAATGCGCACGGCCATGCAAGAGGCGACCGAGGCGGCGGCCGCCGAGAAGCTCGCGCTCGAGGGTCGGGTCGCCGAGCTCGAAGCCGAGCGCGACGCAGCCCAAGCCGCGGCGAGCGAGCTCGAGGCCGGGCTCGGGCAGCGGCTTGGCGAGCTCGAGGCCAAGCAGACAGACGTGGAGCAGCAACTCGCCGCTCGCAGCGACGCGGCCCGACGGGCCCAGCAGGCGCTGGCCGTGGCGCTCAGGGTCCTCGATTGAGCTGCCCGGAGTTGACATGAGCGACGTCGTCTACGGCGACACCTCGAACCTCAAGCCGAGCCAGGCGCGAGCGCTCGCGCGGCTTGGCGATCGTCGGGTGCCCGCAGATCAGATCGTGACTGGGCCGCTGGCCCGCGATCTGCTCGAGCTCTCGCACGAGCTCAACCGCCGGATCGGGCTGTTCATCGATCGCCGCGGGCGGATCAGCCGGGTGATCCTTGGCGACGCCCACAGCCTCGAGCTGCCCGAGTTCACCCGGGTCCGCGGCGCCGATGGCCGCCTGCGCGGGGTCCGGTTGGTCTCGACGCACTTGGTCGCCGACGCGCTCAACCGCGAGGAGCTCGCCGACCTCACCAAGCTGCGCCTGGATCTGCTCGCGGCCGTGCACGACAGCCCCGGCGGCGTGCAGGTCGACATCGCCAATCTGCAGCCGGCCCGCGACGGAAAGCGTGGGTTCGAGCTGCACACCTTCAGCCGGGCACCGCTCGCGCTGTTGTCCCCGGACGCAGCGAGTCGCAACCAGGATGGGCACCCCCGCCCGGATCTGCCCACGGACTTCTCGGCGTTCATCACCGAGCTCGAGGGGCTGCTGGTCGCCGCCACCGCCCGAACGATCGCGGCGGGGGTGGGCGTGCGGGCCATGGTCTTGCAGGTCCACACCGACGACATGAACCGGCAAGGCGGGATCGAGGCGCGCCAGGCCGAGCTGCGCGAGCTGTGCCGCACCGCCGGGGTCGCGCTGGTCGATCTGGTCGTCCAGCGCCGTCGCTACCCCGATCCCCGCACCTTCTTGGGCTCCGGCAAGCTCCGCGAGGTGTTGATTCACGCGCTCGAGCAAGACGTCGAGCTGCTGATCTGCGATCCCGAGCTGTCGGCCTCGCAGGCCCGGGTGATCTCCGAGCAGACGGATCTGCGGGTCATCGATCGGACCACGCTGATCCTCGACATCTTCGCCCAGCACGCGTCGAGCAGCGACGGCAAGCTGCAGGTCGAGCTCGCGCAGCTGCGCTACTGGCTGCCGCGCATGGTCGGCAAGGGCACGATGATGTCGCGGCTCGCGGGTGGGATCGGCGGCCGCGGCCCCGGTGAGACCAAGCTCGAGCTCGATCGTCGTCGCGCGCAAAACCGCATCCACGATCTCGACAAGCGCCTCGATCACCTTCGCAAGCAACGCCAGCAGCGACGTGCTCGTCGCCAGCGCAGCGAGGTCCCCGTGGTTGCGATCGTTGGCTACACCAACGCCGGCAAGAGCACGCTGCTCAACACCGTGACCGAGTCCACGGTCCGCGCCGAGAACAAATTGTTTGCGACCTTGGATCCCACGGTTCGGCGGGTCCGGTTCCCCGAGGAGCGCGAGGTCGTGATGCTGGACACCGTTGGCTTCATCCGCGATCTGCCGCCCGCGTTGATGCAAGCGTTCTCGGCCACGCTCGAAGAGGTCGCGGAGGCCGACTTGCTGCTGCACGTGGTGGATGCCACGGACCCCGACAACACCCAGCAGATCCGCACGGTCGAGCGGATCCTCGACGAGCTCGGCGCGGCCGATGTCGATCGCTTCATGGTGTTCAACAAGTGCGATCTGCTGCCCGACGGGCAGCTGGTCCCCGAGTCGGAGCTCGCGACCGGGAGCTACCAGGTCAGCGCGCTCGATCGGCGCAGCACCCGTCGGCTGATGGAGGCGATCGAGAGCCACCTGTGGGCGCGCGGCAAAGTCGAGGCGCCAGGCAGCCACCGCGACGGCCCGTGGATCGAGGCGAGCTCGGACGCGGACGACGAAGACGACGAAGACGACGAAGACGTCAGCGACGACGAAGACGACGCGGACGACGAAGACGACGACGGCGACGTCAGCGAAGACGACGACGGCGACGTCAGCGAAGACGACGAAGACGACAGCGGCGACGTCAGCGACCCTTCAGGCGCGTGAGCGTGGCGGCCGCCAGCGCCGAGATCACCCCCGCATCGTCGCCGAGCGCCCCCGGAACCAGATCAATGTCGATCGCGGGAAACCGAGCCCGCGCAGCGTCGACGGCGGCCGGGATGTCCTGTTTCACGTGTCGCCCACCCGGAGACAGCAGCGCAGCCACGACGACGACGCGGGCGTGCCCCGCCGCAGCGAACGAGGCGACGACATCTTCAATGCTTGGCGCGTGGGCCAGGTAGGCCAAGCCCACGCGCTCACCAAGCTGCCCTCGCAGCTGCGCCAACAGCTGCTCGAGCGGCCGTCGCCAGTCGGGATCTGGCGACCCGTGGGCCACGAGCAGCAAGGCAGGGTCACGCGCGGTCCTAGGCGACACTACGCAAGTCTACGCCGAGCACCGCCTCGTGGCTGCGGATGTCGTTGATCAGCTCGGCCGAGGGCTCGTTCTCGAGGACGATCGTCGCGGACGCCGCCCCGTCGGCGCCCTTGAACACCACGTTGCTCATCTCTTGCACGTTGAGCTGGTGGCGGCGCAGGGCCTCGAGGATCTTCGCGAGCACGCCCACGCGATCCTGATGGCGGATCACCAGCGCGTAGTGACCGGTGTGTCCGGTGTCGAGGTTGACGACGTTGGGCACCGAGCCGCGCTCGGCGAACTCCCGCACGATGCGGACGGTCTCTTCGGCGATCGCCTCTTCGGCCTGCTCGGTCGAGGCGCCGATGTGGGGGGTCCCGTAGATGCCGTCGAGCTTGGCGAGCGGGTTGTCGAATGGGGCCACGCCCGCGCTTGGCTCGTCTTCGTAGACGTCGAGCCCGGCGCGGATCCGGCCGCTGCTGACGGCCTCGGCCAGGGCCCGATCGTCGACCACGCCCCCGCGCGAGGTGTGGATCAGCAGGGCGCCGTCGGGCAGCAGCGCGAGCTCGCGGGCGCCGATCATGTGGCGGGTGCTCTCGCGAAACGGCACGTGGATGCTGACCACGTCGCTGGTCTCGAGCAGCTCGGCGAGGGACTGCGCCACGTGGACCTTGTGCTGCTCGGCGTGTCCGCGATCGATCGAGGGAGAAAAGGCAGTGACGCGCATCCCAAACGCCCGGGCCCGCTTGGCCAGCTCCCGCGAGATCGCGCCGTAGCCGATCAGCCCAAGCCGACGTCCAAACAACCCCTTGGCCTTGCCGTAGGCCTTCTTGTTCCAGGTCCCGGCGCGGAGCTCGGCGTTGGCTTCACACAGCCGGCGATCGAGGGCCAGGATCAAGCCGAACGCCAGCTCGACGACCGCGATCGCGTTCTTGCCTGGACAGTTGGCGACGAACACACCGCGGCGGCTGGCGCTCTCGAGATCGATCGTGTTGACCCCGGCGCCAGCGCGGATCACAAGCGCGAGCTCGGTCCCCGCTGCAAACGTGGCTTCGGTGACCTCGGTCGAGCGAACGACGAGCACGTCCGGGCGCTGCTGCGTGACGACGGCGGGGAGATCACCGGCGCCGAGGCCAGGCTCGAACACGACCTCGTGGCCGAGCGCGCGCAGGGTCTCTTGTCCAGACGAGGAGAACTTATCGGCGATCAGGATGCGCATACCGAACTGGTACCACGACCGCTCACGTCGCATGGATTGGCAATCGCGTCGCCTTGTGGGTATGCATTCGAGCGTGCGAGGCGCGGGACACTCGAAGGTGTGGAGGCAAATAGGCAAGGGGCTGCTGGTGGCGTTGGTGTTGGTGCTGGGCTGTCGCGGGGGTCGCGGGGCTGGGCCGGCGGGCGACGCAGAGCAAGCCGGGGTCGAGGCGGGCGTGGGGGAGGGCGGGCTACACGAGGCGGGCGAGGGCGGGCAACAAGCCGAGACCGGGTCCGCGCAGCCCGACCGCGTGCCGCTGGCCGCGTACATGGCTACCTTCGATCGCGAGGCGCCCGCGCCCGCGCCCACGCTCGACGGCGCCGCGGCGGGCGAGTGCCCCAAGCAGCGCGATCGCGACCGCGACGTCGGCATCGTGATCTCGCCGCTGAAGCCGGCCAAGGGCGAAGAGCTGCGGATCATGGCCGCGACCCTGGATGGTGAGGAGCCGCTCGCGCTGCGGGTCGAGCTCGACCGGCGCGGCGGCGGTCCAGTCGAGACCGCGCAGGTCCAGCGCGCGGGCGTACCGGCGGCCACGGTGGCCCGGTTCACGCCGCGCGAGGGCGGGCGCTACCAGGTCATTGTTGGCCGCGACGGCGAGGGTCTTCGCTGCGCCTCGTTCACCGTCCGCGAGTACCACTTCAAGGACGAGAGCGTCGTCGATCTATCAAAGGTCTGGGCCAACCAGCGCAGCTGGAACGCGGCCGAAGAGGCGCTGTTCAGCGCGTGGGTCCGCGAGCTGTTCAGCGGGCCTGCGGATCAGGATCTCGCCTGGAAGGCGCTGTCCGAGGTCACCTCCGATCCCACCCGCAACCTCTTGCACGATCATTTTGGCCGCGAGGAAGACCACGCGAGCCGCGGGTTCGAGCTGGTCCCCGACTGCGCCGACACGCCCTACTTTCTGCGCGCGTACTGGGCGTTCAAGCGCGGGCTCCCGTTTGGGTTTCGCAAGTGCTCGCGCGGCAAGAAGAGCGCGCCGAGCTGCTTTGATCTACGCACCAACTTGGATCCGCCAGATCGCCGGCCGCACTGGATCGATCCGCCTCGGGCTGAGGCTGAGGCTGGGGCCGGGCCAGGAGCGGCTCCGGGGCCAGGAGCGGCTCCGGGGCCAGGCGCGGTCGCCGATCCGGTCGCGGTGGTGCCCCCCGTGGAGCTCCCAGACAACGCCGCCGTCCCCAGCCACAACGACAAGATCGAGTATTTTTTCCAGCGCTCGATCGGCTGGAGCGTGCACACGGGCAACGGTCGCTGCGCGTTCGGAGACTCGAACAGCGACCTGTATCCGGTCGCGCTGGATCGTCGCGGCCTGCGGCCCGGCATCGTCTACGCCGATCCTTATGGCCACATCTTGGTGCTCGCCGAGCTGGTCGCTCCGCGCGGCAGCGCGCCCGGGATCTTGTTCGCGATCGACGGCCAGCCCGACGGCTCGATCACGCGCAAGCGGTTCTGGGAGGGCAACTTCTTGTGGAACCAGGCGGATCCGAGCCTTGGCGGGAGCGGGTTCAAGGCGTTTCGGCCGATCATGAACTCGGGCACCGGGGACGTGGAGGTGTTCACCCAGATGAACGACGAGACCCTGGCCGCGCTGCAGGACTACGGGGACGTCTCGGACATGCAGCGGGAGCTGTCGCCCACGCAGTTCTACGATCTGATGGAGCGGCTGATCACGCCGGGCGAGCGCAGCCCGTTCGCGGCCCAGGCCGAGCTCGTCGCCGCGCTGGCCGAGGCCGTGCGCGTGCGGGTGACGTCTGTGAAAAATGGCGTCGAGTACCACGCGACCCGCGCCGACGAGGTGATCGAGATGCCCTGGGGGCACAGCGTGTTCGAGACCTCGGGCGCGTGGGAGAACTTCTCGACACCAGCTCGAGATCTCCGCCTGCTGATCGCGATCGACGTGGTCGCGGGGTTCGCCGACAAGGTTCGTCGCAACCCCGCTGCGTTCGGGCTCGACCCCGCGCGCGAACCCGAGCAGTTCGAGCTGACGATGAGCTACCTGGCCGAGCAGCGCGAGCTGCTGCTCGCCGATCCTGCCCACGCGATCAGCTACGAGCGGTCCGATGGGTCGAGCTGGAAGCTTGGTCTGGACCAAGTCGTGAGTCGGGCGGCGGCGTTCGAAGCCGCCTACAACCCGAACGACTGCCCGGAGCTGCGCTGGGGTGCCGCGGAGGGCAGCGACGAGCTCGCAACCTGTGACCGTCGGGCGCCCGAGGATCAGCAGATCAAGATGCGCTACTACCGGGAGTGGTTCGCCCAGCGGCGTCGGCCGGCCCGCGGCGACGAGGGCCCCGCGATCCCCGAGCTCGCCGAGCAACAAGCCGCGCTGTAGAGGCCTGCGCGGTGCCCGAACCCAACCTCTGCGCGTCCGATTCGGTCCGACGATCAGTTTCGCCCAACCACCGCGCGCGGCCGGCCGCCGAGTCGGCGAACTCGTGTGCGATCGGTGTTGCAGATGACGGATCGCGGAGCTGGGTTCTAGTGTAAACTGCGGCCATGTCGACGATTCAGGGCGCCGGCGATCCGAGCGACCGCCGCGATAATCAGCGCTTCGATGTCGTCGTGGTCGTCCGGATTTTCATCGGCGACAAGGTCGAGGATTGGCCGAGCGAGGACATCAGCGCGGGCGGCATGCGTCTGCGTGTCGAGGGTGAGCCACCCAAGCTTGGCTCGCGTCTCAAGGTCAGCTTCAAGCTGCCGTTGCTCGCGGCGCCGATCGAGGCCGAAGGTGAGGTCCGCTGGGTCGATCGTGGCACGCCAACGGTGCTTGGCATCCAGTTCAGCACCGGCTTGCGTGCACGCGAAGTCTGGGCGATCAACCGCCTGCACACGAGGCGGTGAAGCGACAGCGAGTCACATCGGCAGCCGTGATGTTCAGGAACATCACGGTTGCAACACTGAGCTTGGCGATCTGCTTCGTCGGGCCGGGCGTCGTTGCTCGCGCGGCACCAGCGACGACGGAGATCGTCGAAGGGCCCGCGCTGCCTGGTGTCGAGGATGAACCTGGGGAAGATCCCCTGCCCGACGTTGGCCCCGCGGACCCAAAGCCCGAGCCAAAGCCCGAGCCCGCTCCCGAGCCGGCGTCAACCGCTGACTCACCCAAGCCAGTCGAGCCGCCGCCGCCGAGCATGCAGCAGGCGATCGTGGTCCGGGTCGCCGTTGGCCTCTCGCAGGAGCTCGACGGCGGCAAGACAGACAAGACCTTGCTCGATCAGCTCGAGGCCTCGGTCGCCGCGTCGCCGCACCCAAGCGCGGACGTCCGGCGCTTGCGGGTTGGCTCGGCCGCCGCCAAAGAGATCTGTCGGGAGGGCCGCGACGACCTGGTGATCACGATCGGCTACGTGCCCGATCGCAGCGAGCCCGTGCTGTTCACCCGCGACTGCTTGATCGAAGAGGAGCTGGGGATCCGATCGACCGCCGCCGCCGCTGATCCAGACCTACTTGGGGTGCTGTGGGCCGAGCACAACGACCGGATCGCCAGCGGCGCGCGTGAGCGTCGGCGGGTTCGGGTGTCGCCCAAGGTCCGGACCGGCTTGATCGCCGGCGCTGCCGTGGCCGTGATCGGGGTCGCGGTGGGGTTGCTGATCGCAGGTGCCGTGCGAAAAGACACCGTGGTCTTGGTCATCACGCCTGCCAACTGACCCGAGGGGCCCCGCTCAATTCGGCTTTTGATCGCGGAGCTGGGCGAGCAGCTCGGGCGCGAGGCCGCGGATGTAGACGTCGTGCTTCGAGTAGGGGATCTCGATGCCCGCGGCGTTGAGCGCCTTGTAGACCCGCCCCGTCAAGTCGTCGACGACCCGCTCGCGGTACTGCGGCTCCTGGATCCACACATACAGCTCGAACTCGAGGCCCGAGTCGCCGAGCTTGTTGAACTTGGTGTTGGGGGCGGGCTTGTCGAGCAGGTGCGCGGCGCCAACGGTAGACCCGATCAGCACCTCGCGGACCCGATCGATGTCGCTGCCGTAGGCAACCGAGAGGCTGATGCGGACCCGCTGCCGCATGTAGGCGCCGCCGGTCTCGTTGAGCAGCTGCGCGTTGCCGATGACCGCGTTGGGCACGGTGATCTCGACGTCATCGGGGGTCAGGATCCGCGTCGAGCGGATCCCGATGTGGGTGACCTCGCCGCGCAATTGGTTGTCGAGCACGATCCAGTCTTTGACCTTATAGGGGCCGTCCGCGAGGATGAAGATGCCCGAGAACAAGTTGGCGAGGGTGTCCTTGGCCGCGAAGCCAAACGCGACGCCCAAGATCCCGGCCGAGGCCATCCACGCGGTGAGATCGATGTGCCAGGCCAGGCACATGAAGTACAGCGCGGTGCCGACCACCATGATCCGCATCATGATGTCGAACACCGGCAGCGTGCGGATCTGCAGCATCGAGCGCTGGCGCTCCTTGGCCGCGAACGCCGTGAGCAGCACGCTGCCGATCCGAGTCGACGCGACCGCCCAGATCAAGATCAGCAGGGTCTGCATTGACGACTGCAGCGGGCTCGCGAAGCGCTCGGGCATCGCCAGCACGTCGAGCGCCCAGTCGATGCCCCACAGCAGCACGGTCAGGAACACCGGTCGTCGGACGATCTCGACGATCTTGTCGTCGACGTCGGTCTTGGTCTTCGCGGCGGCCTTGGCCAGAGTCGCGCTGATCGCCAGCTCGACCAACCACGCGGCGATGATCGAACCGACGATGATCCCCGCAGCCTGAACCAATGGGTCGTCGAGGAGCTCGAGGAGACTCTCCATGGAGCGGCGATTGGAACCGGGACGGCGCCGCGATGCAAGGGTAGGCTGGGCCTCGCCCCGCATTGATACAGGGACCAGGGCTCGATCTGACGCGGGTGGGGTCAGCGCCGCCGCATTGAAACAGGGCGGTGCTACCCTCGTAGTTCACGCCGACCTTGCGCAGCCCGATTGCGTGAGCAGGTTCCTCGACCATGGCCCGGCACCCCCTCGATCCCCCCTCACAGCTTCGCGGCGTCCGCGGGGGTCCGCGTCGTTGGTGGAGCCGGCTCGCGGTTGGGTTGTTCGCCCCCTTGCTCGCGTTGCTCCTGTCGTTTGCCGCACCCAGCCAGGCGTGGGCCGAGCATGGCCAGCCGATCAGCTGGTCGCTCGAGGACGCCAGTCAGAGCCTGCATGTTGGGCGCGCCGTGATCCGCCACGAGCCGGGGCTCGACGCCGTCGCGTTCGACCTGGCCCAGCAGCTCCCTGGGTGGTGGTCGGAGATCGAAGAGTCGCTGGGTCGCGACCTAGATGACAGCCTGACGATCCACTTGGTCAACCACGCTGGCATGGTCGCCCGCGCGACCGGGATGCCGGTGTGGGTGTCCGGGGTCGCCCACCCGCCGCGTGGTGAGATTGCGATCTCGATGCACGATCCCGACGGCTCGCGCAGCGATCTCGAGACCCTGCTGCGCCACGAGCTGGTCCACGTCGCGCTGTTTCGGGCGACCGCGGGCGCCGAGCTGCCGCGCTGGTTCCACGAGGGCGTCGCCGAGAGCCTGGCCAACGAAGTCAGCTTGATGCGGGCAGAGAGCTTGGCCGGCGCGGTGTTTGGCGGCGGGGTCCCGGGCCTGGATCGGATCGAGGCGGAGTTTCACGGTGACGCTCGCCAGGCCTCGGTCGCGTACGCGGCGGCCCGCGACTTCGTGACCTGGCTGCGCTACCACGACGCCGAGGAGGCCCACTTTCGCCAGCTGCTCAGCCAGCTGCACAACGGGCGCCGCTTCGAGCAGTCGTTCAAAGATGCGTACGGCGTGACCTTGGTCGAGCTCGACACCGACTGGCGCGCTGGGCTGTTGGGCCGGTTCGTATGGTTTCCGTTGATCGGCTCGGGCAGCCTGCCGTTCTTGCTCGTGGGTCCGGTCGTCGTGGTCGCTTGGGTTCGAAGGCGGCGGCGCCTCGCTCGGGATTGGGCCCGACTCGACGCCGAGGACGCGGCCGAGCGCGCCGCTCGAGTCGAGCAGCTGGCGGCGGCGGGCGCCTGGTAGCTCAGACCACGAGCTTGCGCGCGCCGGCTTGGGCGTTGGACCGGACCCCACGCAGCCGCCGGCAAAGCTCGCGGTGAACGTGCAGCGAGACCCCGCCGACCAGGTTGCGGAGGTGGAGCGGGACCAGCACCAGGAGCCCGTGTCCGGCCGCGTAGCTGGGGTTTTGGGTCATGAACAGGCGCGTCATCGGGTCATCGCGTCGCGCCCACGAGTCGCGTTCGGCCTGGGTCTCGCGCGTGATCCACCCAACGTTGCGCACCCCCTGACGCCCAGCTTCGGCGGGCTCGAGCCCAAACTCATCGGCGAGGCGGGCCATCACCGCGTGGATCTCTGGATCCGTTGGCTCGTCCCAGTGCGGGTAGATCTGCGGCGCGACGTGGGCAAGCGCCACGTAGGCCGAGGGGTGCACGAAGCAGCCAAGGAACGCCTTGCGCGCTCGCGGGTGGCGTAGACACGCCCGCAGGATCTCGGAGATCAACAAATTGCCGTTGGCGCGCCTGCGATACGCCGGCAGCTTGCCGGTCTCGCCTCGCACGACCACCCATCGCTCCCCCGCGATGATCCGCGCGAAGGTGTGCACCGCCAGGTATCCAACGAGCCGGTCGCCAGCGCGAAAGATCTGAATCCGCGTTCGATCCGCTGGGGAGTTGACCACATGGTCAGCAAACGCCCGCTTCGACACGCCATCGAACATTTTCGTGTGGGTGGCATGCAGCTCGTCAATGAGCCGCAGCTTGGCCGCAGGTGTGAGGGCGTCAGGGTTGATCGTGGTGTTGCGAAGGGTCGTGGACATGGTCTAGCTCCAGCCTGGGCGGCTCGAGCAGTCAGTCAGACCGGGTCCCGAAACGATCAAGAAAACCGTAGCAACACCCCAGGAACGACGCCCAACGGGGTCTTTCTTCGATGGCCCAGCGTCGCGTCCATCGTCCAAGGATGTCGGCGCTAGCCTGGCAGCCCGTCGCCAATGACGATCGTCAGCTTGCGGTCCTGGCCGTCGCGCCGCAGCGCGAGCACGAGCTCGGTGGCCTCGCGCAGCTTGGAGTAGGCCGTCAGGGCGTCGTCGGGGCTGTTCAGTGGATGACCGTTGATCGCGGTGATCAGATCACCATTGCGCAGGCCAAGCAGCGAGGGGAAGCTGCTGCTTCGGATCCCGTAGACCTTGAACCCAAGCGGCTGGCCGTCGCTGTGACTGGGGACGATCCGCATCTGGCGCGCCAGCAGTTCAGGGCGAGAGAGCAGCTCGTCGAGCGCAGCTCGGTCGAGCTCGCAGCGACCGAGATCCTCGTCATCGGCTTCGCTTGGTGTGCAGCGCACCGCCTCGCTGAGGTCCAGCGTGGGCTCGGCGGTGGCGTCGGTCTCGCGGTCTGTGGTGGCTTGCACGAGCTCGCTTGGGTTGCGCTCCGCGACCTGCTTTACGCCCGGATCGGCGCTCTTCCAGCTCGCGCCTGCACGGATCTCGAGCTTCAGCACCCGGACCTCGGTCCCGCGCAGGTAGGTGATCTCGACCGCCCGCGGGCGGGCCTCCCACTGGCTGCGAAGCTCGTGCTCGCGCGCGCTGATCGGCTGACCATCGACGCTTGTCAGCACGTCGCCATCGCGCAGGCCCAGCAGCCACAGCGGCCCGCGCTCGGCTACGCCCGAGAGCCGATAGCCCTGGCTCTGGACCAGCTGAAGGCTCGCCGGCCCGGTTCCGCGGATCAGCGGCTCGAACGCGAGGCGGACCACGATCGCGTCAGCGATGACCCGTTCGCCGTCGACCTCGACGGACTCGCCGAGGAGCTCGGCGAGCAGGGGATCGTTGGTTGGTGCGGTGGCGGGGCCGGCGGGGTCGGCCGTTGGCGCTGGCACGTCGCCACCACAGCCCAGACCGAACCCCGCAACCAAGCCCAGAGCCGTCATGAACACAAAGGTTGATTGTCGCGCCCGGCTTCGCATTGCGAACACCCTACTGTGAGGGTGCACGGCGAGCGAGCCCCAAATCCGTCGGGATTTTGCTGGACCCGTGCGGCACGAGCTTGGCCGGGCGATGCACCCCGCCTTTGATCGTACTCGTCAGGACAGTCGGCACATCGTTTCATGTCCCACGCTGGCTCGCCACTGTCCGATCGTACTGTCTCCGAACCGTCCAACTACCGTCGACTACCGTCCGACGATCCGCCATCAAATGCTGGATCACAACCGCGCAGATTGTCGCTTGTGAATCGCAAGTTGACGCGGGCTAGCTATGGCCAGCGGGTGTGAGGGAGTTCTACCATTGAGATCCAATGACGGATGGTATCCCCGAAGACTGGTTGCGCGCGCTGCAGGCGACTGGGCTGTCGCTCGACGCAGATCCGAGCGAGCTCGCGCTGCTGGCCAGTGAATTTCGCGAAGTTCAGCTCGCCCCCGGTGAGCTGCTCGTCAAGCAAGGTGACGCGGGCGGCAGCCTGTTCGTGGTCGTCGACGGGACCTTGGCCGTCACGGTGACCGAACCCAACGGCGACGTGGTCGAGGTCCCCTCGCTCGGCCCGGGGAGCTTGGTCGGGCAGATCTCGCTGGTGCTCGGCGGCGAGCGGACCGCGACCGTTCGGGCGCTCACGCCCACGCGGGCGCTCGAGCTCGATCGGCCCAGCTGCATCGCGCTCGTTGAACGTCACCCGCAGCTCATGAAGCCGCTCACCCAGAAGCTGCGCGAGGACCTGCGCCGCAGCCGGATCGTCGGCATGCTCAAGAGCATCTTCGGCGAGTTCGATGCGGACGGGCTGCGCGAGCTCGAAGACAGCCTCGAGTGGGTCCACGTCGAGAGCGGGCAGGTTTTGTTCAACCACGGCGACGAGGCCGACGGGGCCTACATCGTCGTGGTCGGCAACGTGCGGGTGGTCGCCCCTGCTGGCGACGGCAGCGAGCGCGTGCTCGATGACGTCGGGCCGGCGGAGTGGATCGGCGAGATGGCGTTGCTGTCGGGGGGCCCGCGGACCGCCACGGTCTACGCCCTGCGCGACACCGAGCTGGTCTACCTCGCCCGCGACGCCTTCACGCGCCTGGCGATCACCGATCCCGAGGCCATGTTCTACATCGCGCGGCTGCTGGCCGCGCGGCTGCAGGGCATGCTGGAGCCGCGGAGCATGACCTTCGCCAAGAGCCGCGCGTTCGCGATCGTGCCGCTGGGTCCCACGGTCGACATCGCGGCGTTCGTCGATCAGTTCGAAGCCGGGCTGGCGCGGCATGGCTCGGTTCGGCGGCTGAGCTCGGACCTCATTGACGCCGAGTTCGGCACCGAGGGCGCCACGAATGGCGGGGTGGGGGGGCTGGCCCACGAAGCCCACGATCATCCCGCGCAGCTGCTGCTTGGGCCGTGGCTGGCCCAGCAAGAGGATCTGCACGATCATCTGATCTACGCGTGCGACCCAACCTGGAGCGGCTGGAGCGAGCGAGCGATCCGCCACGCGAGCCACATCGTGCTCGTCGCCGACGCCCGCGCGCACGAAGCCCTTGGCCCAAACGAGCGGAAAGTGGTCGAGCAATTTGCGGGAGGACGCGCGCCGCAGGTCAGCTTGGTGTTGCTGCAACAGCGCGGGCGCACGACCTTCCCAGGCACCAAGCGCTGGCTCGACGGCCGCCCCCACGTGGATCAGCACCATCACGTCCGCCGGGGAGATCGCGGCGACGTCGAGCGCGTGGTTCGGCACCTGACCGGTCGGGCGATCTCGCTGGTGCTCGGTGGCGGCGGGTCGCGGGGGTACGCCCACGTCGGCGTGCTGCGGGTGTTCGAAGAGCTGGGGATCCCAATCGACGCGGCCTGCGGCGCGAGCATCGGCGCGATCGTGGGCGGGTCGCTGGCGCTGGGGCTGCAGTCCACGGAGCTGCTGCGGGTGCTTCGGCCAGTGTTCGACAACCTCATTGATCCAACCTTGCCGCTGGTCTCGCTGGCGGCCGGCAAGAACGCGGTGCGCGGGACCGCTGGTGTGGTCGGTGATCTCGACATCGAAGATCTGCTGATCCCGTACTTTGCGATCTCGACCAACCTCACGCGCAGCGCCGAGGTCGTGCATCGCCGGGGGCCGCTCGCGTTCGCGGCCCGAGCCAGCGGCTCGCTGCCCGGGGTGTTTCCGCCGGTGCCGTGGACCAACGGCGACCTGCTGGTCGACGGCGGCGTGATCAACAATTTGCCGATCGATCGAATGGCAGAACTGCACCCCGGAGCGGTGGTCGCCGTCGACGTGATGCCAGACGTCGATCTCGTCGCGGGCGAGCAACTTCCAATGAGCCTGTCCGGCTGGGAGGTCGCGCGGCGGCTGATCAGCCCCCGGCGCGAGTCAATCCAGATGCCCAACATCATCAGCATCTTGATGCGCAGCGCCAACGCGGCCAGCCACTCCACCCACCGGGCCCAGGCGACCGCGGCCCGGGCCTCGCTGCTGCTCGAGCCCGAGGTCGCGCACTGGAACATGCTCGACTTCAAGGCGGCGCCGGTGATCGCCGACCAGGGCTACGACGGGACCAAGGCCCAGATCACCCGCTGGTGGAGCGAGCACCGCGAGCGCCTGCTCGGACGTGAATCGAACAACTAGCCGGACCCGACATGCACGATCAACTTTCCACTTACCTTCAAGATCCGCTGCTGCGTCGGCTGTGGGACGACCTTCAGCGCGCGGGCCCGCTGCGGGCGATCCTCGTCGACATCACGCACGTCTGCAATCTGCGCTGCAAGGGCTGCTACTTCTTCGAGGACAACATGGACCGGTTCGAGTCGCCCAAGGACGAGGCGGTGTTCGACGCCTGGCTCGAGGGCGAGAAGGCGCGCGGGACCAATTTCGTGACCGTGGTCGGCGGCGAGCCAAGCCTGCAGCTGGCCCGGCTCAAGAAGATCCACGACAATTTTTGGATGACCGCCGTGACCAACGGGATCCGGCGGATCCCCCACGAAGGGTTTGAGACCATGCCGATTGGGCTGTCGGTGTGGGGCGACCACGAGACCGACACCTACCTGCGCGGCGGGGGCAAAGTTCGGGTGTTCGAGAAGGCGATGCGCAACTATCGCGATGATCCGCGCGCGATCTGGTACTACACGACGACGCCCGACAACGCGGGCGAGATAGAGAGCGTCGTCGGGCAATGCGTTGACAACGGTAATTTCGTGACCTTCAACTTTTACGGCGACATCTCCGGGTTGGGTGGGACCTACGATCACGACCGGGGCTTCGAGCAGGTTCGGCGCAACATCGACAAGATGATCAGCCGCTACCCGGAGCGGATCTTGATGTCGTCACATATCGCGGAGGTCGTCTCGACCGGGCGGCTGTTTGATCAGCGCTGGGGCTATGACGTGTGCTGCTCGATCACGCCCGACAACCCGATCAACGCGGAGCGGGTTGGCAACGGCAACCCCTACAACACCCACTTTCGGGCCTACAACCCGGATCTGGCCACGACCCGGCGCTGCTGCGTGGGCGACGAGCGCGATTGCAATAATTGCTACGACGTCTACGCGCACATCTCGTGGATCATGATGAACCTGCAACGACACTTGGGGTCGCGCGAGGACTTCAGCAATTGGCTCACGACCATGTACATGTTTTATCTGGGCAATCGCATCGTTGGGTTTGACGAGGGGGTCGCGCTGCTGCCCGAGATTCACGCGCGCGCGGGTCACCTGCGCGATCGCCCGCTGGCCGGGCTGGCTGGGGGGCGCGCTGCGGGGCAATTGGCGGGCGCGAGCTTGCAGCACCTCGTCGAGGACGTGCTCTAGGCTGGGAGATCTCTGGTGGTGCACACGCGCGAGTCTGAGTGGTTGACGCTGGTGGATGTTGCTCGCGATCGCGCGGGTGATCAGCCTGCGCTGGGTGTCTATACCTTTCTAGAGGACGGCGAGACCGACGCGCGCACGCTGAGCGCGGCCGCGCTCGATCTTCGCGCCCGGGCGGTGGCGGCCGAGCTGCAGCGTGTGCTCGAGCCGGGGGCGCGGGCGCTGTTGCTGTATCCGCCGGGGCTCGACTATGTGATCGCGTTCTTTGCCTGTCTGTACGCAGGGGTGATCGCGGTTCCTGCCTATCCGCCGGATCCGCGAGCGCTGGCCCGGACGCTGCCGCGTCTCTCGTCGATCCTCGCCGACTGTGACGCGGGCGCGGTGCTGACCTTGGGCGCGCTCGCGGGGCCAAGCGCGGGGTTGCTGCGCGGCGCGGTTCCGCTGACGTGGGTGGCGACCGACGAGGTCGCCGACGCGCGCGCGGGTGACTGGCGTCCGCCCAAGCTGCAGGCGAGTGACATCGCGTTCTTGCAGTACACCTCGGGCTCAACCGCCACGCCCAAGGGGGTGATGCTCTCGCACGCCAACTTGCTGGCAAACTCGGCCCGGATCCGGGCGTGCTTTGGTCACTCGCCGGCCAGCCAGGGCGTGATCTGGTTGCCGCCCTATCACGACATGGGGCTGATCGGCGGGATCATTCAGCCGCTCTACGCCGGCTTCCCCGTCACCTTGATGTCGCCGCTGCACTTCCTGCAACGCCCGCTGCGGTGGCTGCAGGCGATCTCGCGCTATCGGGCAACTACCAGCGGCGGGCCCAATTTTGCGTATGACCTGTGCGTGCGCAAGACCAGCGCCGAGCAGCGCCAGGCGCTGAACTTGAGCAGCTGGGACCTGGCGTTCAATGGCGCCGAGCCGATCCGAACCCAGACGCTTGGCCGGTTCTCGGACGCGTTCGCGCCCAGCGGGTTTCGGCCGTCGGCGTTCTACCCCTGCTACGGGCTGGCCGAGGCCACGCTGATCGTCTCGGGCGGCGACAAGCGCGAGCAGGCGATCACTGGTTCAACCGAGCAGGAGCTGGTCTCGTGTGGGCGCGCGCTGCCTGGGCACGAGCTGGTGATCGTCGAGCCGCAGACCCGGCGTCGCTGCGAGCCGGGCGAGGTCGGCGAGATCTGGGTCGCGGGCCCAAGCGTGGCGGCGGGCTACTGGGGTCGTGAGCAAGACACCGCGCAGACCTTTGGGGCCACGATCCTCGGTCACGAGCGGCCGTACCTGCGCACGGGTGACCTTGGCTCGCTCGACGATCGCGGCGAGCTGTTCGTGACGGGGCGCCACAAGGATCTGATCATCATTCGCGGGCGAAATCTGTACCCGCAGGATCTCGAGGCGACGATCGAGCGCTGCGATCGTGGGCTGCGACCTGGGTGCGGGGCCGCGTTCACCCTGCCAGAAGGAGCCGTTGGGGCTGCAGACGAGGCGCTGGCCGTAGTCTACGAATTCGAGGCTCGCCAGAGCGAGCGGGCGGCCGCGCAGGTGATCGAGGTGATCCGCGGCGCGCTGTTGGACGCGCACGGTGTCGCGCCGCGCTCGGTCGTGTTGATCGAGCCGCGCACGGTGCCCAAGACCTCGAGCGGCAAGATCCAGCGCTTCGCCTGTCGGGCGGCGCACGATCAGCTGCGCGCCAGCGCGATCGCCAGCTGGTCGGCCGAGATCGTCGAGCCCACGCACGAGCGTCGGCGCGCGCACGAGCTGCGCGGGTGGTTGATCGAGCAGGTCGCGGAGCGGCTGGGGACCACGGTGGATCGGGTTGATCCCGCGCGGCCGCTCGCCGAGCTTGGGCTCGACTCGGCCGAGGCGGTCGGGCTCTCGGGCGAGCTCGAGGCGCGGCTGGGTCGCCGGCTCGCGCCCACGTTGATCTACGAGCACCCGAGCATCGATCGGCTGGCCGCGCACCTGAGCGGCGCTGGGCCAACGCAGGCGGAGGCGGGGGTGGTCGCGGCTGACGGTCGGTCCGAAGCAGGGCGCGAGCCGATCGCCATTGTTGGGATCGGCTGCCGGTTCCCGAGCGCCGATGGGCCCGAGGCGTTCTGGCAGCTGCTGCGTGAGGGCGTTGACGCGATCACCGAGGTCAGCCCCGCCCGTGAGCGCCTGTGCGGCCAGTTCAAAGCGGCCGCGCGCCACGGGGGGTTCTTGGACGACGTCGCAGGGTTCGACGCCGCGTTGTTTGCGATCACCCCGCGCGAGGCCGCGGCCATGGATCCGCAGCAGCGCTTGCTGCTCGAGCAGACCTGGGCCGCGCTCGAGGACGCGGGTGTGCGCGCCGAGGATCTGCGCGGCTCGAACACCGGGGTGTTCGTGGGGATCTGCACCGGTGACTACGCGCGGGCCGAGGCGGCCGCCGACTCGCCCTACGGCGCGACTGGCAACGCGACCAGCATCGCCGCCAATCGCTTGTCATACGCGTTTGATCTGCGCGGACCCAGCTTGGCGATCGACAGCGCCTGCTCGTCTTCGTTGGTCGCCGTGCACCTCGCATGTCAGAGCCTGTGGTCGGGCGAGTCGCAGCGGGCGATCGCGGCGGGGGTCAATTTGGTGCTGGCGCCCGCGCTGAGCCACAACCTCGCGCGGGCGGGCTTCTTGGCCGGTGATGGGCGCTGTCGGGCGTTCGCGGCGGACGCTGGGGGCTACGTGCGCGGCGAGGGCTGCGGCGTGATCATGCTCGAGCCGCTGGCGCGCGCGCAGGCCAACGGTCGCCGCGTCTACGCGGTGATCCGGGGCAGCGCCGTCAACAGCGACGGGCGCAGCAACGGCCTGACCGCGCCCAGCGTGAGCGCGCAGGCGACCGTGCTCCGTGCCGCCCACCAAGACGCTGGGATCGCCGGTCACGAGCTTGGGTATGTCGAGGCCCACGGCACCGGCACCGTGCTTGGCGATCCGATCGAGGTCACCGCGTTGGCGCGGGCGCTGGGCTCACAGCCTGACCGCCCGGTGGATTGTGCGATCGGATCGGTCAAGACCAACATCGGCCACCTCGAGGGCGCGGCCGGGATCGCGGGGCTCATCAAGACCGCGCTGGCGCTGCACCACGAGGAGCTGCCGCCCAGCCTTCACGCCGATCCGCCCAACCCCCACATCGACTTTGACGCCGCCAGGGTTCGGCTCGCGCGGGTGCGGGAGGCTTGGCCGCGCACGGACGCGGCCCGGCTGGCCGGCGTCAGCTCGTTTGGGTTCGGGGGCACGAACGCCCACGTGGTGCTCGAGCAGGCGCCGCAGGCCGAGCCCACGCGCGCGTCCAAGGTTGCGACCGTGGATGGCCCGGTGTTGTTGGCGATCTCCGCCCACACGGACGCGGCGCTGCGCGAGCTGGCGGGCGGCTACGCGGCGCTGCTCGAGCGCTCGCCCGC
>NZ_JMCC02000107.1 GCF_000737335.2 Enhygromyxa salina | reverse complement strand
GCCCGAACCGGAGCCCGCGCCCGAGCCGGAGCCCGCGCCCGCGCCCGCGCCGGAGCCTACCCCTTCGCTCGAGCCCGCGCCCCTCGACTTGCCTTGACCTGACTGGACTCCGCCACATGGATCGACGTCGCCTCACCTCACTTCATGGACGCGCCCTCGCTGGGCTTGGCTTGGTCGCGCTCGTCGGCGTCACGCCGCTCGGCTGCAGCGACGACACCATCGACCCCGGCAACGAGACCGGCGGCGACGGCAGCTGCCCGCTGACCGGGGCCCTCGTGATCTCCGAGGTCGTGGCCAACGTGCCGGGCGCGGACGCTGGCCTCGAGTGGTTCGAGATCTACAACGCCAGCGGCGCGTCGATCGACCTGCAAGGCTTGACCTTGGTCTACGCCAAGACCGACGGGACCGGCCGCAAGACCCACACGATCACGCGCAGCGTCGAGCTTCCGGCCGGCGGCTACGCGGTGGTTGGCTCGATGCTCGACGAGCTCGTCGAGGGCATGCCCAACGTCGACTACGGCTACGCCAACGTGCTCGGTGAGTTTGGCAATACGGCCGGCTATCTGGCGATCGAGTGCGACGACATCATCGACGAGATCTACTACGTCGATGCATCGGAGAACGCCTCGCGCACGCTCAGCGGATTCCAGGCCCCCGACGCGATCGCCAACGACGATCTCGACAGCTGGTGTGACAGCAAGACCGCGCTCAGCCCCGAGTTTGCCGCGACCCCCCGGGCCGCCAACGATCTGTGCGGCGGCTCGAGCACCTGCCTCGAGGGCGGCGATCTCATCGACGTGATCCCACCCGCGCCGGGCGAGCTGGTCATCACCGAAGTCCACCCCAACCCGGCCGCCGCCGCAGAGGGCGACGGCGAGTGGTTCGAGATCCACTCGCTCGCAACCACCGACATTCACCTCAACAACCTGCAGATCGCCAAGACCTTCGACGTCGCCACCAAGGACATCATCGCGGTCGCCGAGTGCCTCGTGCTCTCGCCTGGCGAGTACGCCGTAATCGCAGGCAACGCCGACTCGCTGCTCAACGGCGCGCTCCCGCCCGACACGCTGGTGTGGGAGAGCAAGGTTGCGATGTCCAACTCCAACGGCGCCCGCTGGATCGGCGTTGACGAGCAGACCCTCGACGCGGTGACCTGGGACACCACGACCGACGGCGCGTCGCGGCAGCTCGACCCGGACTTCTTTGATCCGCTCGCCAACGACGATCTGACGCTGTGGTGCAAGGGCACCACGCCCTACGGTGACGGCGACCTCGGCACGCCTGGGGCTCCCAACGCGCAGTGCCCGATCCCGCCGCCTGACGGCCAGTGCTACGAGAACGGCGAGCTGCGCGACATCACGCCGGTCGACGATGGCGACCTCGAGATCACCGAGTTTCTGGCCAACCCCCAAGCCGTAGATGACGGCAAGGGCGAGTGGTTCGAGGTGTTGGCCAAGGCCAGCGGCGACCTCAACGGCCTGCAGATCGGCAAGGCCGGCGAGGTCCAGCACACCGTCGATTTTGGCGACGCGCCCGGGTTCGGCGGCGACGAGTGCATCACGGTGAGCCCGGGCGACCATGTGGTGTTCGCCCACTCGGACGACCCCCTGGTCAACGGCGGCATGCCCCAGGTCGACGTGCTGTTCGACATGGCGATCAACAACTCGAACAGCGACCTGTTCGTTCGGTTTGAAGCGGGCGCAGGCGACCAAGCAACCTGGACCACGACCACGCCGGGCCACAGCAAGAGCAAGGACGCGCTCGGCAATTGGTGTGACGGCGCGGGCGTGTACGGCGACGGCGACGAGGGCACGCCCGGCGAAGCCAACCCCATGTGTGAGGGCGGCGGCAACAGCGGCATGTGTACGGACCCCGACACCATGCTCGAGCGGGTGATCAACCCGCCGCTGCCGGGCCAGCTCACGATCTCGGAGCTGATGCCCGACCCGGCTGGAGCCCCGGACGCGAGCGGCGAATGGTTCGAGCTCCACGCCCACGCTGCCTTCGATCTCAACGGCCTCGAGCTTGGCAAGAACAACGTCGTGAGCCACGTGGTCAGCTCGGACACCTGCATCGAGGTCGCGGACGACTCGTACATCGTGTTCGCGCGGACCGAGGTCGACGCAGACAACTGCGCGCTGCCCAGCGTCGACCACGTGTACGCGGGCCTGTCGCTCAGCAACTCCAACGGCTCCATGCACATCGGGCTTGGCGGCCTGGTGTTCGACGAGTACAGCTGGTCCAGCGTCAGCTCCGGCAAGTCGCTCAGCTACGATCCCATGTCGATGGAGTGGTGCGACGCCGTCGCCCCGTTTGGCTGCGGTGACTTGGGCACCCCCGGTGATCTCAACCCAGCCTGTGATGGCGGCGGCAACAACGAGGGCATGTGCATGGACGGCATGGTCATGCGCGAGATCGTCAATCCGAGCCTCGGCGATCTGGTGATCTCGGAGTTCATGGCCAACCCCGACGCGGTGTCCGACGCCAACGGCGAGTGGTTCGAGATCCGCGCGCTCGCGGCCTTCGACCTCAACGGCGTCGAGCTGGGCCGGCTGTTCGCGGATGGGCCGCTCGCGACCATCGCGGACCCCAACTGCCTGGCGGTCGCGCCTGGGGACTCCACGCTGATCGCCCGCAACGGCGACAACATGGTCAACGGCGGGCTCCCGGCGGTCGACGTGCTGATTAGCTTCGGCCTCACCAACTCCAACAGCGCCCTGTATGCGGGGGTCGGCGGGGTTCTGCTCGATCAAGTCACGTGGGTCAGCGTGGCCACGGGTGCCAGCACCAGCTTGGATCCCGACAACTACGACGACATTCTCAACGATCCGCCCGTGGCCTGGTGCCCCGCGACAACCCCCTATGGGCTCGGCGACCTGGGCTCACCCGGAGCCGACAACCAACAATGCCAATGATCTCGCCCTCCGCTTCCATGCTGGTGTCTGCCAGCCACGGCCGGCGCGTCCTCGCTGCGGCCGGGCTGGTCGTGATCGGGTTGCTCGCGCAGGGTTGTGACGACGGCGTCGCAACCGAGGGCGACGAGCTGCGCTGTGGTCCCAGCGAAGCCAAGGTCGCCCGCGTGATCGACGGTGACACGATCGAGCTCGACTCTGGCGAGCGGGTCCGCTACCTGATGATCGACACGCCCGAGACCACCACCCAGCTCGAGTGCTGGGGCGAACAGGCCAAGGCCGCCAACAAGTCGCTGGTCGAGGGCAAGACCGTGACGCTGACCTACGACGTCGAGTGTAGGGACGACTACGATCGGCTGTTGGCGTACGTCGAGCTCGCGGGTCAGCAGATCAATCGCGTCATGATCGAGCGTGGCCACGCGTGCGTGCTGCACATCTCGCCCAACGGTGACGACATCGCCAACGAGTACGAGGCCCTCGAATACCAGGCTCGGATGCAGGTCCCGCCCGCGGGTCTGTGGGCCAGCTGCGACCCGACCCCGTGCGGCTAATGCACACTCGACTTCGACTCCTGCTGCTCGCCAGCGTGTTGTTCGCGCTGTTGGTTCCCGCTGTCGCGCGGGCCACCGAGTACGAGATCTACATCGACATCGACGACGAGGAGGAGCTCTATGATCTGTACATTACCGATCAGATCTCCGAGGACACATTCAACACCCTCGTCGAGCTGCGACGCCGCGGGGTCGACCTCAACGAGGCTGATCGTGAGGTGCTGTATTCGCTGCCCAACCTCACCTACGACGACGTAGACGCGATCTTGGCCTATCGCGCCGAGGTCGGGGTCATCAACGCACCCGGCGACCTCGCGGCGGCCGGCGTCCTCAGCCGCGAGAAGCTTGGGTCGATCCTCACCTTCATCCAAGCCTACGACAAGACGGCCAAGCTGACCGCCACCCACGGCTGGGTCCGCTACCAGGCCGCGTGGTCCCAGGAAGACCGGACCATCCCCCCCATGGTCTTGCAGGCCCGGGTCACGACCCTGCGCCAGCTGACGGTTGGGGTCGCGGGCTTCGTGACCCGGCAGCGGCCCGGCAACCCGGTCTGGGATCCCAACCGCGAATCGATGATCGCGGCCGAGATGGCGCCCCGCGTCAACGTGCCCAAGTACTTCGTGCAGTGGGACACGAGCCAGTTTGGGGTGATCGCGGGTACCTACCGAATAGGCTTCGGTCAGCGCCTGACCTTTGACAACACCGATCGCTACACACCCAATGGCTTCGTCATGGACGACGCCGTCTACCGGAACACCGACCTCGGTCGGATCTGTCGCGAGAGCGGCGGCGAGCTGCCCCAGACTCCGTGCCCAGGCGGTGCAGACAACGAGATCTACTACGGCACCAAGGACTTTCGCTGGCGCGACAGCCTGCGCGGCGTGGCGATCGGCGCCAAGCACCTGTCCATGCCCGTTGGCTGGGTGCAGCTATACGGGTTTGGCTCGTGGCAGACCAAGCAGATCTATCAATACCAAGTCCTCGACGCCGACCAGTGCGAGGACCCACTGTCCAGCGACGACAGCTGCTCGGCGCCGGCCGTGTTGGTCTCGCGCGAGGGCCAGTCACGCTTCGATCCACTGGCCGCGCACAGGACCCAGACCCTGCCCAACATGTACGACGAGTTCCTGGGCGGCGGGAACTTCACCTGGTTTTATGATCGGCGCACGCACGTGGGCTTGACCGGCTACGCCGCGACCGCGTCCTGGCGGGTCGATGGCGCCAACCTGGACTTCCAAGAGTGGTCGCCCACGCCCTTCGGCGGGACCTGGGGGGCGATCGGCGCCGACGCAGCGTGGGGCTATCGCTGGTCCGATCTTGGCGTCGAGCTCTCGCGCAGCTTCGACTCCATGACCAGCAGTCTGGATCCAGAGTATGGCGGCGGCGGCTTCGCTGGCATCGTCCGCCACACCGCCACGTTTGGCTCGCACGAGCTCGAGCTCAGCGCTCGCTACTACGACAAGGGCTACGCAAACCCCTACGCTGGCCCGATCTCGCAGGCCGACAAATTTCATGGCAACCGCGCGCGCGATGAAGCGGGCGGGCGGGTCCGCTACGGTGGCCGGATCGCCAACCGTCTGGATCTGCGCGGGGTCGCCGACGTCTGGGTCCAGCCGCGGCAGCAGTCACCAAAGCTGCTCACCTACCTGCGCGGCGACATGGACGTCAACGACTGGTTCCGCCCGGGGCTGTGGCTGCAATACCGCAACGTCGACCTGCGCCCGGGGCCGCGCAACAAGGTGGGCTGCGTCGACGATGGCTCCGACGAGATCGATCAGAACCCCGCCAACGAAGACGGCTCGCCCGACTACCGCAGCGGCTGCTTGGCCGAGGTCGGCCAGATCACCGGGCGCATGGGGTTCAAGCTGTTCAAGGGCAAGCTGTCGATCACGGCCCAGTATCAGCACGAGTTCATCGACGACCCCAGCTTGCTCCGCAAGGAGCAGGGCGATCTGTGCGAGGACGATCCCACCAGCCCCTACTGCCAGCCCAAGGCCTGTATCGACGACCTCGATCCAGACGATCCAATGTCGGTCCCCGACGCGTGCAGCCAGTCATGTGGCGGCGACGGCCAGCCCGCTTGCTACAACGTCTGCACCGATAACCCCGACCACCCGCTGTGCGTGTCCAGCTGCGCGGACGACCCAACCAGCCTGTCGTGCCACACGCGCCTGCGCCAGGACTCGGCAGCAACGCTAATCGTGCGCGCGCAACCCTTGCCGGGGTTTCGCGTCACCGGCCGCCTGCGCTATTTGTTCGAAGACATCGCCAACAACAATTACTACGAGCAATCGTTGTGGACCTACTTTGATCTGTCTTATGTGATCAGGCGGGTGTTCTTGATCCGGGCCCGCTACGACGTCTTGCTGTGGATGGACAACCGCGCCAGCACCATGAGCCGGGTCCCCAACCCCGAGCACCGTTTGCGCCTCGAGCTCGAAGCGAGGTTTTAGGAGCCCTTCATTGCTCCACAGGCGGCTGGGGCACGCTGGGCGTCGCGCCAATTCCGTCTAGGCTTGATTCGCCATGAGTGAATCGAGCCAATCGGCCCCAACAAAGACCAGAGCCAAAGTCGTGATCATTGGTGCCGGCCCCGCCGGATCTGCCACGGCGCTGCGCTTGGCCCAACGCGGGGTCGAAGACGTCACGATCGTCGACCTCCACCCCTTTCCCCGCCACAAGACCTGCGGCAGCGGGCTCTCGCCGCGGGCCATTCACACCCTCGAGCAGCTTGGCGTGTGGCCCAGCGTCGAGCCCATCTCGTATCCGATCTCGGGTCTGCGCCTGGTCACGCCTGGCGGGCACGAGACCTATCTTTCGGCAGGTGACAAGGCGCAGGCCGCGATCTGTCTGCGCCATGACCTGGACTACGAGATGCACAAGCACGCGCTCGAGCGGGGCGTGACCTTCGTGCCGGGCTTTGCCGCGAGCGAGGCGATCGTTCGGAACAATCGCTGGGTCGGCGTCCGCGCCCGCGATGGCGCAGAGATCCGCGCCGACTGGATCGTCGTCGCCAACGGCGCCCACTCGCGCTTCTCGACCTGCGACGGACCCAAGCACACGATCCACACGATCATGGGGTGGTGGGAGCACGTTGGGTATCAGGCCCACACGCTCGAGATGATCTGGGATCCGCTGACCCTGCCCTACTACGGCTGGCTGTTCCCCGAGACCTCGACGCGGGTCAACATTGGGATCACCTACGAGGACGGGACCGAGCGAAAGAACCCGCGCGACCTGTTTGCCGCCTTCTTGCACAAGCACTACGCGGCGCGGCTGTGCGGCGCGACGCAGATCGGCAAGTGGAAGGGCCACCCGATCGTCTACACCTACCGGACCGGCCCGCTGTCGAGCCCCGGCCGCGTGATCGTGGGCGAGGCCGGCCGCATGACCCATCCGGCGACCGGCGAAGGGATCAGCCAAGCGATGCGCTCGGGCATGTTCGCTGCCGATGCGATCGCGGAGATCACCAGCGGTGCCGCGAGCGAGCGGCAGGCCCTTGGGCGCTACGATCGTCGCTGCGCGAACAGCTTCATGCCGTCGTTCTGGGCCGGGGGCCTGTTTCGGAGCGTGCTTCGCACACCGCTGCTCGATTGCTTGGTGCGGGCCAAGAACATGCCCGTGGTCAAGGCTGCGACCGCGCGGATGCTCGCGCATATGTGAGAAAAGCCCGGCGACCGCCAGGTTTGCGGGGTCCTGGAGGCCTCCCAAGCGGCTGCCCACGGTCGTGACACGGACGAAAATTCTGTATCTTGCGCCGCAATGAGGAAGCTCGAGATTCGCGTCTTGTCGCTGACCGGCGTGTTCGCCACCGCGCTGTTGGGGACCGCCTGCTTCACCCCCGCCGACTTCGGCGCGGACGTGGCCGCCGAGCACGGCGACCCCGAACACCCGGACGCCGCTGGTGCCCACGAGGCCGGCGCCGAAGCGGGTCATGACGCGGGTCATGACGCGGGCCACGAGCACGCCGAGGCCGAGTACATCATCGAGGGCATCCAGCCGGGCACCGAAGGGCACAAGCTCGAGATCAAGGCGGCCGAGATCCCCTACGAGGCCCCGTTCGACGGCAAGCCGCTGAGCTCGAAGACCCTCGCCAGCGGCGTGGTCGTTGACGATTTCGTGCTGGGCAGCGGCGCCCCGGTCGTCGACGACATGGTCATCGAGTTCAACTTCAAGGGCTACGCCAGCGCCAACGGCCGTCAGGTCATGGGCTCGCGCGGGGCCCCGGCCAAGCTCGTGATCAACCAAACGACCCGCGACCAAGATCCAATCGCCAAGTCGATGGCCGAGGGCCTCGCCGGCATGAAGCCCGGCGGCAAGCGGCGCATCAAGGTCCCGTCCGAGATCGTCGAAGAGGGGGCCCCTCCCGGTCGCCCAACCGTGGGCGACCTCATCATGACCGTGGAGCTCATCGGCGTGTCGGAAGCGATCGCGCTCCACCCAGCCAGCGACTTCGAGGGCGAGCCAATCGCCACGAGCAAGCGCCCCGACGGCCTGACGATCTACGACTACGCCGAAGGCGAGGGCCGCGAGTCCAAGGCGGGCGATCAGGTCGTGACCCACTACATCGGCCAGCTGACCGACGGCACCGTGTTCGACAGCTCGCACACGCGGACCGAGGGCATGCCGGTCGTCGTCGGTGGCGGCGGCGTCATCAAGGGCTTCGGCGACGCGCTCGAGGGCGTGCGCCCGGGGATGCTGCGCAAGGTCGTGATCCCGCCCGAGCTTGGCTACGGCGACCGCGACCAGGGCAAGATCCCGCCCAACTCGACGCTGGTGTTCATGCTGCAGATCATGGAGGTCAAGGACGGTCCCGTTGGCGGACAGGCGCCGATCGACATCCCGATCCCCAAGCCCGAAGCCAAGGGCGACGACGGCAAGGGTGATGATCCCAAGCCGGCCAAGCCCGCCAAGCCCGCCAAGCCGGCGGACGAGCCCGCCGACGGGGAGTAGCCCGTTCGGCTGGGGTCGCGCGCCGCAGCTGCTCGCGCGACCCCCAGCAACGAGCTCGCTCAGCCGCTCGGAAGGCTGATACCGTGGGGGCGCGTGTGGGCCCTCCACAACCAAACCGCGTACGCGGCCGACCGCAACTGGACCCGCGATGAGCATGGTGTCCACTGGTGGGTGGTGGCCGTCCGCGCCACGTTCATGATCGCTGCTGACGGCAAGCTGAGCCTGTCGGACGAGCAGCTCCCCCCACTCCTCGCGCCCGAGCACTACGGCGTACCAGGCGACTCGAGCCTTCGCTACGACTCCGAGCTGTTGGGGCGCAAGCCCTCGACCGACGTAGTCGTGCTCGGCAGCGCCCACGCGCCCGGAGCCAAGCCGGCCCCAACGGTCCCGGTCACCCTGCGGATTGGATCGATCGACAAGACCCTGCTCGTCCACGGCGCCCGCATCTACCACCACAGCTGGGGCGGTCTTTCGCTCACCGAGCCACGCCCGTTCACCAGACAGCCCATCCGCTACGAAGTCGCATTTGGTGGAAGGGACAGCTCGGATCCAGACCCGCGTCAACACAGCCTCGATGAGCGCAACCCGATTGGGCGTGGCTTCGCCCGCCGCAGCGCGTTGCTGGCCAACACACCCGCTCACGCGATCGAGTACCCGCGCGGCAATCCGGCAACAATGGGCCCCGCGGGCTTCGGGCCGATCGATCGCCACTGGCTGCCACGCCGCTCGCTCGCCGGCACCTACGACGCCGCGTGGGCCAAGACCAAGCAACCGCTGCTGCCTGACGACTACAACCCGCACTTTGCCATGTGCGCCCCCGCCGATCAGCGCACGTCCACCGCCCTGCGTGGTGGCGAGCGCTTGGGCTTGTTCAACCTCAGCCCGCACGGCGCGTTGGTGCTCGAGCTGCCCCACATCCAACTCGTGCTCGAGAGTCACTTCGGTCAGCGCGTCCACCCCCACGAGCCCCCCGTGCTCACGACCGTGCTCGCCGAGCCCGACGACGGCCGGCTCTCCCTCGTCTGGCAGAGCGTGCTGCGTGTCCCCGCAAGCGACACCGACTATCTCGACGAGACCAGGATCGTCGAAAAGAGCGACGCGACATGAGTCATTCAATTGAGGTTGTCGCTATTGGTGCACGAACCCCGGTGGGCCTGGTGGCGGAGACGGCGGCCGCCGCGGTACGTGCGGGCATCTGTACAATCTCCGAATATCCATCCAGAAACCCTGACTTGGCTCGAGCATGAGCGCGTGTTTGGCCCCGACGCCCGCAACGGCTTTCACCCGGGGGAAGCCGCCGGCTGCTTGGTGCTCGTCAGTCCGCGGCTGCGTCACGCCCTGGGTGTGCCTTGCCTGGCCACGATCACTGGCGTGGCCACGGCGCAAGAGCGCCGCCTGCCGGGCAGCGAGACCGGCTCGTTCGGCGAGGGCATGGCTCGAGCCTTGCGCGACGCGGTTGCGGGCTTGCGGTTCCCCGACCAGGCGATCGACACGGTATATTGTGACATCAACGGCGAACGATACCGTAGCGAGGAGTGGGCCTTCGTGAACCTCCGCGAACCCACGGTCATTCGCGCGCCAGGCTACGAGGCGCCAGCCGATTGTTGGGGTGACGTCGGAGCGGCCAGCGGCGCGCTGTTCGGCGTGCTCGCCGTACGTGCCTGGGCCCGCGGGTATGCTGCCGGGCCGCGTGTGTTGGCCCTGACCGGTTCGACCAGCGGACTGCGCGGGGCGATACTCTTCGAACAACCATCGCGCCAAGGACCAAACGCGTGACCGTATCGATCAACCCTCCCAAGACACCGGTGACTGCCGGCAGCGGCGGTATCGCTGCGGCCACCATCCCGAACGTGTGCAAGATGCCCGGCCCGCCCGCGCCCTTCGTGCCCACGCCCTTGCCCAACATTGGCAAGAGCGGCGACTCGCCGAATAATTTCAGCAAGAGCGTGGTCATTGGGGGCAAAAAGGTTGCGATCAAGGGCGCCACGTTCAAATCGATCGGCGACGCCGCGAGCAAGGGGACCGGCGGCGGCGTGGTCTCGGCCACCACGCATGGTGTGACCAAGTTCGTCGGGCCCGGCTCGATGAACGTCAAGATCGAGGGCAAGAACGTCCAACTCCTCAGCGACCCCATGCTAAACAACTGCGGGCCAAACGGCACACCGAGCAACGCCGCGACGGTGGTCGGCATCATACAGAAAACCGGGCTCGTGACCGCGGTGGAGGCCCAAAAATGCGTCGTCTGCCAAAAGGAACACGAAGCACTCGAGGAGACCGAGGTCACCAAGACCAACGTCGGGGTGCTCCGGACTCAGTTCGAGGCCCAGATCAAGGCCCTCGAAGCTCGGCGGGCGATTGAGAAGGCAGCGCTGCGGCTGGAGTGGTTGGCGAAGCGCGACAAGGAGCCGCCCGCGGACATGATGAAATCGAAGGTCAGCGTTCGAACCATGCTTGGGGTGGTCAGGTGCCAGTGCGGCAAGATATATGCCGATCAGTCGGGGATGACGACTGTCGAGTTGTGCGCGGCTGCGGCGAAGTCCGGCATGCGTCACGCGAACGGCGTCACCGCGTCCTACGGAAGCGGCAAGAAGGCCAAAGCACACGCGCGGCAAGCTCAGAGTTCGGCCGTCGCCTTGGGCTTGCGCCGCTTCACGGGGAGTGCTGCGCAGGTCTTATCGCGCTGGCAGAAGGCCGAAGAGCACGCTGAGGTGAGTGATCAGACTCGTGACAGCGCGGCATCCTACCCGCCCGGAAACTGCGCCGCGCAACGGGCTCTGTTGCTAATGATCAATGACAACGCGCTGCCGGCAGCTATGACGGAGGAATGGTATCACGATCAAGGCCAAACAACCCAATCGCCGGTAGAGTACATCGATGCAAGGGGCGCCACGCGCAAATTGAAAACTGAGCGATTCGCGGATCGCGATACAGTCCCTCCCTGCAAAACTTGTAGCATTCTGGTCCCGATGGCGATCTGCTCACAGGGAAAGGCCGCATGCAACCACCAAACCTAGAACCGGAGATGGAGGCGCTGCTCCACCGTGTGCATCCCGGATTCGACGATCAAGTCGAGGGAGCATCGCCGGAAGAGATCGCTGCTGTCCGCGCCATCGTGGGTCAACCTCTCCCGCATTTTTATGAGTGGTTCCTCAGCCGAATGGGGCGCAGCATGGGCCCGTTCGCGTACCCTCGTCACGACTTCAGCGCAAGTCGCGTGATATGGTGTTACGACCAGGGCTTGGCCACACCGGATCCCGAAGATCTCCTGATAGGCTACGATGCCTCCGGCGACCCCGCGGACCTCCACCTGTTCTACGATTTCACGCAACCGTGCCGAAATGACGCGGGAATCGGCAAGGGTGAACCTGATGCAGGTCCGGTCTATCCCAGGTTCGAAACGTTCAGGGAACTCCTGGCATGGGGCTTGGTACTGACGCACGTGGTGATGACCTCACGATCATACTGCAATGGCATCGTTCGGAGCCTCACCCACCTCAACGCTGTGGACCAACTCCGCCAATTCATGCTCGAGCGTGGGTTTGAGCAACCCGTTCCCACGGGCGACCATTGCGCGATCTTCATGCGAACAGATATGACGATGATTTGTTATCGAGGGCTCCTGGTAGAAACCGACAACACTGCCTTCCGCTTGGGCGGGCAGAGTCAGGCTTGGCTGCGACGTTTCTTGGGTGAAATCGCACTATCAGACGAAATGGAACTAGATGAGAACTCACTCGAATGGGGCGGGTCGCAAGGGTGAGGCTACCTCGTCAGGCCCGCCCCTTGGCCGTCCCCGGGCACTGTCAGCCCGCCGCGCGAGACCATCGCAGCCCAGTGCGCGGATCCCTTGCTCGAGCACCGAACGGACAGACACAGCTCATCCTCCAACTGCTCGCAGTCCCAAACTCGCGCAGCCTCGCCAAGGGCGACGCTGCCACCAAGACCCCCGACCCCCCTCCCGGTGAGCGCCCCCGCGCTCGCAAGCCACGAAAGTGTTGAGCTGTCAGGTCGCATCGCGTAGGCTAGTCGCATGGATCATGCCTGCCGTGCCTGCGGATCGCCGTCTGGCGGCACCTACGTGTGTCACTACTGCGGCGCCGCGACCCAGTTGATGAGCGATCCGGCTCAAGAGCGCATGGCCCTCGACGAGCTCCACGGCCGCCTCGCCTCGGGGGGCGAGAGCGAAAAGATCCTCCAAAACGCGTTCGTGCCCACCAGCACAGAGGTCCTGATCGAGGCCGGCCTGCGCCTGCTGCCAGTGCTGGAAAAGGGCGTCGCAGAAGACGGCGCGGCCGGTCGGATGCGGGCGATCATCATCAAGCTCGAGCTCACCGGCCACGACAAGTCCGCGACGATGGCCGCCGCCCAGCTCAAGCAGGCGCTCGAAGACTACCGACGCAGTGACCGGGTCACGGGCTACTGGGTCATGGCGCTGTTCTTCGCCACGCTGGCTGCGATCGGATACTGGATCTGGGGCGATTGAGCGGCGCGTTTGGGGTATCAAAATCCATGGCCGAGGTCGTCGACATCGCAGCACGCATTGCCCCGTATTTTCCGCTTGGCGGGCGGCCGTTCTCACTCGAGGTCGTGCCCGGCGCGACCGGCCAGTGGGTCAGCACGACCGAGCCGGCCGCGGTCGCGGCGATCCGGTTGGTCGTGTGGGACATCGACGACGCTGGCGTCGAGTCGATCCGCGACGTCAAAGAGCAAGAAGTTCACATGGGCTGGCCGGTCTCCTACGACAATGAAGCGCGGGTCGCCGCCTTCTTTGCGGCGTGTGCCAAGCTCATCGATCTGATCGGGCAGACCGCTACAGAGTTCGATTCGCTGATGCCCGCAGATCTGATTCACATCGACGCGCTGGGGCTGGCGCGGGCGAACACGGCAGAGGAGTTCGAGGCGGCGCTGCGCGCCAAGGGCCGCTTGGGTCGGCTGCTCGGATAGCCGGGTTTGCCGCGCAGATCTGGCCTATAACAGCCGGGTATGGCCGTCGACCCCACCACCGGACTCGTCAAGCTCGTCGACCGCGCCGTCGGCAACGTCGCCGCGGTCGGCCGCGCGCTGGGAACCGTCCTGCGATTGCCCGGCTCGAACCGCCCCGTCACCTCCGCGTATCACCAGCCCGGCGCCCCACCAGGTATCGAGCATCTCCCGGACATCGAGATCCGCCCCGAGCCCGGTGAGGTCCGCGTGCGGGTATTGCAGTTCTCACCCAGTCGGGTCGAAGCCGTCTCGGTCCCAATCGACGAGCTCGAGTCATGGCTGGCCACGCCAACCCCCGACTGGGTCAGCGTGCGCTGGATCAACGTCGACGGCCTGCACCCGTGGGCGGTCGAGCGGCTGCGCAAGGCTCTGGGCTTTCACACCCTCGCGGCCGAAGACGCCCTGCACGTGCCCCAGCGCCCAGGTGTCGAGGCCTACGACGAGCACCTGTTCGTCAAGACCCGCCTGTTGATGCTGCAAGCTGCAGCCGACCAAGCGGCCGCCGCCGCGCGCTCCCAAGCCAGCCCGAAGGTCACCACCACCCCCGACATGCCCGAGGGTCTGCTGGTCTCGGAGCAGGTCTCGATGTTCGTGTGGCAGGACCTGCTGCTCACGATCCAAGAGCGCGCGGGCGACGTCTGGGAGCCGCTGCGGTCCCGGATCTGGCGTGACGGCTCGCGCGTGCGCCAGGCAAACGCGGGGTTCTTGATGTACGCGCTGCTCGACGCCGCGATCGACCACTGCTTCCCGCTGCTCGAGCACTACGGCGATACGCTCGAGGATCTCGAGGACCAAGTGCTCGAGGATCCCGAGCCCGAGACCCTGCTCCGCGTCCAACGAATTCGCCGCGAGCTCAACGCGATCCGCCGGGTCATGTGGCCAACCCGCGAGCTGATCGACGGGCTGTTTCGCGACGAGTCCGGGCTGATCTCCAGCGACACCCACACCTACCTTCGCGACGTGCACGCCCACACGATCCAGCTGCTCGACATCATCGAGGCCCAACGTGAGATGTGCACGAGCCTGACCGATCTCTACATGTCTGGGGTCTCGACCCGCATGAACGAGACGATGCGGGTGCTGACGGTGATGGCCTCGCTGTTCATCCCGATCACCTTCTTGGCTGGGGTCTACGGCATGAACTTCGAGCACATCCCCGAGCTGAAGTGGGCCTGGGGCTACCCGGCGTTCTGGGGGATCTGCGTGGCGGTCACGATTGGCTTGTTGCTGCTGTTTCGCCGCAAGGGCTGGTCATAGGGCGAGCGCCACCAGCGTCGCGCGGGTCGCCTCGATCCGCGAATCAACCGTGACCTTGGCGGCCGCGAGCTCGCGGCGGCGGATCTGCAGCTGGTCTTCGGTGCTGAGCAGGCGCGTGACCAGTGGCCCCTTCTCGCCGGCGCTGTCGCCCGACATCGCTTGCAAGTGCCCGCGCAGGCGCTCGATGTCGGCGGTGATCGTGGCGATCTCGGCGTCGAGGCGGGTGACCTCGGCCTCGGCCGCGCGCAGCTCGATGAGCTTGGCCTGGGTCGCCGTGATCGCCGTGCGCTCGGCCTCGGTCAACGAGCGCGCCGTCGACAGGCGCTCGATCCGGGGCAGCGAGAGGCTGGTGACCGCGTTGGTGCGCGACAGCCCTTCTTTGATCACCAGCTTGCGCGCGTCGATCCGCCCGTTCGGCGCGAGCTCGAAGATCGCCACGGGCTGCCCGCGGTCGACGTCGAAGTCCACCTTGTCCGCGCCTTCGATCGTGGTGTTGCTGCCGGCGGCGACCAACACGTGAACGTGCCGGGCCTGCCCGCTGCGGTTGGCGAGATCGAGCGTGATCGTGGTGGTCCGCAAGAAGTGCTCCTGCAGATCCCCGTTCCCCCCCTCCAGGTAGACCAGCTGCTTGGGGAGGTCGTCCGACTCGCGGTCGACGATCGTCAGCTCGGTGTCGGGATCGTCGCCGATCTCGAGGAAGCGCCGCTCGCCGGGCTTGAGCCGCGGCAGCACGGTCTCGCCCGCGAACCCGCCGTCGCCGAACACCGACAGGGTGCCCTCGGGCAGGGTCTGCGAGGTGCTGTTGAGCACCTGGACCGCGTGGCGGGCCGGGCCCGACGAGAAGCCACCGAACCAAGTCACCGCCGCCGACTCGAGCGAGGACTGAAGAAACGGCACCATCGCCGAGCGGCCCGCGGCCAGATCCAGCGGCTCGCCAGCGCCGTACACGAACGCGGTCTTGGTCTCGCGGCCCTGCCCAACCGCGAGCTCGGCGAGGTTGCCAACCGCGACCAGCTCGCTGTTGCCCAGCTCGATCCGGGCCCCGCGACCGCTGGACCGACTGCCAAGGCTGCCGTGCCCGCTGCCGTAGCCGTAGCCAGTGCTCGTCCCCCCGCTGCCGTAGGTGACCAGATCCGTGTCCAGAAAGTCGCCCCACATCGCGTCCGGGGTGGTGTCGAGCAGCTGCGGCACGCTGGACAGCTCACGATCGGGCACGACCAGATCCCGCCGCTCGTAGCGAGGTGCGGCGAGCGGAAACAAGAACGAGTCGGGCCGGCCGTTGACCAGCTCGAGGGTGATGTCGTCCCAGTCTTCCTCGGTGTCGTTGTGGACCAGCGCCCAGCCCTGCAGCGCGCTGGGCTTGCTCGGGTCGAGCACCAGGCGGTAGCTGGCCCGCCACACCGGAGACTCGGCCAGGTAGCCCAGGCGCACCGACGCGCCCTCGCCCTCGACCTCGAGCTGCCCGCGGGCGTTGCTGTGCAGGGCCACGGTGGCGTCGAGCGCCGCCTGCATGCGCGAGCGAACCCCGGGGTCGACCGGGGTGATCTCGTGGATCGTGGCGACGTCGACCCGGCGGTAGCGACCGGTCGCGGTGACCACCAGCGCGAAGGTCTTGTCTGGCGTGGCGCCGGCCTGCTCGGCGGTGGTCGGGCCGGGGTTGTCTTCGGTTGGCTCGACGCCAAGGCGGTCCGCGTCGGGGACCCCGATCACATCGACGAGGCGGCCACGCACGCGCTTGCGACCGCTCGTGAGCACGAGCTCGTGGCCGCGCAGTCCCAGCAACACATCGTGCACGCGGATCGGCGCGTCCGACTCGGGTGGCAGCCCCGCGCGGGCCCGCGCGACGGCCGGGCTCTGGCGGCTATCGAACGCGATCGAGCGCACGCTGCCGTCCTCACCAAGCACGACCAAGCTCTTGAGCGCGTCGTCGAGGTGCCCGGACGGGACCGGCAGTGAAGCGCCGCTGGGGCCACCGAGCTGGCCTGCGCGCTCGTAGTAGCCGACGCCCGTCTCGTACAGGCGCAGCTTGGTCAGGGGCAGCGGGCGCTCTTGCGAGAGCGTGGCGCAGCCACTGACGGCGAGGATGATGGACAGACTTGCGAGGCGGCGCATGGGGATTCACGGGGTGCCCGCTTTGGCGATGCACCCCGCCACACTGTGCCACAAGATCCGCGACCTCAGCCATCGACCGCCATCTCGAGCATGCGCACGGCTGGAATGTCCGACAGGCCGACGCCTCGGGCTTTGCGATCGTTGATCGCCTCGCGAACCAGCAGCAGCTCCGCCACGCTCTCGCTGGTCAGCACGCCCACGAGCCGCTCGCTCGCGTCGATCACCGGCAGCGCCTCACCGCCGGTCAGAACCTGCAAGAACGCGTCATTGAGATCGTCGCTTGGATGCAGGCGCTTGGGCTCGCGGCGCATCACCGCCCCGATCGGGACCTCTGGCCCATGAGCCGCCAGCGCGCGCAACATCGCGTCGCGCCCGAGCATGCCCACCACCCGGCCGTTCGCGACGACTGGAAAGTCGTGCTGAAAGGTCTCGAGCACCCGACGCAGCGGCACGGCGACGGGCAGCTCGGGGCTCACGGCCTCGAACTCGCGGATCATCGCGGCGGCGACGGGGACCCCCTGCGCCACGTACTTCGCCTCCGCCAGCCGCGCCTCACCCGACGCCCCCATCCACAAGAACAGCGCGATGAACACCAACACCGGGTTGATGAACAGACCCACGATCCCGAACATCAAGGCCATGCCCTGGCCAAGGCCGGCGGCGATCCGGGTCGCGCGAATGTCAGAAAAGCGCAGGGCCAACAACGCCCGCAGGACCCGGCCCCCGTCCATGGGAAACGCCGGCAGCAGGTTGAACGCGCCCAAGGCCAGGTTGATCCAGACCAGCTGGGTCACCAGCGACGCCGACCCAGCGCTTGGACTCAACATGGCCGCGGGCGCCAGCGGCTTGCCAAGCAGCAGCGCGACCGCGGCGAAGAACCCCGCGAGCGCGAAGTTGACCGCCGGCCCCGCGATCGCCACCAGCAGCTCTTGGCGGGGTTCCTCGGGCATGCGCTCGAGTGACGCGACGCCGCCGATCGGCAACAAGGTGATGTCGCGTGTCTTGATGCCAAATCGCCTCGCCATCAGCGCGTGGCCAAGCTCGTGCAAGATCACGATCGAGAACACGACCAACACCAGCAGCACGCCGTCGATCGCGGCCGCGGCGGTGTCGGTTGCCGCATAGCTAACCCACGCAATCCAGCCGAGCAACGCCAAGAATGTCACGTGGACGCGGACGTCGATTCCCGCGATTCGGGCGATGCGCCAGGCCCACTTCATCGGGTTCCCAGTGTGGCCCAACTCCAGTTCGCAGGCCGGGCGTTGCCCTCAATGCGCAAGCATTGCGCATTGTGCCTATTCGCCGTCATCCCTGTCCGCCGTCATCCCTGTCCGCCGTCATCGCAGTTCCATGAACCCATCTGGCACCAGCGCCGTAGCCAGCATGACCGCCTCGATCTCATGTGACACCGGGTCGCGACGCCGCGATCGCACCCCACGCCAAAACCCGACGATCTCGCTGTGCAGTGACTGGTAGGGGGCGAGTCGATCCAGGCCCGGCGTTGGGTTGCCGCGCCCGGTTGGCCGGCTGCGCGCGACCACGGGCAGCGCCGCCAGGCCGATCGCCAGCTCGAGCTCACCGAACGCGGTCCGCCGCTCGGGTGGCTGGGCGAGCGCGTTGGAATCTGCGAATTTGCACAATCCAGCTCGCGCCGATTCGAGCAGTTCTTCGAGCAGGCAGCCGGGCTGGATTGCGTCAATGACATCCAGGAGATCGGCCGCGTCGATCGCATCGAGCGCACAAACTGCGTCGGCGCCCACGAGCTGCGCGACGCGGCCCGCGTGTATCAGCAGGTCACCTATCCCCAAGGCGTCATCGATCGCCCACGAGGCCCCAACACACAGCGCGGCGGCGTCGTGAATCTCGGCCCGTAGATCTGGCCCGCCCCCGGACGGTGAAGACTGCAATTGGCAGTAGGTGATCAGCGCATCGAGTGGGTCATGCTGGGCGATCGAGGGTGACATTGCCATGACCAGCGGACGCTCGAGGTCAACGCTCATCTTGCAAAACATTCGCCCGGCCGCGGCGTCGCGGATGAATGCGCTATGCGCAGTGCACGCCAACTCCCGCGCCCAGCGGTGATAGATCGGGTCACCCGTCTGCGTGCCCATTTGATTGAGCGCATGCATCCACTTGGTCAAATCATGAAAACACTGGCCGTCCCGCTCCGGATCGCGCTGCGGGTCCTCGATCCGCAGGCCCCCGACCGTTGGCTGTTGCTCCGCGTCACGCACCGCCAGCGCGCTGAGTGGGCCCCGATGCAGGTCATCCTCACGGTAGTAGCCAAGCCGGCGATGAACCTGGCCAACCAACCGACCCGCGAGCTGCAAGCAGGCCCCACGTAGCCGCCAATGGCCCCGCGCCAGCGCCAAGAAGTTGCAGACGGCAAATGCGTCGGTCCACAAGTGCCGGATCGGCGACGGGCGCTCCGGTGCCAGCCCCGTCCGTGCAGCAAAGCTGCTCATCAGGGTCTGGGCCTCGTCAAGCTCGGGCCTCGCACTTGCACCAATCATCTGGAAAAATCTGCAACCCAATTACGCGGGTGCAACCCAAATATTGCGGCACAATTCGGCACAGTCACGAGACACCCCGAGCCACGCAATGAAGGCTCATTTGTTTGGTCCGCCGAACCCATGAGTGCTAGATTTCATGTAGTTCGTGAAACCCACAAACACAGAACAACGCGTTCAGAGCCACTTTTCAGGGGGGCGATGATGCCCCCACTGACAGACGGCCCCGAAGAGGACGGCGCCCAAACGCGACGCGACTGTGGCCAGCGAAGTACGAAAGAAGACGACGGGCTCATCGGGTTCAAGGAAGCCGAGCTTCCCTTGCGTGACCGCAGCGCCGCCGGGCGGGCGCTCGCCAACGCGCTCGCCTGCCACTACGCCAACAAGAACGCGTTGGTCTTGGCCCTGCCACGCGGTGGCGTGCCCGTCGCGTTCGAGATCGCTGGCCGCCTCGGGGCCACCTTGGACATCATGCTGGTTCGCAAGCTGGGCGTCCCCGGTCAGCCGGAGCTGGCCGCTGGCGCGATCGCCAGCGGCGGCGTCCGGGTCCTCAACCCCGACGTCATCCGCGGCCTCGGGGTCTCGGAGCAGGCACTCGAGCAGGTCGCCGCCGCCGAGCAACGCGAGCTCGAGCGGCGCGAGCGAAGCTACCGCGGCGACCGACCACGACCCACCGTGACCGGACGCATCGTGATTCTCGTCGATGACGGTGTCGCGACCGGCGCGACCATGCGCGCCGCGATCGCGGCGGTTCGCGGTCAACACCCGGCGCGGGTGGTGGTGGCCGTGCCGGTCGGGTCCGCGGACACCGTGCGCGCGCTCGAGCAACAGGCCGATCACGTGATCTGTCTGGCCACGCCTTCGCCATTTTGGGCCGTCGGCCAGTGGTACCAAGACTTCAATCAGGTCGAAGACGAGCAAGTCCGTCAGTTGCTCGTCGAGACCGAGCGCGCCCCCCATTCATGAGCCTGAACATGCAGCGCACGCACCAAGCCGTCACGATCGCGGCCGGTGAGGTCGATCTCGAGGGCGACCTCACCCACGCGCCCGGGGCTGGCGGGATCGTGGTGTTTGCTCATGGCAGCGGCAGCAGCCGGTTGAGCTCGCGCAATCGCCTCGTGGCCGCCAAGCTCGCGCAGCGCGGGCTCTCGACCTTGCTGTTTGACCTGCTGACCGCCAACGAGCACAACGTGGACGAGCTGACCCGCGAGCTCAGATTTGACATTGGGCTGCTGGGTCAGCGCCTGGTCGGCACGATCGACTGGCTGCAATCCCAGGCCCGGACTCGCTCGCTTCGCGTCGGGCTATTTGGCGCGAGCACGGGGGCGGCGGCGGCGTTGGTCGCCGCAGCCGTGCGGCCCTTCGAGGTTGGGGCCGTCGTCTGTCGCGGCGGCCGGCCTGATCTTGCGGCCGCATATCTCCCGCGCGTGCAGGCGCCGACGCTGTTGATCGTCGGCGGGCTGGACGAACCGGTCATCTCGATGAACCAGCAGGCCGCGGCGGCGCTGCGGTGTGAGCATGAGCTGACGATCGTGCCGGGGGCTTCGCACTTGTTCGAGGAGTCCGGAAAGCTCGCTATCGTGGCGGATCTGGCCTGCGCGTGGTTTCTCAGCCGGCTGGGTTGACTGTCGCTATGGCCGGGCCGTGGACCCGATGCCGCGGCCACGCCGAACGTCACGCCGCGAGGCGCAGGCGCGTCACCAGGCACCACGAAGTGCCGCTCGAGGGTCTCGATCGCCAGCGCGCGCTCGGTCAGATCGGCGTAGGCGAAACCCAGCCCAACAGCACATCCGCGCCACAACTCTTGCGCCTTTTGGTACGCCGTCAGGGCGTCCTCCAGCTGCCCCTGATCTCGCAAAACGCGCCCGCGTCTAGTCTAGTGTGCAGCACGGAGTCCTCGGGGCTGGGTTTGATGGTGATCTCGAAGCGAGGCGCGCGGCATCGCACCACGGGTTGTAAGGCACTCATCTTCAGTTCGTTGCTCATTTCCGGCACAATCTTCCGGGCAGAACTACCCTGAGCGACCTCGAAGCAGATGGTCAGTATCCCAGCAATCAACGGCTATCCCAGCCCCATCACGATCGCTATCACTCTGGTGTGACCCATGCGACCCCTCACCGACCTCATCGCGTTGGCTGTGCCAACCCTACTCATCGGATGCAAGTCCGAGTTGCCTCCGCTGGAATTCCACGGTGAGCGCGTCGTGGTCGGCTCGGACGTCGTCGACGAGATCTGCGCGGGTACGCTGGCCCGGCTGGATCGCGAGGTGATGCAGATCGAGGATCGGCTCGATCTCAGTCACGAACGCGCGCCCTTGCACGTGTATGTAGTCTCGCCGGAAGCGATAGCTGCCCATTGTGATTTCGACAACTGCACCATCATTTCGAACCGAGATGAGCCGTTCGCACTCGTGAACCACCGTTCGTTCGAGCGCGTCGTTGTGCATGAACTCACCCACGCGCGACTCGCCCATCGCCGTCCCGTACCCCTGCTCGAAGAGGGCGTCGCGGTGGCAATGTCGCCGCCGCAGTGCCCGGTGACAGTCCCCCTGGACCTCGGCCTCTTCGAGCTCCTCGACAAGCAGGCAACCGAACTTCTAGCGCTTGGGGTAGGCTACTACATCGCTGGTGAGTTCGTCGCCTGGCAACTCGAAAGATTCGGGCCGAGTAGCTTCATGACCTTCTACGCGAACGTCAAGCTGGACTCTTCCGCGTCTGCCCTGCAAGCCAAGTATCGCGCTCACTTCGACCGTGATATCGAAGACGACCCCTTTGCCTACATCCGCACGCTCGAGGATCTCGAAGAACTCGAGGCTCTCGCGCCCGAGAACTTTGGATGTGTCGCTCCGCCCGCCCCCACGAATGGGAAGGTGATCTCGCTGCAAGCGACTCTATCTTGCGACTCGGATCTCGTTCAAACTGATTTCGGCGTTGCGGGCAACGGCTTTATCGAGTGGACGCTGACACTCGAGCATGTGCAGACCTTCGAGCTCGTCGGATCCGTGCCAGAGTGGACGAGCCTGTCGCTGCAGCGTTGCGGTTGCGTCCCCAACCGCGGCTCCGTAGCCCACCTGCAGCTCCAGCCACGGCCAGTCAAACAGTACGAGACGCTCGAGCCGGGCACCTACCGGCTGCGATGGGACGGCGCACTCGACGACGAGCTCATGCTCGACGTCCAATTGGTCCCGCGATAGCTGCGCATTTGGGCTCGCTCGACCACCACGACCTTCGCAGCGATTGTTCATGGAGTTCCACCACACATCAACCGCAGGTGCGCTCCATACCCCAGCCTGTGTGGCCCGCTGCCCGAAACTCAACTCATGAATGATGTGATCGAAGCAATCAACCGCTATACCATGACCGGGTTGGTGTGACCCATGCGAACCCTCACCGGCCTCATCGCGTTGGCTGTGCCAACCCTACTCATCGGATGCAAGTCCGAGTTACCTCCGCTGGAATTCCACGGTGAGCGCGTCGTGGTCGGCTCGGACGTCGTCGACGAGATCTGCGCGGGTACGCTGGCCCGGCTGGATCGCGAGGTGATCCAGATCGAGGTTCGGCTCGACCTCAGTCACGAACGGGCGCCCCTGCACGTGTATGTGGTCTCGCCGGAAACGATAGCGGGATATTGTCATTCCAGCAGCTGTGTGGTTCTGAACCGAGTTGAGCCGTTCGCCCTCGTGAACCACCGTTCGTTCGAACGCGCCCTTGTGCATGAACTCACCCATGCCCGACTCGCTCATCGCCGTCCCGTCCCCCTGCTCGAAGAGGGCGTCGCGGTGGCAATGTCGCCGCCGCAATGCCCAGTGACTGTCCCCCCGGACCTCGGCCTCTTCGAACTCCTCGACAAGCAGGGAACCGAACTTCTAGCCCTTGGGGTAAGCTACTACATCGCTGGTGAATTCGTCGCCTGGCAACTCGAAGAATTCGGGCCGAGCAGTTTCATGTCCTTCTACGCGAACGTCAGCCGAGACTCTTCCGCGACTGCTGTGCAAGCCAAGTATCGCGCTCACTTCGACCGTGACATCGAAGACGACCCCTTTGCCTACATCCGCACGCTCCAAGAACTCGAGGCTCTCGAGGCTCTCGCGCCCGAGAACTTTGGATGTGTCGCTCCGCCCGCCCCCACGAATGGGAAGGTGATCTCGCTGCAAGCGACTCTATCTTGCGACTCGGATCTCGTTCAAACTGATTTCGGCGTTGCGGGCAACGGCTTTATCGAGTGGACGCTGACACTCGAGCATGTGCAGACCTTCGAGCTCGTCGGATCCGTGCCAGAGTGGACGAGCCTGTCGCTGCAGCGTTGCGGTTGCGTCCCCAACCGCGGCTCCGTAGCCCACCTGCAGCTCCAGCCACGGCCAGTCAAACAGTACGAGACGCTCGAGCCGGGCACCTACCGGCTGCGATGGGACGGCGCACTCGACGAGGAGCTCATGCTCGACGTCAAATTGGTCCCGATCGACTAATCTGCGATCGCCGAGGGGTCAGCCAGGCGTGAGGTTGAACGGGTAGAGAACGGTGACGTTGCCGCCGCCGCGGGGCTTTGGAAACTTCCAGCGGGCGACGGCCTTGGCCATGCACTGACCCACGCTGGGATCCGGGAGATTGTCCTGTGCGACCACGGCCGATTTCACCGAGCCATTGCCACCGATCACGAAGTTGATGGCAACCCGGCCCTCGAGGTCGGGGTTGACGAGCAGTCCGTGGTTGTAGCAGCCCCGAATTTCGTTGATGTGAGCCCGCACGATGCGGCGGATGATGTCGCGGTCGAGCGCGCCCTGAACGTCCGTGTCGCTGCCGGCTGGCTCGGGCGTCGGCGGCCGATCCAGCGTGACGCCGACGCGGTCCTCTGGCGCGACGACCTCCGCGGCCTCGCTGCAAAGCCACCCTTGGACCTCGCCGAGCCCTCGCGCGCTGCGGTGCTCATGGCATGCGAGGTCGAGCGGACCGCCGTCCGGACCTGTGCTCGAACGTGTGGTCGCTGGCGCGTAGAAGCGGTGAGCCTCGGCGACCCGACCCGCGACCCGACCGTCGGGCCAGCGCAGCAGCACGCCCGCGGCCACGCTCGCCTGGACGGCGGCCTGGCCGGTTGCGGTGGAGTAGAGCCCGCTCTTCGACTCCCCGGCGGGAAGCGGGACCGACACGGCCCGCTCCTGCGCGGGCTCGAGCGCGAACAACTGCGTGCTCGGCAGCCACCCTTCGAGCTCGAGGATCGCCACGCCCATGGAGCTGTCGAAGCCAAGGGCCACGGCCTGGCGCGGGAGCACGGTGCGGACCCGCGTCCATCCGTCGCGCGCATCGACGAGCTCGACGATGCGCTGGGTCGCGCCGTCGAGTCCGGGGCCGAGCATCAACTGTTGAACCGAGGCGCTCGGATCCGCGTGGAGGGTGAACGTTGCGCTCACGCGGGCCCAGCGAGGGATCTGTGGCTCGGGCGCCACGGCCTCCGCTTCCGCTGGGGGCGACGGCGTGACGATCTCCGCATTGGGGAGACACGCGACGGCGGCGAGCGCGAGGGGAGCGAGTCGATGCAGTCTTGACGCGACAGCCTGCGGCATTGGACCAGCATAGCTCCCCGACGCACGGAGAGGGGGTTCTCGACCCCTGATCGGCGAGCCGGGCGAGGGCAATCCCGCCCAGGGGTGAGGGCAATCCCTTCCAATTCCCCGTAGCCATCGTGCTACGCGATTTCTCCGCACCTGCGAGAGACCGTGTCTGTCGTGCCCCGCGCCGGCAACGAGATAGTAGCGTGTGGCAGTCAGTCTCGTGGGAGCTCTTGTCATGACCAACGCCAAGCCTAGTGGAATCGCGGCCGCCGGCCTCACCCTCACGTCCATCCTGTTCCTCGTCGCTGGGTGCTCGACGCCGACCGACGAGCGCTTCAGCGCGGGCATCGACGACGGCACCGGGGACGGCGGCACCAACTCCACGACCAACACCACGACCGACACCAACAGCACGACCAACACCACGAACGGCGACGGCGACGGCGACACGGGCGATGGGGATCCAGACACGGGCGACGGCGACGGCGACGGCGACGACGATGACTCGGGATCGGGTGGCACCACCAAGTTCGACCTTGGCGTGATCGGGGACGCTGGCGAAGGCACGGGCGGCCCCGGCGGGCCCGGCTCGTGCCGCGAGTCCGAGATCTACGGCGCCGCCGGAGGCTTCCCGGCCTTCGAAGATCCGGCCTACGCAGATTTTCTGGACAAGACGATCGCCATCGTCACCCACCGGGTCCAGGGCGGCAACTTTGGCCAGCACTTGATGACGATCGTCGACATCTCGGGCGATCCGCCGCCGCCCAGCGTGAACTACCTCGCCCCGCTCTACACCCGGCCAACCTGGAACGAGGCCAACTTTGGCGGTCGGATCTTCGGGATCACCCTCGACTCGGAGGGCAACATCTACGTCGCCCCGTCAACGGTCTACGGCGCCACGCAGAACACCTCGACGATCAAGAAGGTCGACCGGATCACCGGCGAGATCAGCAACTTCGCGACCCTCCCCAACAATGGGCCGGCGATGGGCAACCTCAACTATGACTGCGTGAGCGAGACCATCTACGTCTCAAACCACGAAGACGGGCGCATCTACCAGCTCGACGTCTACACCGGCGACATCGTCAGCACCTACCACCACGGCACGGGCAGCGTGACCATGGGGCCCGCCAACGACGTGGGCGAGCCCAACGGGCAGTTCGCCCCGCTCGGCGAGCGGGTCTGGGCCGTGCAGTCGCACGCGGGCCGGCTGTACTACAGCGTGTGGTGGGAGCACTCGCAAAACAGCAACCAAAACAAGAACAACGAGGTGTGGTCGGTCGCCTACGCCAACATGAACGGCATCCCCGACCCGGGCACCGCAAAGAAAGAGTTCGACGTGCCCAACGGCAGCGGCACCTCGATGCCGGTGTCCGACCTCAGCTTCGCCCACGATGGCTGGATGCTGATCGCCCAGCGAACCATGTACGGCGACATGCAGACCAGCGCCCACCAGTCGACCACCTTCGACTACGACTACATCAACGGCGACTGGGTCTGGCAGGGCACCAACTACGTCGTGGGCGAGCTGATGCCCTACAGCGCCGCGGGTGGCGTCGACCACGACTTCGATCCCGGCGGCTACGTGTGGATGACCGGCGACGCCTTGGACTTCTACACGCCGGACGTCGTGTACGGCCTGCAAGGTACGCCCTACGGCGGCGGTGACATCAACACGAGCACCGTGATCGATCTGGATCAAGAGGTCACGCAGCAGGACAAGACCGCCTACGGTGATGTCGAGCTGCCGATCCCCGGCGACGTGTCGCCGGTGCCCCCACCCGGCTGATCGCTCGGGTCGGCTCCGCTCTGACCAGGCGACGCGCTGCTCCAGCGTGTCGCCTTGCTTGCGCGAGCACGTGTTCGCGAACGCTTGGATTCGAGCGGGTTGCCCCTGCGGCCGTGCCCTTCGGGCTGTCGGGGTCGACCTCGGCGCGGGCCTGCGCGTGGTTTCTTCGCCAAATGGGGGTTACGCGTGCGGCGACGAAGGAGTAGCGTGTGAGTGTCAGCCTCTGGGAGTTTTTGTCATGACCATCGCCAATAGTAGTGGAATCGCAGCCGCCAGCCTCACCCTCTCTTCCATCTTGTGCCTCGTCGCTGGATGCTCGCCGTCACCCGACGAGCGCTTCAGCGCTGGCATCGACGACGGTACGGAGGACGGCGGCACCAACTCCACGACCAACACCAACAGCACGACCAACAGCACCACCAACGGCGACGGCGACACAGGTGATGGGGATCCAGACACGGGCGACGGCGACGGCGAGGGTGACGGTGACGGCGACGGCGATGACTCGGGATCGGGTGGCACCACCAAGTTCGACCTTGGCGTGATCGGGGACGCTGGCGAAGGCACGGGCGGCCCCGGCGGGCCCGGCTCGTGCCGCGAGTCCGAGATCTACGGCGCCGCCGGAGGCTTCCCGGCCTTCGAAGATCCGGCGTACGCGGACTTTCTGGACAAGACGATCGCCATCGTCACCCACCGGGTCCAGAGCGGCAATTTTGGCCAGCACTTGATGACGATCGTCGACATCTCGGGCGATCCGCCGCCGCCAAGCGTGAACTACCTCGCCCCGCTCTACACCCGGCCAACCTGGAACGAGGCCAACTTTGGCGGTCGGATCTTCGGGATCACCCTCGACTCGGAGGGCAACATCTACGTCGCCCCGTCAACGGTCTACGGCGCCACGCAGAACACCTCGACGATCAAGAAGGTCGACCGGATCACCGGCGAGATCAGCAACTTCGCGACCCTCCCCAACAATGGGCCGGCGATGGGCAACCTCAACTATGACTGCGTGAGCGAGACCATCTACGTCTCAAACCACGAAGACGGGCGCATCTACCAGCTCGACGTCTATAGCGGCGACATCGTCAGCACCTATCACCACTCGACCGGCAACGTGACGATGGGGCCCGCCAACGACATGGGTGAGCCCAACGGCGCGTTCGCGCCGCTTGGCCAGCGGCCCTGGGCCGTGCAGTCCCACGCGGGTCGGCTCTACTACAGCATCTGGGGCGGCAACGGGGCCAATACGGTCTGGTCGGTCGCCTACCAAAACGCCAACGGCGTGCCCGACCCCGCGACCGCGAAGATGGAGTTTCAGGTGCCGGGCTCGCAGCCGGTCTCCGACCTCAGCTTCGCTCACGATGGTTGGATGCTGATCGCCCAGCGGACCATGAGCAGCGACATGTCGACCGGCGCCCACCAGTCGACCACCTACGACTACGACTACATCAATGGCGACTGGGTCTGGCAGGGCACCAACTACGTGGTCGGTGAGCTGATGCCCTACAGCGCCGCGGGCGGGGTCGACCACGACTTCGATCCAGGCGGCTACGTGTGGATGACCGGCGACGCGCTCGACTTCTACACGCCCAACGTGGTGTACGGCCTTCAGGGCACGCCCTACGGCGGTGGCGACATCAACAACAGCACGGTCATCGATCTCGACCAAGAGATCGTGTCGCAAGACAAGACCGCGTACGGCGACGTCGAGCTGCCGATCCCCGGCGACGTGTCGCCGGTGCCCCCGCCCGGCTGATCCGGTCTACCTTCGCCCCCCGCTCACAAGGCGACACGCGAGTCAGGCGTGTCGCCTTTTGTCGTTGATCGGTCGCGAATGGATCGCACATGCTCGAGAAAGCCCGCGCCGTTCAGACCCGAGCGAGCGCGTGATCCAGGGCAGCGCGGACCGCCGCGACCTGAGCAGCGTTACACTGCGCAGCCGTGACCTTCGGGCTGTCGGGGTAGACCTCGGTCGTGGTCGTGAAGGTCGCGCCCGTGATCCCAGCGCACAGACCCAGCGCCACGAACGGGTAGTGAATCACGCCGTGCTGCATGACCGGGGCCCCGATGATCTCCCCGTTGGCGTCGGGCGGCGCGATGTGGGTCACCGCCTCCACGCCGGCCACGATCGCGGCCTGAAAGTCCGGCTGCGGGTTCTCGCTGTCGCCGACCGTGTAGAACCCATCGGGGATCAAGCCGGGCTCGAACGCCTCGCCGTCGCGCGCGGCGAGGGCCGGGCGAAACTCGCCCTCGTCGCTGTCGGTGGTCTCGTGCAGATCCATGTGGACCAAGAACTCCACGCCAAGCGACGCGACCAGCTGCATCAGCGCCGCGGACTCTTGCGCCGGGCTATTCGCGACAAACGAGCGGTTGGGATCGATCGCCTGCGGGTTCCACCGGTTGATCACCTCGTAGCCCCACGGGCTGACGCAGGGCACCACGACCAGGTTGATCCGCTCGGCGTAGCCCGCAGCCGCGGTCTCGAGGAACGCCAGCGCACCTTGGACGCCGCTGGTCTCGTAGCCGTGCACGCCGCCGGTGATCAGCGCCCACGGTGCGCTTGGCCCGGCCTCGGTCGCGCGCACGCACAGCAGCGGGTAGCGATCGGGGTCGAGGTCGAGGGCGCCGTACTGCTGGACTTTGAACGAGGGATCGAGCCGCGCCAGCTTGCTGCGCACTTCGTCTTGGTAGCTGCGCTGGACCTCGCGGCGCTCGTACCACGCGGCCTTGTCAGCTTCGGTCCACGGGGTTCCTGGGGTGCCAATTGGGTAAAATCGATTCATGGTCACGGTGCGGGCCTACCCACGTTTTGCCATAGGGATCGGCCAGCGCCAAACCTTCTTTAGCAGCCCGCTCGATCGAATAGTTGTCATCTCCGCGCGCCCCCATCTCCCCTGCTTGCGCCGGCAAGGGGCTACGCGTCCTCGCTCCGCCGGTAGCGGGCGCTCCGATAGTGCCACTCACGACTGCCCGCGAGCCACGCCTCGAGACCCACCAGGTACATCCTGAGCTCGGGGGTGGCGAGTGTGGAGAGGTCGCTCGCCTGTTGCTGGAATGCGGCGTAGAGGTCGTTGTGCAGGCGGACACCTAGGACGTGCGCCTCCTCAAAAGAGCAGCCTTCCTCGTGCGCAATCGCCTCGCGCACGCCGAATTGATCGACGCCGGCGTCCTTCTCTTTTTCCGTCGAGACCAGGTCATTGACCAAGACCGAGATCAGGCCTGCCAGCTTCACCGCACGGCGCACCTGGGGGAGAGAATAGAGGTTGTGGGGCAGCTCGTAGCCGTCGATCACATCAATGAGGGTCATACACGGCATGAAGCTATTGATTTGACGGCCGCCCAGGTACTCCCACACCGGGGCGATGTGCTTGTTCGTACGCCAACTGGCTTCCTGGCACATGGCCACGAACAGGCCCAGGTCTTCATGGCGGACCCGGGCCACCTGTTGGGGCGTGGCGTACCTCGCTGTCCGCGCGATGTACTGGCGCAACGCGACCAGGACGGGAGCTGACTGCATGGCGTGGTGCGTGGCCTGGTCGTACTCGCTGGTGAGATAGGGCTCATCCAGGGCAGACATGCACAGAGACAGGTTTCGCCCGACCTGGTCGAGGGAGGCGCCCGATCGGCTGTCGTCGACGTAATAGTCGTCCAAGGCGAACAGCGCGACCATCGACTGCCCGACCAGGAAGAGCCGATCCCGATCGTCTGTATTGGGATGGGTGAGCATTGCATACCGACCGAAGTCACAGGCTTCGAGGTAGTCCAGGTGTCCGGCGTACAGGCCGATGTCCCCGGCCCATGAAACCAGCATCGCGTTGATCTCCTTGCCCAGCGGCTCGTCGATGCGGAACGCAGGCCGTCCATGAAGCTCAGAGTCCGTGCGGGTCCCTGCGTTCCACGAACCGGCCTGGCCCATGGCGTACAGCCTCGCAGCGTGGGTCCCCAGGCCCGACGGGCCACCTAGCAGACGTGCAAGAACGCTTGACGATGCGGTGCTCCTCTGTGTCTGAGCCATGGTGCGTCACAGTCGCATGAAGCCGCGCAGTAAGAAAGTGACCCCGTAGAGGACCGCCGCCAGGCCGTATCCAGGTCGGTCAGCGCTCGCTCGGCGGTCAGCTCGACATCTCGGCCCGCGCTGCGCTCGGGCCCGAGTCGACCCGCGAGCGGTTGCTCGAGCTGCTGATCTCACTGGCGTTCACTGGCGCCGCCATCGTCGACTCGCGGGCGCTGGAGCTGTACGCCAAGCTCCTCGCGACCACGCCGCGCGATCGCTATCGTACGCTGACCGAGCTTGCTCGTGACATCCCGGATCCGATCACACGCATGCGGATCGGCTCGCCGTTCGAGGCGCTGCACGCCGCGGTGCTGGCCGGCGAGCAAGCGCTGACCGACCCGACTTGGCCGCAGGTAGCCTGCGCGCCGCTCGCCATCCGCGCGCCGATTTGAATGTAACGAAACGCCGCGTCCGGGCCTCTTAGTAATATGGGTCTCCCCTTGCGTCGCCTCAATGCGCTCGACGACCAACTCACCGACGCCGAGATCATCTCTCGCGTGCTGAGCGGCGACTCTCGGGCCTTCGAGGATCTCATGCGCCGTCACAACGAGCGGGTGTATCGCGCCGTGCGATCTCGGGTCCAGAACGAGGCCGACGTCGAGGAGGTCATGCAGCGCGCCTATATTGCGGCCTTTCGCGCGCTTGGGGAATTCGAAGGGCGGGCGCGCTTCAGCACGTGGCTCGTGCGCATCGCCCTCAACGAGACCAGCCGCGTCCTGCGGCCCCGCGGCCCCCGCCTCGTCGCGTCCGAGGAGGAGGGCCAGCTCCCGGGGCAGGTCACCGGGGGCGAGGACCCCGAGCGCGCGGCCCACTTCGCTCAGATGGCGACCCTGCTCGAACAGGCGGTGGATCGGCTGCCTGATGCGCTGCGCACCGCCTTCGTGCTCCGGGCCGTGCAGGGGGAGTCGACGCGAGAGGTCGCGCGGACCCTCGGCATCTCACAGGTCGCGGTCCGGGTGCGAGTACATCGGGCGAGGCAGCAGGTGACGCGGCGGCTGCGGGACGTCGCCGGCGGGGCGGTCGAGGAGATGTTCAGGTTCTATGCCCCACGCTGCGATCGGGTGGTCTCTCGAGTGCTCGCAAAGATCGAGAGTCCAAGCGCGATTGATTCGTAACGATCGGGCTTCATCGTGACTCTAAACCGATGACGCTCGAGACCAGACAATCAACGGTATCGAACTCGAGCAAGTGCTGACGAGCTCACTCCCCGAGGAGCGAGTCATGCCGCGGCAGGACCCCCGTTTAGACTCACGCCTCCAAACAAACAAACAAACAAACAAACAAACAAACAAACAAACAAACAAACAAACAACAAGACACACATGAATCACGCACTCAATGTTCAGAATCGCCGGCCTCGTGCCTTCATCGCCCTCGCGCTCGGCAGCCTCGTGTTGCTGGCGTCCTCGACCGTCGAGGCCCGCGCTTGCGGTAGCTCCGCGGCGGACTGGATCGGTACCAACGAAGACGCGCTGTTCGAAGGCACCAACGAGGTCGATCCGAATGGCAGCTCGATCAGCATCGAGTTCGACCAAGGCCGGGCGACGGTGACCACGATGGCTCCGGGGTGGTACGGCGGGTGGGCGTCTCCGGGCCTGCTCACGCTCACGGACACGCTCTACCAGTTCGAGTCGTCGACCACGTCGATCGCCTGGGACAGCCCGAACCAGGGCTACTTCTACGAGCTGTCAAACCCGGTCTGCCAGCCCGGCAGCACGAAGGTCGAGTCGGCCGATCTGTTGATCGGGCGGGACTGGTTTGGCGGCTTCTCCGAGTTCTACGGATCCGGGACGGTGACCCTGCAATAGTCAACGTAGCGAGGCCAACGCGCCCGCGGGGTTTGAGCCTGTGGGGCGCGTTGGCAGCAAGGCCGCGGGTGGTACGCTCCCGCCCATGGCCGGCTTGTTCACCCACCTGTTCGACAGCGAGTACCGTCAGCGCGAAGACATCGACACCTTGCGCCTGGACGCCGAGCTGGACGCCGACAACATTGGCCGCCTCGGCCGCGAGCTGCAGGCAACGACGCAGCGGCTCGATCGCACCGAGCTGGTGCTCGAGGCCATGTTCCTCTACCTCGAGAACCAAGGCCTCATGAACCGCGAGACCCTCGCTCGGCTGGTCCAAGAGGTCGACGAGCTCGACGGCAAGCGCGACGGCCGAGCCCGCGTCAAGCCAACGGATGGCTAGCTAGACCCGAATCAAGCGCTGCGCGCTCGACTCGGGCCTACTATGTCTTCAAGGGGGCTTTCAAAAGCCCCCTCGCTTCGGCGGCGGAGCCCCCTTCGCTCACCCCAAACGCTCGCCTGTCGGCTCGTACTAGCCCCAAATCACTCACCTTTTCCAATTCAGCGCTTGATTTGGGGCTAGACCCGAGCCCGGCGGGTCAGGCGTGGAGGTCGCCCGCGAGCATGTGATCGATCTCGACGTCCTCGGCGGTTTCTTCGCCATCGAGCGCCTCGAGCTCGTCGTCGGTGAACCACCGCTTCAGCGCCAGCCGCAGCGGCACGAGCAGCGCGATCAAGATCGGAAACAACAGCCCGAGCGGGCTGGTCTTGAGCACCCACAGCGCGACCAAGCCACCGAGCTGGATAATCGTGAACAGGTGGATCTTGCGACGCGAGACCCGGCGCAAGTAGTGGGTCTCGGGGTAGAGATTCCTGTCGGTGAACCACAACACGGCGCGGTCAGCCAGCTCGTTGCCCGTGAGGGTCGCAAAGCCCATGTAGAGGAACAGCCCGAACAGCACCGGCATCGGGATCAGCTTGATCAACGGCAGGATCAGGATCGAGCCGGCGATCAGCACGTGGATCATGAAGGGTGAGACCCGGTTCTCGCGGACCGACACGATGCGCTCGCTGATGGCGCCGCCGTCGGCGACGATCTCCGTGGTTGCGAGGCTCTTGACGTGGTTGAGGGCATGTACGGTGGCCGCGACGATCCACGGCAACCCGAAGATCGAGCACACGCCCGTGATCACGCCGACGACCGCGAGATCGAGGTGGAAGCCCGGGCCCTTCTTCAGCTTGTGGCTCTTGGCGTTGACGAGGCGGGTCGAGATGTTCTGATCCAAAAACAGCAGGATCGTGGCGAGGATCGCCGGCCCCACCGCTGCGAAGATCGCCCAGGTCGGGAGCGCCAACAGATCGACCTGCCATGGCCGACCCGTCGTCGTTGACAGGGTCTCGGGGATCGCGGCGACCTCGAGCTCGACGTAGGGGAACAGCAGCGCGAAGCCGGTCATCACACCGATCGCCAGGGCCGGACCAAAGTCCGACACCAGCTCACGCACGCGCCGGTGAAGGAAGGGCGTGTGAAGGAAGCCCTTGAGGCTGCGCGCGATCAGGTAGGTGCCCACCGCCAAGATCAGCGAGAGCAGCCCCGTTGCGACGAGCGAGCCCTCGTCTGTGAAGGCCACGACCACGGACTTCACGGCTTCGACGATGAAGATCACGGCGATCAGCGCGGCGAAGATTTCATCGGTGAAGCGCGTGAAATAGCGCATCAGGAAGCTGGCGTCCGTGATCGCCAACAGCAGCAAGATCAGCCCGGACCACAGCCCGACCCACGCGTAGACCGGCAAGAACGGCAGCCCGAGCTGACCGCAGGTCGTGTACAGCAGCCCCGTGAAGATCACGATTGGCCCGGTGCCGCCGAGGATCGTCAGCGGCTGCCCCGAGAACAGGGCAAACGCGATCCCGCCCGCCGCCGTGGCGACGATCATCTCGAGGGTCCCGATCTCGCCGCCCGTGACCAGCCCGGTCAGACCGCCAAACGCGATCGCGTTGGCGAGGCAGGCGAAGAACAGAAACAGCGTCGAGCCGGCGACCTTGGGGTGCAGCCCGTCGCGCCAGTCACTCAGGTAGTGGGGCAAGCGGCGGCGCAGGTCGTTGCGCAGCCCGCCCGCGAGGCGCCCCGTTCGGGTCATGCCATCGTCTTCACTCAGGTCCAATTGATCTTTTGCCATTGTATTTGCTCCTCCATTCACACGCGTTGGCGATCGCAGGGCCACGAAGGCCATGCGCTACGACTCACTCGAGCTCCCCCCCTCCTCGGAACCGCCGAGCGACGCTCGGGCCAAGGGTTGGGGACTCGGCGACGCGATCGAGAACAAAGATGATCCCGCGCGTCGGCGAGCCAATCAGGTGTGCGCGGCTCGAGGCGGACGAAAGGGTGGCCGGTCATGGCCAAGCCCGAGCGGCGGGTCGCTCATGGAGAACTTGTGCGCGGGCGTCTTGGCGACGGCGGCGACGATCTTCCGTTCGAGGGGAAGGTCATCGTCGTCCTCGCTCGCGACGCGCTCCGCGGTGTCCTTCGGCTCTTCTCCAGCGTCCTGCTCGCTGGTCACCAGCGGCGCGTCCTCGGCGCCGAGCACGTTGGCCCTCAGCGGGATCGCCATGCACAGCAGACACGCGAGCCAGACCACCGCTGAGAGATACACCCGCAAGCCGGGGGATTATTACGGGCTGCGCCGACGGGGAGCAACCCCATGGACTCGTCGTCTTTCGAGCAGATGCGCGAAAACGATGAGATCGAGCCCGAGGTCGACGTGTCCGGGGTGCTCGACGAAGACGACGACTTCGACGGAGGCTGATACTCTCGCCGCCACATGACACCCAGGCGCACTGACGTCCTACCCGTTCTCTTGCTCTGCACACTCGGAGCTTCGGCCTGCGGAGGTGACGACGGCGCGAACACGAGCCAATTCGCTAGCCTCGGCGAGGCCGGATTCGAGAGTGGCGACGGTGACAGCGACACGGGCGACTCAGGTGACGGCGACGGCGACCCAGGTGACGGCGACGGCGACCCCGGTGACGGCGACGGCGACTCGGATCCTTGCGCAGACGTCGACTGCTCCGGCCATGGCGACTGCGTCGTCGTCGCAGGCGAAGCGACCTGTGCGTGCGATCCAGGCTACCTCCCCGACGCCCTCGAGTGCATCGCCTGCCCGTTCGTCGACCCGCAAGACCTCGACTTCGTCATACCCAGCGTCAGCGTCAACGGCGAGGCCACGATCACCGGCGTTCCCCACAACGACTACGACCACGACGCCGTCATCTACCTCGTCGACACCGTCACCCAGGATCGCTTCTTCCTCGCCGACACGGTCGGCGCGTCGTACACCACCCACGTCATCCCCGGCATCTACGACGTCTACTACGACCGCGACAGCGACTTCGGCGACTTCCCGGTCCCCGCCAACAACAACGCCAAGCTCATGACTGGCGTCGACCTCACCCAGTCGACCTCGCTCGACATCGTCGTCAACGGCGTCAGCGTCAGCGGCGAGGCCTCGATCACCGGCGTCCCCCACAACGACTACGACCACGACGCCGTCATCTACCTCGTCGACACCGTCACCCAGGATCGCTTCTTCCTCGCCGACACGGTCGGCGCGTCGTACACCACCCACGTCATCCCCGGCATCTACGACGTCTACTACGACCGCGACAGCGACTTCGGCGACTTCCCGGTCCCCGCCAACAACAACGCCGCGCTCATGTGCGTGCAGATCCGCTGAGGCGGGACCGCTGCAACACGATTCATCGCCACCAGCTCCTGCAATCGCTGGGCAGGCGTGCGTGCGAGGTTAGCCTCGAGCAGGGTCACGTCGATGCCGAAGTCGATGGCCTCTTGCTTCACGTCCCGATCCTAGCGCTGCCGGGGTCTGCTGGGGGGTGAGCTCCTGCAATCGCCAGGCAGGCGTGCGTCATTCGAACGCCGGCTGCGGGCTCGGCTCGTGGCGGCGTGCTGCGAAGCGCTCTGCGTCTGCTGCGATCGTCTCGTCATCGAGGTCCCGTACCTCGGCCGATGGCTGGCGAACGGGCGGAAACTACACCAACGGTCAGTGAACGCTACATCTCGGAGTCGACAGGCCCCTGGGTCGCAAACACGACCCGCAGCCCAGGCTCTCCAACCATCACCAGCAGGTCATTCGAGAACATCACGTTGGCGACATCGAGCTGCCTCCCCGGCGACCAGCTCTCGGGGGGCGCGACGTCGTGCCAGCGAGCATCCGTGTCTCGATACAACAGCGCGTCACCGACACGAACCCATAGCCCACCTCGCTCGTCGGGCCACATGGTCTCGGGTGGCTCCGCGCTCGCGGGCAGGGCCTCGAGGCTCCATCCGTGCTCGGGATCGTAGTGGAGCAGGTGGGGCGCGCAGGCTTCTGCGTGGACCAGGATCGAGTGGCCTTCGTCACCTCGTGGCACGTCGGCCGGGACCGTCCAGCTGCCCAAAGTCGCCGCTCGCAGCCGTGGGAGGCAGCGAGCGCGAGCGCGAGCCACAGGGGTCTCAGTTGCGATGGCCGGAGCATGAAGCAAAACATCAGATCAGTCCGAGCCCGCGCCGTCGACCAGCGCCCGGATCTCGCGTGCCCATGCGTCGAGGTTGTCGCCGCTGTCGGTCAGCGCGACGCCGAGCGAGCGCCCCACTCGCCCCAGCGCCTGCTCGAGCGCCTGCCGGGCCTTGCGGAGCCGCGTGCGGATCGTGCCCTCGGGGACGGCGTAGAGCTCGGCCAGCGCAGGCCCGCCGAGCTCCTCCCAGTAGTAGAGCTCGAGCAGGATCTGGTCTTCGACGGGCAGCCGCCGCAGCGCCTCGAGCAGCGCGCGATCACGCTGGCGTCGGGCGATGATCGTCGTGCCGCCCACGAACAGATCCGCGACCGAGCTGACGTCGAAGTCGAGCTTGTCGTGCTTGCGCGCGCGGGTTCGGTAGTGGTGAAGGAGCACGTTGCGGGCGACGCCGAGCAAGAACGGCGCGAACCGGGCGTCGTCGCGCAGCTGATCGCAGCGCTCGAGGCAGGTCAGCATGGTCTGCTGGATCAGGTCGTAGATCTCATCGCCAACCTTGTTCTTGAAGAAGCGCGCGAGCCGGGCGTAGTGCCGGTCGAACAGCTGCGAGCCGGCCCGGGTATCACCGTCCCGCCAAGCTGCGAGGAGCGCGGCGTCTGGGGTCACGCGGGCAGGATAGCGCAATCGAAGCGCTTCAATTGCCCCGGACCGGCCAGGAACCGTTCGCGCGCGTGGGCAAGGCCACGTCCCAGTCGCTACAGCGAGAGATCTCGGAGATCAGCCGAGCTCTCGGCGGACGTCTGCTCCGATGGAGACTTCCTGACTCGGTTCCATTCGTCGCGACGCTGTCTCGAATCTGGCCATCGACTGTCCGATTTTCGGACACCGCAGAGCCACAGGTTCCATGCAAAGCTCCACACGAATACGGCGACATTGCCAAGGAGGACACAATGGGAAAATGGAAGAAGCTGAAGAAGACCGCGAACAAGACCGTGGATAAGGCCGAGGATGTGGCCAAGGACGCGGGCAAGGTCGTCGACGACGCCTCTAAGTCAGTCGGCAAGTCAGCCGGCAAGTCCGTCGGCAAGCAGTACAACGCGGCGACCGGGGCGCTAGTGGGCGATCTCGACGAGGCGTTCGACTACAACCCGGGCGAGTACAAGTCGGCGGTAAAGTACGCCGGGAAGAAGTTCAAGCAGGGCGCCGACTGGATCGAGGATCTAGCCCAGGATGCCATTCAGGCGGCCTACCAAGACGCCTATCGGAAGTATCTCGAAGAGTACATCGAGATCGTGCTGCTGCTCGGCGAGGCAACCCACGAGATCTGCAAGAGTCCTGACAACGTGATCGGGGGCCTGCGCGATGTCCTCGTCGACGGAGAGTTCTCCGAGGCCGAGACGGGGCTGCTCGAGATGCTCGATCACAAGCTCGTCCAAAAGGCGATCGTGAAGGGTCACAAGATGTTCGGCACCTGCTTCATCATGGCCGTCGACGTCTCTGTCGGCCTGAGTGGCAGTCACGTCGCTGTGGGCGGCGGCGGCTCGGTCGGCGTCGTGCAGCTGCTCGATAACCACGTGCGGCACAAGTACAAGTCCGCGGTGTTCACCGCCGGGGGCTTCTCGGCCGGGCTCACAACCTCCAAGGATCCGTCCCTGGGCGTCGAGGTTGGCGTCAGCATGGGCTTCTTGTCGAAGGACCCCACCAACATCAAAGGGTGGTTCGTCGACGGCTGCGGCTCGGGCAGCTTCGAGCACGGCTCCTACGGCCTGACCCTGTCGTGGGCGCCACCAAGCAAGAAGGCGCCGTACGTGTATCCCGCTCCGGTCGCCGGCGTCTGTCGGTTTGCGCTGGGCAAGGGCACCGGAAAGTACACGGGCCCGGACATCACGGCGACGATCGGGGCCAGCTATACGAAGATCATTCAGAAGATCAAATCCGAGGTCTACGAGGGCTGAGCTCCGATCGCCCCCATGTTTGGCTGCGGAGGTGATCGCGGTCGAGCTGGGATCGTCTACCCGCGCAGCCCGGTTCGTGCTTGCAGGCCTTCTCGTCTCGAGCCTCATGTTCGGCTCGGTCGCGGCGGGCCTGCGAACTTGGTTTCGGGCGACTGGGTCTACTTCACTGGCCACCCCAACTATTCAGTGGATTTGGCCTCTACTCCAGCACGTCGCAGACCAAGACTCATGAGTCGATCAGGCGGTCATTGCTCCTGGCCGCAACAAACGCGCACGGGCGGGCCAACAGCACCGCTCCCCCGCCCAAACTCGAGGAGATCCCGGGTCTGGATCGCTAGAGCGCCGATCAGTTTGGAGTCGCGTCGTCAGGTGCGTCTGGGGCCGTTCCTGCCTAGGAGCGAGGCCGAAGCTGTATCCGGCATACTGCGAGCGCCGAGTCGACAACGGCAGGAGCGGCCCCAGATGTGCCTGGCGTCGTGAATTCAAACTGGTCGGTGCTCTAGCAGGTGGCAATATGGGCAAGGCGATGGTGTCGTCAGGATCGAGGTTGAAGCCCGAGGTCGGTTGGCGTGGGTGCCGCCATGACTCGAAGTCGACGCGCTGCTCTCGCATCTCACAGCTCCCCCGTAAACTCCGCCACATCGTCGCAGTGGGCCAACGATGCGCCGTGGGCCGCCGCAAGCCCGCGCCCGGGCAAGAGAGCGCGATCGAAGTTTTTTCAATTGCCCCAACCCCAGCCGGGAACAGGTCAAATGAGGCCCAAGACCCATGCAGACACGAACACATGACGCCGCGGCGTGCGATCATCGCCACCGGAGCTCCAACGCGGGATCCATGCAGCAAGAGACAACAGCGCGCGGCACAGTCCGGGACTTGGGAGCGTCGCTCGGCCGCCAGCTGCTGCGCCAGCGGATGTTCCCCGGCGAGACCCCGGTCGAGTCGATCGGTCGCTACGTGGTCCTGCGCTTCGTCGGCGCGGGTGGGATGGGCCAGGTGTTCGCGGCCTACGACCCCACGCTGGACCGCAAGGTCGCGATCAAGCTGCTACCCACCACCTTTGGCAATGATCTCGACCAGCGAACCCGGCTGCTGCGCGAGGCCCAGGCCCTGGCCAAGCTCTCGCACCCCAACGTCGTCCAGGTCTACGAGGCCGGCGAGCACGAGGGCCAGGTCTACGTGGTCATGGAGTTCGTCGAGGGCCAGACCCTGGCCGAGTGGACCGCGGGCGAGCAGGCCGCGGGCGCGCGCCCCAGCGCTCACTCGATCCTCGACAAGTACGTTCAGGCTGGCCGCGGGCTGGCGGCCGCGCACGAGGCTGGGCTGGTCCACCGTGACTTCAAGCCCTCGAACGTGATCGTCGACGACCAAGGCTGCGCGCGCGTGCTGGACTTTGGTCTGGTCGCCGGAACAGGCGAAGCTGCACAGATCGGCCTGGTCGCAGACGCGAGCACGCAGACGCGGGCGCTCGACGTGGAGCTGACGACGACGGGGACCTTGCTCGGCACGCCGGCGTACATGGCCCCAGAGCAATTCGCAGGCGCCAGGGTCGACGCGCGCACGGATCAGTTTGGGTTTTGTGTGGCGCTGTTCGAGGCGCTGACGGGGTCGCGCCCGTTCGCGGGCGACAGCGTCGCGGAGCTGAGCGTCAACGTCAGCGAGGGGCGACGCGGCGCGCCGATCACCGCGAGGGTCCGGTCGCGTCGGCTCGCGCGGGCGCTCAATCGCGGGCTCGCGGCGGACCCGGATCAGCGCTGGGCAACGATGCAGGCCCTGCTCGACGCGCTGCAGCCTCGCGCGCGCTGGCAGCTCGCGGCCGCGACCGCGGCGGTGGTCGTGCCGATCGTCGCAATTGGGGGCTTGGCGATGATCGATGACTACGAGCAGCAGCTCGACGCCCAGGCCGACGTGATCGCGAGCGAGGCCGAGCGCGCGGATCGTCTGGCGTTCGAGCGCGGCGTCCTCGACCAAGCTGGGCGCGCCAACGAGATTCAGATCGCCGCGCGCACACCCGGCCGCGAGCTCGAGGCGCTCGCGCTCGGCGTGGAGTTGCTCGGCGCGGTGGGTGACGACCCCGCCGATGTCCCCCAGGTCGCCGTGCAGGGGCTCGCGTCGGCGCTGACGTCGGTCGTGCCCGTCGCTGACCTCGCGTCGTCGCAGCGCCTGGTCGCGTCGGTCCAGTTCTCGGCCGACGGCTCGCGGCTGGTGACGACGCCCTCGCACCCGAAGCGCGGGGTTGAGCGCGAGCAAGCCGCTGCGCCTGCGGGCGTGCTCGAGGTCTGGTCGACCCAGCCCGCGCAGGTGCTGCATACGATCGAGCTTGGCGAGCTCGACGTTGGCTCGCACGCGCCGGCGATCAGCCCCGACGGCCGCGTGGTCGCGGTCAGCTCGGCTCGGCGCTGCGTCGTGTTCGAGCTCGAAGCCGGCGAGCGGGCCGCCGAGCAGGTCCACGCGCTCGACGGGTGCACGGATCCGGCGTTCTCGACCGACGGTCAGACCCTCTTCGCCCAGCTCCCCTGCCCCGACGAAGCCGACGCGAGCACCTGCGGCGTGGCAGCGTGGGGGATCGACGACGGCGCCCAGCGATGGTCTCGGTCGATCCCGGACTTCGCGGGCGCGATGCTGGTCCACCCCGACGGCGAGCGCCTGATCGTTCACTCCGCCCAGGGCAGCAGCGCGGCGATCGAGCTGCTCGCTACCGCCACCGGCGAGCGCGAGGCCCTGCTCCCGCGCCAGGGCGCGCACCCCAACCCCGCGCTCGCCAACTCGACCCGGTCCGGCCACGTGACCTTGTCGGGCGATGGACGCAAGCTCGCCTCGGTCGAGGCCGACCGCGACGCGCTGGTGATCTGGGACCTCGAGACCCGCGAGGGCACGCAGATCGATCTCGAGCCTGCGACCTGGGGGTGGTTCTTCAGCCTGCCGCTGCTGTCCCACGACGGCAGCGAGCTGATGCTGCAAGGCCGCGGCGCTGGCCTGACGGTGTTCGACGTGGACGCGGGCCGGTTGAGCTACATGCAATCCAGCGGCTCGGCCCAGGGCGTCGCGCTGCCGCATGGCTGGCTGGCGGTCAGCGAGGGCGAGTGGTTCGAGCGACCGAACACCCGCCCACGCCAGGCCGCGGCGGAGGCCGAGGCGCTCGTCGCCAGCCGTGATGGCCGCTTCGTCGCGTCGGTGGCCAACGGCAGCGCGCGGCTGTGGAGCCCCGCGCCGCACCTCGAGCTTGACCGCTTCGTCGCGCCAGAGCGCGAGACCATCCGGGCGTTCTCCGACGAGGTGGTCGTGACCCAGATCCGCTACGGCGCGATCCAAGTGTACCCGCGCGCCGGGGCCAGCACGCCAAGCGTGGTCGACAGCAAGTACGAGGGCACCCAGCCGCTCGGCTTTGCGACCGACCGACCCACGCGCGTGGCCTACGAGGCGGATCAGCACTACGAGGTCCTCGAGCTCGGCGCGGCCGACCCGGTGTGTCGGATCGACGCCCGCGACAGCGAAGGCTGGGCGCTGAGCCCCGATGGCTTGGTGTTCGCTAGCCTCGACGGGGCGGGCGTCGTGCAGATCTGGGACATCGACACCTGCCGCGCGCGCGAGCACTTCACCGTTCCCGAGGCCAAGGGCCAAGGCGAGATGCGGCTGCACTTGCGCTCTGATGGCGCGCTGCGGCTCCGCACGACCCTCGGCCTCAACGTCATCCGCGACGCATCAGGCCAGACCTTCCGCGTTGACGAGCAGTGCCCCAGCGAGGACGCCGGCTGGTCGCAGCTCTCGCCCGACGGCCGACTGCTGCTGTCGTCTTGCAACGGACTCGCGACCGAGCACAACCCCGGCCAACTGTGGGACACGGCGAGCGGCGGGCTGATCCGCGAGCTCGACCTACGCGGCTACGACCGCGAGCCGCAGCTGTCCAGCGACGGGCAGCTGATCCTGATCAACGCTGGCCCCCGCGAGATCGCGGTGCTGCGGCTCGCCGATGGCCGCGAGCTGTTCCGGGTCCCCGGCCGGCTGTCGCCGACGCGCCCGGCCAAGACCCGCGCGAGCGAGCACGGGCTGGTCCTCGAGATCGTCGGCGACGACGGCGGACTGGTGACGCTGCCACTGAGCGTGCCGGGTCTGGTCGATGCAGCCTGCAAGCTGCTCGCGCGCTCCGAGCTGGCCGAACGAGCAGCGCCGCACTGCCGCGGCTGAGCCCGTGTCCGCGCCGCCGGGGAAAATCCATGGCGGCGCGCCCGCCTACCACTGTTACGATCTGCTGCGGCCCCAGGGCCTCGATTGGGTATCGAATGACTGACCGAAAAAACTCGAAGCTGGGCATCTTGGCCCTCGTCGCCGTCATCCTGGGTCTGGCCGGGTGGTGGGTCTCCCGCGGCCCGACCCCAGACCCCAGCGCGGGCGCCGACGAAGCCAGCCCGAGTCAGCTGCTCGAGCGCGCGAACGCGGCGAAACAGCGCGGGCCGATCGACAGCACCACCAAGCTGCTGGGCGCGGACAAGGCCGTGATCTCGGGGACGATCCGCGACGAGCGAGGCCAAGCGATCGCCGGCGCCAACGTGTGCGCGTGGGCGGATCAAGCGAGCCTGCGCGGCGCCGGAGACGGGCGCCCGCGCTGCGCCTTGTCCGAGCACGACGGCCACTATCGCCTCGAGCAGCTGTGGCCGGTCGAGACCTCGATCACCGCGAGCGCCCCCGAGTTTCGGCCTGGGCACTGGAGCGAGCGCGTAGACGGGCAGCGGCGCGATGAATTGCGCCTCGCGCCGGGCCAGGAGCGGCGCGAGGTCGACGTCACCCTCGAGGGTGGCGGCGTGGCTGTCCGCGGGGTCGTCAAGGACATCAGCGGTGGCGTCATCGACGGTGCGCTGGTCAGCGCGAGCCGGGGCTGGCGATTCAACTCGGCGGCCCGGGCGGTTGCGCTCAGTGATGACGAGGGGCGCTTCGAGGTGTGGGTTGAGCCGGGCGAGACCTACCTGACCGCCCAAGCTCAGGGCTACGCGGCCTCGGGCACCAGCAGCGCCGCGCCGACCGAGCTGGCGCAGATCTTCATGACCCCCGAGTCGACGATCAGCGGCACGGTCGTCCACGCCCAGACCGGCGCGCCGGTGCCGGGCGCCACTGTCGTCACGCGCGCGCCTCGGTTTCAATCCAGCGGCGGCGGCAGTGGCAACGCGATCACCAACGACGAGGGCCAGTTCCGCATCACCGGGCTCGAGCCTGGCATCTATGATCTGGTCGCAACCACGGACGAGCTCTACGGTGAGACTGTCGAGCAGATCCACCTTGGCCTCGCGCAGGACGCCGAAGACACGCTGGTGACCGCCCACCCGGCGGTCTCGCTGACGGGCAAGATCGTCATCGCCGAGACCGGACAGCCATGCCCCGAGGGCCGGGTCAGCCTCGAGGCCAAGGAGCTGCGCCAGACCGGCCCCGTCGACGCGCAGGGCGGCGTGCTCGTGCGCGCGCTGCTGCCTGGCGAGTACGAGGTCCAGATCCGCTGTGACGGCTACACGCCCGAGGAGAGCTACGAGCCGATCGTCGTCGCGGACCAAGACCTGGTCGACTTCGAGTGGCGCGTCCACACCGGCCTCGCGATCCGTGGCGTCGTCGTTGACAGCAACGGCAACGGCCTCCCGCACGTCAACGTCCGCGGCCGGCCCAAACCCAAGCCCGGCGAAGATCCCCGCGGCCAGCGAACCTCGAGCTGGGGCAGCGAGACCGAGGCCGACGGCGCCTTCGAGCTGCGCGGGTTGCTGGCGGGCAACTATGAGCTGACGGTCGGCGGCGCCGACTACCCTGGCCTCGACGAGCCAGAGATCGTCGAGCTTGGCGAAGCCGCCGACCTCGAAGGCGTGCGCTTGGTGCTGCCCGCGACGGGGCGCTTGGTCGGCATCGTCCGCGATGAGTCCGGCGTGGGCGTGGCCGGCGTCTCGGTCTCGGTCAACCCGGTCGACAGCTGGTCACGCGAGACCGCGCGCACCGGAGACGACGGCCGGTTTGTGTTCGAGCGGCTCCTGACCGGCAGCGCCCGCGTCCGCGCCCAGATCGATTGGTTCAGCGACCTGCGCGCGCCCGGGACCTCCGACGATGACGTTCAAGGCGAGGTCGTCGAGATCGTGCAAGGCCGCGACGCCGAGATCGAGCTGGTCGTCGAGGGTCGCGACGGGACGATCAGCGGCCAGGTGGTCGACAGTGACGGCGCCCCCGTGACCGACGCGTTCATTGACGCCACCCGGGTCTCGGACAGCGCCGCGGCAGGGTCGTCGCGCTCGCGCGGCTCGCTGCGTTGGGGCTGGGATCGCAAGCCCGTGCTCAGCGATCACGACGGCGGCTTCGAGCTGCGCGAGCTGTCCGAGGGCACCTACATGCTCCGGGCCTACCGCAAAGGTGGCGGCGAGGCGATCGTCGAGGGCGTCGAGCTGGGCTCGAGCGGCGTGGTGCTGACGATCGTCGAGACCGGACAGATCGCGGGCAAGGTCGTGTTCGCGGACGGGCAGATCAGCCCGGAGCGCTTCGAGGTTCAGGTCACCAACAAGGCCGCCGCGCTCTCGCGTGGGGACGCCTTCTTTCGGACCCAGGGCGCGTTCGCCATGCGCGAGCTGCCCCCAGGCACCTACGAGATCAACGTCTCTGCGACCGGCGGTTCGGCCGCGACGACCGTCGAGCTCGCGCCCGGGGCGTCGATCGATGACCTGACGATCGAGCTGCAGGCCAAGATCACCGTCAAGGGCCGACTGATCGACGCAGACACCCGCGCGCCAGTGGCTGGCTACCGCGTCAACGTCAACGCTCGCAACGGCGCGCCGTCGTTCCGCTTCGACTCGCCGGGCGAGAACAAGGACGTGAGCGACAGCGATGGCCGCTTCGAGCTCGAGGACGTCCCAACCGGAGCGGTCGACGTGATGATCATGTATCGCGACTTCACCGCCGACTCCGACTATGACTGGAGCCGTCGCAGCCTTCGGCTGGCCGCCAAGCCCCTCGTGCAGGATCTTGGCGAGATCGAGCTGATCGCGTCGCGGCTTGGGCAGCGAGAGACCGGCGGTGACCTGGGCTTCAAGACCAAGTCGACCGGCCCCGAGGTCGAGCCCGAGGACGAGTACTTCGAGGTCGCGGTGATCCGACCGGGCGGCCCCGCCGACCAGAGCGGGCTTGCAGCTGGCGATCGCATCACCGAGGTCGATGGCCGCGGCGTCACAGGACTCGACAGCCACCGCTTCAACAAGCTGACCCGCGCCCCGCCCGGCACCAAGATTCAGCTGACGATCGAGGGAAAGCCGGCAGTCACAATCGTGCTTGGCCCCCCAGTGGAGTGGTGATTGGTTTGGAAACGGTTGCAAAGGTGTTATTGAACACCTTCGAATGCCCCGGCCCGACTACTATGAGCTCCTCGGCGTCGGCCCAGAGGCCGACACAGATGAGGTTCTGCGGGCCTACCAACGAGAACTCGCGAATCGCGACCCCGACACGCCAGACCCCGCGCGTGCGCGACTGGTCGACGCGGCGTTTGCCGTGCTGAGCGATCCCGTCGCGCGCGCCGAATACGACGCCACCTGCGTCGGCCACGATCTGATCGACGAGACAGCCGCGGCGATCACCAAGGTCGGTCCGCCGGTCTTGGGGCCGGGCGGCCAGCCGCTCGGGCCCCGCGACCGCGAGCTGCTCGACGATCTGCGGCGCAAGGCCGCAGCCGCCCGGCGAGCCCGCAAGAAGTCCTGATCCGCCTGCTGGCATGCGAAGGCCGCGGTTTGCGTGTACCGTCGTCGTCGAGACCTTGGCCGCCGTGAACCACCGCCAGGACGTCGTCACCCACGCAGTGCAACGCGCGCGGGCGCTGGGCCTGGCGTCAACGCGGGCCCACAAGAAGCAGTGGGGGCAGTTCTTCAGCCCCGCGGCGCTCGGCGTGTTCATGGCGAGCTTGGTCGAGCTCGACCCACACGACGGCGAGGTCCTGCGAATCCTGGATCCGGGCGCGGGGACCGGGGTCATGGGCCTGAGCTTGGCCACGCGGGTGCTCGAGCAACACCCAGGCCGGCGCGTCGAGCTGGTCGCGGTCGAGTCCGAGCCCACGGCGCGCGCGCAGCTCGAGCGCAGCTTGGCGCTCGCGGGCGAGCTGCTGGGGTCGCGGTTCTCGAGCAAAGTGCTGAACGAAGACGTGCTCGAGCTGCAGGATCGGCCGGTCGGGCGGTTTCACGTCGCGATTGGCAATCCGCCCTACTACAAGCTGCCGCCCTCGGATCCGCGGGGGGGTGACGCGCCAAACATCTACGCCCGCTTCATGGAGGTCGCCAGCGCGCTGCTGCACCCGGGCGGCGCGCTGTGCTTCGTGGTCCCGCGCAGCTTCGCGTCTGGCTGGTACTTTCGGCGGTTTCGCGCGCGCTTTCACCAGAAGATGCAGCTGCGCCGCGTCCACGTATTCGATTCGCGCGCAGACGCGTTTCGCGGCGACGCGGTGCTGCAAGAGAACATTGTGGTCGTGTACGCCAACCACGCTGCGGCGCGACCTGAAGTCACGATCTCTCGCTCGCGAGGGCTGCGCGATCTGGCCGCGCTCACCTGCCTGCGGGCGCCCGCGCGGGACGTGATCGGCGAGCGCGACGACGCGGTGGTCTCGCTGCCGACGAGCCCAGACGAGCTCGAATTGTTGCAAGCGGTGCGCGGGTGGCCGAACGTGTTGGCGGATCTGGGCCTGCAAGTGTCGACCGGTCCAATCGTGCCATTTCGCTCCACGCAACATCTTCGGCGCGCGCGCGGGCGGACCACGGTGCCATTGTTGTGGTTACAGCACGTATCTGCGAATGGCGTGACCTGGCCGCTGGGCCGGCAGTTTCGCAAGCACGAGCACGTCTGCAGGTCGATCGGGCCAGCCCGGCTGCTCCCCAATCAAAACTATGTATTGCTGCGTCGATTCTCGGCAAAAGAAGACGCCCACCGGATCACGGCGGCGGCCCACTTGGCCAGTGAGCTCGAGTGCCCGGTGTTCGGGCTCGAGAATCACGTCAACTTCGTGCACCGCCCTGGGGGGATGACAGAGCACGAGGTGATCGGCTTGGCGGCGCTGCTCGGCTCGAAGACGATCGATGCCTACTTTCGGATCTCGAGCGGCAACACCCAGGTCTCGGCGGCGGAGCTGCGATCGCTCCCGCTGCCTGGGTTGCCGGTGATCGAGGCGATCGCCCAGGCGGTGGCGCAGTCCCGCAAACACCCGGCTGCCCCGCTCGAGCGCTCCGAGCGGCTCGAGTCGATCGAGTCGACCGAGACGATCGACTCGATCATCGCTGACAGCCTGCGCAACCAATCCAGCGCGCTCGGGCCCACCGCGCTCGGGCGCGCGAGCTGAGCCGGCCATGCGCGTCGCCATCGTTGCTTGGGTCTCGCGTCGGTGCTGAGCAGCGCCGGCTGTACCCGCGAGCCCGCCCCTTGGTGCTGCTCCGGCCGACACCGCCCGCGAGCAGGTCGACCACCACCAACGACAGCCCCGTGGGCGGGGCACCTACGTGCTCGACGACGTCCAAGCCTGCGCGCTCTCGAAGTCGTAGCCCGGCCCCACCACGTGTAAATCGAGCAATTCCCCACCCGCTCGACCCGCACGGAGCAGGGTCCAGCGCAGGTTGAGCCCGCCTGCATGGCCCAAGTGCGAAACTTTCTGTGGAGGTCTAGACTCCCGGCGAGCCATGGCCTCCCCGCGCGCACTCGTCCGCCCTCCCCTGCTCTCCACCCTCGCGCTCAGCCTCGCGCTGACCGCCGCGTGCAAGTCGAACAGCAACGACGCCGCGACGACCAGCAACGACTCGACCACACCCGACGCTGAGGGATCTGGCGCGGATCCGCAGCCGACACCAAGTGTCGACGACACCGGAGCGCAGCCCACCGAAGAAGAACCCGACGATCCACGCGCGGTCGCGGTGGCGATCACCCAAGCCACGACCGCCGCGAGCACCACCGCCAAGGGTGCCAAGGGCCTCGGCTTTAGCATCGACAAGATCACCCATCTGTTCTCGCTGATGGCCACCGTGAAGCTGCCCGTGTGGGGCGCGGCCGGCTCCGGTGACGCCAAGCTGACGCGCGACGATGATCTGGACACGGCGTGGACCTGCGAGTTTGGCCAGGCCAAGCCGTGCGTGCTTGGGCTCGCGCTGCCCGAGAAGGCCAAGGTCGAGGTCGTGCGGCTGTACACGGCTGGCGGCCCGCGCTACCGCGACTACAAGGCGCACCCGCGGGTCGCCAAGGTCCGCATTCACACCGACGCCGGCTACCTCGACTCGACCGTGCCTGACGGTGCGGATCACGGCTACGTGCGCTTCGACGCCCCCGTCGAGACCCAGAGCCTGGCGATCGAGGTGCTCGAGCTGCACGCCGGCAACAAGGACCAGCAGATCCAGCTGGCCGAGGTCGAGGTGTATGGCACCGACGGCGTCGCGCGGCCGCCCGTGATCCTCGACCCGGCGCTCGCGTGGGCGGGGTGGGAGACCACGGCTTGGGGTGGCGACGATCGTGACCACACGATCCGGCAGGTCTTCATCAACCTCACCCGCCCCGGGCCCTCGGGCGAGGACGGCCCCGCGCGGCGTCGGTTTGGTCGGGCCAGCGCGGTGTTTGGTCAGGTCGGTGACGACTACGCGCTGTTCGAGCGGCTGCACAGGACCACCTGCAGCGCGTCATCGGGCAACTACATGCTGTTGGACAAGCGCAACCGCATGTCCTACGCGCTCGGTGAGCTCGGCGGCGCGGGGGCCCAGGTCTATCGCCACGCGGAAGGCCACGGGTTCGCGGTCGGCTGGATGAACGCGGACGGCCAATTCACGATCAAGGGCATCGTCGAAGAGGGCGGCAAGCTCAAGTGGAAGCGCCCGCCCCCAGAGGGATCTGAAGACGGCGCGACGCAGCTGCGCGCGTGGGGCTTCGACCCCGATCCGCTGCCCCGCGGGATCCCGCTCGAGGGCGGCGTCGCCGGCTGCCATCGCGGCGGCGCCGGCGAGCTCGCGCCTGTCATCGCAGCAGCCAAGCTCACCGCAGCCGATCAGCTCGACCCTGCGCAGTGGATGATCTGCAGCGTCGGCACCGACACGCTCTACGCCTCGGCCCCGTGTGACGGCAAGGCCCGCGCCTACCAGCTCGACGCCAGCGGCAAGATCATTGGCAAGCACGAGAGCAAGCTCGCCGACGCCCGCGGGCTCCGACTGCGCCGCACTGGCGACAAGCTGTTCGTCGAGCTCTCGTCCAAGCGGGGCGACACCGCGTCCTTGTACCTCGCCGAACCCGGCATGCTCACCGAGCTCGAGAGCAACGGCGCCCTGTTCGTGCGCCCGCCAAGCTCTTGCACGCCCTGCACCGACGTGTGGATCAACCCCGACGCCTCGTTGGTCGATGGCGAGGGCGACGAGGGTGAGTACGGCGACGAGGGCGAGTACGCCGACGAGGGCGAGCTCGACGAGTTGGACGACGACGATGGCGGCGAGGACGAGGGCGACATCGACGAGCCCGAGCCCGAGCCCGAAGACGAGCCCGAAGACGAGCCCGAAGACGCCCGCCCGGCCCCGCCACCAAGCCCAACCCCGCCCGGTCCGGGCTGAGCACGCGGACGTCTTCACGTTGTCGCCCCTGCTGGCCCCAACCTCGGCCGCGAACTGCACTGCGGACGAGCTAGGTGCCGCACACCCGAAGTTCGTTCCGGGTATGCACGGCACTGAGGCCCAATGGCAGTGTCGCAACTCCTGGCAGTACGCCCGCACACGCCCCCCGCGTGTTCGGATCGGAGCCACCCCCGTCGAAGGCAGAGCGCACAAAGGCCGCAGACTGCTTCAACCCGGCGTATCTACGCACGTGGAGATTAGCGAAGAGAAGCGCGGCCGGGCCAGTGAGACGAGACCAAAGGAAGCGGGGTCACGAAACTGAAGTAGACCGCAGCCGGGCTGGAACAGTCTGCAGCCCGTGCGCGGTCCCCCGCCGGCACACCAACCACCGAACACAACGTGAATTTGTAGCACGCAACATCAGGCCTCAGGCCGCCCTACTCAGCGGCCGCGGCCAGATCCTCACGCAGATCCGTAGGCCGAGGCGCCCACGGCCCGACCAACTTCCCGGGCCCATCCTGCCACCGCACCACCACCCCCTCGGGCACGTCCTCGTAGCATAGCTCGGGGTCTTTGTAGGTTCCGGCCAGCCGATCCCACACGGTCGTGAACTGCCCAAAGTTGTACTGGTAGTACCAATGGTGAAGCGTGTGGTGGCCTGTGTAGTTGATGAATTTCCAGCGAACCAGCGAGACTCGATCATGGATCACCACGGACCACGCCGTCACGAAGCCGACCATGACCAAGTACATGATCGCGTGAACCGGGAACAAGAACGCACACAGGTGATGGGGTAGCGCCTGCGCGAACGAGTCGATCGGGTGAAACGCGGTGCTGACCCACGAGGTCGTGACCCGAAACTGATGGTGACGCTTGTGCAGCCAGTTGTAGAGAAAGTCCGAGTGCAGCGCGCGGTGGGTCCAGTAGATCATCGTCTCGGTCACCGCGAGGTACAGAAAAAAGCTCGCAATCAACCACGGCCACCCGTAGTCGCTGACGTCCCAGTACAGGTGCCCGTAGCCATGCGAGAGCAGCCAGTGGAACGGGACCATGAACAGCGCGTTGCCAGCGACCGACACCGCGCCCCAGAACCGGGCTTTGCGGTTCTCTTGCGGATCCGCGACGTAGTCCGGGTGGAAGCGCTTGCGGCCCCACACGAAGAACAACAGGTAGCTAAGTCCTGAGGCCAGGAAGTAGGCCAGCAGACCGCTGACCGTGAGGACCAAGAAGATCGCGAGGGGCGCGTCTTCGATGCCGAGCAGCTTGATGAGCATGAGATGTGGGGCCGAGAAGGCGCAGAATCCTAGCAGCGTGGGCGAGCGCCGCTGCGACCAAGATCACGGGTCGCGATCTACAGGGGATTCGCCGCCGCCCACCGGTTGTGCTCGTCCAGACACCGGCGCAGGTACGCTGGCTGCTGCACGGGGATCCCCCCCCGCCGCGCGTGCGCTTGGTCTGCGTCGTGCGCCCGGCCCAACGCCCGGCTCGCGTCCTCGATGCCCAGCAGCACGTCGGCGCGGCATCCATCGAGGTGCGGGGGCCAAGCCTGGCCCGCGGGCGGCGGCTCGAAGCCCGGTGGCAGGCTCGTGCCCGGGACCTCGTCGAGCAAGCTCAGGGCCTGCGTGAACACACCCAGCGCGTTGCGATGCTCACCCGCGGCCGCGAACAATCGCGCGAGTCGCAGGAGATCCGGGACCAAGCGAACCCGTCGCTCGGCCACGACCGCAGCGCTGGCCGGAGCCTGCGGGAGCTCGAGCGCCGCGTCCCGACGCAGCACGATCTCCAGCCCGATCGCGACCCCGGCGACCGGATCACCCGAGAACAGGTGCACGTTCGCCAGGTTGACCAGCGACTGCAACACCAGGGCGTGATCGGGCGGGTACACGCGCTCGCGGATCTCGACGGCCCGCCAGTAGTGCACGAGCGCGTCCGCGTAGGCGTGGCGATCCGTCGAGACCACCCCGATGTTGTTGTGCATGGTCGCTACCGATGGGTGCTCGGGTCCGTGCACGCGCTCGAGGATCGCCAGCGCCCCGCGGTAGGCCGCGACCGCTTCGTCCTTGCGATACTGCATGTAGACCGCGACGCCGAGGTTGTTGAGCGCGTCCGCGACGTGGGGGCTGTCCTCGCCGTAGAACTCGCGCAGCCTCGCCAGCCGCTCGCGCGCGTGGACCTCGGCCCCGGCGAAGTCCTGCTTGGCGAAGTGCAGCTGCGCCCGCGCGTGGAGTAGATCGGCCGCCAACGCCAAGTCCTCGCCGTGCGCGAGCGCCAGCGCCTTCGCCAGCTCGTCCGCGTAGCCCAGCCAGCTGTGCGCTTGGTCGAGCTGCCCCGCGCGCACCAGCCCCCGGGTGAGCCGTGACCAGCTGCGCGCCGCGAGCTGCTCATGGCCACCGCGCAGGGCCGCGATCGCGGCTTGGTGCAGGGTCTCGAGCTCGGCCTCGAGGTTCAGCTCCACGTCGGCGCGGTGGCGACCGATCTCGAACAGGGCCTCGGCCTCGAGCGGGGCCCAGTCGAGCTCCCGGGCGAGCTCGAGCACCGCTCGTGCGCGACGCAGCCCGTCCTCGAGTTGGCCGGAGCCAAAGCTTGCCCGGGCGGCCGCGAGCTGATCCAGGGCCCTCACCACGCGCAGGCGCCGGCTTCGATCGGCGGGCTCCGGCATCAGCTCGGGGCTCTGATCGCGCTCGCACGCGTCGATCGGCGTGAGCGAGGAGACCGCCCGCGTCGCGTGCTCGACGGTGCGCGCGTCGCCGCGCCCCAGCTGTGTCGTCAGCCCAGCGAGCTCTCGCCGACGCGCCTCGAGGCACGCGCGCCGACCCTCGAGCCAGGTGGCGTCGTGCTCGTGCCGCAGGTGCGTGGCCTCGCAGGCCGTGACCTCGGCCGCGAGCCAGCGCTCGGCGTAGCTGTCGAGCCCCGTGGAGATCCGCGCCCAGCTGTCCGGGGCGTAGGTCAGCTCGCTCGCCGCGATCGCGGCCGCGACGTCGGCCCGCACGGCGTCGTCCCACACCCCCGCGAGCTGCTCGACCGGAGCCGCGCATGGCTGATCCTCACCGCGCGCAAACACCGACCAGACCACCACCGCTGCGATCAGCGTGACGCCGACCAGCGCCACCGTGGGCACCAGCCGACGGCGCCGCTCGCCAAGGCTGGCCTCGAGCTCGGTCAGCAGGTCCTGCATGGTGTGGAAGCGACGGCTGCGGCGCGGGCTCAAGCCGCGCAACAACACGCTGCGAACCTGCTTGGGGACCCGCAGGCCCCGGCTCGACTCGCGGATCTGCAGCTTGCGCTTGCGACGAGCGAGGACCTCGGACCGGCGCCCCGAGAAGGGCCGCTTGCCGTACAGCGCCTCCCACAGGCTCACGCAAAACGCGTACTGATCCGAGCGCGCGTCGACGGTCGCGTGCTCGTGCTGCTCGGGCGCCATGTAGGCCGGGGTTCCCAGCACGGTCCCTGCCATCGTGATGTTCGACGGATGGACCAGGAACGAATTGGGCCCGGAGTCTGGATTGGCTCCGCTGGAGTCCATCCCCGAGTCCAGCTCGCCGATGGCTTCGGGGCCCGAGGGCTCTCGGGCCGCCCCGGTCCGAGCTTGGCTCTCGGACGCCGCGCGCTCGAGCGCCCGGGCGATCACGGGCTCGGTCTCGGCCCACTCGCGCGCGCGCGGACGATCGTCGCGTCGGCTGTCGCGCGCGAGCCCGAAGTCGACGACCTTGACCTCACCGGCGTGTCCGACCAGCACGTTGTCGGGCTTGAAGTCACGGTGGATCAGCTCCATCGCGTGCGCGGTCGCGAGGGCATGACCGGCGGCGACGAACACCTCGAGCACATCGCGGACCGAGCGGTGATCCGCGCGCAGCCACTCGCGCAGGCTCTGACCGTTGACGTGCTCCATTGCGATGAAGACTTGCCCGTCGCTGACCCCCACGTCGTGGACCTTGACGACGTTGGGGTGCTCGATCCGCGCGAGCGCCTGGGCCTCGCGCAGCAACCGGGCGCGCTGGGTGTCCCCCTCGGTCCCCCACGCCGGTCCAAAGTTGACCAGCTTGAGCGCGATGCGGCGATCGAGCTGGGGATCCCAGGCGGCATAGACCACGCCCATGCCGCCTTGACCGATCGTGTCAACGACCACGTAGCGCCCAATCGTCTCGCCGCGCTCACGCAGACGTGGCGGCCCCGCTTGGGTGCGCGGCTCGGGCACGGACTCAGCCGCCGAATCGACCGCCGAGTCTACCGCTGTGATCGGGCGCGAGGGTTCGCCCTCCATGTCAGCGTCCTCGACCACGGACTTAGCATAAGCGCATGCGAATCGCTTGTCCCCAGGGCATCTCGGGAGGTGGCGGTCGCTTCAAGCCGCAGCCGCGACCGGTCCCCCACCGGTCCCCCACCCGTGCCCCACCCGTGCCCCACCCATGGATGAGGTCGAACGCGAGGGGCGACCGCCGCGGGTGCGCTCAGTTCGAAGCGTTGGCCGTCACCAACAGCCGCACTTCGCCGGTGCTGACCTCACCACCCGGCTCGACGGCCGACACGATGTCCGGGGTCGAGTCGCCGTCGGCGTGAAGCACCCCAAGGGCGCCGCGCGGGGCCCCGTCGCTCGCGTAGATGATCGGATCCTCCGACAACAGCCCGCCCGAGCCATCGCCAAGGTACACGCGGACCTCGGCCGGGCTGCCCACGTTGATCAGGTAGTCGGCGTTGCCGTCGCAGTTCATGTCGGCCAGCGTGAGCCCAGAGACCTGGCTGCCCTCCACCGCCGGCAGCGGCGGCTGCGGCATCAACGTGCCGTTCTGATTGATGAGCGTCCGCAGGTCGCCCGACATCGTGTCGAGGATCACCACGTCGTCGGACAAGGCCATGGTCGACGAGAACCGCCCCACGGCCAGCTCCCGACCCGGAAACGGCAACATCACCTGCGCGGGCGCGTCCCACTCGACTTCGCCTTCACCGTCTTGGCCGCTGCGCCGGACGACCCACAGCACGCCCTTGCCATCGGTGATGCTCGTGACCAGCAGATCGCTGTCGCCGTCGTTGTCGAGGTCGGTCATCGCCGAGTCCAAGAAGGTCTCGTAGTCGAGCGCGAACGACTCGAGCGGCGCAAACTCGAAGAAGGCCCCGCCCCCCTCGCCAGCGGCCGAGTCGCCGACACCGACGAACGCCCGGCCCTTGACCGCGCCATCGACGATCAAGACGATGTCGCTGGTCTCGTCCCCGTCGAAGTTGCCTAGCTCGATGCCCACGATCTGCGCGTCGAGCAGACCCGGCAAGGTCGAGGGCGCCCCGACGAGCTCGGGCGGGGACATCGGCGAGGCCCTGGAGAACACGTAGACCCCCGCGTCGGTGCCCTCGTCGTCGGTGCTGGTGGTCGCAACCACCAGGTCGAGCATCGGATCACCGGCGAGCTCACCAAGCTCGAAGTCGACGATCTTGCTGGTCCCAAACCCTTCCAAGATCCGCTCTTGATTGGGGTCGGTCTCGTCAAATGACACGACCCTGAGCTCGTTGCCAAGATCGCCGCGCACGATCGCGTCGTCACTCTCGGAGCCGATGAGGTTCGCCAGCAGCATCCCGCGTGGATCCGGCATGGCCTCGCGGGCGGGGCCAAGCTCGTAGCCAAGATCGCCGCCGGCCGCCTCGCAGCTGTTCACGCCCACGCCCGCGCACATCACCGGGGACTCGTCGCTGCCGTCCGCGCAGTCGGACGTGTCGTTGCAGATCGACTCCAGCGGGACAACGCCCCCGTCGTCACACTCGAAGGGCTCGGCGTCGGCGAAGCACCGCTCGAACGCCTCGTCGGAGCCGTCTGGGCAGTCGACGGTGCCGTCACACAGCGCGTCCTCGCTGATCCGCTCGCCGTCGTCGCAGGCGAACAGACCGCCGCAAAACCCCTCGATGCAGCTGCTCTTGGGCCCGCATTGGTTGTCGTTGGTGCACGGCAGACCCGCGGCGTCGAGTCCGTCGAAGCAGGCCCCAAGTCCAAAGCTGGCGGCAAACGCTGCCAACGACGCCAAGATCCTGAGACTGGATTGAATGCGTAATTTATCACTCACGTGCGTGTCTCCTACTCGGTCGACGTTGATCAGAACCGCCCCGAGATCGCCAGGCCACCACCGCTGGGGCTCACGCTCGGGACAAATCGAGGCAGCGCCGCGCTGCGGCGGTCAATTTTCTTGTTGCGCAAGACCCCGACCACGACCAACGCGAGGCCAGTCGGCACCAACACCCCGGCGCCAACCGAGCCGACGATCAACATCGTGTTGCCTGCGCGCCCGGACGCGAAGCGATCCTCGCGACCGCTGAGGTCATCGGGCGCGAGATCGCTGATGTCGTTGGCGTTGCTTGCCATCAACCCGCCGACGATCCCCACGACCCCGAGCAGCGCCCCAAGCCCCGCGACCGTGCCGCCAGCGGCGATCAGCGGGGTCCCGGAGCGGAGGTCTTCGTCGGCCTCGCCGCCGTCTTGCGCGGGCTCGACGGTTGGGGCCGGGACCGGGGTGGGCTCGCTCGCGGGGCGCTCGAGATCGGCGAGCATGCCCTCGATCTCTGCGATCCGAGCCTCGACCTTGGTGGTCTCCGTGGCGAGCTGCTCCTGATCTTCGTGGAGCAGCGAGAGGTTGGACCGAAAGCTCTGCAGCAGCTGCAGCGCCTGCTTGAGGTGGATCTTGTCTTTGTCGAGATCGAACGCCTTGAGGTGCGCCTGCGCGAGGTTGTAGATCAGCAGGGCCTTGATGCTGGCGTTCTCGGTAGAGGAGCCGACCAACGCGTAGGCGGCCGTCCACAGCTCGATCGCCCCGGCGTAGTCGGCGGTCTCGTACTTGGCTTGTCCCTGCCGAAAGATGGTCTCGGCGGTCTCCAAGTTGGGATCCACCGGCGCCTCGTCGGCCGCGGCCGGATCGTTGGCGTTGGCCGGCGCGAGCACAGCCGCCGCCGCCGTGCGTGGGGCCACGCTGAGGGCAAGCAGGCCAGCACCGGCCGCGAGCGCCGTAAACCGGGCGTGGAGCGGCCGCATGGGGACCACCGAGGAAACGGGAGGGGGGGAGGCGTACTCGAGCGCGGGCATGAGCGAGGTCCAGACAGCCTACCAAGCTTGGGCAAGCGAGTGTCAGCACCCCGTGCAAGACCCTGGCCATTGACCTTGGTGGGCCCTGGCACGGCATTGAGAGCGAACGGACTGTCCGCGACGACCGTCTGTCGGTCGCTGACGGTCACCACGACCGTCGGATGCTGTCGGCCGACCCGCTCGCCCTCGGCGCCTCACCCGTAATCTGGTAGATCGGGCCCATGCCGACCGTCGTCCATGCCACTCGCCGCGGCTGGGTCTACGCGCCGTTTACCTGCGAGCACTGCGGGCATGCAGATCACGGCGCCGTCTACATGCAGGCGAGCGCCGGCGCCCAGGCCGGGCTCGTGCAGGACCTCGACGACTCGCGGGATCTGGCCCTGGGCACCGCCCACGGGAACATGGAACAGGCCGGCGACGAGTTGATCGCGCTCGCGCCCTGCCCCGGCTGTGGCCTGCGCGACGAGCTCGCGGTGCGGGCGTTCGTGGCCAGGGCCAAGCCCTGGCTGGCTGGCGGCGGCGTGCTGGTGAGCGTGGGGTTGGCGGGGGCCGGATACCTCGCGAGCAAGGACGCGCTGTTCATGGGCCTGGTCGTGACCGGGCCGCTGCTGTTGATCGGCGTGGTCGCGCTGGTGGTCGGGCTTGCCAAGCGACTGCGATCGCTGCCGGGCGGCGTCGTGTTTCGCTCGGTCGATCCGCGCCCGTGGGCCGGCCTCCACCAGTGAGTCAAACAGGCGGCCCCACGCTCCCCGAGGAGTCGCGAGGCCGCCGCGATCTGAAGCGAATCGTCACAGAGCATCAGTAGTCGTCATCATCGTCGTCGTCGTCATCATCATCGTCATCGTGGCCCTTTTTCCCCTGCTCGTCGTCGTGACAGCACCAAAACGGCAGCTTCTCGTTCTTGTGGCAGATCCCTTCGAAGTCGGCCCAATCGGGGTCGCCGTCGTAGCTGATCCGCCGATTGCCACACAGCACGTAATTGTCGTCGGCGATGTTGCCAAGCCACTTGTTCTTTGGGTTGTAGTCCTCGTCGAGGTCCGAGTTCAGATACAGGTATGTCAAGTCTTCGTAGCTGCATACGTTGCTGCTGCGCTTGCGGCAGTTGTTGATCGCCCGGCGAAACCGCCTGGCCGGGCGCAGCTGCTTGCTGATACACAGCCGCGGGCCAGCCTGTTGAAAGCCCTTTCGGCAGCTCGACTTGGCGAAGCCGGCCTCCGGCTCGGGGCTGGGGCCATCGATCTCGTCTAGCTCGGGATCGGTCGCGGGGTTGCTGGCGGGATCGAGCATGTCGGTGTCGTCGCGCGCCTCGGTGACGTCTGGGAAGCCGTCGCCGTCGCGGTCGTAGACCCACAGCTGAAGCTCGTCGTCGAACCCGGCCGGGCTCAGGCCGTCGATCTGATCGGGGCTACGGCTGACCAGCGGCGGGGTGTCGGCGTCAGCGGCGACGGCGTCGTCGACGTCGAGCGCGGCGGCCCGGCTCTCGTCAGCGGTGATCTCGTCGGTGTCACACGCTGCAGCTGACATCAGCAACAACGCGAGACAGCCGAGCGAGGCGAACATGCGATTGTGAAGGGGGAGGTTGACGTGGCTGTTCATGCACAGTGTCAAAGCAACCTGCGTGCCGGCTCCAATTGGCCGCACATGTCCGCTATTCGCGATTGCGCCCGCGTGCAGCGTCCAACGCGGACGCGTGCCAACGTCCGTCGTGGACGCACTTGGCGGTCGATGCCTCGTCTGCGTGCGGGCGCCAACAGCTAAGTCTTCGCTGCCCCGGTAAAACAGATCGCCACATCCAAGCTCGAGTTCACAAGCGCGGCTGAATAGTCTGCGGTGTCAGCAAGGGTGACACGTCTGGCGCAACAGCCCCTTTGAATGGCAGTAAATGCCGTACACGGCGAGCCCGGAGCGAGCCCCATGCACCACACGCCCAGCGCCTCGACCACGTCGCGCCCTTTCGAGTCCATGCCGATCCCAACCGACCCTGTGCTGCCAGTGGTGGGCACGCGGATGCGGACGATTGTCGACCGCCTCGCGACCTACGCAATGTTACCCGAGACCTTGCTGATCACCGGTCCGACTGGCACCGGAAAGTCCTCGATCGCCCGCTGGGTCCATGATCATTCGCCGCGAACCCACGCACCGTTCGTGACCGTGGACTTGTTGGCGGTCCCCCGCGAGATGCAGATGAGCGAGCTGTTTGGCTGGCGACGCGGGGCGTTCACGGGGGCGGTCCGCGATCAAGATGGCGGCGTCACGCGGGCCGGCGCGGGCACCTTGTTCATTGACGAGGTCGACAAGCTCTCGCTGGCCTGCCAGGCCGGGCTGCTGCGCCTGCTCGAAGACCGTTGCTTTCGGGTGTTGGGTGACGACCGCCAAGATCGCCGCTGCCACGCGCGGATCATCGTGGGCACCAACGGCGACCTCGAGGCCGCGGTCGCCCGCGGGGAGTTCCGCGAGGATCTCTACTACCGCGTGCACGTGCTCGTCGCCGAGCTCCCCGCGCTCGACGCTCGCCGCGACGAGATCCCAGCGTGGGCCAACTTCATGGCCGCGCGACGCTGCGACGAGGCGGGCGGCTGCGGCTCGCGATCGCTGAGCCTGCGCGCCTGCGAGCTCTTGTGCGCCGCCGAGTGGCCGGGCAACCTGCGCCAGCTCGACAACGTGGTGCGTCGGGCCTGGGCGCTGTGTCTGGCGGAGCTGCCAGAGGCCAAGCAGATCGAGGCCGCCCACGTGTCGCTGGCGCTCACCTTCGAGTGCCACCACGGCCAAGCCAACGCGTCGATCCTCGGCGAGCTCGAGCGGGCCGCGGACGCGCTGATCGACGAGATGCTCGCGCGCCACGAGCACCTCGGGCTCGACGATCTCGACGTGTTTCGCGGGATCGTGCTCGAGCGCGCGGCCGCGCGGCTCGGCGGGATGCGTGAGGCCTTCGAGCTGTTCGAGGCCAACTCGACGATCGAGCGGCGCAACCAGGCGCGGGCGTTCAAGCGCGCGCAGGCTCGCACGCAGGTGCTGCGCAGCTGGCTCCGCGAGGATCCATGAAGGTCAGGCTTCGCCGCACTCGACCCACACCTCGGCCGGATCCTCGAAGCCCTTGATGCGAAAGGTCCCGACCCGCTCGAACCCGGTCCGCTCCGACTCGGGCAGCGCCTCGACGGCCGCAGCCGACAGCATCACCCGACCTGGCGTCGGCAGCGTGACCCCTCCTGGCGGCCCAACCCGCGTGCGCTCGGCGATCTTCTCGAGGCGAAACAATCGGTGGACCTCCGCCCCGTACACGTCGGCGGCGCCAACGTGGACCTCACCACAGTGCACGACCAGGCGCAGGCTGCTGCGATCTTGCAGACCCCCCAGCAGCGCCCGCGCGCCCGCGAGCGCGCCCGTGACCGAGTCGTACACGACCAGGTAGCCGTCGCCGACGCCCTTGATCACCCGCGGCGCCGCGTGGCTCTCGTGGGTCAAGACGTCACGGATGTCGCGCAGGAACTCGACCAACATGGTGTCGCCGTGGTGCTCGACGAACTCGGTCGAGGCGACGATGTCGATCAGCAGCATCGCGACCGCGGCCCGGTGGGTCGGGCCCATGGTCGTATCGGGACCGCTGAGATCCCCATGGTCCTCGTGGTCCAATTGATCGGACGAGTCTGGCGGGTCGGACGAATCGCGTGAAGCGGACGGCTCGTCGGCGACGAGCTCTCGCGCGCCCTCGGGGCTGCGCGGGGGCGTCACCACGGCGCCACGCGGGGGGCTGGCCGCGCGCCGGGGTGGAAACAGCTCGAGCAGCGCGAGGTGCAGGTCATCCCAGCCGCGACGCTCGAGCCGGGCCGTCAGCTCGGCGAACGCCGAGGTCGCCGCGACCAGATGTCGCGCGACCTCGATGCTCTCGCCCGCGCCCACGTGGGCGTCAAACCGAGCGAGCAGCTCGAACACCGCGTCTTCGCTGTCCTCGTCCCCACGCCCGGCGCCACGCTGAAGCTCGCGCTGGACCTCGATCATGCGCCCGTAGTAGCTGGGCCAGGGCTGCTGGTGTCCGATCACCACGTGCCGAAACGGCACGAAGCCGCCGCCGCCAGCGAGCTGCTGGGCCAGCGCCTGCAGGGCCGGGTGCAGCAGATAGTGGGGCGAAGGCGGCAGCTGTCGCCGCGACCCACCGACCGCGTCGCGGGGCTGGCGAAAGTGCTGGCTGCGTCGACCGGTCGCCGGATCCCGAACCACCACCCCGAGCAGCCCACAGTCGAACAGCTCGCGGAACGGGTGATACACGCCGTCGGCCTCGCGGCCGTGCAGATCGTAGTACTCGCGCTCGAACCCATGAAACCGACACCAGACGTCGACCAGATCATCGGGCGTCAAGATGTCGTTGTGCAGCAGCGCCAAGAACCGCCCACGCTCGTCCCGATCGCGCAAGATCTCCAAGAACACGCGCATCTCCAGGAACACGTTGGCGACCAACATCCCCGCGCTGGTCTCACGGATCACTCGCTTGAATTGTTGCTCGTCGATCGGCGCCCCGCGATTGCGCGAGATCTCGGACGCGATGATCACCAGGTCGCGCGGCCGCCCGAGCGTGTGGCGATAGATGAAGTCGAACGGCCGCTCGCCCCGGGCCCCGCGGGTCGTGGTGATGTGATCGAGGCGAACGAAGTCGCGCAGCTGCACGCGCTCGTAGAAGTAAGTCAGCTTCCCGAGCATGTCCTCGAGATCGCGCTTGGTGTAGCGCAGCGCGGTCGTGGCCCCATGCAGGTTGGCCTTGATGTCGGACTCGTACTCGGCGAACGCCTCTTCGCGGATCGTTGCGAACACCTTGACGTGGGCGTTGGTGCTCATCAGATCCCAAGCCGCCTCGATCATCCCGGCCTGCATGGCGATCCAAGCCTGGCGCGGGAGCTGGCGCAGGGCCTGGTCGAGCTTGTCGACGAACATGAAGGTGGGGCTGTGCAGCGAGCGAATCTTGTACTCGAGGAAGCTCTCGCTGCGATCCAGCATCTGCTTGAGCTCGCCAAACGACAGCGCCAGCAGCTGCTTGATCACAACCGTGGGCTCGGCCTTGCGGCCCTCCAACATCGCGCGGATCGGCGCCGCGAAGCGCAGCAGCTCGTCGCGCTCGTCGGAGCTGCCGCCCGCGCCCGCGTGATGCGACAGCGCAGCAACGCGAAACGCGAACGCCCACATGCGCTTGCAGCTGTGCAGCTCCGACATCAGCGTGGTCTCGGCCTTGCCCACGCTGGGCAGATCGCTCATCAGGTCCAGATACGGCCGGCCCTCGGGGATGAACTTGACCGCCGCGCTCTTGCGCTCGTCGCCACCTTGGTACTGCTCATGAAGCAGCGAGCGCTTGTAGGTGAGCAGCAAGGTCTTGCCGAGCCCCTTGCTGCCGACCACGAAGTACTTGGTCCCGCTCTCCAAGAACTCGGTGACCACGTTGTTCTTGAACGTCAGCAGGCGCAGCTCGTTGATATCGATCTGGTTGGCGTCCGAGGCCCAGCTGCGCGACGGCGGCGGCAGCGAGGCCCCCGCTTGCACGCTGGCCGCCGCGGGCTGCGACTTGCCGAGCGCGACCAGCCCCTCGAGCAGCTGCGCGACCGTGCCAAACCGACGATCGATCTCATGGTGGGTCGCCTGCGCAAACCAAGCGTCAAACCCCCGCGGCAGGTTGTCCGCGATCGTTGAAGGCACGACCCGCGCCCCGCTGGTCTCGCGGATCAGCTCCGCCAGCGACTTGGCTCGAAACGCCCGCTTGCCCGTCAGGCACTCGAAGCAAACCGCCGCGATCGACCACAGATCCGCCCGATGGTCGACGTTCTGCGCGTCCTCGGCCTGCTCCGGGCTCATGTAGGTCACGGTCCCAAGCGCGGTCCCGGCCATCGTCAGCGCGCGCGGCTCGGAGCTCTGGGTCCGGTCCATCGGGTCGACCGCCAGCGATTTGACGATCCCAAAGTCCAGCACCTTCGCCACCGACTCCCGCCCCCGCTCGAGCCGCCCTTCCAGCAAGAAGATGTTCGCCGGCTTGAGGTCCCGATGAATGATCCCCTTCGCGTGCGCCTCGGTAATCGCCGCGCACACATCGTTGATCACCGCCACCGTCTGCGCATGGCTCAGCGCCCCCCGCTCGAGCCGCCGCGAAAGATCCTCCCCCCGCAGCAGCTCCATCGTCAGGTAAGGCACCCCCCGCTCGCTATCAACCTTGACATCCAGGATCGACACCACGTTCGCGCTACGCAACCGCGCCGCCGCCTGTGCCTCCCGCAAAAACCGCTCACGCGCCGTCTGGGTCGCCACCAACCCCGGGTGCATCAACTTGATCGCAACCTCCCGACGCAGATCCAGATCCGTCGCCTGCCACACCCGCCCCATCCCACCACTGCTCAAGAACTGCTCGAGCCGATACCGACCATTGACAATATCCCCCTGCGCAAGCTCGACGTTCGCGGCCTTCAGCGCACCACCGCCGACCTTCGTCGACACCCGATCATCGGCCGCCATGCGCCGCAGACTAGATCATCAATCCCCCCCAGACATCGACATCCCACACATTGCCCCCATCCATCCCACCCAAGTTCGCAACCCACCCCCAACGCCCCCAGCTCAGAGGCCACCATCCACACCCCACGCCCCCAACTCGGAGGCCACCACCACCCCAACGCCCCCCAAGCAATCCACCCCACGCCCCCCAGCTCGGAGGCCACCACCACCCCAACGCCCCCCAAGCAATCCACCCC
>NZ_JMCC02000106.1 GCF_000737335.2 Enhygromyxa salina | reverse complement strand
GCGGACGCCGTGCCCCAGCCCGGCGCGGCGGCGCCCGCAAACCCGAGCGGTTCGGCGGACAAGCCGGCGGGCGCTGCCGGCAAAAAGCCCGCTGACAAAAAGCCCGCCGACAAAAAGTCCGCTGACAAAAAGCCCGCCGACAAAAAGCCCGCTGGCGACAGCGCCCCCCCCACGGGAGGCGGCTCGTGAACGTCTGGGCACGGACCCGCGCGGGCTTGCTCGTTGGGTTGGCGGTCGTCGGTGGCCTCGCCGGGGGCTGCCGTTGCAACAAAGAAACCCTCGCCCCGATCGTGTTCGAGTCGGGCAGCGATCGCGAGCCGATCGATCCCAACAGCGTGCTCGCCCCCCCGTGGGAGCCGCCGCTCGTCGCCCAGCTCGACAACGGCGCAATCCTGCACTGGCTGCGCGAGACCGACAGCCCCGCGTTCCACGTGCGCGTGTTGCTACCCACCGCCATCGACGCCGACAAGCTCAGCGCCGCCGCGACCACGGCCGCACTCGAGGCGCTGGAGCTGCGCTTGTCCTCGCGCCTGCGTCGGATCCCCGACGCGCGGCTCGAGCTGGGCAGCCGGCCCGGCCGGATCGAGATCGCCATCCACGGCCGCGACGCGGACGCCGAAGAGCTGCTCGCCGCGCTGTCCAACACCTTCGCCGACGCCGGCAACCCCAAGCTGCTCGCGGTCGCCCAGGGCAAGGTCTTGGCCCGCCACCGCGAGGCGGGACCCTCGGCGCTGGCTGGGGCCGCGCTGGCCAGCAAGCTGCTCGAGCTCCCGCTCGCGCACGAGTACGCCTCCAAGCAAGACCTGCTCGATCTATCCAGGAACCGGCTGGAAAAGGGCTGGTCGCTGCTCACCGATCCGCGCGACGCCGTGGTCGTGGTCCACTCGGGCCGCGACCCGGAGGACGAAGGCATGACCGAGGCCGTCGCCCGGCTCGGCACCCGCTGGAAGGGCCCGATCGGGTTCGGATCGGGCAAGCCCAACGTCACCGCCCGGCTGCGCGCGCCGGCGCCAAAGCGGCTCGCAGACACCTTCTTGCTGACCGAGCAGGCGCCCGCCAGCCTGTACTTCCACGCCGGCAAGCCCGAGCGCGGCAACCGGGCGGTCGTCATGCTCGGCCGGGTGATCCCCACGCCAACCATTGAGTCGCGCACCCTCGCGCGCCTGTGTCAGCGGGTCATGCAAGAGGAGCTCGACGTGCGGCTGCTCGTCGCGGGTCCGATCAGCATCTTGGCGATCAAGGTCCGCGTCTCGTCAAACGACCCGATCGCCAGCTTGCAGCGCATCATCGCCCGCATGCAGGCGTTCAGCGCCTCCCCCCAGCCGCGTGAGCGGCTCGACCAAGCCGCCAACTTGTGGCTGGGCGCCCGCGTGGTCGAGGCCAGCTTGTCGGGTGAAGACTGGACCTCGCTGTGGAGCGAGTCGATCGACCTCGCCGGTGACGACCGTGAGATCTTCGTCGCCCTCGCCAAGGACGCGCAGGGAATGCTCGAGCTCGAGCCCGAGCAGGTCCAGGCGTTCATGGCCGAGTGGTTCAACCCCCAGGCCGGCCAGCCCGGCTGGATGTGGACCGCCGCCGGGGTCGACGACGGGTTTCGGGACAAGCTCGGGGCCTCGCTGCGGCTCATCCAAGAGTGACGAGCTGCGCAAGCCTGATCACTCCTGGCCCACGCAGTGGCAGACCGCCGAGTTTGCCTTCTTGGGCTTGGCCTCGAGCATCTCTTCTTTGCAGCGGGCGGTGGCGGCGTGCTCGTCGGCCATCTGCGGGTAGGTATAGACGTTGCGCCAGACCTCGGCGCCATCGTGACTCCACGCGGCCGTGCACTCGAAGTCCCACTTGCGATCGCAGCCCAAACTCACGAACAGACAAATTCCCAGACCGATGATCGAAACGCGCGACACCCCCCACTGTAGCCGGCACGACGGGGTGCAGGACCGCAAAAAAAGGCGAGCGGCGATGCGCGGTTCCGCGTGTATCATCTCGGCCGGCTGACCGGTCGTGGCTGGTCACCCGCCCTTGAACTCGAGGAACTTCAGTTGAACAGAAGCAGGACAGCACCGACCCACGCGCCGCTCGGGAGGGATCCCTCGTGAAGCTGCGCAACACGCTCGCCGGCCACGAAGGCCAAGTCTTGTGTGCGCGGTTTGGACCCGAGGGCCGGCGCGTCGTCACGGGCGGCCGCGACACGACCATAGCGATCTGGTCGCTGCGCGGCGGCAAGCTCGAGCGCAGCCTCGAGGACCATGAGCGCGCCGTCACCACGCTCGCGTTCACGGCCGCCGGCGAGCTCGTCAGCGGGGACGCTGGCGGCGGCCTCCGGGTCTGGTCGTGGCCCCGCGGCAAGCTCCTGCTCGAGCTCGACGAGCACGTGGGCCCGGTGCTCACGCTTGGCAGCTCGGCCGACGGCAGCCTGATCGCCTCGGGCTCGCGCGACGAGACCATTTGTCTGTGGTCGCGCGAGACCGGCGAGCTGATCCACCGCTACGACGTGGGCCCCCGCGGCATGTCGTTTGTATTCGCCGCGGATCAAGAGCACATCGTGTCGGGCCGCGGCGGCGACACCCTCTGCTTTTGGTCGATCGAGACCGGCGAGCTCGCGTGGGAGCAAGAGGCCGGTCCGGGCACCGTTGGCGCGTTGGAGCTCGACCGCGGCGGTGAGTGGGTGGTGTCCCGCGGCTGGCGAGGCCCGGTCACGATCTGGTCGGCCTCGACCTGGGGCTACACGACGGTGCTCCCGATCGTGGAAAAGGGCCTGGGTGGGGCCACGCTGCGACCTGGCTACGAGCAGATCGTGTGCATCTACGAAGGTGGCATCGGCCTGTACGACGCAGAGACCGGGCGCTTGCTCGATAGCTTTGAAGTGCCGACCAAGGGGATGTTCGATCTGGACGTGTCGCCAGACGGCCGATATGCGGTGACGGCTTCGGCGGATGAAGTGGGGCGGATCTTCGAGTTCGAGGAGATCGAGGTCGAGGAGGTCGAGGACGAAGCCGAGTACGACGACGAAGCCGAGTACGACGACGACGACGACGACGACGACGACGATTACGACGACGACGACGACGACGACGACTGAGCGGCGGGATCGCTCGAGTTCGTTCGCGGTGTGTGGCGTGTCCGGTGTGGCAACGTCACCCCCGCGAACGACCCCTCAGTGCCCCCCGCAGCAACCACCAGCGGCCTTCGGCTCGTCCTTCCCTGGCCCGTGATCACCGTCGTCATGATCGTCATGATCGTCATGATCGTGATCACCATGATCGTGATGATCATGGTCGTGCCCACCTAGCTCCCAGAGCCGCCCAAGAAACCCGCGCGGCCCCTGGCGAACGAGCGACGCCAAGAACAGCACGCCCAAGACCCCGGCGCTGGCAATCGCCAACACGCCGTGGCTGTCGTGCACATGCGCGACCGCTGCCTCCGCGCCCGCTGCTGGCCACACCAAGTTGACCCCCCACCCCAACCCCAGCACCGCGACGATCATCGCCCCCGCGAACGCCAGCGCCACCTTGCGCCCATGCAGCTGCTCGAGCACCCCAAAGGTCGTTGCGTTGGTCGCGGGCCCCGTCAGCAGGAACGCCAGCGCCGCCCCTGGTGAGAGCCCCTTTGCGATCAGCACGGCCACCAGCGGCGTGGCCCCCGTCGCGCACACATAGACCGGCAGCCCCAGCAGCCCAAACGCGACGACCTGCAGCATCGGCCCGAGCTGGGTGAAGAACTCTGCGTCCACCCACGGCTGCAAGAACGCCGCGAGCAACAGCCCAACGAGGATCCACGGGCCCGTGCTGTCGAGGATCGAGCCGTACCCCGTGTGCAGTCCCGCCACCAGCCGCTCGCGCAGGGGCCTCGTGTCTGGCGGCGGGGGTTCTGGCTCGCTCGCCCCATCTGCGCCGCCTGCCCCACCTGCATCCACGCCACGCGCCCGGAGCTCGCGGCGCTCGACCCATCCGCCAACGACCACGCCCACGAACAGCGCGAGCACGAACGCCACGCCAACCCGGAGCAGCGCCATGTCCAACCCCAGCAAGGGCACCGACAGCAACACCGCGTCCAGCCCGAGCTCCGGGGTTGCAACCAGAAACGCCAGCGCCGCCGTGGCCGGCACACGGCGGTCCACCAGCGAGCGATACACCGGCACCACCCCGCACGAGCACAGCGGCAGCGGCAACCCAAACACGACCCCGCGCAGGGACTGCATCGTGGCCCCACCGCGCCGCAGCCACCGCGCCGGGGCCTCGCCCATCACGCTGCCAATCAGGCCTGCCACGCCATACGCGAGCAACAGCGCTGGCGCGCTCTCGAGCAGCAGATCCCAGAACGCGTCCACGATCTCGGCCCCGTGCCCATCTCGGGTGGCCGGGACCACGACCACGGCGACCACCAGCGCCAGCCCCAGCAGCCCGCCAATGCCTGGCCAGTAGCGGTGCTCGGCCGCCCGGCGCGAGCGCGTGCTGCCGATCCCGTGGCTGACCACGTGCAGCAACAACCCGCCAACGAAGGCCGCGAACACGCCAACGACCCGGCTGTCGTCGAGCACCGTCGTGCTGCCAGCGAACAGATACCCAAGCCCGGTCGCGGTCGCGATCGTCACCAGCGCGAGGATCCCCGCGCGCTGGCCCGACTCGTCCCCGTCGTCGGGGCTGGTCAACATCCACCACACCGCCAGTCCCTCGGGGACGCGGTGCAGCACGACCGCCCACTCCATCGCGTGACTGCCCGCGTGAACGTGGCCACCGACAGCGAGCGCGAGGCCGTCGGTGAACGCGTGCAGGGCCGTGCCGATCAGCGCCGCCCAAGTTGCGACCCGGTGGGTCGACTTGCCGCCGAAGCGACGCTCCGCGAGGTTCGGCAGCAGCACGCCCGCGACCATGGCCAGCAACGCCGGCCAGCCCGCCAGCTCGACACCGAGCGGCACGATCTCGAGCAACGCGAGCCCGAGCACCGCCACGACAACCATGCCGTCAAACAGCGAGTACGCCCGACCGTCGCGCCCGGCGAACCGGTAGATCAGCGGCCCCACGAACAAAGCCGCGACGCTGGCGACCAGCACGTACTCGCCGTTCATGGGCAGCTCGGGCATCGGCGCCGCCCGTTATACTCGCCAAGCCGCCTCTCGCCAGGGGCTGGGTCGCAATGACCCCCAGGCCGAATCAAGCGCTACGCCCTACACTCGGGCGCCACTCTCGCGCAGCGGCTTCGGGCCCGACCGCGCCCGCGGGCGCTCACTGCAGCAGCGCCACATACTCGAGGACCTCGAAGTCACGCTCGAGCCTGGGCTCCCACACACGACTGCGACGCCCCAGGCTGCGCGCCTGGACCCGCTCGCCCAGGCCAGGTGAGCGACCGTCGACGGCGACCCAGCGCAGCTGCGTGTGCGGGGCCAACCACGGCGCGGCGCTGTCGTGGGTGATCGACAGGCGCAGATACACGTAGCAACCAGCGTCGAGGCGCTCGACCACGTCGCCCTCGAGCACCGCTCGCTCACGCAGGTCGACGCGCTGCGGACTGGGATCGAGGCGCTCGCGCTCGCGCTCGACGCTCGCGCCCGAGTCACAGCCGCACGGCGCGAGTCCAAGCCCGAGCCCGAGACCGAGCCAAGCTGCGATGATCCCGAGCACCGGCGAGCGTGGGGGGCAGCGCACGGTCCTCCAACACCGCACACTGGCCAGAGTGTCACCCTGCTCGCTCGACCGCTTCGCAGTGGATCCCCCGGCCGCCAGCGCGCAGCGGCCCCGGGAACCCCGGCATTTTTGCCCGTGTGAGAAGCTGTTTGGGTCCCTTCACGTCCAGTCATCCAATGCCCGCATCACCGAGCCCCGCGCGCCTGTCGACCCCTGCCCTGTTGGCGCTCGCTATCGTCGTCGCCGCTGGGTGTGCGCGACAACACCAGCCAAACCCTCTGCAGCCCGAGTCCTCGATCGAGAGTTCGGGCTTCGCTGCGTCGAGCCAATACGCGCGCGACTCGACGGGCAACCGGCGCGACTTCGACCGCGCGCACACCCCCGCGCGACGCCATCGTGGTCACCCCTCCAAAGCCGACTCGCAGGCACATCCCCGACCAGGCCCTTCGCCAGCCCCTTCGCCAACCCCAGCGAGTGATCCCTTCGCCGACGGCTTCGTCACCGCGCACAACCTCCACCGCGCACGCGTGTCGCCGGCCGCGAACCCGCCCTTGCCACCCGTTCGCTGGTCCAAGCAGCTCGCCGCCACCGCGCAGGCCTGGGCAGATCGCTGCGACTTCGAGCACAGCCAGGGTTCGTACGGCGAGAACCTGAGCGCGCGCTCGCACAGCTCGAGTGCGGAAGAGATCGTCGCCAGCTGGGCGTCGGAGGCCGACCACTACAACTACGCCAGCAACCGCTGCGCCGCCGGCCAAGTCTGTGGTCACTACACCCAGGTCGTGTGGCGCGACTCGACCGAGATCGGCTGCGGCGTGGCCGTGTGCTCGCGCAACAGCCCGTTTGGTGGGGGCGAGTGGATCATGGCGGTCTGCAACTACTCTCCCGCTGGCAACTACGTGGGCGAGCGCCCCTACTGATGTAGCGACGATCGCACGAAGCGTTCGCTGCCAGGGTAAACCGGTCTAGGAAAGTGTCCGCGCGCGGGCGAGAAAGCCTCGCCCGAGCTCGAAGACACTGCGCGCCGCCAGTGGCCGGACTCGCGCGATCCATCACCACAATGGGCCAGTCCATTTTGCGGGGGCCCGTGCAACCACTGCTCGTTGGTGCCAAGCTCTCTGCCGTGCCGCCACTCGTACTCGCGCTGATCGACTCCGTGTTCGCGCTCGCGCTACATCACGACGAGCGCGCCCGTCGGTCTGCCAAAGATCGCGCGTCAGCCTCGGTCCGGGCCAAGGTCACCGGTCCAGAACCAGACGGCCCCGCCCCCGGCGGCCTGCGGGTTCGCATCCACGTGAGCACCCCATCCGCCCCCGCCACCAGCGTCAGCTTCCACATCGATCTCGAAGAGCAGCGCCTGCTCGCCAAAGAGGTCGCCCTGGCCGAGCTCCCCCTCGATCGCAGCGGCCTCGCCCGCCTCGTCGGCGAGCTCGAAGCCTGGTGCTACGCCCAGATCCCCCTCGAAGTCCCCGCCAACACCCACGCCTAGAGCGCCGATCAGTTTGGAGTCGCGTCGTCAGGTGCGTCTGGGGCCGTTCCTGACTAGGAGCGAGGCCGAAGCTGTATCCGGCATACTGCGAGCGCCGAGTCGACAACGGCAGGAGCGGCCCCAGATGTGCCTGGCGTCGTGAATTCAAACTGGTCGGCGCTCTAGAGCGCCGAACCGCTAAATCGCGCGCGCCGGGGTCCGTCTGGGCCGTTCGCGCATGATCCCCGAGGCCAAGTCCCCCGTCAGCACGACGTCGCCACGACCATGCCGTCCTGGCAGTACCAGACGTCGCCCGCGTCCTCGCAGCAGCCCTCGAACGGCAGCGCGGCGGGACATGGTGTGTCGGCGGTCAGGCCCGCCGGACACTCGCGGGGAAACTCGCCGCCTGGGTCCGCGCCCTGAAAACCGCAGTCGTACCAAGACTCGATGGGGTTCCAACCGCACGCGCTCGGAGGCAGCTCGTCGCCGGTCTCCTCGATCAGCGAGCAGACATTGCTGATGCACTCGAGACCTTCCCCGCAGGGAAGATCGGGCCCGCAGGCGCAGCCAAAGCAGTCGGAGACAGGGCCGGTCGTGCTGACGTCGGCGGGCTCGGCCGCGCACGCGAGCGCGAACACGGCAAGCAAGAGCGGAGCGAGGCAGCGCATTGGTAGACCCTACCTTTCTCCAACAGTGAGATGTGGGATGCCGGTAGGGCCCCCGTTCAAACCGTGCGTGCGGTTTTCCCGCACACGGCTTACCAGTGGCCTCTCGGACCGCCGCATTACGCGACCCCCGGATAGCGGACTGTACCACGTAGACGATGAAGACCCAGCGCGACGAAGAACTCTCGCGTCCACTTTTCGGCCTCGCCCGCGCGCAGGTTTCGACCCTTGCGCTTGACGAGGAAGCGTCGCAGACGCACCCAGGCGTACGTATCCACCTGGTTGAATTTCTCCGCCGCGTTGCCCGTGCGGAAGTAGTTCCCCCACCCTCGCAGCACTGGGTTGATCTGTTTGATCAGGACCCGCAGGTCCTTCACCCAGTTCCACTTGCGTGACGTCAGCTCCTTCACGCGCTGCCGTACGCGCTTCATGCTCCGCTGGCTCGGCCAGCGTTGCAGGAAGTACACGCGCTTGCGCTCCCGCTCCCAGATCTTGCCTGACAGCACCTTGCGCAAGTGGCAGCCGAGGAAGTCGAAACCTTGCTTGCCCCAGCTCAACTCGACTCGCCTCGTCTTGTCGGGATGGACCTCCAGCTTCAGCCGCTTCAGGATCTCTCGGACCCGTCGTTCGGCCTCCTCGCACGCCTTCTTCGTCCGGCACATGATGACGAAGTCGTCGGCATAGCGCACCAGCGTGCCCAGATGGGCATACCGCCGCGTCCACACCTCGTCGAGCACATGCAGGTAGATGTTCGACAGCAGCGGGGAAATTACCCCACCTTGCGGCGTACCCGAGACCAGCTCGGTTCGTCGCCCATCTTCGATCACGCCTGCCGTGAGCCAGAGTCGAAGCAGCTTCAGCACCCGCCTGTCCGAGATCCGACGTGACACCAGCTTCATCAGCAGTTCGTGATTGATGCTGCCGAAGAAGTCGCGGATGTCGACTTCGAGCACGTGATTCCCTCCGCGCGCACCAAGCTTGCGGAGCGTCTCCAGTGCATCCGTGGCGCTGCGACGTGGCCGAAAGCCGTACGAGCACGGGAGAAAACCCGCCTCGAAGATCGGCTCCACGACCAGCTTCGTCGCCATCTGCACCACGCGATCCCGTACCGTCGGGATACCCAGGGGCCGCTGCTTACCATCGGCCTTCGGGATGTAACACCGCAAAACCGCCTGCGGCCTGTACGTCCCCGCCTTCAGTTCAGCCTCGAGTTCGTCCAAGACGCGCCCGACTCCGTACTGCTCGAGCTCGGCCAAGGTCTGGTTGTCGACCCCCGCCGCGCCCTTGTTCCGCCTCACTCGATTCCATGCTTCCTCCAGGACGTCACGCCTGAAGATGCGGTCATAAAGAGCATGAAACCGCCTATCCGGGGACCGCTTGGCTGCGGCCCACAGTCGCCTTTGGAGTTGTCGCACTTTGTCGTCGGGCTTGTTGCACCCGCCGGGGTTGTTGGACTGGGTCTCATGCCCAGCCATGCCCTCACGCTTACCTCCGCCACCGACATGACCATCGCAGGGGTCCCTCCCTCCGGCCGCGTTGTGTTGCACGACCATCATCAGTACTTCGACCCCCTCGGACTCCCGCTGAGCAACGCCCGATTTCGCCTTCGACTTATTCGGACGCCTCGCCGCGACAACGGCCACTCAGACGGGTCTCCCCTGTTCCGCATCGCTCCTCGATCGCGTGCCACTTCCCCTACCCCGAGGGCATCCCACAGGCTTTCATCTCCGGTCTCTTGCCTGTCGGACCTGGCCTTCGCCGTGACGTGAGCGGCTCGGCTGCCCCATTGTTTCTCTGACGAGGCTGCAGAATTCGCTTGATGCTGCGGCCCGCGATCTTGCTCCCTCCGAAGAGGCTTTCGACACCCCGCTTGGGCCAGGAGGATCTCTCCTCCCGCCTGGGGCCTGCTACTCGGCACACCGGCGTTTACCGAGACGGGACTTGAACCCGCTGGAACGATGCAGCGTGAACGACACACTCGCCTGGCTTTCGCCACGCGCGCTCCCCGTTCGTCAGGACGCACCACGCAGGAAGGCTATCGCGGCTGGGCGCCGCGGCCTGCCATTTTCGACTCTTCGCGCCCCGCGTGGCCGCGTGCTGCGGCGCTTCCTCGCGTTGACGTATGATTCCGACAGTGCGTTCGTCGATGCTCGCCGCGTTGTCGCTCCTGCTCGGGGGAGCGCTCGCGGGCTGCGTGGGGCCCGATGGCCCGCCTTGTGAAGACGACGTCAACAGCTGCGCCAACGACAGCGGCGCCTTTGTCGAGGATCCGACCTGCGAGCTGACGGGCGCGCTCGAGCTCGAGCTCGGAGAGGGCCAAGCTGTGTACTCGCCGCTCACGACCGGAGAGATGCCCGAGGTCTACGATGGCTTTCAGGGCGCCCAGCACATCTGGCTGGGCGTGCGCGTGAAGAACCCTGATCTCCAGCATTCCTCGCTCCGGATCGACATCGCGCTGAGCGTGTGCGAGACGCAGTGTGGGAACCCACAGAACTGGTCGCTCGACAACGAGCGCACGCTCGTGGTCGGCTCGCGCACGATCACGCTCACCGAGGAAGGGTGGTTCGAGGAAGAAGGCGTGTTGGTCACCCTCGGGAATTGGGGCGTCGCCACCCACCGGCGCGTGGAGATACTGGTGAGGGATCCATGCGGCCGAGAGGGCGTGGCGGTCGCGTCAACCTGGACCAGCTCCTGACCCGGCGCTTCGTCCTCGGGCGCCCCGCTGTCCAAATTCGGTGTATTGGGGTCTGCGGGGGTTGATGTGCTGATCGGACAGCGCGCACGACCCGTGAGGGTCTCTCCGGGCACGGAGGGCTCAAGACGCTAATTTGCGTTGTCATGGATCGCTGTTGGCAAGGTCGGGCTGTGGCTTCGGTGACGCACTCGCAACGCCCTCTTATTGTGCCCGGAGAGACCCTCACGGGTCTTCTGTGCGCTTCTCGTCGTTCGAGACGGCGGCTACGCGCTCGGGATCGAGGGGCGTCTTGGGGTCCAACAAATGCTGGTTGCGGTGGTCGTTCGAATGCTCTCGGGTGGTCGCGCAGGTGCAGTGACAGCGCTCCCCGAGCACGACGTCGACCCGGCCGCTGTCGCACGCGAGCATCCGAGCGGCGTGCAGCGGCGTGGCGACGCATCCCGTCCCGTCCCGTCCCGTCCCGTCCCGTCCCGTCCCGTACCGTCCCGTCCCGTCGCGTCGCGTCCCGTCGCGTCCCGTCGCGTCCCATCGCGTCGCGTCCCGTCCCATCGCGTCGCGTCCCGTCGCGTCGCGTCCCGTCGCGTCCCGTCGCCCAAGAAGCCGCCGATGACAACCCGCTCGCAACCGGAGCCAGGCGTGCGGAGGTACGCCCGCGAACCAGTGGATGCCAGCAGGCGCGGAAGGTCGCCCACTCGAGCGGAGCAGTGGTTGACCAAGAACTGCCCGATCCCGAGCGCGTAGCCGCCGTCTCGAACGACGACAAGCGCACAGAAGACCCGTGAGGGTCCCTCCGGGCACAATAAGAGGGCGTTGCGAGTGCCCGACCGAAGCCACCAGCCCAACCTCGCCGACAGCGATCCATGACAACGCAAATTAGCGTCTTGAGCCCTCCGTGCCCGGAGGGACCCTCACGGGTCGTGCGCGCTGTCCGATCAGCACATCGAACCCCGCACCCGCTCAGGCTGCGAGGCGATGCCCATGCAGAGCTCTACATGCCAGACGCGAAGCGGCTGCAGTCGGCGAAGTCCAAGGTCTATGTGGGGGTCATGTACAGCCTAATACCCAATGCCGGCTCGGCGGTAGAGCGCCGCCAGCAGCCACATCGGACCGATCATCAAGAACTGCAGATCCTCGAAGAAGGACGGCTTTTGGCCTTCGATCTTGTGCCCGATGAATTGAAAGATCCACGCGACCACGAAGATCCCCAACGAGCTGGCCCACAGCGGAATCGGCAGCGCTGCCAAGGCCTGCACGAGCAGCAGCATCACGCCGCTGACGGCGGCCATCCCGATCGCCAGCGGGATCGAGATCAGCGCGTAGTAGCCCACCGCGCCGATCGCCAACAGCGTGCCCCAGTGCAGCCACGGCGACTCGAAGGGGCTCGGCACCGCGCCCAGCAGGCCAAAGATGCTCATCACGATCGCAGGGATGCAGATCCAGTGGATCGTCTTGTTGGTCGGGTTTTGATGACTCTGTCCGTAGGCGTCGAGCCACTCTTGTGCAGTTCGCATGGTTGGTCTCCTTCAGTCAGACGGGCAACAAAAAATTGGTGAGCATGAGCTCGAGATCGGCGGCGACCCGATCGGGGTCGGTCTCGCCGGGCCACAGATCACCCCAGATCACGGTCTCGCGCAGGAACCCGGCGGCCATCAAGAACGCCGAGCGGGCGAGCAGCTGCGGGTTGTCAGGGCGAAACTCCGCGCGCTTGCTCAGCCACGCCGCGGTCACGCGCTGCATCAACGCGGCGTTGAGCTGGCGAGCGTGGGCGGCGAACGCTGCGCTGCGGCGGGCCTCGACGATGATCGCCCGGATCGCCCCTCGCCGGGTGCGGTGCATGGCGACCATCTCACGCGCGTTGATCTGCAGGAGCTCGCGCAGCTCGAGATCGACGAAGCGCTCGCGGGCGAACGCCCGATCGATCTGCGCGACGATCTCTGCGTACACGCGCGCGCGCAGGTGCTCGAGCAGCGCGTCCTTGTTGCCAACGCGATCGTAAAAGGTGCCCACCGCGACGCCGGCCTGCTTGCAGACCTCGCTGACGGTGATCTCCTCGAAGGTCTTGGCCTCGAGCAGCTCGTCGAGCGCCTCGATGATCCGCTCGAGGCTGCGCTGGCTTCGGCGCTGGCGCGCGGGACGAAGCTTCCCGGCCCCTGTCACAGTCCCTGCCACCGTCCCTGTGACAGCCCGCCGCGGCGGTCCGCCGTGCAGCTCTGGCTGCGCTTTGCCCTCGCTCGTCATGAACCGAACCTGAATTCGGATTCGGTTCATAGAGCCGCCGCCAGCCCCCGTCAAGGTCATGCATCCATCTCCGCATATATGCACAAAGTTGCATGGACACCCCACCCAAAACCGCAAAATTCCGCAAATCCAGGTTTGGAAGGATGCGGGTCACCATGTAGCGTCTGCGCCGTGCTGCTCCATCAACTCGAGGGAAAAAAAGTCGGGATCTGCGTCTCGGGCGGGCTCGATAGCAAGACAGTGGCCACCCGGCTCAAGCAAGCCGGCGTCGAGTGCATCGCCTTCGTGGCTGACCTCGCGCAGCCCGACGAGAGCGACATCGAACACGTGCGCGAGAAGATGCGCCCGACCGGCGTCGAGACGGTGATCGTCGATCTCAAGCACGACATGGCCCGCGCGTGCTTCCGCATGATCCGAACCCAGGCGATGTACGACGGCGGCTACTGGAACACGACCGGCATCGCCCGCGCGGTCACGGTTCACGGCCTGCTTGGCCCGATGCGGGATCGCGGGTGCACGGTGCTCGCCCACGGCGCGACCGGCCGCGGCAACGATCAGCTCCGCTTCGAGCGCTACACCAACGTGCTGGCCCCGACCATGAAGGTCTACGCGCCGTGGCGCGACCCCGGGCTGCTCGAGCAATTTCCGGGGCGCAAGCAGATGATCGAGTTCCTCGCCACGCAGGGGATCGAGGTCGACGTTGGCCCGCGCAAGCGCTACTCGACCGACGCCAACCTCGCTGGGCTCTCGCACGAGGCCGAGGACCTCGAGGATCTCGAGACCCCCATGAGCATCGTCGAGCCGCTCATGTGCGTGTGGCCCCAGTCCGCCCCCGAGGCCGTCGAGACCGTCACGCTAAAGTTCGACAAGGGCGACTGCGTGGCGATCAATGGTGAGTCGCTGGACCCACTGCAGTGCATGTACAAGGCCAACGAGATCGGCGGGCGCAACGGCATCGGCATGCGCAACGCCCTCGAGAACCGGATCATCGGCACCAAGAGCCGCGGCGTGTACGAGGCCCCAGGTCTCGAGCTGCTCGGCACTGGGCTGCGCTCGGTCTACCAGGCTGTGATGGATCGCCGCTCGACCCAGCTGTTCCACACCATGTCGCAAAACTACGCGCAGCAGATCTACGACGGGCGCCTCTACGATCCGCAGGCGCGCGCGATCCTGGCCGCCGTCGACGTGCTCGCCGAGTACGCCAGCGCGACCGTCGAGCTGGGCCTGTACAAGGGCAACGTGTTCTTCAAGGCCCTGCGCGACTGCCCGCACTCGCTCTACAACCCAGCCGACGCCTCGATGGAGGCCAGCGACGGGCTCAACCCGGTCAGCTCGCAGGGCTTCGTCGAGGTCCAGCGGGTCGAGGCCATCGCGCTCGCGAGCGCCGGCCAGATCGTCGACTGAGACCACGGTCAGGCCGCGCGCGCGCCAGTCTTGGCGTCGAGGGTTGCGATATGATGGCGCCATGGTTCGCGCGTCGCTGTCATCTTTATTAATTTGCCTCACGGTCGCGGCTTGCTCGGACAACTCCAACGTGGACGAGAGCCTCGGCTACTCGGGCCCGAACTCCACGTCGACCTCAACCGACACCGACACCAGCGACACAGACGAGACCGAGACCGACACCAGCGACACAGACGAGACCGAGACCGGCGACCCCGAAGACGTCGAGCAGCTGCGCTACGTCGCGGCGGGCTCGCACGACTCGGTGCTGGTCGCCCTCGAGCTCAACGATCCACACGCCGTGCCCGAGCCCGAGTACATCGCAACCGGGACCGCGCTCGCTGGCGTGTTTGGAGCGACGCCGTTTGGGGCCGAGGCCGTCAGCCACGACGGCGACATCTACCAGCTGCGCGTGGACCCGCAGGGCGTGTTCAAGCTCTCGCCGTTGGTCCAGCAAGATGGCAATTGGCTGCACAGCATGTGGTTTGGAGACGAAGGGGCCAACGCGTTGATGAGCGTGACAGAGGATCCCAACGTGGGCCCCAATCTGCTGCTGTGGTGCAGCTACGACGCCGAGGGCGCGCTCACGTCGTCGTTCGACATCACCCCGCCGCTCGACCCCGGCGGCTCCGCGCTGGTCCTGGCCCGCAGCCCCGACTCGAGCCACGCGGCCGTGCTGATCGACGTTGAACCAAACGACGTGTGGCAGCTGTACCTGCTGCCCCTGCACCCGCAGCTGAGTGAGTCGATCTTCATCGACCACCTGACCTTCGAGGGCGTCCCCGCCACCAACGTCCCGGCGTTCATGTTCACCCACCTCGACGACCAGCGGCTCGTGTACCGCGAGGAGATCGAGGTCAACGTGCTCAGCCCGCTCGGTGTGTCGCTCGCGGATCCAACCGCGCCGCCGGTCAACCTCGCGCCCTCGCTTGGCCACATCTCGTCGATCGTGGTCTCGGATGACAACACCCAGATGCTGGTCAGCACCAACGGCGCGAACGGCTATCGCGAGCTGCGGCTGATCGAGTTCACCGGGCCCACGTCGTTCGAGCTGCCGCATCTGATCACCGAGCCGGGCGCGAACGCGATGACCAACCTGCTGCTACCCGGCGGCCCAACCACGATCGGTCACGGCTTCGATGCCCAAGGCCGGATCTGGTACGCCTACACCAACACGATGCTCTCGGACCCCAAGACCGTCGGCATCGCGCTGGTCACCTTCGAAGATGGCATGGTCGTCGAGCGGCTCGAGCTCGCGGACAACCCACCGGGCACCGAGTTCGAAGACATCTCTTTCAACCAAGACCTGCAGCTGCTCACCTACCGCTCGCAGACCGCAAACCTGAGCTACATCAACTACGTCGACTTGAGCGCGGACCAACCCGTCGAGGTCCGCGTCGATCAAGCGCTGGGCTACTTCGACTCCACCCCCAACGACAACGCTGGCTACGGGTGGTCGGCCGATGGCAGCCAGCTCGCCGTCGCGGGCATCCAGAGCGGGGCCACCAAGCTCTACGTCGCGGCGTTCGGCGATCCCTCGGGCGCCACCGTCGAGGTCGCGCTCCCCGACGTCGAGAGCGCGCAAGGCATCACCCTGGACCACAGCCCGCGCGTCAGCCCCAAGGGTGATCAGGTGATCTTGTGGTACGGCACCCAGACGGGTCTGACCGGCTTGATCCACGGCGCCACCGACGGCTCCGCACCCGCCGAGGTCGTGCTCGGCCTTCAGAACGCGCTGCACAGCGGCGCGTACCTTGCCAGCGCTCCGATTCCATAGGGACCCCCCGGGTGGCATAGCTGGGCCCCGGGTGGGAGGCCGCCAATCTGTGCTCTATACTGCGGCCCCGTTGACGGCACGACAGAGCAAGCGGCGCCAAGCTCGGACCACGCAAGCGCAAGCCTGGCGCACGAGCGAGATCGATCCCCAGACCCAGGGCGCACCGGCGAGCGAGATCGAGACTGGGACCCTCGTCGCGCACTTTGGCGTCGCGGTCGACATCCGGCTCGCGTCGGGTGAGCGTCGCTCGGTCAAGGTCCGTCGGCGTTCGGGTCACGTCGTCGGTGACCGCGTCGACGTCGTGGGCGAGCGCCTGCATCGGCTCGCGCGAGACACCGAGCTGCGGCGGCGCGACGCGATGGGTCGCACCCACGTCGTCGCCGCCAACCTCGACGTGCTCGGGATCGTGGTCGCGGCCGTGCCCGCGTCGCCTTCGGGCTTCGTGGATCGGGCCCTGATCTCGGCCCTGGCCGCCAACATCGAGCCGTTCTTGGTCATCAACAAGGCGGATCTGCCCGCGACCGAGGAGCTGGTCGCCCGCGTGCGCGAGACCTGGATCGACGGCCCCGGCGGCCTCGACATCCCCGTGTTCGTGGTCTGTGCCAAGCACGCCGACGCACCCGAGCTCGCTAGTGGTCTGCAGGAGCTGCGGTCGTTCTTCGCCAATCGCTCGCTCGATCAGCCTGCCGATCAGGCCGTCGCTCGACCACGGCGCGCCGCGTTCGTCGGGACCTCGGGGGTTGGCAAGAGCTCGCTGGTCAACACCCTGCTCCCCGAGCTCGCCCTGCCCGTGGGCGAGATCAACAGCTACTCCGGGCTCGGCCGCCACACCACGACCACGGCCACGCTGCACCGCCTGCCCGATGGCGGCGAGCTGATCGACACGCCGGGGTTTCGCGACTTTGGCTTGGTCGACATCAGCGTGGCGCAGCTGGCCGCGTTCTTCCCCGGCTTCACCGAGCTGCATCAGTACCAAGGCGCGTGTCGGTTCAACGACTGCCGCCACGACGCAGAGCCCGACTGCGCGATCAAGGCCGCCGTCGCCGAGGGTCGGCTCGCGCCCGCTCGCTGGCAGCGCTACCGCGAGCTGCTCACCGAGCTGCGCCAGGCGTGACGGGCCCCTGACAAGCTACTTGCCTGGTTTGGGGATTGGCTTGGGGGCTGGCTTGGGCCGAGGCTTCTTCGTGTCATGCGGCACGCACACGCGCTCGCTCATTGGGCTCGCGGCGAACCACAGCCGCCACGTGTCGTGCGGCGGCAGCCCGCAGTAGCCGCCGCCGGGGCAGTCCTCGTCCGCCTCGCAGACGACCGTGCAGTAGCTGCCCTTCTCACCGACGACGCAGCGGCCATCGAGCGCCTCACAGTCAAAGCCGCCGCCACAGGGCTGGCCGATCGCTGGTGCGCTGAACAACTTGAAGGCCCACGGCGCCCCAACGAGCACCAGCGTGATCAGGCCCAGGCACAGCATCGCTGGCCAGGCGCGTCGCGGTGCTTCGCTCACGCCAAGCTCCCCACGGCGGGACCTGCAGGCGGCCGCACCCAGCCGCCGTGCTCACGCTCGAGCGCGCACGCGGCCGCGATCGTCACGTGATCGTTGCCGCTGCCACCCACGACCTGCAGCCCCAGCGGCAGCCCGGCTTGGCTCAGCCCCATGGGCACTTGTGTGACGGGCAGCTCCATGACGTTGAAGATCGCAGTGTAGACCCAATCGAAGGGCCGCAGCAGCGGAGCGTAGTGGCGCGGCGCTGGGCGGGGGTGGGTCGGAAACAGCAGCACGCCGCGCGCGCCCAGCTGCGCGTCGATCTGCGCGCGCAGGGCCATGGCCTCTGCGACCAGCCGGCGCTGCTCCTCGATCGCGGGGATGATCGGGCGGAAGTCCTCGACCGCCGCGAGCACCAGCGCGGGCAAGGTGTGCTGCGAACGACCAAACACCCAGCGCAGCAGCTCGCGCCCGACCGGGATCGCCTGCCCCTCACCAAGCAGCTCCCGAAAGGGTGTGTCCGCGGCCAGCGCCATCGCCGAGGACCACAGATCAAACCCGCGGCCAAGCTCCGGCATGCGCCGACGCTGGACCTTGGCGCCAAGCCCCTCGAGGATGTCCGCGGCCTGCTCGAGCGACTCGAGCAGCTCGTGGTCAACGGGGGTCTTGCCGTTGTCCTCGACGACAGACACCTCGAGCGCGCCCAGATCGACCGACTCGGGGTCACGCAGCTCGAGCGGCATCACGCCGTGGTCGTGGCCATCTGGCCCCGCGAGGATCCGCAGCAAGGGCATCAGATCCGTGGCCCGGCGGGTGATCGGTCCGGTTGCGAGGTAGCGCAGCGCCTCGTTCTCGGACAGCGGATGCATGCCCGTGCCCGGCACGAGCCCGCCGGTAGACTTGTGGCCGAACACGCCGCAGAAGAACGCGGGCATGCGGATCGAGCCGCCGATGTCTGCCCCAAGCCCAAACGGCGAGGCGCCAGCGCCCACGATCGCCCCCTCGCCACCCGAGCTGCCGCCAACGATGCAGCGCGGATCGTAGGGGTTGTTGGACCGACCGTAGACCCGGTTGTTGCTCTCCATCCACATGCACAGCTCGGACACGTTGGTCAGCCCGATGCAGATCGCCCCGGCCTGCTTGAGCCGCGCGACCGTGGTCGCGTCTTCACTGGCGATCACGTCGCGGCGCCGCAGCAGCCCCGAGCTGTTCGGCAAGCCGGCGTAGGCGAAGGACTCCTTGATTGTGCATGGAACCCCAAGCAGCGGCGGCAGAGCTTCGACGTCTGCGCCCGCCCGCTCGAGGCGCGCGTCGGCCAGCTCGGCCTCGTGCAGCGCCGCCTCGTAGCGATCCACCACGATCGCGTTGAGGGTGGGGTTGACCGCCCGCGCGTGGTCGACGTGGGCGCCCACGGCCTCGCGCGCGCTCAGCCGCCGGCTTCGGATCGCAGCGGCGAGCTCGAGGGCGGACATCGAGAGCGGGTCGGCCACGGACATCGCCCCGGTTGTACCCAACTCTGCCCGGCGAGGGAACGCGCTCGGGCGGCGCGAGGCCTGCCATGGTATGTGTATATAATTGCGCGCTCGCTGAGCCGTCATTGGTTTCAATGAGGACAGGCCCTCGCGCGCGCCGACGCATTTCACTGGCCAGCGGCGGATACTCTAGCCACCCCCGAAGATCCACTGCGCAGCCAATTTCAACGAATTAGGGGAATCAACCGGTCGCTTTACACGCCGTGATCATGCTCCCAACGGCACCGAGACACACCGGCGCTCGTAGCTTGAATTAGCCACCAATATCGATTTGATCTGAACCGATTCGAACTGCGACCCGTCGGAGTATGCGATGACGATGAAGCATGACACCCAAGATTGCTCGGTCGTGCTCGCAATCGCCGAGCTCGACCGACTCGAGCGCGACCGAGCCGCCTTTGCCAGCGCCAAACATGGCGCGCTGCGACGCCTCGACCAGCAAGCTAGCGATATCAACAACCTTCGTGGGCGCCTGCTCGCCGAGCGCCCCCGAGCCAGCGCACGTGTGCAGCGCCAGCAAGACAACCTGCGCATGACCCAAGCGCGCACCCGGGCCAAGATGACCGCCCAGGCCCAAGCGCTCCACCACGAGCGGCTCGCTCGCTACCAAGCCGAGCTCGAAGCCAAGCGCCTGCGGCTCGCCACGATCGAGTCCATGCCAGTCGTCGAGCGGCCCGGGCGTCGGCTCCTCGAGTGGAGCATCCCAGCAGCAGCGACCGCGCTGGTGGCGTTCCTCGGGTTCACCTTCATCGGCGAAGAAGACGCCGTCGCCCGGGCTGCCGACCCCGCGGACCTCATCGCGGTCACTGAGGCGCAGGCGAGTGAAGCTGACAATGTCGACGAGCTGGCGCCGGAAGCCGCGCCGGAGCCGGAGCCGGAGCCAGAGCCGGAAGTCGAGCCCGAGCCAGAGCCGGAGCCGGAGCCGGTCAAGGTGACCAAGCCCAAGTCGACCAAGTCCACGCCCAAGTCGACCAAGTCCACGCCCAAATCGACGCCCAAGCCCAAGCCCAAGCCCACCGAGTCCAAGCACTCCAATCCATTGAAGATCGGCGACTTCGACGGCAACCCGCTCGGCTGAGTCGGATCCCAACCACGCGAGGCGGCCCCACCAACCGGTGGCGGCCGCCTATTTTTTGCGTTGCCTGCCCGCCCAGAGCCCGCACCCTCCCGGTCTGAGAGGCATCCGGCCCACCGCCGTCGCAGCACTCGCTAAGGTACTCGTCGCAAGGGCTCACTCGGGCGTGAACACCAGCAGGTGTTCGTTGACGACGAAGCTCGGCGCGCGCTCACCAAGCCACGCGAAACACTGGCGCCGCCGGACCCAGTCACTCAGATGGATCACGACCGGATCGGGCCCCGCGTAGGGCTTGTCGCAGCCGATCTTGCGCACCTTCAACCCGCGAGACTCGAGCTCCTCGCGACGCAGGGGGAAGCTCGTGTTGTAGGTGATCTGCGTCCAGCCCTGCTGCTCCGCGAGGGTCGCGAGGTCGCCCAGATCCTGGCCCCAGTCCTCTCCGATCACGCTGATCCGGTGCCCGCCCGCGGGCCCGCCAACCACCGCGTTGAAGTCACCAAGCCAGGCAGGAAAGGTCCACGCTGCCCCGCCGGCGCAACCCAGCAAGCACGCGAGCACCAACGCCGGAGCCCGGCGACCCGCCGCCAACCACCTGGGGACCCCCGAAGCGCGCTCGATCAGCAGCTGCCCCGTGCGGCCGGCGAGCACGATCATGATCGGCATCAGCGGCAACACGTGACGAACCCCAATGTTGATGCTCGACGCGCACGCGCTCGCGAGCGTGACGGCGCTGAACAGCACGAGCACGCTGGTTCCCAGACTTGGACGCAGGCCCGCGCGCGCCCGCGCGATGACCAGCCCCGCGCCCGCCACCAGCAGCACCAGCAGCCCGGTTGGCGTCTTCGCAAAGATCATCACCGGGAAGTACAGCGGATGCCCGGCGTGGGCCCGCATGCCAAAGAAATAGTGGCCGTGGCCCATCCCGTTTTGGACCGACACGGTCGCAACCCCCACCAGCCACGTATACGGAAACGGCAGGCGCCAGCTCGACGGCAGCTTCGCTAGCGGGCTGCGCTCGAGCATCTGGTCGTCGAACTTGTCGCTGATCCAATTGTGCGGCTCCGGCTCGGCGAGGATCTGCGCGACGCTGAGCCCAACCCGGTCGAACATGTAGATCGCGTCGAGCGCCAAGATCATCACGGCGGCGACCAGCACCAGCTGGGCGCCCACCAGCGCGACCCGTCGCGCGCGGGCACGCCCGCTCGCCGCGCTGCTCGTGGCCGCGGGCGCAAACCCACCGAAGCCGCCCAACGCCGCGCCCAGCACGATCGCGCTCATGACCACCACAAACGCGACCCCGCTGTGCTTGCTCAGCACCATCAGCGTGCTCGCCAGACCAAACAGCGCGACCCGATCCCAGCCCGGCCGCTCGATCCAGCCGATCAGCGCCGCGACGCTGGCGAAGGCCATCGCGGTCATCGGCATGTCGGTCGTCACCAAGCGCCCGTGAGCAAGCAGCGTCGGGTGCACGGTGTAGAGCCCAAGCGAGATGATCGCCGCCAACCAACCCCAGCGCCGCTCACACCACACATAGATGAACAGCCCCAGCGCCAGGGTCCACAACATCATCATCCGCCGGCCACCCGTGAGCTCGGCCCTGGCGGTTGGAAAGTCGTGACGAAAATACCCGGTCGAGACGTACAGCGGCTGCTCGTCATCCCAGCCCGACAGCAGCGGTATCGCCTCGGCGTGGGTGAGCTCGGGGTCGAGCGAGCGCGCGCGGAGCTCACGGGGCTCGCCGTCGGGATGGACGCCCAGACCCCACGGATCTTTGGCGCGGCCGGCGTAGGGCAAGCTGGTGATCGCGTTGGCCAGCGGCGGGTGGGCGTAGCTCAGGCGGGTGTCGTGGGTCCACCAAAACGCGTGACCGCGGATCATGTGCAGCTGCTCGTCCGCCGTCACGCTGCGGTCGCGCTCGCTGGTCCACAGCAGCGCCCCGCACACAAGCAGCAACAACAGCGCCAGCAGGTGGCGACGAGGATCCTGGTCGCGCGCGGACACCCCTACTCCACCGCCGCGCAGGGGTCGTCTTCGTCGAACGCGTCGCCGGGGTACACGAGCCGATCCGGCGACAGCGGCCCTGGTGCGTTGTCGTCAAACGCCGCCGCGAGCTTCATCGAGGCCGACCCCATGCTCTCGTAGTACTCGACCCGCAGGTGATGCAGGCCGGGCGCCAGGGTGACCTCGCCGGTCCCGATGCCGCGTCGACGCGTGCCCGAGTCGCGCTCCCATCCGTCGATCAGCGACTCGCCGTTGACGAACACCCGGGCCCCGTCGTTGGCGTTGATCTGGAGGATCACGGGTGCGGTCTGCTCGTCGTCGATCCGCAGGCAGGTGTCCCAACGAACCGAGAATTTGTCGGGGGGCACGGCCTCGTGTGGCGCGTCCTTGCCCCAGTCGTGGTCGACGCTCAGCTCGCGCTGGTGGATCGGCGAGCCCTCGAGCTTGCGGTCGGCGAAATAGCTGGCCCGCCACGGGCCCTCGCCCTCGATCTCGGCGGTCAGCGCCACGTAGATCGCCAGCGGCGTGAACAGCATCAGCAGCCCGACGCAGGTCCACAAGATCCTGCGCTTGCGGGTGCGAAGCGGGCCGCCGCCAATGACCGGCTCGAGGGTCTGCAGCAGCTGACGCGCCGCGCGAGCGTGCCGCTCGAGCTGCGCGACCGGGGCCTGTGCGGACAGGCCCCGCCAGTGGGCCGCGAGCTGCTCGCGCGTGCGTGCGTCGAGCCCAGCGATCTCGCCGCCCAGCCACTCCCCGGGATCGGCCGCGTTCGGGGCTCCGATCTGCGCTGCGCGACCCGCCGCCAGCATGGCCTCCCAAAACCCCTGGAGATGCGGAACCGCCGTGCGCGCGGGCGCGAGCGGATCTTCGAGGAGCAGCTCGGCCGCGTGGAGGTCGTCGGCCGCGCGACACAGCTCGTCCCAACCAGGCTGCGCCACGAGCTTGACGGGTGTTTGTGCGGGACTGGCCATCGGCGCTCCCATCAGCGGTCCTGGTTCGCCGCGTCAGCAGACGACTTGGGCTGTGGCTTCGGCTTGGTCTTGGTCTTGGGCACGGTCGTTGGGGTTGGCTTGGGCGCGGTCTTGGGCGCGGTCTTCGGCGCGGTCTTCGGCGTGGACTTGGCTGGCGGCCGCTTCGCGGGGGGCCGCTTCGGCTTTGGCTTGGGCTTGGCCCGCGTCGCAGGCCGTGACGTCGAGACCTCGCCGCGCCGCTCATCGCTGCGCAAGTCTCGGATCAACACGAGCAGCGTGCCTTCGCGCTCGACCCGGGTGAGCTCCGGGTGCTCGTCGTGCTTGAGGTAACAATTGTTGCGGGTGTAGCCGAGCCAGAACTCCGCCGGGGGGCCACCGCTCTGGTGAAGAATGAAATTCGACCCCAAGTACTCGCGCGCGATGAAGTCGGGCATACACGCCGAGACCACGTAGGGCCCGGCCAAGTAGCGCTCGCGCTCGGTCCGCCACAGGTGCTCCCGCAGGGTCTCGAACGCCTCTTTGTAGGTGTTGCCGTAGTAGTCCGTGGAGTAGTGCAGGTACGCCCCGGGCAACCGGCCCACGAAGGCGTTGAAGAACAAGTACTGGTGCGGGTGCAGGTGCACCATCGCGAGGATCATGCGCACCCAGTAGGCCAACACCAGCGCCTGCACGCTCCACGACGCAGCCCGTGAGCGCGCCGCGAGCAACCGCACCAGCCGGGTCAAGGTCACGCTCGCGATGACGGTGAAGATCGGCACCAAGAACAAGAAGTGGCGCAGGCCGTCGTAGAGCGGGGAGCGCTTGGCGATCGTGTAGAGCGGCGGGAACAAGATCGCGAACACCAAGAAGCCGCCGATTGCGACCCGCCGACGCTCGTCCTTGCTCGCGCCCTCGACCACCTCGCCGGAATCGGCGGCTTGCTGCTTGCGCTTGGTCTGCTTGCGCAGCCGCACCGCCCGCACGATGAACGCCCCAAGCGCGCCCACCACCAAGAGCAGCACCAGCTCGGGCAGCTTGAAGCCAAAGTAGCGCAGCAGGTAGTCACCCGGCGGCGACAACGAAGAGATCCGCCGGCTGCCGAAGGGCATGCCGCGCTCGTGCAGGTTGAACGCGGACATGGTCGAGAGGGCGATCAGCGGCCGCCGCAGCGGGGACAGCTGCGCCCACGGCCAGAACACCAACATCAGCGCCCACGCGCCCATCGTGGTCCCGATCAACTTGGGCGAGAAGCGCAGCAGGTAGCGGGGGATCAGCCGCGCGTCCCGAGCTTCGCGGGCGCGCCACAGCACCCACAGGCCCACGAGCATGAACAGGTAGCAGAGCGTCAGCAGCCCCGCGATGCGCACGCTCATCGCGACGCCGAGCGCCAGCGATGCCTTGGCCCACTCGCGCCGCGGCACGGCCGGCATGCTGATCAGGATCCGCACCTCATAGTAGAGCGCCCACACGTAGCCAACCGCGAAGGGCATGTCCTTCGGGTTGTTGAACATGTGCCCGTACCAGACCGGCGTCAGCACCAGCATCACCAGGCCCACGAACCCGGCCGCGGGCCCGCCGAGCAAGCGCGCGAACTTCCAGGTCCCCAGCAGCCCAAAGCAGGCGACCAGCGCCCCAAACAGGTGGATCGTGGGGTACTTGCCCAGCGGTGAGATCTGCCGGGCGAGGTAGCCCAGGCCATCGAAGCTGCCGCCGTACAGGTAGTCCGCCCGGTAGGTCAGCGCGGCCTCGTCGGCGAACAGCGAGGCGTACCAGTGGATCACGTGGCGCCCGTAGTTGAGGTGCCAGGTCTCGTCCCAGGTGATCCCGTAGTCACCAAAGGTCATGGCGATCAGCAGCAAGACCACCGCACCGACGGCGGCGCTGGCTAGATCGAAGCCGAGGTCCCAGCGTGGACCGTCGCTCGGGGTGAGCCGGTCGCACGCGTGCGCGAGGCGCTGGTTGACGCGCTGTGACGGGGACGGAGCCATCGGGGCGGCGGAGATTACCGCTTTAGCGACGCCGACGCAGCAGGCCGAGACCCAAGAGCCCCAACCCGAGCCACGCACCGCCCGCGGGCGCGCGGCGATCGATCTCACAGCTGCAGGTCAGCTGCGTGATCGTGCCCCCGTCGTCGGCCCCAAACCCGGTGTCCCCGAACTCTTCGCCGCCCGCGTCACCCGCTCCGGTCTCCCCTCCGGAGTCGCCGTCGCCAGGATCACCGTCGCCGTCCCCGGGATCACCGTCGCCGTCGCCGTCGCCCATGTCCATGCAGTCGCCCTCGACCGTGAAGGTGACCGGCTCCGACTGGCTGACGTTGCCCCAAAAATCCGTCCCGTGGGCGAGGATCGTGTACTCGCCGCAGTAGAACACGGCGCCGGCGAACACCGCGGGGCTCTCGCTGACGACCGCGCCCTGCAGCATGCCCTCGATCTCGATCTGCACGTCAACGGGCAGGCCGCTGTCGTCTTCGGCGGTCACCGTGATGTCGAACATCGCCGGCTCGGCGTCGAAGATCTCTCCATCAAACGGGACCACGACCTCGAGCACGGGCGGGTTGAGCTCCGCCGTCTCGCCAAAGTCCGAGCCGCACGTCGCGCTCCACTCGAGCGCGGTCGCGTCCTCGCACCAGGTGTTCCACGAGCCGTACGACAGGCCGGGCTCACCATCGAAGAAGTTCCCGCACAGCGGACCGGGCTCCCAGTTGCCGTTGATGTCGTGACAGACCGTCACGTCGATGCCCGAGTCTTGCTCGATCCACTTGACGGCGTTGGCGGCCATCGAGTGGGTGCCCTTGGCCGCGCTGCAGGTGTTGTCGTTCTTGGTCGAGGCGATGCCGTAGACGTGCCAGCTCCCGTCGTCGTAACGAATGAACGCCGGCCCGCCCGAGTCGCCCGAGCAGATGGTCTCGGTGCCCTGGCCGCCCACGTCGAACCGGCCGTTGCTCGCGTTCGAGATGTAGGTCCAGCCCCAGCGCTTGCGACCAGCCCCGTCGTCACCGTCGTTGTTGCCAAACCCGACCACGGCGACCGTCTCGCCGTTACCGTAGTACTGGCCGACCTCGCAGCCAAACCCGACCGGCGTGATCGGGACGTCGGTCATGGGTTCGTTGAGCACGCAGTAGGCCCAGTCGCTGCTCTGCCCGCCGTTGTAGCTTGGGTTGGTCTTGCAGTACTCGGTCGACTTGTTCTTGGTGCTGTTGTCGCTGTCACCAAAGCCAATGGTCTTGCCCTCCGCGCCGCAGTGCGCCGCATACATGACGACCCGGGGATGGATCAGCGAGCCGGTGCACAGCGAGCCACCACCGGTCACCTTCACAACCGACGGCCACGCGCACGGCTCCGTCTCGGCGCCGTTCCACACATGGGGGTTTGGCGGCGGCTGGTCCGGGGTTCCGATCTCCGGTTCACCTGCGTGCGCCGCGACGGGCAGCAACAGGAACGAGAGGAACGCGACCGACGAGAGTTTATGTAGTTGAGTAGGACGCAGACGCATGATGGCTACGGCGAATAATGGGGTATTTGAGGCTCAACCTCAAAACACTGTAATTATCACGTAACAGGGCGCACCAAGGCCCACGCGGATTTCACCGCGTGTTCTTGTCCAGTCGTCGACGGACCGCGAGACCCACACAGACCCACAGCAAGAGCGCAAACGGCACATCTTCCCGCGTCGAGGTCGCGCAGTCGCACGCCGACCCACCGTCGGTCCCGGGCGTGTCGTCTTCGGAGCCCGCGTCGGTGTCCGTGGTCTCGGGCGGCCACTCGACGTCGCCAAACCCAATCGTGATCGGTGACGACTCGACGCGGTTGCCCGCCCAGTCTTCGGCGATCGCAACTAGCGTGTGGGACCCCGCCGCCAAGCCCACGCCACCAAACAACCAGGGATCATTGTCGTCCGTCACGCTCGCGACCTCGTCGATCTCGAGATGTACGCGCGCGACCGCGAACCCGTCGGGATGCTTGACCGCGGCGACCTGCACATCGATCACCGCGCCCTCCAAGAAGGTATCGCCCGAGCTTGGCGCGAGGATCTGGACGCTTGGCGGCAGCTTGGCGTCGAACTGATCCCACGCCGGGCCGCAGGTGGTCGCCGCTGGCCCGCTTGGGGTGCCGCTGCACCAGTCGTCCCAGCTGCCGCTGCCAACCCCGGGTGCTTGGCTGTTTGCGGCCGCGCACGCAGGACCGGGCGCCCAGCTGCCGTCGGCCGCGTGACACGGGGTCACGTCGATCCCGCTGTCTTGTTCGATCCAGCCAATCGCCCCATGCAGGCTCGCGTGGGTCCCGTAGCCGCCGCACGGGCCGACCACCGTCGAGGCGATCCCGAAGGTCCGCCAGCCCCCATCGGCGAGCCGCAAGAACGCGGGGCCGCCCGAGTCGCCCGAGCAGATCGACGGCGTGTTCGCGAGGTTGGGGTTGCCGACCAGCGTCGTGTTCTTGGTTGGCGTGACGGCGACCAAGCTCGTCGCGCCCCAGTGCTTGATCCCCGAGCTGCCATCGCCGTCGAGGACCTGGCCGAAGCCGGCGAGCGCGACCTCGGTGCCAACCTCGAGCAGCTGGGTCTCGCATCCGAACAGCGGCGGCGTCACGGCGAACTCGGTGATCGGCGCCTGCAGCTTGCAGTACGCCACGTCGTGGCCCTGATCCTGATCGCCCGCGTAGCCCGGGTACACCCGACAGGTCTCGACCGCGACCTCGCGGCCGCCCGCGAACGCATCTTCACCAAATCGGATGGTCTTGTTGCCCGCGCCGCAGTGCGCCGCATAGACGACCAGCTGCGGATGGATCAACGTGCCCGTGCACTGTCCCCCACCCCCAACGGCGACCGCTGTCGGCCACCCGCAGGTGGGGACTTGCTCGCCACCGGCGATCAGCGGGCGGGGCGTTGGCGAGTCCACTGGCGGGCTCGCCAACGCCGAGCTCGCCGTCCCCCACACCAGCGGGAGTGCCAGCCCCAAGCACCGGGTCGCGCGGTGAAACGTCACGGGCGCACCATACCGCGACAAGCGTCTGGGCTTGCCGCTAAGCTGCGCCATGCGTTCCCCCTCGTCCCCCGCCGCTCTGGTCCTGACTTTCTTGCTTGGCGCATGCACCAGCGTGGCGCTGCAGACCTCGGCGGCGACCGATGCCCCGGCGGAGGGCGGCGGCGCCAACGATCCAGCGCCAGCCGAGCCGAGCGCCGTCCAGGCCACCGTGGTCGCGCTCGCCGACGCGCCCTCCTTTGTCGCGCCCAACGGCACGGCGACGATCACTCACCTCGCGCTTGGCCAAAACGCCTACCTTGGCCGGCTGCGCATGGACGCGGGCGCCGCCGTTCCCGTCCACCGGGATCCAACGGAGGAGTACATCCACGTGCTCGAGGGCAGCGGGACCATGACGATCGACGGTGAGACCCACGAGCTCGGGCCCGGCACCACGATCTACATGCCGGCCAACGCCGAGGTCAGCTTTCAAAATGGTGACGCAGAGATGATCGGGCTGCAGGTGTTCGCGGGGCCGGAGCCAGCGGCGAAGTACCAGGCCTGGACGCCAACTCCTTAGTCGCGCGCCGCGAGCCCCTGCGGGTTGCGATCGAGCGCCCCCGCCCCACGCAGCAACCACAACCCACCAATCGCCAGCGGCACCGCGGTCACCATCAAGGCCAAGCGCAAGCCCGCGATCTCGGCGGTGGCACCAAACACGCTGCCCGCCAACGCCGGCCCGACCCCCTCCGAGACGGCCCCGATCAAGTACGGCGAGATCGCGTCCCCAAGCGCGTGGATCATCAGCACGTTAACGGCGATCGAGCTCGCGCGCAGGTTCGCGGGCACGCACCCAACCAGCGCCGCGTTGAGCGGCCCGGTGTTTAGAAACAAGAAGAACTCGGCCACGAAGGTCAGCGCCAGCACGGGGACGCGCAGCCCCAGCAGCCCCATGCCCAGGACCACGGGCGCGCCGAGCAGCAGCCCCCAACCACTGACGCGCAGGTACCCGCCCTGCCCGCGCGCGAACGCTCGATCGCCCAGCCACCCGCCAACCAAGGTCGCGATCAGGCCCGCCACGACCGTGACGCCACCAAACACCGTGCCCGCCTCGCCCGCGCCCATGCCGTGCGCCCGCTGAAAAAAGGTAGGCATCCAGAACGCCAGCCCGCCAAGCGTGAAGGTCATCAGCACCATGCCGCCGGTCGTCGCCCGCCACCCTGGGCTGCGAAACAATCGCTTGATCCCCAGCCACGGATTGTCGAGCCCGGCCTCGCCCTTGCCCGCGTCGCCATCCATGCCGCCCCGAACGGGCTCGGGCAACGCCATGGCCGCGATCGCAAACAACAACCCAGGCGCCCCGGCAAACAAGAACGCGAGCCGCCAGCCTGGATCTGCCGCCTCTGCCAAGCCCAGCAGCTGCAACAGCTCGGGACTGACGAAGGCCTCCCAGTTGCCGGCGACAGCTCCACCAAGCACATAGCCCAGCGCCGAGCCCATCGGGATCGCCAAATAGAAGTAGGCAAGCATCCGGCCGCGCTTTTGCGGCGCGAACAGATCCGCGATCATCGCCGGAGCCACGGTCGCGTAGCCAGCCTCGCCGATCCCGACCAGCGCGCGCGAGACCATGAGCTCCCCGTACGACTCGGCGTAGCCGCTGCCGACCGTCGCCAGGCTCCACAGCGCGACGCCGCCCGCGACCAAGTACTTGCGCGTGCTTCGATCACCCAGCCAGCCCGTGAACGGCGAGGCGATCATGTACACGACCATGAACATCAACCCGAGCAGACCGGCGTCGGCGTCGCCCAGGCCAAAGTCCACGCGCACGCTCTCGAGCACGGCCGCGAGCACATAGCGATCGATGTAGTTGACGAAGTTGATCGCGCTCAGCACGATCAGCACGGCCAGCGCGTGCTCGCGCGTCACTTGCCTGGGCGTCGTCCCGCTCACGCGCGCATGCTCCCACATGATTCGCGCGCCACGGCTGCTAAACTCCGGCGGCGCACGCCAATGTGGACCTCAGCCCAGCGCTTCACCTGCCGCGCCGCATCCTCATGGCTGTTGTTGCTGGTCGTCGTGTTCGTGTGCAGCTGCGCGCCCAAGCTGGCCAGCGAGCCCCCGCAACCCGCGGAAGATGACACCGAGCGCACGGGCGCCGCGGCCCGCTGGTCCTACGAGATCCGCGTTGACGAAGCGCTCGAGCAGCTGCACTTGGGGCTGTGCATCGAAGGCCCTCGGCCAACCCGCCTGCGCAGCATGGGTGACGCGATGTCGTTTGTGGCTTCCGCGCGGGTCCGCGGCGGCCCGGTGCTCGCGCGGGACGGACAGAATCTCGTGGTCGAGACCCTAGGTGAGCATGGCTGCCTCGATCTCGAGATCGACCTCGAAGCAGCGGTCCGCGCGGGTGGACGCGACACGACACGACGCGGCGACTCGATCATGCTCGCGCCCGATCGCTGGCTCTGGTACCCGGCCGTGGTCCCAGCCAACATCAACGCCCGGGCCCGCTTCGAGCTGCCCAAGGGCGTCGCCGCCACCGTACCGTGGCCCCACATACCAGCTGGCGAGGCCGACGGCGCTGACGGCTGGCGGCGCCTCGATCACACCACCTTCGGCTGGAACGCGTGGATCGCCTTGGGCCGGTATCGACCGATCGAGTTCACGGTTGCGCAGTGCGAGTTCGAGGTCGCCGTCCTCGATGGCCAGCGAGCGGCCAGCGACGCTGGCATCGAAGCGTGGTTGCGGACCGCGGCGCTGAGCTCGGCCGAGCTGCATGGTCGGTTCCCACGCGAGCGCGTGTCGGTGGTCGTGGTCCCCACCGCGGGCTGGGGTGACGCCCCGGTGATGTTTGGCATGGCGCGCCGCGGTGGAGGGGGCAGCGTGATGCTGATCCTCAACAGCGACGCGACCGATGCCGAGCTCCCAGGCGAGTGGGTCGCCACCCACGAGCTCTTGCACCTCGGCATGCCGTTGGTCGCCGACCCATGGATGTCCGAGGGCTTCGTCACCTACTACACAGAGATCCTTCGCGCGCGCCAAGGTCTGCTCGGCGACGGCGAGTCTTCGCCGCCCGAGGACAACGCCAACACGGCTGACAGCCGCGAAGACCGTGCCCACGACGAACAGATCCGTCTGGCCCTCGCCGCGCTGGCCCGCGGGTTTCGCCGCGGCGGTGGAGGGCTTCGCACGCTCGCCCACGCGAGCGACAACATGCGCAGCAGCGGCGGCTACAGGCGCGTGTACTGGGGTGGCGCCGCGATCGCCTTCGATCTCGACGTCAGCATCCGCGCGGCATCGGGTGGCCGGCGGTCGCTCGACGATCTGTGCGTGATGCTGCAGAAGCTCGCCCTCGAGCATCGGCGCTGGCCGGCCGAGGAGTTGCTCGAGATGATGGACGCCGAGGTCGCGCGCTGGCGTGCCGCAGGCGAGCTCCGCGGCGAGATCTCGCCGTCCAAGATCGTCGCTCGGCACCTCCAAGCAAAGTCCACGCCACCAGATGTCGAGCAGCTGCACCGCTTGGCGGTCGAGATCGACTCCAGCGATATACGTCTGCTCGCCAACCCAATTGACAATGTCCGGCTCCGCGAGGGCCTGTTCGCTTCCAAAAATCAACAGCCATGAACGAACGTGCGGTCCCGCATACATCCTCCAGAGGGCTAGCAGCGCACTAAATTCGCCGGTTTGGCCGCGACCGCGAAAACCTTGGCTCAGGTAGGCGAGCTTTTGCACATTTTCTATTCAGTTGTTCAGTGACGCACGCCCGCGACCATGATATGCATCCGCCCAATCTCAGCGACCCGGGGACCCCCACCGACGAACTCCGTTCGAGTGCAACTCACCCCCCGGGCATATCGACGAAGGATCAGGACAAACGTAATGGCAAACCTCAAGGACATCGTGGCCACCCTGGCCATCCTTAGCGCAGGCACCCTCACCCTCACTGGCTGCAAGAAGGAAGGCGAGACCACCAACCCTGACGAGGTCGAGGCCGGTGATTCGGCTGGCCCCGCCGAGGGCGAAGGCGAAGCTTCCTGCAAGGGCGACGACGCCGAGGCCTCCTGCAGCGGCGAAGACGCCCCGGCCGATGGCGCCGGTGGCGACGAAGAAGCCTCCTGCAGCGGCGAGTCGGACGAAGCCTCTTGCAGCGGCGCTGCCTGAGTCAACTGGATTTGACAACCGCGGTCTGTGACCGCTGACTTGCGCCCGTGGTCGTCGTTTCGGCCCGGGCGCTTTTCTCAATTTTGCCGCCAATGACCAACATGCGTGAACGACTTCACAACCCCAGCACGCCAACGGGCGTCGGCTTGGGGCTGCGCGCCGAGTTCATGGCCGACGTCCAAAAGGGGCTCGCCGACGACCGCGTCGCCTTCTTCGAGGTCAGCCCCGAGAACTACATGAACCGCGGCGGCCGCATGGTCCGCCTGTTCGAGGACATCGCGGCCCGCAACCGGTTGATCACCCACGGCCTCATGATGTCGCTTGGCTCGATCGAGCCGTTTTGCCCCAACTACTTTAAAGATCTGCGCGGGTTCTTGGCTCGCCACGGCGGCAGCTGGCACAGCGACCACCTGTGCTTCTCGACCGAACAGGGGGCCGTGCTGCACGATCTGCTGCCGCTCCCGCTCGACGAAGCCACCGCGCACCGCGTCGCTGACCGGATCCGTGAAGCGCAAGATCGCCTCGAGCGCCCGCTCGCGGTCGAGAACATCTCGTACTACCTCCCGATGGGCCAGCCGCAGATGAGCGAGGCCGCGTTCATGACGATGGTGTGCGAACTGGCCGACTGCGGCCTGCTGTTCGACGTCAACAACGTGCACGTCAACTCCAAGAACTTTGGGTTCGACGTGCGCGAGATGGTCGCCGACTACCCACTGGACCGCGTGGTTCAGCTTCACGTCGCTGGCCACACCCACTGGGAGCGCTTCGACATGTTCCTCGACGACCACGGCGCGACCGCCGAACCCACGGTTCACGAGCTGATGGCGTTCGTCGTCGAGCGAACGGGCCCGGTGCCGGTGTTGCTCGAGCGCGACAAGAAGATACCGCCGCTCTCCGAGCTGCTCGATGAAGTCGCCGCGCTGCAGGCCAGCTACGACCTCGCCCTCGCCCGCCGCGCCCGCGCCTGCATCGAGCCCGAGGTCGCCAGTGTCGGTTGAGCCCGATCAGATCCGGTCCGCGCTCGGCCAGGTCATCCGGGATCGCGCGATCCATGATCGCATCGTCCAGGATCCCAGCGCTGCACTCGCCGGGCTCGGACTCGACGAACAGACCCGCGCGGGCATGTTGGCCTGTGGCCCTCAGCGGCTGCTCGCCTACCATCACATGGTCCACGGCCGGCTGTTCAAGACCGTTCGAACCTTCATCGGCGGCGCCGCGCAGCGGCTCGGCGATGACCGGCTGCGCGCTGATCTAGACGCGTGGATCGCCGATCCAGGACCCAAGACAGTGTACCTGCGCGACGTCCCAGCCGAGTTCCTGAGCTGGGCGCGCCCGCGCTGGGACGCGGATCCATCGGTTCCGGCGTGGATTGGCGAGCTCGCCGCCCATCAGATCTGCATTCGCGCGCTCCGCAATGATCCGCGCGAGGTCCACCCCCAGACAGAGGTTGGCATCCAGCTCGAGCAGCCGATCGTCTGCAACGCCACGGTCGAGCTGGTCCGCTATCGCTGGGCCGTCCATCGCCTGCCGACCAAGTACGACCCCGAGGCCGAGCCCGAGCTGACACCCAAGGGGCACGCCGTGATCGCGTACCGCCACGCCGATGAGCAGCCCCGCTTCGTCGACATCAAGCCACGTTCGGCGCACATGCTCGAGCTGCTGATCGCGGGCAAGACCCTGCGAGAGGCGCTGTTCGGCGCGTGCGAAGCCATGGGCGAGACCCTCGATGACGAGATCCTCGCGGTCACGGCCGTGACGCTCGCTGATCTGATCGACCGTCACGTGCTGCTTGGCGGGTATCCATGACCCTTCCAGCACCCCGGGGACTCGCCCGCACGCAAAAGTGAAGAGACGGCCGCGAAGCCGTCTCTTCTGTGTGTCTCGAACGTGGTGACAAACACCTACAGCCATCGACGGAAGCACGCCGGTGACTAGACAGGTAGTGTCAGATCGGGCTGAACCGATCACAAAAACCGCAAATCAGCTGGAATTCGTGGTCTGCGCGGTGCTCGAGCACATGAGCGGCGGCGGCCGCCAGCCGATTCCCCGCTCACTATGGCATTGAGTGACAAGATGAGTGCCTCCACCCGTGACCGCCAGTCGACGTGGGTCTCTTTGGCTGCGGGCGACCACCGCGCCGGCACGAGGCGACACGATGCATTGCACCACCACGGTCTCCTCGCGCTCTAGAACCGGCGGGAATTCCCACCATGGTTAGTCCAGTTTTCATTCGCCAGTCGAGTGGCGACCGCAATTGCCAACCGAGCAATAACGAAGCGCGAGCGACTAGTGACACCATCACATTGCGAACGAGAAGTGCATTCAACGATGGAATGCAAGATGGCCCAGACCTTGCTTTTCCATGGCTAGAGTTCGAGAGGAATTGGCCCAATGCCAGATCTATCACGCAGTTTGACCACATCGTTATTCGCCCTCGCTGGAGCCACGCTGATCACTGCGTGCAATGAGGAACGGGATGACACACCGCTCGACGGCGATGGCATCGCCATCGAGGAATCTGGCGACACCGAGCCGCTGCCGCCTGATCTGCCCGGCGGCGACGGCGACGACAGCGGCGACGGCGACGGCGACGACAGCGGCGACGACGGCGGCGACGACAGCGGCCCAAGCTGTGAATCGACCACTGCGATCGCATCCAATATACCGCCAAACGTGATCCTGGTGCTCGATAAGTCTCGCAGCATGGTCAACCACAAATGGGACGACGACGACAACTCGGACACCCCAAAGGTCACCCGCTGGCACAGCCTCCACGCGACCGTCGCCGCGATCACCAATCAGTATCAAGACGGCATGAAGCTCGGCCTCACGCTGTTTCCTTCGATCGACGCCACCTCGAGCTACGACAGCGCGTGCGTGGTATCGGACCAGCCCGAGGTCGCCCCTGCGCTGGACAACGCCAATGCGATCCTCGCGTCAATTCCCGCTGCCGATGACCTCGGCCTATACGGCGCGACGCCGGCCGCCGCGGGGATCTCGACGGCGCTGGCAGCACTCGAGTCGCTGGGTGAGCTGCCCGCGGCGATGATCCTGGTCACCGACGGCGCCGCCAACTGCGACCTATCCCAGCCAGGCGACGCCCGGTTCGGCGTCTACGACGAGAACCTGCCGCTGGTCGTCGCCGACGCGTGGGATCGCGCCCACATCCCCACCTATGTGATCGGCATCGATATCGAGTCCGAGAGCATCTCGCCCGCCACCAACCCGCGAATGAAGCTCGACGAGGTCGCGCAGGTCGGCGGCGTCGCGCTCGATGGCGAGGTCGGCTTTTACGACGCGACCGACGCGACCGCGCTGCTGGCCGCGCTCGATGAGATCGCATCTGCGGTCAGCTGCACCGTCAAGCTCGACATGGAAGCGGCGAGCATCGACGAGCTGACGATCGTGATCGGCGGTCAAACGATCCCGCGAGTCGACAGCTGCGCCGACGGGGACGGGTGGGTGTTTACCGACCCGAACGGCGCGCTCGATAGCATCGAGCTGTGCAATGGCTCATGCGATGCGCTGTTCGACGCAGGCGAGCTCGAGGCCGAGTTCCCCTGCCCGCCGCAGCCGTGACGAGGCACCCCTCACGGAGGAGGACCGACGTAGACCTCGTCGATGTAGACCTTGTCTTCGTTGGAGTTGACCGAGCCATCCTTGCTGTAGGTCCACCGGAAGGTGTGGTTGCCAGCGCCGATCGGGTACACGGCCTTGGTCCACCCCACGACGCCTGACCAGCCGTTGCCCTGCTGAACGTTGTCGATATAGAAGCGCAAGTAGTCGAAGTTGTTCTCGCTGCTCACGCGGTACCAGAAGCTGACCTCACCAGCCTGCGGGGCCATGAGCGTGACCTCGAGGTTGGTGTTCTGGTTGTGCGTGATCGTCCCGCTCGCGGCCACGTAGGCGCCCTCGTGCGGCTGGGTGCCGCTGGTTGCCCAGTTCGCGCTGCCGTTGGTCGCCCACGGCAAGGTCAGCAGGTTGTTGGACTCGAAGTCGTCGTACCAGCCATTTGACGAGCAGTCGTTCATGCAAAAGTCGTCGTCGACCATGTTGGCGTCATCGCACTCCTCCATGCCTACGAACGTGAAGCCGTCGCCACAAAACGCCGGGATGCAGCTGGTTGGGCACGCGTCGGTGTCGTCCATGTTGGCGTCGTCGCACTCTTCAACGCCCTCGTAGAGGTAGCCATCGCCGCAAAACGCGTCCACGCAGGTTCCGGCGATGCAAGCGTCGTCGCTGTCCATGTTGCCGTCGTCACACTGCTCGACGCCAGCGCGCAGGTAGCCGTCGCCGCAGAACGCAAACTGGCACGAGCCCGGGCAGTCGTCGGCGTCGTTGTCGTTGCCATCGTCGCACTGCTCACCGACCTGGACCACGCCGTCGCCGCAGGTGCTGTTCGTGCACGCGCTGGTGCACTCGTCCGACTCGTCGTCGTTGCCGTCGTCGCAGATCTCCACGCCGTCGTGGACATAGCCGTCACCGCACACCGCGGTCTGGCACTCGTTCGTGCAGTCGTCGGTGTTGCTCGCGTTGCCGTCGTCGCACTCTTCGTAGCCCTCGAACACGAAGCCATCGCCACACGCGGCGATCGTGCACAGGGTCGTGCACTGGCCACCCTCGCTGTTGGCCTGCCCAAGGTCGCACTCCTCACCCGTGTCGACGATGCCGTCGCCGCAGTTGGGCGGGGGCTCGTCCGTGTCCGTACCCGTGTCCGTGTCCGTGTCTTCGTCACCGTCGCCGTCTCCGCTGGCGCTGCCGCCCGTGTAAGTCAGGCTGGAAAACTGCGACATGCCATCGTCGGCGTCGCCGGTACAGGCGAGCGGCATCAGCACGAGGCCGAGCGTGGCGAGAGAGATCAAAGAGCGATCGAGGTGCAGTCGATTCATGTCAGGTCAGGTCCTTGGAGCGGGGGACGGTAGTCCAGCGTCGTGAGGATCGGACAATAACGCCGATTGTCTGCGGGTTGGTAATTTACAGCGACGCGCGAGCTGCCCATGACCATGCTGGGTCAATCAATCGACGCGCGGGCCTCGCGTGAACTGCTAGCACCACGGGCTGCTAGGCTATTTCAATGTGGTCACCGCCATCGAAGCGCGTGCTGTGGCTGAGCTCCATCTTGCTCGCGCTTGGCTGTCGGCGGGCCCACGAGCAGCCACACCAGCAGCAGCCGACCTCCGCAATCCGACCAGCGCCAAGCGCAGCACCGCCCGACGCTGGCCCGGACGCGGACCCAATTCACACCGGTGATCTAGCGAGCGCGGAGTCGGCCCTCGCCGTCGCAGATCGGGGCGTGTTCGAGGACCTCGACGCGCGGGTGCAGATTGATCTACCCGCCGATATTGGCCCCGACCAGGTGATCCTGGCCGTTGTCGATCCGCGTCACGCAATCCTCGTGCTTCATGTCGACGGCTGGCCAACGAAGGTCTATCCGCTGCTCGAGGCGGGCGGTCAGGAGCTGAGCGTGGGCGAGCACAGCGTGCGATTGCGGCGCGGTGATCATGCCGAGCTGGCCCCGCTGGTGCGCACGCCCGAGCAATTGCGTGCACTCGCGCAAGCCGCGAAGCCTGGCCCGGGCGACCTCGACGACGACGGAATTCCCGATCCGCTCGACATCGACATCGGCGCGATCAAGACGACGCTCAACGCTGCGCGCTACGACCAGAGCTACGTGAGCATCCCGTTTCCCGGCGGCGACGTCCCCCGCGAACTCGGCGCCTGCACCGACGTGATCGTGCGAGCGCTGCGCAACGCGGGCATCGATCTGCAGGCCGAGATCCACGAAGACATCGCCCGCGCCCCCCACCGCTACCCGATGGTCGAGCGAGCCAACGCCGACATCGATCATCGCCGGGTCCGCACGCTGCTGCCGTGGTTTCGCGCGCACTGGACCCAGCTCGACGCCACGCAGCCGCCGCGGCCGGGTGACGTGGTGTTCATGGAGACGATCGCCAGCCGCAAGGGGCCCGATCACATCGGCGTAATTGGAGATCGCCGGGCCGCTGACGGTCAGCTGCTCGTCGCCAACAACTGGACGGACGGCTATCAAACCTCGTTCATGGAGCTGCTTGGTCACGTCGAGCTCACCGATCGCTTTCGCGTGCCGCCGAGCCCCGAGCACGCCGGTCCGATCGCGGCCGAGGTCCGGCAGCTGCTGGTGGTCCGGGGCGAGGATTGGGACAGCTTTCGCGGGCAGGCCCAGCGATACCAGCGGGACACCGTCGGCGGTCCATGGCAGAGGGTTGGTGACGCGTTCCCGATCGTGCTTGGCCACGCCGGCCTGGGCTGGGGTCGCGGGCTCCACGGTGACGGGCCGCCCCTCGGGTCACGCGGGCCGACCAAGCAAGAGGGGGACGGGCGGTCGGCGGCGGGCGTGTTCAGGATCGGCGGGGCCTGGGGTCGGTCCGAGACCGCGACCACCAAGCTGCCCTACGCCAGCGAGTCCGCTACCTTGCGCTGCGTCGACGATCCCGCGTCTGCCCACTACAACGAGATCGTCGACGGCGCGACGACCCCCCAAGACTGGAGCAGCGCCGAGCCCATGCGCCGCTACTACGAGCTGGCGATCGTGGTCGAGCACAATCGGGCGCGCGTCGCTTCAGCCGGCAGCTGCATCTTCTTGCACCGCTGGAGTGACCCCGATAGCCCGGTGACCGGCTGCACGGCGATGGCCGCGGATCGACTCGAGCAGCTCGCCGCGTGGCTCGAACCGGGCGCCGTGATCGTCAGCCTGCCAGGCCCCACGCTAGACGACCTACGCCAAGCCTGGGCGCTCCCCGATCCCTGAGCTAGCGCCTGATCCGACCATGGACCCCTCAGCGGTCCGAAGCTACCATCCGCCCGTGAGCGATCCCGCCGCATACGAGGCTGCGCTGCGCCATGTGGGCTATGCGGTGCTACCGGGCGTCTACTCCGAAGCCTACCTGCGCCAGGCCACGGCCGAGCTCGATCGTCTGTACAGCGAGCTCGGGCGCCCACCCATGAGCTGCTCGGGACGCCGCCAACACCCACACCCCACCGTGAACGGCTTCACGACACCGGTCGGGGTGACCCTCGCCAAGCTGCTCGCGCACGCGCCCACGCTGACCTCGGGGTTTCTTCACCCGAAGGTGCTCGACGCGGTCCGTCACGTGCTCGGCGACGACCTGCGCATCGAGACCACGGGGGCGACGATCTCCGACGACACGCGGCCGATCCATGCCTGGCATCGCCACATCGGCGGTCCCGACGAGGACATGCCAGAGGCCGAGCGCCCCGGCCGGGTTGATCCAGACCGGATCGGTCGGCTGAGCTTGCTGATCTACCTTCACGAGCTCGGACCCGAGACCGGCTCGTTGCTGGTCTATCCGCGCAAGCTCAGCGACCCCTTGGAGTGTCCGTTTCCCAACGATCTGCACCAGCAGTGGCCCGGACAAGTCGCCCTCTCGGGTCCACCCGGAACCGCGGTGTTGGTCGAGGAGCGGACCTGGCACGCCTCGCTCCCGCGCACGGGGCCCGGTACCCGTCGGTTTCTTGGAGCCTGGCTCGGGGCCGGTTGGCTGCCCGCGTGCATCAACTTCGATGACTCGGTGCCGGCCTTCGAGGACGCGGCGCTGCACCGATCCCCTGACCACGGCTGACCACGGCTGACCACGGCCGACCACGGCCGGCCCGGCGCTGTCACAGCGAGAAGGCGTCGGCCTGCGCGGCGTTGCGCCTGACCTGGGCCTTGCCCGGACGGCTCGCGGCCGCCGGCTCGGGCGCGGACTCGGCCTCGACGAAGCCGGCGTTGGCCTCGTCGAGCACGCCCGCCTGCTTGTTGAATTCGTCGTCGAGATCGCGGCCAAAGGGATCGAAGAAGTCCTTGGCCTTGGTCAGCAAGCCCGCGGCCTCGCGGCGCTCCTTGATCTCTGACAGGTGGGCGTCGACGGTGGCCTGGGCCTCCGCGGTGCGGCCCTGCGCGAACAAGACGTTGGCCTGCTCGAGGGTGCGCGCGGTCTCGCTGCGGCTCAAGCGGCCAAGCACGATCGCGTCGAGCGGCGACACCTCGCTGGGCGTGGCGGTCATGTTGGCGGCGAGCTCACCAAAGCACTCGCCCGGCTCGCGGCCCGCGAGATCGTCATAGCTGAAGGTGACCGCGGCGACCGGCCGCTCGCCGACCGGGCTTGGCGGGACCTCGAGGCGGATCAAGAAGGTCTTTTCTTCGCCGACCGCGAAGGTGCCCATTGGCACGATCACGCGCCGATCGACCTGCTGGTAGCTGCGATCGAGCACCTCGGCCACCCGCACGCCGGGCGCGAGCTCGACGACCAGCTTGCCGTCCTTGGCGATCGCCGTGACCAACGAGTCCAGCTCTTCGTCGAAGATCTGCTCGAGGTTCTCGCCGGTCTCCGAGAAGTAGTGACGGCCGTTGGCCTCGCGGGCGATCGCCGACATCAGGCGCTCGTTGTAGTCGACGTCGACGCCGATCGACGAGATCGTGGCCCCGCGGTTGCGAGCCTGGCGAGCGACGACCCGCATGCCACCCTCGTCTTGGACGCCGCGGTTGGCCTCGCCGTCGGACAGCAGCAACATCCGATCGATGCCCGCGCGCCGACCCGAGAGCGTGCGCATGCCCAGATCGATACCGCACGAGATACAGGTGTTGCCGCTGGGGGGATCGTTGACGCCGTCGAGCATCTCGCGGATCAGGCGTTCCCGGCTCGCGCTCGAGATCGTGGTGACCGGGATCACCACCTTGGCCTGCTCGGCGTAGGACACGACCGAGACCGTGTCACCGTCGCGCAGCCGCCGGATCATGCCAGCGGCGGCGTCAATGGCGTTGCGCTCGCGCTGGCCCTTCATGGAGCCCGAGTGATCAATGACGACCGCGAGGTTGAGCGGCTCGAAGCCCGAGCGTGCGCCGGCCTGATTGACCTGATCGAGCTCGCTACGAACGTCGACGAACAAGAAGGTCTCGCCGCGGGCGTCGGCGAGCATGCGGCTGTGACCGAGCCGGCCCTCGACCATGAGGGTCTTGCCGGTCACGAAGGTCGACTTGTCGACAAGCTTGGGCGGCGGCGGATCTTCGGGCTTGGGATCATTGGAACGCGGCGTGTCGCCCTGATTCACGGGGTTGGACGCGCTCGTGGCGTCGCGCTGCCCCGGAGCGGTCAACGACCACACCGCGGTGCTGGTGAGGGACATTCCGAGGGCTGCGAGGACTCCGACGATTGCGACGCGCATGCTGACTTCCTGGGTTTGGCTGCAAAATTCAGGTGGCGAGGAGACGGACCAGCCAGGTCACGAGACCGGCGGCGAGCGAGAGGCTGACGATGATCGTGGCGGCGAGCTTGGTCGGGATCTCGCGGGCGGCCGCCGCCTGCTCGACGACAGCGACCGTGTCGAAGCGCTTGGGCGTGAGCTCCTGCGCGCCCGAGCTGCTGGGGCTGCTGGGGCTGCTCGCGGCCGCACTCACCGGGGCCGGGGTTGGCTGCGCGACCTCGCTGGACACGCTGCGACCCGGGCGAGTCGTGGATCGGGGCGCGCTCGCGGTAGACAGCTCGGCCGGCCGAAACGGCTCGAGACACTCGAGCACCACGCTCGCGCTGGCCGGCCGCGCTTCGGGGGCCTTCTCGAGCAGCTGCATGACCAGCTGCTCGACCCCGCGCGGCAGCCCCCGCCGGGCTTCGGCTGGCAGCTGCGGGGCTGGCTCGGTGCACAGCTTGTCGAGCAACACCCGCGGCGACTCGGCCTCGAAGGGCGGACGCCCGGCGAGCAGCTCCCACATCACGAGGCCAAGCGCGTACAGATCCGAGCGCGGGCTGAGCGGGCGCGCGTCGATCTGCTCGGGGCTCATGTATTGAAGGGTGCCAACGCTGTGGGTGGTGTTGCCGGCCGCGGCCTGGACGATCTTGGCGATCCCGAAGTCCATGACCTTCACGCGCCCGCCGTCGAGCAACATCACGTTCTCGGGCTTGAGATCACGATGGATAATTGGCTGCTCGCCCGCGTGCGCGGCTTCGAGCGCGGCGGCCACCTGCCAGGCGATCGCCACCACTTCGTCCCACGCCAGCGCGCGATCGCGGAGCATTCGCTCGCGCAGGGTCTCGCCCTCGAGGAACTCGAGCGCCATGATCAGCTCGCCGTCGACCTCCGTGCAGTGCAGGCAGCGGACCACGTGCGGATCGTCGAGGCTGGCGAGGATCCCCATCTCGTTGACGAACTGCCGGCGACCGACCTCGCTGCGGGACAGCTCGCTGCGCAGCACCTTGAGCGCGACCCGGCGCTTGGAGAGGCGCTCTTCGGCCTCGTAGACCTTGCCCATGCCGCCTTCGCCGATCAGGCGGCGGACCAGGAAATCACCGATCCGACGGGGCTCGGGCTCGAGCGCGCCCCCCGTTCCCGCGCGAGCCAGCGCTGGCTCGGGGCCTGCGGAATCGGGGTCGGAGCCGGGGTCGGAGCCGGGGTCGGAGGTGGCAGCTGGGCTGTTGTCAGCCCCAGCGTAGGCGAGGGTGCGGCGCTCGGGATCGGCTTCGGGCATGGCGTGATCCGGGTCCGTGTCGACCTCGGGTCCCGATCCTTTGTACACCACGAGCGCAGCCCGCGGACTGGTGACAGTCAAGGCTCCCGCGGCTTCGGCTGAGCCTGGGGAGGTGGTCTGGGCGGGGCGGGGCGCCATGCGGGGGGCCCAACGCCGGTTGCCAGTGATCGGCTTGCACCGCTCGAAAGCATCGTCGTTCCGTTGGCGTTGGCTGGCCCGATGAGCACAGATGATGGCTTGCCGAACGGTGACAAGCTCGGGCACGGTGGACCAGTGGCCCCGCCCCCCGTGAGCGAGCGCTCGCTCGAGCCGATCCGCGTGGCCCAGCGCTCGGCCTGCGCGGACGGGCGTGAATTGTGGCGACTCCCCCTCAGCCACCAGACCGCGGCCGATGAATTGCTCGAGCTCGGGCGCGCGGGGATCGGCGGGTTCATCGAGGGCGGGCGGGACCCATCAGACGGGACGGCGTGGCTGGTCCGGGCGCGGATCGAGACCAAGCTGCCCGCCCTGCTCGGGACCCATGAAGGTCTGCCCCTGACGTGGCGACCGGTCGTCGTGTTGGTGGCCGAGCTGGCCCGCGCGCTGGCGGGCGCCGAGTCCCGCGGGCTGTTCCCTGGCTTGCTGCGACCCACGAACGTGGTCATCGAGCCGAGCGTGTGGGTGCTCGCCGAGGTGCTGGTTCACCCGCGCGTCGACGCACCCAACGATCCATCTCCAAGCGCGGAGCTGCGTCGCGAATGGCTGACGCCAGCCGCCGCGGCCGGTCACCCCGACGACGCGAGCTCCAACCGCTGGCTGCTCGGGCTGCTGCTCTATCGGCTGTTGTGCGGGCGTGGCCCATTCGCTGGGCTCGGGCTGCGCAGCGCGATCGATCGCCTGAGCCAAGGCGTGCCGCCGCTGCCCGAGGCGATCGCCCGCGAGCTGCCGCCGGGGCTTCAGAGCTTGATCCTGCGTATCTTGGCACCTGCGCCCGAACAGCGAGTGAGCGACGCGGCAACGATCCACGCCGAGCTGTCGGGGTTCTTGCGCGAAGCTGCCCCGACAAGCGCGAACGCGACCTTGCTGTTCGTTCCGCCGCGCGACGCTGCCCCACCGCAACCCGGTCCACCACCCCCCAGCCCCGCCCACGCCCCCGGCCCCGGCCCCGCCCG